>NZ_JACHZO010000008.1:0-359058 GCF_014193575.1 Rhizobium sp. BK289
AGGCGAGGTTTACCGCCGGTGCTGTATTGTCTCGGCACCAATCCAAGCCAGGAGCCGAGATCTCGCGCTTTAGCAAAGCTGCTAGCATCGCCTACCGCGGCGATTAGGGCTGTGGCGTTGAGAACGCCTATACCTGGGATCAAGGTTAAACGATGCGCGGCAGCGTCATTCCGAGCCAACTGAACGAACTCGCGATTCAGTGCTCCAATTTTTTTGTCGAGCTCCTTCCATTCTGCACGTAGGCCGCCGATGAGATCTTGCATGCGCGGCGACAGTGTCTCATTGCGCTCGGAAAGCATTTGATCAAGCTCATGCTCAAACTTCAGCCTGCCGGCAGGGAAAATTAGCCCACGCTCAAGTAGGATCGCCCGCATCTGGTTGAGAAGGTTTGTTCTTTCCGCGACAAGGCGTGAACGTACCCGATGTAACGTCTGAATATCTAATTGCTCCTGGCTCTTGAGATCAACGAAGCGCATTGTCGGCCGTGAGGCGGCTTCAGCGATCCCCTCGGCATCGCGGTCATCGTTCTTCTGAGCCTTGATATACGGACGAACGTATTCCGGCGACATCAAACGGATCTCGTGACCCTGTTCCGCAAACCGCCGACCGAGATGATGCGCGCCGCAGCATGCTTCCATCGCAACCACACAAGCAGGAAGCTTCACAACATAGTCGATCAGCGTCTGTCGACGCATTGTTCGACGAACGACCACAGCTCCCGCCGCATCGACGCCGACCACGCTGCAGGAGTTCTTGCCCAAATCAATTCCAAGAATAGCAATAGACATTGGTTGGTCCTTTCCCTTTCCCGATATCAGCATTGTACTCGATGCTGGGTGAAAGGGCGGGCCATCCCATAATGCCGAGCGCTCGCCTATTCGCGGACGCGGCGTTAACTCTTTCTTTGGCATGAAAGTTTAGAGTGGGTTAACCATTGCATTGGTCTCCGACCACGTGCGCGAGATAGCCCGCCATGTTTGAAAGCAAAGCCAGGCCCGGATTCTACCGAGACGATGCGGAAACCTTCGAGGTATCGCGCGGATCGGGCCGGCATGTTTCTCCTTCTCGGGGCGACGATAGCTTGCGCCGTACAGCCCATCTGCAAGCGGCTAATTCCGACGATCCGCGCGATGCGGAGCTGCGCGCCATCCTGCGCAGGGCGCTGGATGGCCATCCTTATCCGGTCTCGGGACGAAGGGGATCGGTGGAGGCGGGGTCGCCGGACCATCGGCCTGCCGGGTACCCCCAAAGCATTCCGCCGTTCCGCCGCGCGGAGCCCCAACAAATGCGGGAGCCAGCATCGGAGCCCGTGCCCGATCTGCTGGAATTCGTGCCCGACCTGCTCGAAGGCATGCCGGAACTCTCTCCGCAGACTGCGATCCCCGATCTGGCCGAGCATAGGCCGCGCATCGGTCGCTGGTCTCTCGGTGTCCGCTCTCTCGGTTTCATCATTGCAACCGCCTTGGCGGGCGCGGCTGTCCCGACGCTGCTCGCACCGCCGCCGCTCTATATGTCGCAGGCAGTTCTGCATGCGGAAGGCGAGGGCAGCGGCCGCCGGACGTTGCTGGACGTCGCAGCGAAACGTGCTGTCGCACCGTCCGTGCTGTCCGATGTCGTCGCCAGGATGAAGCTCGATCGCGATCCGGAATTTACCGGCAGCCGGGCGGGTGCTCTCGGCATTGCCGTCGAGCTCCTGTCCGGCAACGGCAACGCATCCGATGCGCCCTCGCGCGCCCAGGCGGCTCTCCGCAAGGGCATCGCTGTCGGCATCGATGGCCAGACGGGTCTGCTGCGCTTGACCGTGACCAGCGGCGATCCCACCAGATCGGCCGATATTGCCAATCGCCTCGCTGTCGCCACCCTCTATGATGCCGCCGTCGCAAAGGCCGCTGGCACGTCGCTCGAGGTCGAGACGGCAGCCGACCGCAGCCGCAAGGAATTCGATCGCGCATCGGCGGCCCTGGCCGAGTTCAAGACGCATTATGGCGAGGACAAGATCGCGGCGGCGTTGGCGCTCCAGCAGCAGCGTCAGCTGTTGGACGGCGAAATAAAGGCAGCCGGGCTGGCCTTGCGCGCGGCCAAATCTCGCCTTGCATCGGTCAGGTCGGCCACGCCGGCCTCCGTGCTGAGTGGCGCCTTGTCGGGCGATGTCGCATCCGCCGGCCTCGATGATCTGCGCAGCCGCTATAGTGCCGCCAGGACCCAGCTTTCACAGCTTTCGACGCAGCTTGGTCCACGCCATCCCCGCTTGCTTGCGCAGCAGGCGACGGTCGATGATCTTGCCGCCGACATCCGCAGCCAACTGCAGCGGCTCGTCGTCAGCAGCGACGCCGATGTGAAGGCGGCCCTCGAAAAGCAGACGGCTCTTTCGGCTGAGATGACGGGCCTCAGCCAGAAGAGCATCGATGTCGACGTCATCCGCCTTGGGCAATTGCAGGAAGCCGTGGCCGTCGCGCAGAGCCGCTTTGAGGCCGATCAGCAGAATGCCGCTCTGTCGGTGCCGGAAGCCAAACAGCCGCTGACGCTGATCTCGCACGCCGTCGCATCGGCTCTCCCGCTGGATGATCATCTCGCGAGCAATCAGGCAATCGGTTTCCTGGCCGCCCTCGGCATGGCACTTGGCGCGGTGTTCCTGCGCAAGTGGCTGAGCGGTGCCGAAGCCGCGGAAGGCCATGTGGCTGACGATAGCGTCATGCCAGCCCTTCCTTCTTTCCATCAGGATAGCGACACATCGCTTCCGCCTTTGCCCGCTATCGCGGCTGAGCCGCTGCCGGCTACCCCCGAAATCGCAGGCCGGCTCGACCTTGCGGACGAGTGGGGCCGCATTCAGCAGGAACTTGCATCCCTGCGTGCCAAGGTCGAGACCTACGCGGTGCGCAGGAATCAGGACCGCGGCTGATCTCCCATCGTTTTCCCTTGCAATTACCGCTTTCAGACACCATAGGGCGTTAGCAGGCAATTATGCCGGGCCGATGGTCTGTAGATTGCCAGCGAATTCATGATCGGGAGACGAGCGTGACGACAGTGATCGACGGGAAACAAGCGGCCGCTTCGGTGATCGAGGCCGTGAAGGCTGCGGCGGCTGGGCTTGAAGCGGAGGCCGGTGTGAAGACCGGGCTTGCCGTCGTCATCGTCGGCGACGATCCGGCCAGCCACGCCTATGTGAACTCCAAGAGCAAGATGGCTAGGGAATGCGGCTTCAAGTCGGTCCAGTACACGCTGCCGGCCGAGACGACGCAGGAAGAACTGGCAAGGCTCGTGGCCTCGCTGAACGACGATCCGTCCATCCACGGCATTCTCGTGCAGCTGCCGCTGCCGAAGCATCTGAACTCCGATGCGATCATCCAGTCGATCAAGCCGGAAAAGGATGTCGATGGCCTGCATGTGGTCAATGCCGGCAAGCTTGCGACCGGTGATCTCGAAACCGGGCTGATCTCGTGCACGCCGGCCGGCGCCATGCTGCTGGTGCGTTCGATCCACGGCGAGGACCTGTCGGGTCTCAATGCCGTCGTCATCGGCCGCTCCAACCTGTTCGGCAAGCCGATGGCGCAATTGCTGCTTTCTGCCAATGCGACGGTCACGACGGCGCATTCGCGCACGAAGGATCTGGCTTCGGTCGCGAGGGGTGCCGATATTCTGGTGGCGGCCGTCGGCCGTCCGGAGATGGTCAAGGCCGACTGGATCAAGCCCGGCGCCACCGTCATCGATGTCGGCATCAACCGGATCGCGGCCCCGGAGCGGGGCGAGGGCAAGAGCCGGCTGGTGGGGGATGTCGCCTATGGTGAAGCCTCCGAAGTCGCTGCCGCCATCACGCCGGTTCCGGGCGGTGTCGGACCGATGACGATCGCCATGCTGATGGCCAATACCGTCATCGCTGCCCATCGCGCCGCGGGTAAGAAGCCGCCGAAGTTTTGAGAGCAAGCCGCGCAAAGTGTGCCGCGATTTGCGATAACGACCACGGCGTGAATCTGAAAGATCGCGACACGCTTGAAGCCAGGTGTCAGTCGGCCGGCGCAACGCCGGTCGAGGCGCGCACGATCAGTTCGGCCTTCCACAATTCCTGCGCCGGAAACGTCTCCGTATGCTTGATTTCGCCGATCAGCCGTTCGGCTATGCGCACGCCCGCCGCGCGCAGCGACGAGCGGGTCGTCGTCAGCGGCACGGTGAAGCTTTCCGGCTTCAAAAGCGTCAGCACGTCGTCATGGGCGATGATCGAAATATCCTCACCCAGCTTGAGCCTCGCCTGATTGATGGCGCGAACGGCGCCGAGCGCCAGAACGGTACTGGAGCAGAGCACCGCAGTCGGACGCCTTTCCTTTTCCATCTGCAGGATGCGCTCCATGGCGAGCAGGCCCTGTTCGTCGGTCATCGGTGTGTGGCTGGTGCAGGCCTCGTCGAGCATAAGGCCGCGCTCTGCAAGGGCAGCTTCCATACCGTTTTTCCGGCGAATGGCGAAATCAAAATAGATCGGGCCGTTCAACAGGGCGAAGCGCCGATGTCCAAGCTGCAGCAACAGTTTCGTGGCGTCGTAGAAGGCGGCTTCATTGTCGAGGTCGAGAAAGGGATAGTCCGGCTCGGAGCCGATCGAGCGTCCGTGCACGAGAAAAGGCATGGACAGCGTCTTCAGCATTTCCAGACGTGGATCGTGGCCGCGCATGTAATTGACGAAGAGCGCGTCGACATTGCCGCTGGCCGCCAGCCGTCGCAACGCGCCGACTTCGTCATTCGGATCCGCAGGCGTCAGCACGAAATGGAAGTCGTGCCGCAGGGCCTCCTCGCCGAGACCGGTCAGGAACTCTGAGAAATGCACGTCCGAGGAGTTGCCGGGCGATGTCGGCATGACCAAGCCGATCGAGCCCGCCTTGCCGGTCGCAAGTCTTTGCGCTGCCTTATTGGGCCGATAGCCGGTTTCCCGAACCGCTTTGAGAACACGCTCGCGAGTCTCGCGATTAACCTCCGGATATCCGTTCAATGCCCGGCTGACTGTCGTCTGCGACAGCCCGAGCATTTGCGATAGCTGCTTGAGATTCACGAATTTCGGCTCCTCCAATTCCCGACTGCTCAGTTGCCAGCACACCTCCCGAATATCGCTGGCATCCAAAGCGCTTTTAATATGTAGCAGGCGATGCGTTCGAGACAAGATAAATAGCAAAATATCTCTGCCTATTTTATGCTGCAACGCGAGATAGTCTGTGAATATTAGCCGAAATTTGAAAAGAGCTTGACTTTTCCCTGCGCTCAATGGATGAGAGAGGTAGCCAAAGCGCTTTGAGGAATGGGCGCGATGGCACAAATTGTGCCTCGGCTCATGGGTTTCGTTATTTGGGAGGACAACCGCATGAAAAAGATGTTTTTGATGACCGTCGCTCTAGCCGCCTTGGCGGCCGGTACGGCGATGGCGGCCGATCTGAAATTCCAGCCCGGCCAGGACTCCAAGTTCAACTGGAAAAGCTACGACGAGTTTAAATCGGCGCATGCCGACCTGAGGGGCGAGACTCTGACCATCTTCGGCCCCTGGCGCGGCGAAGACGAAGCTCTCTTCACGAGCGTCCTCAACTACTTCACCGAAGCGACCGGCGTGAATGCCAAGTATTCGTCCTCGGAAAATTACGAGCAGCAGATCGTCATCGACACGCAGGCCGGTTCGCCGCCGAACGTCGCTATCCTCCCGCAGCCAGGCCTTCTCGCCAATCTTGCCAGCAAGGGTTATCTGACACCACTCGGCGATGATCTCGCGAGCTGGGTCAAGACGAACTACGGCGCCGGCGACAGCTGGGTCGGCTACGGCACCTATAAGGGCAAGGACGGCAAGGATGCCTTCTATGCCTTCCCTTACAAGGCCGACCTGAAGTCATTGGTCTGGTATGTGCCGGAGAACTTCGAAGAAGCCGGTTACAAGGTTCCGACGACGATGGAGGACCTGCTCAAGCTTTCCGACCAGATCGTCAAGGATGGCGGCACGCCCTGGTGCATCGGCCTCGGTTCTGGCGGTGCGACCGGCTGGCCGGCGACCGACTGGGTCGAAGACCTGATGCTGCGCATGAACACGCCGCAGGACTATGATCATTGGGTCGACAATACGTTGAAGTTCAACGATCCGAAGGTCGTCTCGGTGGTCGAGGAGTTCGGGAAGTTCGCCAAGAACGCGAAATATGTCGCCGGTGGCGTCGCGGCCGTCGCCTCGACGGACTTCCGCGACAGCCCGAAGGGCCTCTTCACCGTCCCGCCGAAGTGCTACATGCACAAGCAGGCATCCTTCATCCCATCCTTCTTCCCGGAAGGCACCAAGCTTGGCCAGGATGCGGACTTCTTCTACTTCCCGCCCTTCGCCGCGCATCCTGAACTCGGCAAGCCGGTTCTCGGCGCTGGCACGCTGGCGGCCATCACCAAGGATTCGAAGGCTGCCCGTGCCTTCATCCAGTTCCTGCAGACGCCGATCGCCCAGGAGGTCTGGATGGCGCAGTCCGGCTTCCTGACGCCATACAAGGCCGTCAATACCGCAGCTTATGCCAACGACACGCTGCGCAAGGAAGGCGAGACCCTGACCTCGGCGACCACCTTCCGCTTCGACGGTTCCGACTTGATGCCGGGCAAGATCGGCGCCGGTTCGTTCTGGACCGGCATGGTGGACTTCGTCGGCGGCAAGTCCGCTCAGGATGTTACCGACGGGGTTCAGAAGTCCTGGGATGCCATCAAGTAAGACATCATAGTCCAGCGCCGCCGGTCAAAGCCGGCGGCGCCAAATAATATCCAACGGCGCGCCCTTATGCGCGGCCGATGCCGGGCTGGTGGACTCAAGCAGGTAAATTCGGGGAGGGAATGGATGTTTTCGCAGATCGTATCGGCGATTGGCGCCATGATATTCGGCGTTGCCATTTGCGCCGCTTATTTCTGGTTCTCCAACAAGCTCTTGGACTTGATCTTTCCGGCAAGGGAGGGAGACGACGTCCATCAGGCAGCCGTCAACCTTCGACGCCGCGGTCTGATCCGCCCCTGGCTGTTTTTAGGCCCGGCGTTGTTCCTGCTGGTCGTCTATCTCGTCTATCCTGTCGTGGCGACCTTCATCCTGTCCTTCTATGGACCGGACGGCAATAAGTTCGTCGGCGGTGCCAATTACCTGTGGGCGCTCAACGACACCGAATTCCGCCAGTCGATTTTCAACAACATCCTCTGGCTCGCCGTCGTGCCGGCCGCCTGCACCCTCTTCGGCCTGGTCATCGCCGTCATGACCGACCGCATCTGGTGGGGCAATATCGCCAAGGCGGTCATCTTCATGCCAATGGCGATTTCCTTCGTCGGCGCCTCGGTCATCTGGAAATTCATCTACGAATATCGCGGCGGCACCGATACGCAGATCGGTCTTCTGAACGCCGTCGTCCAGCTTTTCGGCGGTACGCCGGAAGTCTGGATCACCATTCCGTTCTGGAACAATTTCTTCCTGATGGTGATGCTGATCTGGATTCAGACCGGTTTTGCCATGGTCATCCTCTCGGCTGCATTGCGCGGCATTCCCGAAGAAACCATCGAAGCCGCCGTCATCGACGGCGCCAATGGCTGGCAGATCTTCTGGAAGATCATGGTGCCGCAGGTCTGGGGCACGATCGCCACCGTCTGGACCACCATCACCATCCTCGTCCTCAAGGTTTTCGATATCGTTCTCACGATGACCAATGGTCAGTGGAACACGATGGTGCTTGCCAACCTGATGTTCAATTGGATGTTCCGCGGCGGCGGCGACAGCGGCCGAAGCGCCGTCATCGCGCTCGTCATCATGGTTGCGGTCACGCCGATCATGATCTGGAACATCCGCCGCGCAAACGCTGAGACGAAGGGGCGCTGACATGGTTGGAAATCTCGGTCGTATCGGTCCCGCCCGCATCTTCGTTCATGCCGCGGTGCTGCTCATCGTCATCATCTGGCTTTTGCCGACGCTCGGCATCTTCGTGACCGCACTGCGCGACAGGGACCAGATCGTCGCGTCCGGTTGGTGGACGGCGTTTGCCGGCTCCTCGCGCACGACGGCCGCACGTCTCGACGGTCCGGACAAGGCAAAGCCGGACGGCGCGAATTTCGTCATCGCAGGTAGGCTCAATGTGGAAGGCGGCGGCAAGATCCAGTCCTTCGGTCTGCGCGTGCAGGAGCCGGCAGCCTACAAGGCTGGCTCGCCTGCTCAACTGGAGAACGGCGAAACGCTGACCATCGATGCCGACGGCAGCTACCGCTATCAGAAGAGTGGCCCGTTTGAAGCCGATGCGCGCGCCAAGCGGGTCTACTTGACTGTTGCCACACCGCCGCAATTCACGCTCGACAACTATCGCAACGTGCTCGGCGGGGAGGGTATCGGCCAGTCCTTCATCAATTCGCTGACGGTGACGATCCCCGCGACCGTCATCCCGATCCTGATCGCCGCCTTCGCCGCCTATGCGCTTGCCTGGATGGAGTTTCCGGGCCGCGCGATCCTGATCGCGCTCGTCGTCGGCCTCATCGTCGTGCCGCTGCAGATGTCGCTGATCCCGCTTTTGCGCATCTATAACGAGATCGGCCAGTTGTTCGGCGTGCCGTCGAAGACCTATCCCGGCATTTGGCTGGCGCATACGGCCTTCGGTCTGCCGCTCGCCATCTATCTCCTGCGCAATTACATTGCCGGCCTGCCGAAGGAGATCATCGAATCCGCCCGCGTCGACGGCGCAAGCGATTTCGATATCTTCGTCAAGATCATCCTGCCGCTATCCTTCCCGGCGCTGGCCTCCTTCGCGATCTTCCAGTTCCTCTGGGTCTGGAATGACCTTCTGATCGCCATGGTGTTCCTCGGCACCGATAAGGACCACCTGGTCCTGACCGCCGCCCTCAACGCGCTGCTCGGCTCGCGCGGCGGCAACTGGGAAATCCTGACGGCGTCGGCCTTCGTCACCATCCTTATTCCGCTCCTCGTCTTCTTCGGTTTGCAGCGCTATCTCGTGCGCGGTCTGCTCGCCGGGTCGGTGAAGGGGGGCTGATCCAAAACACAGACTCACACAGGACCCATTCAGCATGAGCATTGCTCCTCAATCGGATTCGGAAGTTGACAAGGACTGGTGGCGCGGCGCCGTGATCTATCAGATCTATCCGCGTTCCTATCAGGACTCCAACGGCGACGGCATCGGCGATCTCAAGGGTATCGCCGTCCGTCTGCCGCATGTCGCAGCGCTCGGTGTCGATGCAATCTGGATTTCGCCGTTCTTCACCTCGCCGATGCGCGATTTCGGCTATGACGTCTCCGATTACGAGGACGTCGATCCGATCTTCGGCTCGCTCGCCGATTTCGATGCGATGGTGACGGAGGCCCATCGTCTCGGCATCAAGGTGATGATCGATCTGGTGCTGTCGCACAGCTCGGATCGTCATCCGTGGTTCGTCGAAAGCCGTTCGAGCAAGAATAATCCCAAGGCTGACTGGTATGTCTGGGCCGATGCCAAGCCGGATGGCACGCCGCCCAGCAACTGGCTGTCGATCTTCGGCGGCTCGGCCTGGGCGTGGGATCCGACCCGCATGCAATACTACCTGCACAACTTCCTGACCTCGCAGCCGGATATGAACCTGCATAATCCCGAAGTGCAGGAGCGCTTGCTGGATGTCGTGCGTTTCTGGCTCGACCGCGGCGTCGATGGCTTCCGCCTCGATACGATCAACTTCTACTTCCACGACAAGGAGCTGCGCGACAACCCGGCGCTGGAGCCCGCGCGCCGCAACGCCTCCACTGCCCCGGCGGTCAATCCCTATAATTTCCAGGAGCATCTCTACGACAAGAACCGGCCCGAGAACCTGGAATTCCTGAAGCGTTTCCGCGCGGTGCTTGACGAATATCCGGCGATCGCCGCCGTCGGCGAAGTGGGTGACAGCCAGCGCGGTCTCGAGATCGTCGGCGAATACACCTCCGGCGGCGACAAGATGCACATGTGCTACGCCTTCGAATTCCTCGCGCCGGACGCCCTGTCGCCGGATCGCGTCGAAGAAGTCATGAAGGATTTCGCCGCCGCCGCTCCCGAAGGCTGGGCCTGCTGGGCCTTCTCCAATCATGATGTCGTGCGCCATGTCAGCCGCTGGGGCAATCTGGTCGCCGACCGCGATGCCTTCGCCAAGCTTTATGCGGCGCTGCTGCTGACGCTGCGCGGTTCGGTCTGCCTCTATCAGGGCGAGGAACTGGCGCTCACGGAAGCCGATCTCGCCTATCAGGATCTGCAGGATCCCTACGGCATCCAGTTCTGGCCGGAGTTCAAGGGCCGCGATGGCTGCCGCACGCCGATGGTCTGGGACAGCCAGGTTACGCAGGGCGGCTTTTCCACCGTCAAGCCCTGGCTGCCGGTGCCGGTCGAACATATCCTGCGCGCTGTCAGCGTCCAGCAGGGTGACGAAACTTCGGTGTTGGAGCAGTACCGCCGCTTCCTCGCCTTTCGCAAACAGCATCCGGCCTTCGCCAAGGGCGAGATCGCGTTTTCGGAGCCGCAGGGCGACGTACTCATCTACAGCCGCGCTTACGCTGGCGAGACCATTCTTTGTGCCTTCAACATGAGCCCGGTCGAAGCGATGGTGGTCCTGCCTGATGGGAACTGGCAGGCGTTGACGGGACACGGCTTCGCCAGCAACAACTACGGCAACAAGATCGATATTCCGGCCTGGGGCGCTTACTTCGCGCATCTTGCCTGACCTTTGGGAGGAGGGAGCATAATGACGGGACTTGTTCTGAAGGATATCAAGAAATCCTACGGCAGCGTGCATGTGCTGCACGGCATCGATCTGGAGATCAACGAGGGCGAATTCATCGTCTTCGTCGGTCCGTCCGGCTGCGGCAAATCCACCTTGCTGCGCATGATCGCCGGGCTGGAAAGCATCACCTCGGGCGACATGATGATTGCCGGGCAGAAGGTGAACGAGGTACCGCCGTCACGGCGCGGCATCGCCATGGTCTTCCAGTCCTACGCGCTCTACCCGCATATGACGGTCTACGACAACATGGCCTTCGGCATGCGCATCGCCGGCGAAAGCAAGCAGGAGATCGACCGCCGCGTGCGTGCTGCCGCAGCAAGTCTGCAGCTCACCCAATATCTGGAACGCCTGCCCAAGGCGCTTTCGGGTGGTCAGCGGCAGCGTGTCGCCATCGGCCGCGCCATCTGCCGCAACCCCAAGGTCTTCCTCTTCGACGAACCGCTGTCGAATCTCGATGCCGCCCTGCGCGTCGCGACCCGTATCGAGATTGCCAAACTCAGCGATTCCATGCCCGAGACGACGATGATCTACGTCACCCACGACCAGGTGGAAGCCATGACGCTTGCCGACCGTATCGTCGTGCTGTCGGCCGGCCGCGTGGAACAGGTCGGAGCTCCCCTCGAACTCTACGAGCGCCCGGCCAACCTGTTCGTCGCCAAGTTCATCGGCTCGCCGGCCATGAACATCATCCCCGCTACTGTGACCGAAACCGGTGCGACGACGACCGTGACGCTGACCGGCGGCAAGTCGGTGACGCTCGACGTGCCGACGGCAGCCTCCGAAAAAGGCAGGACTGCGAGCTTCGGCGTGCGCCCGGAAGATCTTCGTCTTGCGACCGGTGACGACTATCTCTTCGAAGGCGAGGTCTCCATCGTCGAGGCGCTTGGCGAAGTGACGCAGCTCTATATCGAAGGCCTGGTCGATGGCGAGCCGATCATCGTGAAAATTCCCGGTATCGCCGATATCCACCGCGGCCAGAAGATGCGCTTTGCCGCCGACCGGCAGAAGCTGCATCTCTTCGACGCCGAGGGCCATTCCTATCGCAAGTAGGCGCTCATGGGACGACGCCGGCTCAAGCTGGAGCGTTTCCGCTTCTCTTCGAATCGCGGAAACGCTACGGCCTTTGTTTCTACGCAATTCCGAACGGAAAACCGCTCTGCACTTTTTCCTGAAATTGCATCTCAGATGCACAACAAAATTCAACTTGGGCTGGCGCGTTCAAACCTTCTGTTAAATACCAGCTGGTAGTCTCCCCATCATAATATACTTCAGGGATCTACCAAGATGGCCGCGTTCGGCAGAACTAATTCAGGTCAGCATTTTCTCAACAAAGAAGAATCCTTCATGTATGACCGCGAAGTGCGGTTCCGCATGGAAGACACGATGAACGCGGCGCGGCTCGAATACACCGAAAAGGGCGTGATGAACCTTGCGTCCCGTCGATGCGATATTATCCGCATCTCGCAGAGCAGCGCGGTGCTTGCGATCCTGACGCAGTATAATCTGCCGAAGCAATTCTATCTGGACATTCCCGACGCCCGCATCTCCAAGATCGGTTGCGTCCTCATGAAGGTATTCCCCAACAATACGGTGGAAGTCCGTTTCCTGCGGCTCCTCACGGAGAAGGAAATGAACAAGATCTTCGTCTACAGTACGCATCCCGCCCACAAGAACCGCGTGCTCGACATCAGGGCCTGATCAGCGACCATAGGAAGCAGGCCAGCCCGATCCATACGGCTGACCGATCAGATTTCGGTCCGCCATTTCCGTAGGGCATCCTCAAGATACGCAATCAGCGGCAGCCTGCCGTTTTCCTGCAGCCATTTGTTGACCGAGAGGCGGAGCGGGCTCACTGCGATCATTGAAACCAGCTGCAGACCGTCGCGATCCCTCGTCGGAAACAATTCGCACAGGGCTTGATAGGCGATTTGTTCGAGCTGCAGCGAGTTACCCCGTGAGCGGGCGCGCAGGGTTTCGCTTTGCCGCAAAAGCCTGGCCGTCTCAAGAAGCCGAGGTGCTTCCGCCTCGAGGCGGGCCGCAAGTCCCAGCGTTGCCTGATGGACAACCTCGAGCGGTCGCCCGGCTGACGCATTCTCCATGATGCTAGTCCGTAGCGCGTCCATATAACGGCGCTGGTGTGCCAGAAGAATATCGTCCTTGCTTTTGAAGTAATAAAAGAAGGTCCGGCGGGAAATGCCGGCCGCTGCCGCAATCTCCTCGATCGTGGTTTCCTGATAGCCTTTCGCCAGAAAGGATTTCATTCCGACGTCCGCTATCCGTTGAAAGGTCAGGCGGCGCTTGCATTCGCGCAGGCCTTCCGGCTTTGAGGGTGCATCTTGCATCCGATCATTTTGGCATGAGTCGCAATGCCACTCAAATTATCGGCACGCCCCGCGACCCCATTCTCATACTCTCAATTTCTGGTGAAGGATTCATTCGCTTCGCTCGCAGATTGCCGCAAAGTAGCCAACATTAATTTTTACACCAAGTGCGATATTAATGCTGATGCTGAATGTTCATAACCGGGTGCAGGAGCACAAACATCAATGCCAGCCAATGCAATCTCAAATGACGATGGAAGTAAGACCTATGATCCATATGCCGCCGAAAGCCATCGGAGGCGCGATATTTGCTCGATGGCTCTGCTGTTGAGCGTGCTCGGGGGCTGCGCCGCCGCGCCGCTGGATCGGGCGGGATCCCTGCGGTCCTATGACGGCCTGACCCGATCGGACGGGCTGGTCGCGCACTCGCTTCTTCGGGTAAGCAGGGACGACGTTCTTGCGGCGAAGACCGTGAAGATCATTCCCACAGCCTTTTCGATGCGCGCCGAAAGCGCGGCCTTTACACCTAAACAGCGCGATCTCGTCACCAATGCCGTTAACAGGGCGCTTTGCTCCGGATTGAGCGAACGCTTCGTCGTCGTCGGTCTGTCCGAGCCGGCGGATCTGACCATTCGCGCCGTCGTGACACAGGTCAGGGCAACCAATGCGACCGCCGTCGGCGTCTCGAAAGTTGCCTCCGTGGGCAAGAGCGTATTGCTCCCGGGTGTACCCGTGCCCGTCCCCCGCATTCCAATCGGCATGGGCAGCCTCTCGCTCGAGGCGGAAGCTTTCAACCCACAGGGCGTGCAGAAGGCAGTCATGATCTGGGGGCGTGGTGCAAACGCATTCTTTGATTCAGGCACCATCGCCAGGGAAGGGGATGCCTATAGCCTCGCCGCCAAATTCGGCGGCGATTTCAGCAAGATGCTGGTCAAGGGCAAGACGCCGTTCGGAGCGACGCCCTCCTTCCCATCCAGAGCAAAACTGGCAACCCTCGTCGGCCGCGCACCCAAATATGAGGCCTGCAAGGCATTCGGGAAGTCCCCTGGTGTGACGGGCTTCGTCGGAGCACGCCTCGGCCTTCCGCCTGCCTGGACGGACAAGGCTCCGGCGCATCCGGAAACAATGGCATCGAAGGCTCCTTGATCAGCTTTCGATGCCGTCCTGCCGAAATCCGGCGGACGATCTCAGTGGCGGAACAGGACGCTCGCGCCCTGATCCGCCGGTCCCGCGGCGTGGCGGAACGGCGCGAAGAGCTCCCGGCCCATGCCGAATTCATTCTCCGAAAGATCGGCTACGACCGGCTCGCGCTCCGCCATGTCGGCGGCATCGACCAGCACTTCCAGCGTGCCGGCGATCGCATCGATGCGGATGATGTCGCCTTCCCGGATGCG
Source organism: Rhizobium sp. BK289 (assembly GCF_014193575.1). Classification (NCBI taxonomy): domain Bacteria; kingdom Pseudomonadati; phylum Pseudomonadota; class Alphaproteobacteria; order Hyphomicrobiales; family Rhizobiaceae; genus Rhizobium; species Rhizobium sp. BK289. Next base: position 14,459 of record NZ_JACHZO010000008.1, read on the forward strand.
GGCAATCGGACCGCCGTCGACGGCCTCCGGCGTCACATGAATGGCGGCCGGGACCTTGCCCGATGCACCCGACATGCGGCCGTCGGTCAAGAGCGCTACGCGGAAGCCGCGATCCTGCAGCACGCCGAGCGCCGGCGTCAGCTTGTGCAGCTCAGGCATACCGTTGGCTTTCGGTCCCTGGAAGCGGACGACGGCAACGAAATCGCGGTTCAGCTTGCCATCCTTGAAGGCCTGCTGCATCTCGAGCTGGTCGTGGAAGATAACGGCCGGCGCTTCGATGATGTGGCGTTCCGGCTTGACGGCGGAAATCTTGATGACCGCCTTGCCGATATTGCCGCGCAGCATCTTCAGGCCGCCATTGCTCTGGAAGGGCTTGTCGATGCTTGCCAGGACCTTCGGGTCGTGGCTTTTATCCGGGGCAGGCTCGCGCACCACATTGCCGTCGGCGCCGAGCTTGACGTCGATGGAGTAGCCGCCGAGGCCCTGGCCGTAGACGGTGCGCACGTCGTCATGCAGCAACCCCTTCTTCAGGAGTTCCTTGATGAGGAAGCCCATGCCGCCGGCGGCATGGAAATGGTTCACGTCGGCAAGCCCGTTCGGATAGACGCGGGCAAGCAGTGGAATGATGTCGGAAAGCTCGGAAATATCCTGCCAGGTGAGCACGATGCCCGCCGCACGCGCCATGGCGACGATATGCATCGTGTGGTTTGTCGAGCCGCCGGTCGCATGCAGACCGACGACGCCGTTGACGATCGAACGCTCGTCGATCATCTCGCCGGCCGGCGTGAACTCATTGCCCATGGCGGTGATTGCGAGCGCGCGCTTGGTCGCCTCGCGCGTCAGGGCTTCGCGCAGCGGCGTGCCGGGGTTGACGAAGGAGGCACCCGGCATATGGAAGCCCATGATCTCCATCAGCATCTGGTTCGAATTCGCCGTGCCGTAGAAAGTGCAGGTGCCGGGACCGTGATAGGACTTCGATTCCGCCTCCAGCAGTTCGGCGCGGCCGACCTTGCCTTCGGCATAGAGCTGGCGCACGCGCGACTTCTCGTCGTTGGGCAGGCCCGAAGTCATCGGTCCGGCTGGGATGAAGACGGCAGGGAGATGGCCGAAGGAGAGGGCGGCGATGACGAGGCCGGGCACGATCTTGTCGCAGACGCCGAGGAAGACGGCCGCATCGAACATATTGTGCGACAGGCCGACGGCGGCCGACATGGCAATCAGATCGCGCGAGAAGAGCGAGAGTTCCATGCCTGGCTGGCCCTGCGTGACGCCGTCGCACATGGCTGGCACGCCGCCGGCAACCTGGGCGATGCCGCCCGCTTCGGCCGCCGCCTCGCGGATGATCGCAGGATAGGTCTCGAACGGCTGATGCGCCGAGAGCATGTCGTTGTAGGAGGTGATGATCCCGAGATTGGGCACCTGGTCTCCCGCCAGTGCGTCCTTCTCGGAGGGGGAACAGATGGCGAAGCCATGCGCAAGGTTGGCACAGCCAAGCACGGAGCGTTGCGCTCCTTTGCTTGCGGCGCTGCGCAGGCGGTCCAGATAGCGCTCGCGCGTCGGCTTTGAGCGCTCGACGATACGTGCGGTAATCGCTGATATGCGGGCGTCAGCGGCCATGGTCGATCTGCCTCCGTCTGTTCTGCGCGATGCCCGTGAGATCTGTTTCGGTAAAGGGCGCGGCGCGGGATCCAAAAGTCAATGCTCTGCCGCTGCACCCGCAAGGGCACATGGCGCAGCATAGGTTGCTGTGTCATTCAGGGTTCGATGACGAGGCCTTGCGACCGTGTCAGGGAGCCCAATAAATCTCGACCGGGGAAGCCGCCCGGCGCAGCATGGCGCGGATCGGCATCTCGGTTTCTTCGCCCGGCGCTTCGGCCTTTGCCAAAACGTCCTTCTTTCCTTCTCCCTCGATATGGAGCACCAGCAATCGGGCATCCTGAAGGCTGGAGAAAGTGAACGTCAGCCGCGGCTCGCCCGCACCTTCCGCTTCCATCGTGATGATGCCGCGCGGGGTGTTCGGATCGAGTGCGGTCTTGAGATTGCTGCCACCCGGAAAGAAAGAGGCCGTGTGGCCGTCATTGCCCATGCCGAGGATGGCAATATCGAAGGGATGGCCGATAGAATTGGTCTTTTCGGTGGCAATGACCGCAGCCTCCTCGACGGAAGCCGCGGCCTGATAGAGCGGAAGGAAATTGGCGGCCGCCGCCTTGTCCTTCAGCAGGTTTTCCTGAACGAGCAGGTGGTTCGAGCGCGGATTGTCCGCCGGCACGAACCGCTCATCGACGAGGGCGACCGTCACCTTGGGCCAGTCGATCGAGCGCGATGACAGCGCCTGGAAGAAGGCCTTCGGCGTCGAGCCGCCGGAGACCGCGATGCTTGCGGAGCCGCGGGCGGTAATCGCAGCCGAAAGGGTCTCGGCCACCTTGTCCGCGAGCTTGCCGGCGAGTTCGGCACCATTGGCAAAAGCATGCATGTTGGCTGTCATCGTTGTCGTCCCGGTTTAGATATCGTCGTGCCAGGTGCGGCCGTCACGCTCGATGAGCGCGATGGCCTGGCTCGGGCCCCAAGTGCCGGCCGTATAGCCCTGTACCTGCTGGCCGGCTTGTTCCCAACCCTTGAGGATCGGGTCCACCCACTTCCACGCGGCTTCCACTTCGTCGCGGCGCATGAACAGCGTCTGGTTGGAACGGATGACGTCCATCAGCAGGCGCTCGTAGGCATCCGGATTGCGGACGTTAAAGGCAGAGGCGAAGCTCATGTCGAGCGAGACGTTGCGCAGGCGCATGCCGCCAGGACCCGGGTCCTTGATCATCAGCGACTGCTTGACGCCTTCATCCGGCTGCAGGCGGATGATGAGCTGATTGGCGACGATGCGGCCGGCGGCCTGGTCGAAGATGGTGTGCGGAATGTGCTTGAAGGTGATGACGATCTCCGACATGCGGCCGGCAAGGCGCTTGCCGGTGCGGATGTAGAAGGGAACGCCAGCCCAGCGCCAGTTGCCGATCTCGGCCTTGATGGCGACGAAGGTTTCGGTGTTGGAGACGCCGCCTTCCAGCTCGTCGAGATAGCCCTTGACCGGGCCGCCTGCCGAAGCGCCGGCGCGATATTGGCCGCGAACCGTCGCCTGCTCGACGTTGGAAGCGTCAATCGGCTTCAGCGCGCGCAGCACCTTCAGCTTCTCGTCGCGAACAGCTTCCGAATCCATCGAGGAGGGGATTTCCATCGCGGTCAAGCAGAGGAGCTGCAGGATGTGGTTCTGCACCATGTCGCGCAGGGCACCGGCCGTGTCGTAATAGCCGGCGCGGCCTTCGAGACCGACCGATTCAGCGACGGTGATCTGCACGTGGTCGATATGATTGGCGTTCCAGAGCGGCTCGTAGAGCGCATTGGCAAAGCGCAGCGCCATCAGGTTCTGCACGGTTTCCTTGCCGAGATAGTGGTCGATGCGGAAGATCTGCTCTTCCTTGAAGACCTTGCCGATCGTGTCGTTCAGCTGCAGGGCGGAAGCGAGGTCGCGGCCGATCGGCTTTTCGACGACGATACGGGTCTGCTTGGTAATCAGCTTGTGATCGTGGATCTTCTGCGAGATGTCGCCGAAGATGCCCGGAGCGACGGCGAGATAGAAGGCGCGCACGCGCTCCTTGCCTTCGTCCAGGATCTTCTTGAGCTGATCCCAGCCGGCGTCGCTGCGCGCGTCGACGGGTACGTAGAACAGGCGAGCCAGGAACTTCTTGACCTCGGCGTCGTCATATTCGCCCTTCTTCAGATGTTCCTTGAGGGCGGCGTCGGCGAATTTGCGATATTCTTCGTTGGAAAGAGCGCTGCGCGAAGCGCCGATAATGCGAGTCGGCTCGGAAAACTGGCCTTCGATCTGGCGATGATAAAGGGCGGGAAGGAGCTTGCGCTCCGCAAGGTCGCCACTGCCGCCGAAAACGACATAATCAAATGGTTCAACAGGAATGATTTGGCTGCTCATGAGCTATCTCTCAATCGGTCTTGGTTGAGGCCCCTTTTAATCTAATCGATTTAAAAAGGCCAGTGTGCATCGCAAAATTCAGATGCGCTTTTTAGAGCGGATTGCCGGCGGAAGAAATCATCTTCCGGTTTTTAAAACCTGTCGCGCAACGCAAACCACGTGAGCGCCAGGAACAGCAGAGGCGCCCGCATGCGCGCACCGCCGGGGAAGGGCGGAATGTTCAGCTCCTTGAAGAGGTGAAGTTCATCCGCATTCCCGAGTACCGTTTTCGCATAGAGTTTACCGCAATAATTTGACAGCATAACCCCATGGCCGGAATAACCACCGATCGAGGTGACACCCGGCATGACGTCGCGCACGAACGGTTGGCGCGGCATGGTGATGCCGACCGAGCCGCCCCAGGCATAATCGATCTTGATATCGCCGAGAGCTGGATAGATTTCCGTAATCTGCCGGCGGATGTGCTGCGTTATGTCGCGCGGATTGTCTGATGTGTAAGCCTCGCGCCCGCCGAACAGCAGGCGTCCATCCCTGGATTTGCGGAAATAGCGCACGACGAATCGCGAATCGGCGACGGCCTCGTTGCCGGGAAGAACCTGCGGAAAGCGGTCCAGCGGTTGCGTTGCGCCGATGAAGGAGCGGATCGGCATGACGTGGCTCGCCGTCACCGGCTCGAGATTGCCGATATAGCCGTTGCAGGCGATCAGCACCCGGTCGGCGGTGATCTCGCCGCTATCCGTCTCGACAATGGTCTTGCCGCCGGATTGCCGAAAACCTTTCGCTTTCGTCATTTCAAAGAGCGAAGCGCCGGCTTCGGCCGCGACGCGGGCAAGGCCGATGAGAAGCTTCAGCGGGTGGATATGGCCCGTGCCCATGTCCCGGACGCCATAGAGATAGAATTGCGAACCCAGCCGTTCCTGAGTTTCGGCCTGATCCATGAACGTCATGTGCGGATAGCTGTAGCGGGTCGCCGCGATTTCCGCACTGTCCATGTAATCGTGCTTGTAGCCGCGCTTATGCGTGACATTCATCTGGCCGGGCAGGAAATCGATATCGATGCCATGCTCGGATGCGAAATCGAGAAGATGCCGCTTGGCATCCTCGGCAAGGTCGAAGAGGGCCTTGGAGCGCTCATAGCCGATCTTCTCTTCCATCTCCTCCGGCCACCAGCGCTGGCCGGTGCCGAGCTGGCCGCCATTGCGGCCGGAGGCGCCGTCGCCGAAGCGGTTGGCGTCGATCAAGACAACCTCAGCGCCACCCTTGGCGAGGTTATACGCGGCCTGCAGGCCGGTATAGCCGCCGCCGACGATTGCGACGTCGGCCCGGCGCGAACCGTCGAGCCTTGGATAGCTCGCACGCGGGCCGACAGTCGCCTGGTAGAAGGAAAGGCCCGGCGCAATCGGGCTCTGCCATGTTTCCTGCAATGTCATGGCGATCTCCCTCACACGTTAAGCAGAAGGAATTCCCGCTCCCACGGGCTGATCACCTGCATGAAGGTCTCGAACTCACCGCGTTTGACGCCGGCATAGATGTCGATGAAATCCTTGCCGAGGACCTCCTCGAAAGCCGGTTCGTCCTCCATCAAGGCAATGGCCTCAAGCAGGCCGCGCGGCAGATCGATGGAGCCTTCATTCGCGGAATCCTCGGTCGGCGCCGTCGGCTCAACCTGCTTCATGATTCCGAGCAGGCCGGAGGCGAGCGAGGCGGCGAGTGCCAGATAGGGATTGGCATCCGAACTCGGCAGCCGGTTTTCCACGCGCCGCGCCTGTGGATCGGAAACCGGTACGCGGAAGGCCGTGGTGCGATTGTCGTAGCCCCAGGCATTGTTGACCGGGCAGGACATGTTCGGCGCCAGCCGGCGATAGGAATTCACATAGGGCGCGAGCATGGCGAGCGCATTCGGCACGAAGCGCTGCATGCCGCCGATGAAGTGAAAGAATTCCCGTGACGGGCTGCCGTCCGGATTGGTGAAGACATTCTTGCCGGTCTCGATATCCACGACCGACTGATGGATATGCATTGCCGAGCCGGGCTGGCTCTGCATCGGCTTGGCCATGAAGGTCGCATAGATGCCATGCTTCAGCGCCGCCTCGCGGATCGTGCGCTTAAACAGGAAGACTTGGTCGGCCAGCTCGATCGGATCGCCATGGCGCAGGTTGATCTCGAGCTGCGCCGGACCCTCTTCATGGATCAGTGTATCGATCTCGAGACCCTGCTTTTCCGAGAAGTGATAGATGTCGTCGATCAGCTCGTCGAACTCGTTGATGCCGGCGATCGAATAGCCCTGGCCGCCGAGGATCGAGCGGCCCGAACGGCCTTTCGGCGGATGCAGCGGATAGTCCGGATCGTCGTTCTTGGCGACGAGATAGAATTCGATCTCGGGTGCTACCACCGGCTTCCAGCCACGGTCGCGATAGAGTCCCATGATGCGCTTCAAGACGTTGCGCGGCGTGTAGGAGACTTCCTGTCCCTCGGAGTTGACGATATCGCAGATAACCTGCGCCGTCGGATCGCTCTCCCAGGGCACGACCGAAAGCGTCGAAAGGTCGGGCACCAGCTTCAGATCGCTGTCGCGCGGCTCGTAGCGGAAGCTTTCGGTCTCTTCCGGATATTCGCCGGAAATCGTATGCCGATAGATCGCGGAGGGCAGCGCCAGCGATGTATTGGAGGTGAATTTCGACGTCGGCATCATCTTGCCGCGCGGTACGCCGGCAAGGTCCGGCGTGATGCATTCTATGTCTTCGATCCCGCGCGCCCGCAGCCATTGGGCTGCCTCTTTCCAGTTTGCCACGCCGCGTGCCGATCTCAGACTGGGAGGAACCGTAGGGGTTTTCGAGACAGGCACGGAAGCTTTCAGCGGGGTCTTTCTCGCGGGCATAAAACACCGTATTTGGGTTGATCGGTGATCGCATCATAACTGCAGTTTGCCAATTGGCGAGGGGGAAAACCGCTCGGACTTTCGCCGTATGATGGAAAAAGATGAGAGAGCGCGGCGAAGATATGAAGGGCTGAAGCGTGGTCGCCAGATATGATGTAATCGTCCTCGGTGCGGGCGCGGCAGGCATGATGTGCGCTGTCCGGGCCGGCCAGCGCGGGCGCTCCGTCGTCGTGCTCGATCATGCCGCCGCACCCGGCGAAAAAATCCGCATTTCCGGCGGCGGCCGCTGCAATTTCACCAATATCCATGCCGGTCCGAAGAACTTCCTATCCGCTAATCAGCATTTCGCCAAATCGGCGCTCGCCCGTTTCACACCGCAGGATTTCATCGCCATCGTCGAACGCCATGGCATTGCGTGGCACGAGAAAACGCTCGGCCAGCTCTTCTGCGACAACAGCGCCAAGGACATTATCCGCATGCTGACCGACGAGATGCGCGCAGCCGGGGCGCAACTTCGGTTGCGAACCGAGGTCGGCGGCATCGAACAAAGTGATGGCGGCTATCGCATCAGCACCTCCGAAGGCATTTTCGAAGCAACCTCGCTGGTCGTGGCGACGGGCGGCAAGTCGATCCCCAAGATGGGGGCTACCGGCTTTGCCTATCGCCTCGCCGAGCAATTCGACTTGCCTATTGTCGAGACCCGGCCGGGCCTCGTGCCGCTGACGCTCGATCCGCAATTGCTTCAGCACCTGGCGCCGCTGTCGGGTATCGCTGTCCCCGCCGAGATCCGCCACGGCAAGACGGCATTCCGCGAGGCTCTTCTCTTCACCCATCGCGGCCTCAGCGGCCCCGCCATCCTGCAGATTTCCTCCTATTGGCGGGAGGGTGAGGATATCTCCGTCGTGATCGAGCCTGATATCGACCTGTTCGAGCTTCTCAAGAAGGCCAAGCAGGTGAATGGTCGGCAATCCGCGCAGACGGCCCTTGCCGAAATCCTGCCGAAACGGCTGGCACAGCATTTCGTCGAGAACGAAGGCATATCAGGCAATATGGCCGATCAGTCCGACAAGCGCCTGCAGCAACTCGCATCGGCAATCCAATCCTGGTCGGTCAAGCCGTCGGGCTCCGAAGGCTACCGCACAGCGGAAGTGACGCTTGGCGGCATCGATACGGACTGCCTCGATTCGCGGACGATGCAGGTGAAAACCGTCCCCGGTCTCTTCTTCATCGGTGAATGCGTCGACGTCACGGGCTGGCTCGGCGGCTATAATTTCCAATGGGCTTGGGCTTCCGGCCATGTCGCCGGCGAGGCTGCTTGAATTGACCTTGCCAACTGGTCCTGGAACGGGCAAAGAGCATCTCCAGCGCGAAGATACTCGATGGAGACAATCATGACGATTAAAACCCTGACATTCCGCGGTGCAGTTCTTTCAGGCATCGTTGCGGCCATGACGATGTCGCTTGGCATGCTTGCCGTCACCGCGTCCGATGCGAGCGCTGCTTCCACCCAATGCAAGAAGCTGGATCCGAACGGCCGGGATGCGGGCGGCGATACGAATTTCGCCATTGCGATCCGCGACAAGAAAGGCGATGTCGTCAAGAAGATGCTGGCCTGCGGCGCCAAGCTGGACATGAAGACGACGGAGGGCTGGTATCCGCTGCATACCGCCGCCTATTACGGCCCCGCCGACATGATCGATCTTCTGGTTTCCAAGGGTGCCGACGTCAACGCGCGCGGCGACTATGATGGTTGGACGCCTTTGCACATGGCGAGCCAGCAGGATGATCCGGCCGTCGTCAAGGCATTGTTGAAGGATGGCGCCGACAAGACCATCAAGTCTGCCTCCGGCAAGACTGCCGCCGAAATTACGACCGATCCCGCCATCGCGGCATTGCTGAGGTAGCGCGCGGTCTCCGCCAATGTGATGGTCGCGCCGCCTGGCACCTAACCTCTGGTTTTGACGTTTTCTTTTCCTATATTTCTATTTTGTATATTGCCTGTTGCGGGAACGGCCTTTTGCCGGTTATCGTGTCAGTGCGAAAATGGGAATATGCTCATGAACAGAACAAAGCGCCGTGCTTGCGCCATTGCAATCGCTCAGACCCAAGACAGTGCCAAGCTCCTGGCGGCAAGGCTTCTGATGTTGACGACCGGCGTCACAGCCGTCTGCATCGCTTATCTCGCGGCACGCGGCTTCTGAGCCCTTAGCCGCTTCATTATTCTTGGCCGTCGCCGGAACGACGGCCCTTGCTCGCGTACAAATATAGGCTTTGCCGTCCGCTTCTCAGCGTTTGATTGTATGTTGCGAGCCCACACAACGTCCTTATCTGAAAATTAATTAATCAGACCGACAATTCCCGACGATTTCATGGGGCGCTCTACTGCATGATAGAGCCGAAGCAATGATTGCTTCCCGAGATTATACTCGGTAGCCCCGCCTGCGGATATTTCAAGAACGATGGTTATACATCCGGTCAGCGCCGAGGTGGCGTCGACGGGGGAGCGGCATGTGAGAGGTCTGAGCCACTATGTTCATTGATAAGATATTGTCGCGTTTCAAGATCAAGACGAAGGTCCTCATATTCGTCCTGCCGTTCGTCATCAGCATTTCCGCCGTTGGCCTCACCGGGCTTTACGCGTCGGGACTGCTCCAGGGACGCATGGAGATTTCCAACAGCGTCTTGCAGTCGCTGACCGGCTTCAAGAACCTCTACGGCTCCATGGACGACTTCCTGCGCATCACCAATACGCAGCAGCGCGACAAACTCTACCAGGATATCAAGTCGCAGCAGGGCGTGCTGAATGCCACTCTCGGCCAGCTCGGTGCGGATGCGGATGGGCGTGACAATCTGACTGACGCCACCGCCAAGACCGCCGATATGGCAAATCTCGTAGGCCGGCTATGGACATTGCATGAGCAGGAGGTCTCGCTTCGTAAGACGATCGATGACGCCCAGAGGGCATTGATCAGTGCCCGCTTCAACGTCAATTTCAACAGCCAGCAGCTGGAAGATCGGATGCGCCAGGATCAGGCGGACGCGACCTCCACACTGCGTTCCGCCGACCGTCTGCTGAAGGGTGGCGATATGCTGGCCTCCGTTGCGGAAGATTTCAACAAGGCGGCGACGCCGGCCGACAAGGTCAAGCTCCTGAAAGACCGGCTGTCGGATCTGAACAAGGCACAACGTTCCATCGATCTTGCATTGCCGCAGAACCAGAAGAGCGTGGTTCAGTCGCTGGTGAGCACGATCAAGGATCTTGCCGCCTTCACGGAAAGCACCGACGTGCCGACAGACGATACTATCGCAGCCATCAGCCGGCTGCTGTCACGTTTCCGTCAGACCTCGACCTACACGCAGCTGGCGGCAACGCAGATGATGCGCCAGGCAACCACGACCTTCGTCTCCCTCGACGCCCGCGTCGCGCAGACCAATTCGGTCCTTCAGGACACGCGACGCCTCGAGGATTCGGTCTATTCGCTGCAGCTCGTTCTGGCGGATTTCGACGCGAATACGAACAAGGACAATCTCGTCCGCCTGCGCCAGGAAATCTCCAAGCTCGGCGGTGATATCGATACGCTGAACCAGAGCGCCAAGAGCATGGATTTCGCCAGCGACATTGACTCGGCCATCCGTCCGGCGATCAAGTCGATGGATGAAGCCGGCGGCAAGCTGGTCGACATCATCACGCAGCGCATCACCGAATATGCCAGCGCCCGCCAGCAGCTCGATCAGGTTTGGGGCCAGCTCACCGCCTTCGCCGAAACGCAGAAGCAGAGCGCGGGCACCGAGCGCAGTCAGGCGAATTACATCTCCATTCTGGCAACCGCCCTTGGCATCATCCTCTCGGTTGCTGGTGGCATCGCGCTCGTCCTGACACTGCAACGCCCGATCGGCCAGATCACCGCCGCCATGCGCCGCATCGCCGACGGCATGCTGGAGACTGCGATCTCCGGCGAACAGCGCCGTGACGAAATCGGCGACATGGCCCGCGCGCTTGGCATCTTCAAAGACAACGCCATCTCGAAGATCCGCATCGAGGAGCAGAGCGACGAGGAGCGCGCCGCCGCGGAACATGAGCGCCAGCGCAACGACGCTGAAAAGCGCGAACTCGACCGCCAGATCGACCATGCCGTCAGCGAGCTTGCGGCCGGCCTGGAACGTCTTGCCCAGGGTGACATCTCCGCGACGATCGACAGGCCTTTCATCGGTCGTCTCGAGCAACTGCGCCAGGATTTCAACAGTTCGCTGTCGCGCCTGCAGCAGACGCTGAGCCAGGTCCGCAGCAATGTCGAGATGATCCAGAGCAACGGCGCCCAGATGGCCGCCTCCGCCGAGGACCTGTCGAAGCGTACAGAGCAGCAGGCGGCTTCGCTGGAGCAGACCGCCGCCGCCGTCGACCAAATCACCAACACGGTCCGCTCCTCCGCCGAACGCGCCAAGGATGCGGATGCGATCGTGCGCGAGGCCAAGCGCAGCGCCGATGACAGCTCCATCGTCGTCGGCAACGCCATCGATGCGATGTCGCGCATCGAAGACGCTTCCCGCCGGATCGAGCAGATCATCGGCGTCATCGATGAGATCGCCTTCCAGACCAATCTTCTGGCGCTCAATGCCGGCATCGAAGCCGCCCGCGCCGGCGACGCCGGTAAAGGTTTCGCCGTGGTCGCCATGGAGGTGCGCGAGCTGGCACAGCGCTCGGCCGCTGCCGCCAAGGAAATCAAGGGGCTGATCAACAAGTCGACCGAGGAGGTCGCCTCCGGTTCGCAGTTCGTGCAGGAGGCCGGCTCGGTGCTGGCGCAGATCAGCAGCCAGATCGTGACGATCAGCCAGCATGTGGAGATGATCGCCCATGCCAGCCACGATCAGGCAAGCGCGCTGCAGGAGGTCAATTCCTCGGTCAATCACATGGACCAGATGACGCAGCAGAATGCCGGCATGGTGGAGGAAACTACGGCAGCAAGCCGCGAGCTCGCCTCCGAAGCCGACGCCCTGTTGCACCTGATCCAGCAGTTCAAGATCGAAGCCGGATACAGCGTCGGCTATATTCGAGAGCAAGCAGCCTGACCGCCGCAACCGTTGCCATCACAGGCGGATCGGCCAATTTCCGGCCGGTCCGCCTTTTCTATCGGCTTGCGATGGGCGCTTAAGACGGCGATCATCCGTTCGATCCAGAGGAAGGGGCGCGGCGTTTCGCGCCCGTAGTCGAGGTAGAAGAGATCCTCCTTCTGGCGCCATTGCTCTTCACGCGCCTGGCTTTGTATTTCGATGGCCTTGGCCAAAGCGATGCTTTCCAGCATGAGACGTCTCCATGGTTTGGGCATCGCCTTAACTACTCATGAGAATTTGCTTTATAAACAGCCGTTTTCACCCTATGTTTTTCAATTATGAAAAACGCTACATGGGATTCCTATCAGCTCTTTCTCGATGTCGCCCGCGGCGGTGGACTGACCGGAGCGGTCGCTTCGAGCGGCCTGAGCCCGGCAACGATCGGTCGGCGGATGCTGGAGCTGGAGGGGCGCATCGGTCGGCCCCTCTTCGAGCGCAGCCAGGCCGGCTACACGCTGACCGGTGACGGCCAGGCCCTGTTCGATCAGCTGCTGGAAATGGAAGCTGCCGCCCGCAAGGTTGACGGCTGGCGGCGCGACGGGCAGGGCATGTCCGTCGTCCGCATCGCCGCCGGCACATGGGTCGGCTGGCTGCTCAGCCAGAACATGCCGACGATCTGTTCGGAGCGGGACGGATTCCGCATCGATCTGCATCTCGGCGAGCGTCGGGCCAGCCTTGCCCATCGCGAGAGCGATATCGGCATCCGCGCCTTCGAGCCGGAGGAAACCAATCTCGCAGCCATCAAGATCGGTGACGTCGCCTATGCCGCCTATCAGGCCCGCAACATGCGCTTTGCCGGTCCGCAGCGCTGGATCGCGGTAGCGGAGGAGGAGGCGGTATCGGCCTATCTGCGCTGGCCCTATCAAAACAGGCGGGAGGAGATCGCCTTCACGGTCAGCCGGCCGCGCTCGCTTCATGATCTCGTGCTCGCCGGATCCGGTATCGCGGTTCTGCCCTGCTTTGTCGGCGATCAGGAGCCGAGGCTGGAACGAGTCGGCGAGGAAATCCCGTCTCTCCGCCACCGGCAATGGATCGTCATGAACAATGCCGACCGGCACCGAAGGGAAATCCGCACCGTGGTCGACCGCATGGCCAAGCTCTTGAAAAGCCATGCCGAGCTTTTTGCGGGCAAGCGCCCGACCTATGCGTAACGCATCGCCGCGATATCTGCTTTCCCGTGGGCGAGCGTGTCTTGCGGACGATGGATGGCAAAGATGCGAAAGAGTGTGAGCCCACGCTTTTCCCCTTGTCGCCTTCAGATTTCCTTTCTAGTCTAACGGGAAAAACAGAGGGTTGGGTGTCGTCTGGATGCCCTTGAACAAAACAGGAGAGACTATGAAGTCCATGTTCGCACGGCTTGCAGCGACGGCATTCGCTGTCGTTTCGCTGGCAACGGTCGCTCAGGCAGAAGACAAGGTCGTCAATATCTACAACTGGTCGGATTACATCGATAATTCGATCCTGGCGGATTTCACCAAGGAAACCGGCATCAAGGTCGTCTACGATACCTTCGACCAGAACGAGACCCTGGAGACCAAGCTGCTTGCGGGCAAGACCGGCTACGATATTGTCGTGCCTACGGCTTACTTCCTGCAACGCCAGATCAAGGCCGGCGTCTTCCAGAAGCTCGACAAATCCAAGCTGCCGAACATCTCCAACATGTGGGATACGGTGCAGAAGCGCATCGCCACCTATGACCCCGGCAACCAGTACGCCATCGACTATATGTGGGGCACCACTGGCGTCGGCTACAATGTCGACAAGGTGAAGCAGATCCTCGGCACCGACGAGGCGCCTGATATCGACGTGATTTTCGATCCCAAGCTTGCCGCCAAGTTCAAGGATTGCGGCATCTACATGCTGGATTCGCCAACCGACGCCATTCCGGCGGCTCTGCGCTATCTGGGTCTCGATCCGAACTCAACCAAGCAGGAAGACTTCAAGAAGGCCGAAGAGCTTTTGACGTCGATCCGGCCGTTCGTGCGCAAGTTCCACTCTTCCGAATACATCAATGCGCTCGCCAACGGCGATATCTGCCTTGCTTTCGGCTATTCCGGCGACGTGCTGCAGGCCCGCAACCGAGCTGCTGAGGCCAAGAACGGCGTGAATATCAGCTATTCGATCCCAAAGAAGGGTGCGCAGATGTGGTTCGACGTCATGGCGATCCCCGCCGATGCACCGCATGTCGAAGAGGCGCACATCTTCCTCAATTACATCATGAAGCCGGAAGTCATCGCCAAAGCGAGCAACTTCACTACCTATGCCAACGGCAACAAGGCGTCGCAGGAATTCGTGAGCAAGGACGTGCTGGAGGATCCGGCCGTCTATCCGACCGATGCGGTCCGCGAGAAGCTGTTCACACTGACCCCGTGGGACTCGAAAACGCAGCGCTTGGGAACGCGCTTGTGGACAAAGGTCACCACTGGCCAATAAATCGAAGCGGCCCGGACGGCAACGTCCGGGCCTTTCCTTATAAAGCAAAAATCGCGAGCGTGCCGGGATGGGGAAGAGCTGGCACCACGAAAGCTCGCCCGATATCCATTTGGGGATAGATAATGAAGTCACTCGGTAATATCCGGCGTTCCTTTGCTCCTTGGACCGACCCTTCGGCCAAGCCTTACATTTCCTTCAAGAACGTGACGAAGAAGTTCGGTGATTTCACCGCCGTCGATAATCTCTCCCTGAATATCTACAATCGCGAATTCTTCGCTCTTCTGGGTGCTTCGGGTTGCGGCAAGTCCACGCTTTTGCGCATGCTCGCCGGCTTCGAGCAGCCGACGACGGGCGAAATCGTGCTCGACGGCCAGGATCTTGCCGGCACGCCGCCCTATCGCCGCCCCGTCAACATGATGTTCCAGTCCTATGCGCTGTTTCCGCATATGTCGGTGGAAAAGAATATCGCCTTCGGCCTGCGCCAGGACGGCATGCCGAAAGCGGAGATCGACGATCGCGTCGCGCAAATGCTGAAGCTCGTCAAGCTGGAGCAATTCGCCAGGCGCAAGCCCAACCAGCTTTCCGGCGGCCAGCGCCAGCGCGTGGCTTTGGCGCGCTCGCTTGCCAAACGGCCGAAGGTGCTGCTGCTCGACGAACCACTCGGCGCGCTCGACAAGAAGCTGCGCGAAGAAACCCAGTTCGAACTCATGGATCTGCAGCAGAGCCTGGGGTTGACCTTCGTCGTCGTCACCCACGATCAGGAAGAGGCGATGACCATGGCGGACCGCATCGCGGTCATGAGCCACGGCAAGGTGGTACAGGTGGCAACGCCGGCCGAGATCTACGAGGCGCCCAATTGCCGCTTCGTCGCCGACTTCATCGGTGACGTGAACATCCTCGACGGCAACGTCACCTCGGCGCAGTCGGGCATCGTCGAGATATCGGTCGATTCCGGCTTCACGGTGCGCACCGCTTCCGGCGGCGCACAGTCGGCGGGAAGCCGCGCGAGCCTCGCCATCCGCCCGGAAAAGCTTCGGGTAACACCACGCCCGCCGGCCAATGCCTCGGTCAATGCCGCCGAAGGCGAGATATGGGATATCGCCTATCTCGGCGACATGACCGTTTTCCACGTCAAGCTGAAGGGGGGGCAGGTGGTCAAGGCCTCGTCGCTGAACGCCGTGCGCGCGGTGGAGGAGCCCTTCGC
Organism: Rhizobium sp. BK289; assembly: GCF_014193575.1. NCBI lineage: Bacteria > Pseudomonadati > Pseudomonadota > Alphaproteobacteria > Hyphomicrobiales > Rhizobiaceae > Rhizobium > Rhizobium sp. BK289. The sequence goes on from NZ_JACHZO010000008.1 coordinate 30,059, forward strand.
CTACGACCAGAACGTTTGGGTCTCCTTCGACGAAAATGCCGGCGTCTTGCTGAAGGATTGATCATGAGAGCGCTCGGTTCCCTAATCTATCAGCGCCTCGTGATCATCGTTCCCTATGCCTGGTTGCTGGTCTTTTTCCTTGCGCCGTTCCTCATCGTCTTCCGCATCTCGCTGTCGACCAAGGCGCTGTCGGTCCCGCCCTATGATCCATCCTTCGCCTGGAGCGACAGCTTCGGCGACTGGTGGGACAAGCTGCAGACCATGTCGTTCGACAATTACACATGGCTGACCGGCGATCCCCTTTACATGAGCGCCTACATTCAGAGCCTGCAGATCGCCGGCATCTCGACGCTCCTGACCCTCATCATTGCCTATCCTATCGCCTACGGCATGGCGCAGGCGCCGCGCACGATCCGGCCGACTTTGCTGATGCTGGTTATCCTGCCCTTCTGGACGAGCTTCCTGATCCGCGTCTATTCATGGATGTCGATCCTCAGCACCACGGGTCTCTTGAACCAGCTATTGATGGGGCTCGGCATCATCCACCAGCCGCTTGTCATCCTGAACACCAATACCGCCGTCTATATCGGCATGGTCTATTCCTATCTGCCCTTCATGGTGCTGCCACTCTATTCGGCGCTGGAAAAGATGGACGGCACGCTGATAGAGGCGGCGCAGGATCTCGGCTGCACGGCGATCGGCGCTTTCTGGCGCGTCACCTTTCCGCTCTCGCTTCCTGGTGTTATCGCCGGCTGCATGCTGGTCTTCATCCCCGCTGTCGGCGAGTTCGTCATTCCCGACCTGCTCGGTGGCTCCGAAACCCTGATGATCGGCAAGGTGCTCTGGACGGAGTTCTACAGCAACACCGACTGGCCGCTGGCCTCGGCGGTGGCGACCATCCTGCTTCTGGTGCTGGTCATCCCCATCGTCTTCTTCCAGCATTTCCAGGCCAAGGCCGACGAGAAGGGGAGATAATTCATGACCCGCTGGTCCCGCTTCAACATCGTCTCCGTCACGCTCGGCCTGGCTTTCCTTTACCTGCCGATCCTGCTGCTGGTGATCTATTCCTTCAACAGTTCCAGGCTGGTCACGGTCTGGGGCGGTTTCTCGACGCAATGGTACGTGCACCTCTTCAGCAACGACACCATGCTGAATGCCGCCTGGCTGACGGTGCGCATCGCGCTCCTGTCGGCGACCATTGCCACGGTGCTCGGCACCTTCGCGGCAATTACGCTTGTGCGCTACACGCGGTTCCGCGGGCGCATCCTGTTTTCGGGCATGATCTATGCGCCGCTGGTCATGCCTGATGTCATCACCGGCCTGTCGCTGCTGCTGCTCTTCGTTACCTCTGGTGTCGATCGCGGCTTCTGGACGATCGTCATGGCGCATACGACGCTGACCATGTGCTTCGTCGCCGTCGTCGTTCAGTCCCGCCTGCTGACCTTCGATCGCTCGATCGAGGAGGCGGCGATGGATCTCGGCGCGCCGCCCGTGCGCACCTTCTTCGAGGTGACGCTGCCGATCATCGCGCCGGCCGTCTTTTCCGGCTGGGTACTGGCCCTGACGCTGTCGCTCGATGATCTGGTGATTGCGACCTTTGCTTCGGGTGCAGGCGCGAAAACGCTGCCGATGCTGATCTACAGCCAGGTCAAGCTCGGCGTGACGCCGGAGATCAACGCCATCTGCACGATCCTCATCGGTGTCGTCGCCGTCGGCGTCATCTGCGCTTCCATCGTCACCAAGCGCCGCGAAGTGCAGCGCCAGAGAGACGAGCAGGCAGCCGCCGCGGCCTGAGGCGCGACGGCCGAAATAATCCCGGAGATTATTGCTGCTGCAGCGGCTGTACCGGCTTCTGCAGCAGCGTCGCGACCGGAGAAACGACCGGGTTTGGCCAGCTGCCTCCGATGAAGAAAGGCAGCATCGGCAACTCGTCCGCATCGGAGGGCGATGTCGCCTCGATCGCGCCGGAAAGAGCAAGGCCATTGGTGCGGAAGGGAACGACGCCGTTGAACGTGATCGTTTCGTTGCGTCCGGCGATCGAGGCATTCTTCACTTCGGCGGATCCCTTCGCAAAACTTGCGTCGACATTGATGCTGTCGAAGTCGAAGGATGCATTGGCGATGTCGCTCATCCGGAAGAAGGTTTTTTCAGCTGCAAGCGTCCGGAAGCCGGAAATGTCGAACTCGCGGAACGTGCCTGCCGTCGAACTGAAATGCAGCGTGCCGGCGACATCGCTGAGGGTTGCGACCCAGATCGGTTTGGAGGTGCCGAGCGACAGATCCAGCGACCCCGACGTCGGCATCGGCAGCGGGCCTATCAGCTTCAGCCGGGTGAAGAGACCGCCGAAATCTGCATTTCTGATTGAAATCTGCAATTTGCCGCCGCCGTCGAAATCGCCGGGGGCGACCTCAAGGTGAGCGGTCAGCGAACCGCTCTCGAAGCCGCTGTCGCCGATATCGAATTTCGCCTTGCCGCCCGCCACAAGCAGGCTGGCGCCGATATTTTCAAACTGGAAGGGACCGAGTGCCGCCTTGTTCGACGATAGGCGCAGATCGAGGTCGAGCCGCTGCAGCGGATTGCCGTTGAGCAGCGCATCGATGGCGGTCTCGGCGGCAAGACGCATGGAGAAGGCGGCGAGGAACGGATTGAGATTCATCTGGTCGAAGGCGAGCGTGCCGGAGATCTTCGGCTTGCCTGCCGTCGTATAATTCAGATCCATGATGCCGGACGCCGTGGAATCATTGACCTTGAAACTGAGATTATTGAAGCGCAGGCCCTTCTCGATCGCCGCAATATCGGCGCTGAGCGAAACATTCTTGAGGGCATCGGCCGCTGGCAGGTGCTGTCCGCTCCAGGCCAGGAACGAGGGCACATTCGGAACGCTGAGCTCCAGATTGCCCGCAAAGGCTGAAAAGTCAGACAGGCTGGTGACGCCGGAATAGGTTCCGCTGATCAGCGATGAGGCAAGGCTCGTCTTCGCGTCGACGCTCTTGCCGGCGAAGAACAGCAGAGGCTGAGCGGAATCGAAATTGAGCTTGATGTCCTGGCCGTTGAAGCGCGCGAGAATGACGGCAGCCATCGCCTGCGAGAGCCGCGGCCATGAAATATCGGCATTGACGCCATTCAGCCGGTAGATATTGCCGCTGCGTTCATCGGTCATCTCGACGCTGCCATCCTCGATGGTCAGCATGCCGATGGCTGCATCCTGGTCCTTGCGCATCGATATGCCCTGGCCGGAAGACGCTTCCGCCTGGGCGATGGCCTTGGAAAGACGGCCTTCATTCGTCCAGTCGATCAGGCCGTTATCGTCACGGCGGATATAGAGGATCGGGCGCAGGAAATGAAACTCATGAAAGCGTGCATGGCCGCGAATGGCCGACCAGAGCGAGAAATCAGCGGAAAGACTGTCGACATGGCCGAGAACCTTGCCGTTCCGCGTCGGCTCGCGGATGGTCACGCCATTGAGCGTGACGCGCGCCGTCGGCCAGAATTCCAGCGTCGGATCGCCGTCGATCTGGGCGCGATATCCCGTCCATTCCGACAGTGCCTTCTCGATACCGGAGCGCACCAGCCCGCTGGAAATCAGGAAAGGCGCAGTCGCTCTGAAGACAGCGAACACAATGAGAATCGTGAGAAGAATGATGCCGGTTGTGCGGGCAACGGCAGGCAGCCAGCGCGAAGCCGATCGCATCGTAAACCACCATTTATTGTTTTTCGAAGCTCTCATGATCCCGTGGAGACTCGCGAACTGAAAGGGATAATCTGCCTGCGTTTGCCGGATATAGGAAATGTTTGCCGGATGCAAACATCACACACTGGCAATACCCGCAGCACCATGATTTTATAATGCGCTGCAGCATCGCTATATCAAGCGAAAAGCGGGAGGGAGAAATATGCAGGATCAGCAGCCGCTTTGGACGCCGTCGGAAGAGTTCCGCAGCCAGAGCCCGATGTTTGCCTTCATGGAACAATGCAACCGGCGTTTTGGCCTTTCGATGTCGGATTTCGCCGGGCTTCACGCCTGGTCCATTGCCGAACGAGAAAAATTCTGGACCGAAGTCTGGGATTTCTGCGGTTTGAAGGGCAAGCGGGGAGAGAGGGCGCTGATCGACGGCGACATCATGCTCGAGGCGCGCTTCTTTCCCGATGCCGAGCTGAATTTCGCCGAAAACCTGCTGTCGAGGAGCGGCGAGGGTGATGCGCTGGTATTCTGGGGCGAGGACAAGGTGCGTGATCGCTGGTCATGGGACCGGTTGGCCGCGATGGTATCGCGCCTGCAGCAGGCCTATCGTGCCCTGGGCATCGGCAAGGGCGACCGTGTGGCGGCGATGATGCCGAACATGCCGGAGACCATTGCCTGCATGCTGGCCGCCGCCTCGATCGGCGCGATCTGGTCTTCCTGTTCTCCGGATTTCGGCGAGCAGGGCGTCATGGATCGTTTCGGCCAGATCGAGCCGAAGCTCTTCATCGCCTGCAGCGGCTATTGGTATGGCGGCAAGCTGCAGGACGTCACTACGAAGGTCAGCGCCATCGCGCAGCGCCTGAAAGCGCCCACCGTCATTGTGCCCTACGCCGGCAATGCCGCCGCGATAGTCGCGGCTACGCCGAATGCGCAAACTCTTGAGGATATGGTCGCGCCCTTCGAGGTGAAGGCCGTCGAATTTGTGCCTGTAGCGTTCTCCCACCCGCTGTTCATCCTGTTTTCCTCCGGCACCACGGGCGTTCCGAAGTGCATCGTGCATTCCACCGGCGGCGCACTGCTGCAGCTGATCAAGGAACACCGCCTGCATTGCGGCGTCGTGCCGGGCGAGAAGGTCTTCTACTTCACCACCTGCGGCTGGATGATGTGGAACTGGCTGGCGACCGGCCTTGCCGCCGGCGCGACGCTCTGCCTCTACGACGGATCGCCCTTCGCGCCCGACGGTAACGTCCTGTTCGACTACGCGCAGGAAGAAAAATTCGCAGTCTTCGGTACCTCGGCCAAATATATCGACGCAGTTCACAAGAGCGGCCTTACGCCGAAGACGTCGCATGACCTTTCGAGCCTGCGATTGATGACCTCTACCGGCTCGCCGCTATCGCCCGAGGGCTTCACCTTCGTCTATGAGGGGATCAAGGACGATATCCAGCTGGCCTCGATTTCCGGTGGCACGGATATCGTCTCCTGTTTCGTGCTCGGCAATCCCCTGCAGCCCGTCTGGCGCGGCGAGATCCAAGGGCCGGGGCTTGGCCTCGCCGTCGATGTCTGGAACGACGAAGGCAAGCCGGTGCGTGGCGAAAAGGGCGAACTCGTCTGCACGAAGGCCTTCCCCTCCATGCCGGTCATGTTCTGGAACGATCCGGAGCGCGCCAAATATCGCGCCGCCTATTTCGAGCGTTTCGACAATATCTGGTACCACGGCGATTTCGCCGAATGGACCGTTCATGGCGGCCTCATCATCCATGGCCGCTCGGATGCGACACTCAATCCCGGCGGCGTGCGCATCGGCACCGCCGAGATCTACAATCAGGTCGAGCAGATCCCCGAAGTTCTGGAAGCGCTGTGCATCGGCCAGGATTGGGACGACGATGTCCGTGTCGTGCTCTTCGTACGGCTTGCTGCGGGCGTGTCGCTGACGGAGGATCTCGTCAAGGCGATGAAGACCCGCATCCGCACCGGCGCTTCGCCGCGTCATGTGCCGGCCAAGATCATCGCCGTTGCCGATATTCCGCGCACGAAATCCGGCAAGATCGTCGAGCTTGCCGTGCGCGAGGTGGTGCATGGCCGCCCGGTCAAGAACAAGGAGGCGCTCGCCAATCCGGAAGCGCTGGATCTCTTTGCCGGGCTGGAAGAACTCAAAAGCTGAGCTCGTCCCTAAAATTGAGGGGCAAACGATGACCCTCCGCTGGTAACCCCGTGTTAAGAAAGCTTGGTCAAAGGTAAAGGCCAACTTGAGACCGTTCGCATGAGCTGGAGCGGATTGGAGCCGCCCTGGCTCCCGAGACATGAAGTTCACCGACTCGAGCTTGCTTTAGACAGCATCAACTTCAAAGGCAGCGCGGTTCGCTGCCTTTTTTTCGTTTCACCGTGCAGGAAAGCGCCTCTGCTCTGTACATCGGCCTGCCGAACAAGTATGTGCAGGCCTGAAGAAGAGGTTCGCGACGTGCGAACCACGATGATCGCCGCCTGAGGGTGTGCGAAGAATTCCGAAAGACAGATGATGACTGATTTCGAAGGCATCGCTCCTGCGATTGCCGAGGCTTTGTCGAAGCGTGGTTATGAAACGCTGACGCCGGTACAGAAGGCGATGCTCGATCCCGGCCTCGCCGGCAAGGATGCCCTTGTCTCGGCTCAGACCGGTTCAGGCAAGACGGTTGCCTTTGGTCTGGCGTTGGCGCCCGGCCTGCTCGACGGTGCCGAACGCTTCGGCCGCGCCGGCGCTCCGTTGGCGCTGGCGATCGCGCCGACCCGCGAACTGGCGCTGCAGGTCCAGCGCGAGCTGGAATGGCTCTACGGCCTGACGGGGGCGACGATCGCCTCCTGCGTCGGCGGCATGGACATGCGTACGGAGCGGCGGACATTGGAACGCGGTGCCCATATCGTCGTAGGCACGCCGGGGCGTCTCTGCGATCATATTCGCCGCAATTCGCTCGATATCTCCGAACTGAAGGCCGTCGTGCTTGATGAAGCCGACGAGATGCTCGATCTCGGTTTCCGCGAAGATCTGGAGTTCATTCTGGAAGCAGCACCCTCCGAGCGCCGCACCCTGATGTTTTCCGCAACCGTGCCGCGCTCGATCGCCAAGCTTGCCGAAAACTACCAGCGCGATGCCGTCCGCATCGCCACCGCCTCCGAGGCCAAGCAGCATGTCGATATCGACTATCGCGCGCTGACCGTGGTACCGAGCGACAGGGAAAACGCCATCATCAACGTGCTGCGCTACTATGAGGCGCGCAACGCCATCGTCTTCTGCTCGACGCGCGCTGCCGTCAATCATCTGACGGCGCGGTTCAACAATCGCGGCTTTTCGGTCGTAGCCCTGTCGGGTGAGCTCAGCCAGAACGAGCGCACGCACGCCCTGCAGGCCATGCGCGACGGCCGCGCCCGCGTCTGTATCGCAACGGACGTCGCGGCCCGCGGTATCGATCTGCCGGGGCTGGAACTGGTCATTCATGCCGATCTGCCGACCAATCCGGAAACGCTGCTGCATCGCAGCGGCCGCACCGGCCGCGCCGGCAACAAGGGCGTCAGCGCCATGATCGTGCCGCTGAGTGCCCGTCGTCGCACCGAACGCCTGCTGGAAGCCGCCCGCATCCGCGCCACCTGGGCAAAGCCGCCGTCGGCCGACGAGGTGAGCCAGCGTGACGACGAGCGTCTTCTCGCCGATCCCGTCTTTACTGCTGCGCTTGCCGAAGACGAGCAGTCGATCGTGCAGCAGCTGCTGCAGCGCCATGGCGCCGAGCAGGTCGCCGCCGCGTTCCTGCGGCAATACCGCGCCGGTCACTCCGCGCCCGAGGAATTGCAGGACGTGCCGGCAGAAGGCGAGCGCAGAAAGCCGCGTCGGGATGACTTTCCGGTCACGCCTCGCGATGAGGGCTCGTCTGCGGGACGCAACGATTTCACCGATGGAGCCTGGGTATCGCTCTCTGTCGGACGCAAGCAGAATGCCGAGCCGCGCTGGCTGATTCCCATGCTCTGCCGCAACGGCAACCTGACCAAGCGCGACATCGGTGCCATCAAGATGCAGCCCGAGGAGACTTTCGTCGAGCTCTCTCAGGAGAGTTTCGAGCGCTTCCTCGCGGCCATCGGCCCGGACAAGACGCTGGAGCGCGGTATCCGCGTCAAGCCGCTTGCCGGCATGCCGGATTTCCAGCAGGCCAAGCGGGAAGGCGGCTTCGCAAAGAAGAAGCCCTTCGCCGACAAGGGACCGCGTTCGAATGACGGCCCGAAGCCGAAATGGAAGTCCGACCGCAAACCGGAGCGGGCGCATGCAGGCGAGGGCGGCGTTTCCGAGCGCTCCGACAAGAAGCCCTGGGCGAAAAAGCCCGGCAAGCCGGGCTTCGCCAAGAACGACGGCCCGCCAGCAGGCAAACCGAATTCAAGGGCCAAGCGCAAGGCCGAGCGGGCGCAGGGAAATTAATTTCTATCTCCGTGTTCAAGGGGGCGGCCACCCCCTTGGCGCTGTCTCCACATCTCCCGGCAAGAGGAGACCGGTGTTCCGGCCTGCTACTCGAAGAAGATCAGGCTTGCCGGCGATGGTGGTAGCGGCTTTATCCTCACATTATGAAAACCGGCGCGCCTAGCCATCTCGGCCAGGTCCTTCTGCGTGTAGGCCTCGCCTCTTGGCGTACTCGCCAGCATCTCCCATGAGAAAGCGGCTGGGAAGGGCGGCGATATGAGATCGTCGTTCGGCACGAAGTCCACCGCAACCACCTTGCCCTCGGCGCTCAGGGTAGCCCGGCTCTTCCTGAGCAATCCGGCGCAGGTTTCCAGGTCGAAGTGATGAAGGAAGTTCGGCAGCAGGATAAGATCATAGTCCGTGCCCCAGTCGACTTCGAATGCGCTGCCCGGAACGAGCTTGTAGCGTTCGGCAACGCCAAATTGCTGCGCGTTTTGTTTGGCCAATTCCAGAACGGAGCCCCAATCGACTGCAACGATCTCGGCCGAAGGAAAAGCCTTCGCCATCTCGATCCCGAAAAGTCCGTGCCCTGCGGCAATATCAAGTATCTTCCTTGGCTGTATGGGCAAGTTGGCCATTTCGGCGGCGAGGCCGATCGCGCTGCCGCCTATGAACGAGCCCATGCCGCGAGCAAATTTCACCCACACCGGATTGTCCGGAGACATGTTTGCCAATCCAATGGACCCGCCATTGCGGACATAAGAAGCCGGATCGCCCAGGATCTGCCTGAGGATTTCCGGTGCGGCCAGGAACTCGATGGCCGCGCCCATATAGGCCGGCGAATGCCGGTCGAGGAAGGCTCGGCTGGATGGTGTCAGAGCGTATTGATTGCCTGTTTTCGTGAGAAAGCCGTTCACAACGAGATAGTCGCACAGAATGCGCACGCCTCTTTCAGCTGCATTTGTTGCGGCCGCCAAGGATGCCGCATTGCTGCCGTCACCGATCAGAGTAAAAAGATCGAGTTCTATGGCGGCTACGATGGCAGCCGTCTTTCGGCACGCAAACATCGCATCGACCACCAGATTAGGTGAAACTTCGCCCACGTCTGCTTCTACTGCCGTCGTTGACATTGGATCCCCCCTTATGTGCCCAATGACCGACCGGAATAGTCGGTCGCAATGATGAGTTATCTCACAAAAGGCGACTGAGTTTAAGTTTGTCGTCGCTAATACTGCCGAGACACATCAGATATTCTGGCGGCACGGCCGAAGTCATTCATGCGGCCCCAGCATCACTGGCAGGCCTATGAACATCGTCCATGGTTCGGAAAACAGCGGCAGCAAGCGGTTATCCGGCTTGACATTTGGATAATGTCGAGCAGAAAATTAATTATGGGGTTGCGATCACCCCACGAGGCTACGGCTGAAGAATCGCGTCCGTGAAACCGAGCCAACGGAGGACGCGCTATGCCGTCATTTCTGGAAATTACACCTGACAAGCTGAACCGTATTATCGGCACGCCCAACCTGCCGACGATCATCGACGTCCGCACCGACGAGGATTTCGCTGCCGATCCCCGTCTCATTCCCGGCTCGATTCGTCGCGACTATCGGACGGTCACCGACTGGGCGAGCGAATTGGCTGGGCCAGCCATCGTCCTCTGCCAGAAAGGACAGAAACTCGGTCACGGGGTTGCCGCTTATCTCCGGATCTTCGGAAAGGAAGCGGAGGTTCTTGAAGGCGGTTTCGAGGCATGGCGGAGCGCAAGAGGCGCGCTGATCCCCGAAGAGAAACTGCCCCCTCGCGATGACAAAGGGCGGACCGTATGGGTAACAAGGGCGCGGCCGAAGATCGATCGCATTGCTTGCCCATGGCTGATCCGGCGCTTCGTCGATCCCTCAGCGATCTTCCTGTTCGTTCCGGCGGTCGAAGTTACGGCTGTCGCTGATCGCTTCAAGGCGGTACCCTTCGACATCGAGGATGTCTTCTGGAGCCATCGCGGCGAGTTGTGCACCTTCGATGTCATGGTCGAAGAGTTCGGCCTCGGCACCGAGCCTCTTCTTCACCTTGCGACCATCGTTCGTGCCGCGGACACATCTCGGCCCGAATTGGCGCCTGAAGCACCCGGACTGCTTGCAGCCTCGCTCGGGCTTTCGCGGATGTTCAACGACGACTTGGAGCAACTGGAGGCCGGCATGACATTGTATGACGCCTTCTATCGTTGGTGCCGCGACGCGACGGAAGAGACGCACAATTGGCCCAACCCGAGGAAGGCATAAGAGACCATGACGGACCTCATAAAGAACACGGCCGCGCGACCAAGCGCGGCTGAACAGGATATCGTTCCCCTCAGCGAAGCCATAAAGGTCTGGACCCGTGTAGCCGCCCTAAGTTTCGGCGGACCGGCTGGGCAGATCGCCGTCATGCACCGCATCGTCGTCGATGAAAAGAAATGGGTAGGAGAGCATAGGTTCCTTCATGCCCTGAACTACTGCATGTTGCTGCCGGGTCCGGAAGCGCATCAGCTTGCCATCTATATAGGCTGGCTGCTGAACAGGACCCTGGGCGGCATGATCGCGGGTATTCTATTCGTGCTGCCGGGCTTCCTGGCGATCCTCGCGCTCAGTTATGTCTACGTCCTGTTCGGGAACCTGACCTTCATCGAGGGGATGTTCTTCGGGCTCAAATGCGCCGTGCTGGCGGTCGTAATCCAGGCCGTCTTCCGCATCGGCAGCCGAGCCCTCAAAAACAACGTTATGGTTGCATTGGCCGCCGTAGCTTTCGTGGCGATCTTCTTTCTGCACGTTCCGTTTCCGCTCATCATCGTTGGGGCCGGACTTATCGGCTATCTCGCCTCTCGCGGAGGGATCGCTGCTTTCAGGATAGGTGGCGGACACAAGTCGGGCTCCGGGACGATCCTCGAGGATAGCGACTCCGTTCTTGGCGAGGAGATCCCCTTGCACGCTCGACCGAACCTCGCATGGTCTCTGAAGACGTCAGGTGCATTGGCGGTCGCCTGGCTCATTCCGGTTGCGGCCCTCCTGCTAACCCTCGGTCCCGATAACGTTTTTTCCAAGATCGGCATATTCTTCAGCGAAATGGCAGTCGTAACCTTCGGCGGCGCCTACGCCGTGCTGGCCTATGTCGCGCAGGAGGCCGTGCAGCAGTTGGGCTGGCTGCGGCCGGGCGAGATGCTGGACGGACTGGGAATGGCGGAAACGACCCCTGGACCGCTGATCATGGTCACGCAGTTCGTTGGGTTCCTGGCGGGTTATCGCAGTCCCGGTACCCTCAACCCTCTCGCGGCAGCAACCTTTGCCGCCTTGCTGACGACATGGGTCACCTTCCTGCCGAGCTTCCTTTGGATTTTCGCGGGCGCGCCATTCATCGAGAAGATGCGTGGGAATGTCGCGCTGACCGGCGCCATGTCGGCGATAACGGCGGCGGTAGTGGGCGTCATCCTCAATCTCGCGATTTGGTTCGGGCTCCATGTGCTGTTCCGTGAGACAGCAAGTTTCACCTATGGTTCATGGACGATGGACGTGCCCGTCCTGACGTCGCTTTCACCGCCCTCGCTCATGCTGACCCTGTTGGCAGCGATGGCCATCTTTCGCTTGAAGATGTCAGTGATATCGACCTTATTGGCATCCGCCGCTTTGGGCGTCGGCTGGACTGTCTTCGTTTCCTGACGGCAGAGACACTCACCGCGCTAGTGGCCCGGAGTGGAGATTCGTCTCCTCCCGGTAATTTGCAGGGATCTCGCGACTGAGGCAGAATGCAGCCTTCGACCAGGGAGTGAATGGAGTGGCGTGCCCATGCTGATCGGCTCATGTCATTGCGGCAAGACGGGCTGGAGGCTCGAAGGCGATCCAGGCTCGATTACGGCCTGCAACTGCACGCTCTGCCGGCGCTACGGCACGCTGTGGGCCTATGATTACGAAGGAGAGCGGGTCTCCGTCACTGGCCGGACCGCCTCCTACACCCGCGTCGGCAAAGACAAGCCATCCCTCGAAATATTGTTCTGCCCATCCTGCGCCTGCGTCGTGAGCTGGCGCGGCCTGCGGCTGCAAAAGGATGGTCGCCGGCGCATGGCCGTCAACGTGCGGCTGGCGCCGCCGGATCTCGTCGCCGACCTGCCGATCGATCATTTCGATGGGCTCGACACGTTTGAAGACTTGCCTTCCGACGGGCGATGCGTGCGCGATCTCTGGTTCTGATAGGGGGTAGGCGATCTCTCTCAGTTCGCCAACACCCTCGGCGATGGGAAGGTGATCTCGACCAGCGTGCCCTCGTTCGGAGCTGAGTTGATCGCGAAGGTCGCCCGATTGGCATCGACCATGGCCTTGGTCAGCGGCAGGCCGAGGCCCGTGCCGTCGCCGCGCTTGCGGGCATTGGTGGAGACCTGCCGGAACGGCTTCATGGCCTGCTCGAGCTCCGAGCGCGTCATGCCGACACCGGTATCCCTGATCCGCATCACGACACTGCCATTGCCTTCATAGGCGGTCGACACCACGATCTGACCGCCAGACGGCGTGAAGCGGATGGCGTTGGAAAGGATGTTGAGCGCGATCTGCTTGATCGAGCGCAGGTCGGCAACGACATTCGGCACCGATTGCGACAACGCCGTGCGGATGATGACGCGCTGGCTATTGGCTTGCGGCTGCACGAGCGACACCGCTTCGGTGATCGCCTCGTTAAGGCCGACGGAGGCGAAATCCAGGTCCATCTCGCCCGCCTCGATCTTGGAGATATCGAGAAGATCGTTGACGATGTCGAGCACATGGCGGCCGGAACGGCCGATATCGGTCGCATATTCGATATAGCGCGAGTGACCGATCGGCCCGAAGCGTTCGCCGGCCATCATGTCGGAAAAGCCGATGATGGCATTGAGCGGCGTGCGGATTTCATGGCTGACGCGCGCCAGGAAATCCGTCTTGTGGGCATTGGCGGTTTCGGCGGCACGCTTGGCGTTGCGCAGTTCCTCTTCCGTGCGCTTCCATTGCGTGATGTCGCGGATGACGGCGCAGTAGCCGTTCGAGGAGTTGAGGCGCCCCATGGTCATGAACAGCGGCACGAAGCCGCCGGAGGCCTCGCGGCCGATCACTTCGCGGCCGTCATTGAGTACGCTGGCGACGCCATGGCCCGAAAGACCGCCGAGATAATCGAGCACAGCCTTCTGGCTCTCATGGGCAAACAGCATAACGAAGGGTTTGCCGCGCGTTTCCTGATCGTCATAATTGAAGAGGGCGCTTGCCGACCGATTCATCGAGCGGATCTCGCCCTCCTGGCCGATAATGATCACGCCGTCCGTTGCCGTCTCCAGCGTCGAGCGCAGCTCCTCGATCTCCACCTGCAACTTCGCGACTTTCTCGACGATGCGCTCGTGGCGTGCCTCTTCGGGAATGGACTGCGGCGGCGGTGCCGGCGGCTCGCTTCTTTCCACTGGCATCAGCGCCAGCATCAATGCCGTACCATCTTCCCAGCGGATCGACTGCAAGCGTGCCGTAACCGGCACCAGTGCATCGTCGGCGCGCACGACCATCATCGTACCGGGCTGTTCGGTCTTGCCTTCCAGGTCGTTGCGCTGCAGCAGCGCGTCCAGCCCGCCGATCTGCTCGAGATCGTCTAGGTTCTCGTAGCCGGTCAGCCGCAGGAATTCCGGATTGCCGTGGATCAGGCGATCGCCGGCATGGATAAGGATCGCGAGCGGCAACTGATCGACGATCTCGGAAGACAGGCCCGTGCGCATCTTCACGCGCGGCGGAATGGCGGTGTTCAGGACGTCAAGCGGATCGAAATCCTCCTCCGGCTCGGCGGAAGCGGCCGGATTTTCGGCCTGAGCGCCGTCGACGGTCCCAAGGCTGTCGCCATCCGTGGTTTCGGCCAGCTTCTCGAGCGGATTGGATGCATCCTCCCCAGCCTCTGGAGCCGTTGTCTGCCCGTCCTGGACGTGGTCGCTTCCCTCAGTCGGCTCCTCCATATCCGACAGGATCTCGTCGGCCGCATTCGGCTGCGGGGCGATATCGGCATCGTCTTCGTGCCGTTCGTCGTGCGGCTGCTCCGTAGGCGGTTCCGTGCGCTTGCCAAAGGGCTCCAGCTGTCGCGCGATCTCCCGGAAGGCGGCCTGCTCGCTGAGCGAAAGGCCGGCCTGCGTCAAGGTCCGGCGCTCGTGCAGGCGAACCACCTTGTCCGATTCACGCCGGTTCGGAGTTTCGGAAATCCGCAGGGCAGGCGGTTCGTGGTGCTCGGCGGCAGCATCTTCCGCCGTATCCTGCGCCAGGCTCTCCGCCTCTTCCGTCGCGACCGGAGCCTCGGGCGCGGAAGCCGGTTGCTCCTCGGAAACCACCTCGACTTCCGCTAAAGGATCGGTGGCACGTGCCGCATCCTTGTCATCCTGATGGCCGAGATCCATGCCGCGTTTCATCGGATCGTCGATCGCGTCCGCCAAGCGTACGACGCCGAAGCCGCGGAAACCGTCGAATTCGCGGCTGCGGGTATAGGTCGGTAGCGCCGCCAGATCGACCGGCACCATCAGGCTCGTGCCTTCTACCGGCCAGTAGATCGTCCGGCCAGACCATGTATCGCGCCGCGCGAGCAATTCCGCAATCTTGCGGTCCGGATCGAGATTGAAGCGCTGGGCGACATCGGCGAAGGCCTCGCCCGCAATCTGGGCCGCATGGGGACCGACCGCGTCGGCGAATTCGCGGGAAACCTCGCTGAACCGGCCAGCCGCATCGATCTTCCACACGAAACGTGTGGCGCGCCCATTGCGCTGGAAGGTAAAGCCTTCGACAGGATGATTCTCGGCGGACGAACTTTCCGATGAAGGCTGTTCAACACGCGTTTCCGCCGGAGCATCCTTGGCCGGCTCTTCGTCGCTGGTTGCCGCCTGTTCCTGCGGCGTCCCGTTATGAAGGGCGGCTTCGTCCTCCGCCGCGTCGGCGCCATTCGCCAGCACCGGCGCATGCATATCCTTGTCCGTGCTTTCCGAATACGGCGGCGCTTCTTGCTGCTCGTCGGAGCGATATTCCGACGGCTCGTCCAGTTCCTCGATATCGGCCACGGCCTCGATGACATCGCCGAAAGGCACGTCCTCGACAGGCTTTGCAGTCTCATCCGCCGCCGCCTCGAGCTCCTCGCGTACCCCTTCCGTCTGCGGTTCAACCACGGCAGATACGGTGGAGCCTGCCTTTTCGGTGCGGTCCTCCGCCGGATCGAGGCGGCCCATCGCGGCCTCGACGACAAATAGCAGATGCAAGGCTGGAATTTCCGACAGCTTGCCGATCGCGGCAGGCAAATAGCCATGACCGGTCGAGATCGGCCGCTTGATCAGCCGGTCGGGCTGGGCGCCAGCCATGGTCGTCAGCATCCGTGCCGTCTGCGGCGTCACGCCGAGTGCGCCGAAGCCGGCGGAAGCGGCAATGATATCGCCGTCGCGGCCGATGACCGCCATGTGGGTATCGGGATCGTCGAACCCGTCGATCATGCGCCTGGCGCATTCGGCCGATGCGAGCGGCTTCGATGAGACCGGAGAAGAAAACAGGACCGCCTCTTCGCCGGCCTGGATGCGGATGAGCTCGACGGCCGCATTGACAACAGCCCGCTGGAAGCCCGAGGCCATGCGGATCAGGAATGTGCGCTGGTCGCCGACCGCACCGAGGCCGCGCGCCGTTGCCTCGATCTGACGGAACGAGACGTCGCCGGGCTTCGGTCCTTGTTCGACAAAATCATAGATGACGTCATAGCCGAAGAGGTTGGCGCCGGCACCATTGGCCCAGAGCACGCGGTCCATGCCGGTCGAGAACATGACCATGGCTTCGCCGCGTGCGAAACGTTCCCGGACGCGGGGATGCACGGCAATGTCAATGAACGGATATTGAATTGCGGGCATTTTCCAACCTGTTTTGCGGGCGTAATCGCCTCTCTTGCTTTAATGGTTTATTAATAACGGCGCGCCGCTTTTCGGTCCAGCGAAGGGCCCATTTTTCGGCCGGAAAGGTTAACGCCTTGTGCGCCGCACAAAATATATTGCACTGCACAATTTTTTATATTATATAGGCCTCACACAAGTTCACGACGGGCACCTCAGAGAGGACCCTTTTAGGAGCGTAATCATGGCTACTGTAAAGAAAGACGACGTTTTTTCAACGGCGGCATTCGATCCGTCCAAGTTCTCCGAAACCTTCCGCGACTTCGCTGAAAAGGGCGCTGCCCAGTCCAAGGAAGCCTTCGCGAAGCTGAAGGCTGCGACCGAGGAAGCAGGCAAGACGGTTGAGGCAACCGTGCAGACCGCGCAGTCCGGTTCCGTGGAAATCGGCCTCAAGGCGATCGACGTTCTGCGTACCAATGCCGAAAGCTCGCTGGCTCACATGGAAGCCCTGCTTCGCGTCAAGTCCGTTGCCGAACTCTTCGAACTTCAGACCGCCTTCATCCGCAAGCAGGCCGAAGTCACCGTCGAGCAGGCCAAGTCCATCCAGGACACCACCAAGAAGGTTGCCGAGAAGCTGGCAAAGCCCGCTAAGGACGCCGCTGAAAAGGCAATGGCCTCCTTCAAGGCCTGATCATTTTCCGACAATAAGCCTCCCAAGGCGCGAACGTCCCGTTCCCAGGTGCAAGCCTGGGGCGGGGCTTTTTATTTCCGGCATAAGCCGGCTTGCCCGGTATTCCGCCGGGCTTCATCATTGGGATATCTGCAAAGCTTTTTTATATTGCGGGGAGATAGGACTTGAAATAATTTTAAAGTCCTCGTATGTCACCCCCGTTCGCGGCGACGCGGGCATGTGCGGTTGTAGCTCAGTTGGTTAGAGCGCAGGTTTGTGGCACCTGAGGTCAGTGGTTCGACCCCACTCAACCGTACCATTCTCTCCTCTGTTCATCTTGTACAGCTGACCCGTCAGCCACAGAGCCTATTTCTTATCTTCAGGCTTCTTCGAGACGTGACCGGGCGATATCGGATCGCTCGCGGGAAAAGTCTCCTCCAGCGCTTCCTCCAGGTAATCGTCCTGTTCCTTGCGCTCCTTCTCGCTCAGTTTCTGCTGCTTCTTGTCGCTCATCATCGTAGCTCCCTGGCTCAGGTCTGAAATACTAGGCTTTGAGAGCGCGTTGTCCAGCACCGGCGATTTCGGATAATGCCGGTGTGTGCTGGTGGATGGCGATGCGCTTGCCGATATCACGACATTAATCTTGGAACCCCGCCGGCCTCCCATCGTTCTGTCCTTATCAGCAACGAGACGAAAGGATCAGGCCGATGTCGGTGCCGAACGAGCCGATCCCCGAAAAGCCGCCGATGCCCGGCCCCGGATGGACGCCGGAGCCGCCGGTCGAAGAGCCGGAGCCCGACAGGCTGCCGGACGAGATTCCCGTTCCCAATCCCGACGAGAACGAAGAGCCGCCGAAGCATGCCGCAGCCGAGGCTCCGCCGCATCCTCCATGCTGGTGGAACAGCTTGCTGCCGTAACGCGTGCGGGCGTTACAAGAAGATCCGCCGCTCTTCGCTCACCAGTTCCTGCAGGAAATCCACGACGGTGCGCACGCGCACGAGGTCGCGGGCACTTTCATGATAGGTCGTCCAGTAGGCCCGCTTGATGGAGACATCGGGCAGGATACGGTTGAGCTCGGGAAACTGCCTGGCGATATAATCGTGCAGGATGCCGATGCCGGCGCCGGAGCGAACCGCTTCCGTCTGGCCGATGGCGGTGGAGATCTCGAAGGAGGCATCCCAGCTGCGCATGATTTCGCCGGAGAAATTCAGTGACGCCGTGAAGATCAGATCCTCGACATAGCCGATGCGGGGATGCAGCTTCAGCGCCTCGACGCTGTCGGGTAGTCCCGCCTGGGCCAGATAGGCTTTCGAGGCGTAGAGACCGAGCGTGTAGTCCGTGAGCTTGGACGAGACCAGCCGGCCCTGCTCGGGGCGCTCCAGCGTGATCGCGATATCGGCCTCGCGCTGCGACAGCGAAAAGGAGCGGGGAACGGGCACGAGCTGGATACGCAGCTCCGGATACCGGGCGATCAGCCGCCCGAGACGCGGCGCGAGAAATGAGACGCCGAAACCGTCGGGCGCGCCGATCCGCACCGTCCCTGTTATGGCGCTGTCGAGATGGCCGACGCTTGCCTGCGCGCGCAGCATCTCCGTTTCCATGCGCTCCGCCGCGTGCAGAAAAATCTCGCCTTCCGCCGTCAGGTCACAGCCATTGGTACGCCGCACCAGCAACCGCGTCTTCAGCCGCTCCTCCAGCGTCGTCACACGGCGGGAGAGGGTCGCGTGGTTGACACCCAGCCGTTTCGAAGCCGCCAGAATCTGCCCGGTTCGCGCGACGGCGAGAAACATGCGGACATCATCCCAATCCATTCACATATCCAATTTGCACATCGAGGGCTTTAATTTTTGCACAACGGTTGCTTATATCAGCTCATTGATTTGTGCAAATTGAAGTGCGATCCTGTCAGCATCGAAGAAAACGAGGAGGCACATCCATGCGTGAGATCGGTCATTTCATCGGCGGCAAGCATGTCGCCGGCACGAGCGGGCGCATCAGCAAGGTCTGCAACCCGGCAACCGGCGAAATGCAGGCGACCGTCGCGCTCGCCAGTGTCGAGGAAATCCGCGCCGCGGTTGAGAATGCCAAGGCCGCGCAGCCCAAATGGGCGGCTACCAATCCGCAGCGCCGCGCACGCGTCTTCTTCAAATTCGTCGAGCTGCTGAACAAGAACATGGATGAGCTCGCCACGCTTCTTTCCAAGGAGCACGGCAAGACGGTCGAAGATTCCAAGGGCGATATTGTTCGCGGCCTGGAAGTCTGCGAATTCGTCTGCGGCATCCCGCATCTGCAGAAGGGTGAGTTTACCGAAGGCGCCGGCCCGGCGATCGACATGTACTCCATCCGCCAGCCGGTCGGCGTCGGCGCGGGCATCACGCCGTTCAACTTCCCGGCGATGATCCCGATGTGGATGTTTGCGCCAGCGATCGCCTGCGGCAATGCCTTCATCCTGAAGCCGTCCGAGCGCGATCCGTCCGTGCCGCTCCGCCTGGCCGAACTGATGATCGAAGCCGGCCTGCCGGCAGGCATCCTCAACGTCGTCAATGGTGACAAGGCCGCGGTAGACGCCATCCTGACAGATCCGGATATCGCTGCCGTTTCCTTCGTCGGCTCCACGCCGATCGCCCGCTACGTCTATGGCACCGCCGCCATGAACGGCAAGCGCGCCCAGTGCTTCGGCGGCGCCAAGAACCACATGATCATCATGCCTGACGCCGATATGGACCAGGCCGTCAACGCCCTGATGGGCGCCGGCTACGGTTCGGCCGGCGAGCGCTGCATGGCGGTATCGGTTGCGGTTCCGGTCGGCGAAGACACGGCCAACCGTCTCGTCGAGAAGCTGGTGCCGAAGATCGAATCCCTGCGCATCGGCCCTTATACCGATGACAAGGCCGACATGGGCCCGCTCGTCACCAAGGATGCCTATAACCGCGTCAACGGCCTGATCGATCGCGGCGTCGAAGAAGGCGCCAAGCTGGTCGTCGACGGCCGCGGCTTCAAGCTGCAGGGCTATGAAGATGGCTATTTCGTCGGCGGCACGCTGTTCGACCATGTCAAGCCCGAGATGGACATCTACAAGACCGAGATCTTCGGACCGGTTCTCTCGGTCGTCCGCGCCAAGAATTACGAAGAAGCGCTCGACCTGCCGATGAAGCACGAATACGGCAACGGCGTCGCCATCTATACCCGCGACGGTGATGCGGCCCGCGATTTCGCCTCGCGCATCAACATAGGCATGATCGGCGTCAACGTTCCGATCCCGGTTCCGCTCGCCTATCACTCCTTTGGCGGCTGGAAGGCCTCGAGCTTCGGCGATCTCAACCAGCACGGCACGGACTCGATCAAGTTCTGGACGCGCACGAAGACGATCACCGCCCGCTGGCCGTCCGGCATCAAGGATGGCGCCGAATTCGTCATGCCGACGATGAAGTAAGTATCGCCACCATTGGTATTATCGGCCGCCGCCCGGCACGTTTCGGGCGGCGGTTTTTTGTTGCACCCGTTTTCGATAGAGTGATCTTGTCTGTGTCATCGTTTTGGTCTAGAACAAAACGAGAACAATTGGAGGGCCGCACTGTGCCTGTGACCTATCAGATCGACTATCTCGAATTTCCATCGAAAGACGGCCTGAAAACCCGGCGCTTCTTCGAGGAAGCCTTCGATTGGAGTTTTGTCAGCTATGGGCCGACCTATCATGTCATCGAGGCGGCCGGTATAGATGCCGGCATAGACGGGGACGCGGGGGAGGCCGCCGGCACGCCCTTGCCCGTCGTGCGCGCCACCGATCTGGAAGCGGCCCAGCGCGCCGTCGAATTCGCCGGTGGCGTCATCACCCGGCCCGCCTTTGATTTCCCAGGCGGCCGCCGATTCCATTTTCGCGAGCCGGGCGGCTGCGAAATGGCGGTCTGGGTTGCGACGCCCTGAGCATCCAAGTCGGCATGTCATTCAGGTTGCATCTGCCTGAGCTGGTTGCTCTTTCGCGGGCCGAATGCCGCCGGCTGATATTTTTCCATTGATCGGCGCTCGATTTCCTGCTTTCAAGTGCAACGGTAAGGCGAGTTGTGTGTGGCGCAACACACCTCCGGGCTGATCGTGTTCATATGGCATGCTTCCGGGGAACGCTCGTCCTCTTGTGGGGTGGGGACTACTGTATGGCAGTTGTTGAGCAAAGCTATCCGTTGGACGGAAGGCCCTTTTTCCAGAGGGCTTCCTTTACGGGCAACGCCTCCGAATATTTCGGCATCTGGATCGTCAATATTCTGCTGACGATTGTTACGCTGGGTATTTATTCGGCCTGGGCGAAGGTACGCCGGAACCGGTATTTCTATGGGAACACGGTCCTGCTGGGACATAGTTTCGAATATCACGCCAGGGGCAAGCAGATACTGATTGGACGGTTGATCGTTTTCGGCCTTTTGATCGTGCTGAACATATTTTCACATGTGGCGCCGTTGGCAGTCTTGGCAATCTGGCCTGTCATGCTGGTGATATTTCCATGGTTTCTCATGCGTGGCCTTCGCTTCAACGCGCGCGTGACGAGCTATCGCAATGTGCGCTTCGATTTCGTCGGGACCTATGGCGGTGCATTCAAGGCGATCTTTTTGGGCGCTCTTATAACGGTGATATCGCTCGGGCTATTGTCTCCGATCGCAAGCCGCTGGTTCTACAAATATATCTTCGATAATCTGCGCTATGGTGATCGACCGTTCTCGACCGAGCCGCCACTGGGTGCGCTCTATAGGGCTTTCGGAGGCATGATCGCAATTGCCATCGGCGGAGGCTTAGTGCTCGGCTTTGTTGCCGCCATTGGTCTCCACGGCCTTGTGGCAAATTCAGCCGGTGCCGGCCTCAGTTCGGCTCATGTGGGAGCTGCCGCTGGCCTGCTCGCATATATATTTGCCGGCCTCTACTATCGGGCGTCGATCCGCAACATCGTCTGGTCGGCGGCTACGATTGATGGCCGCCATCAGCTCCGCAGCAATCTTGGTCGCCGGCAATATATTTGGGTCGTGATTGTCAATACGGTGCTGACGCTTATAACGCTGGGCTTGATGCGCCCATGGGCTGCGGTGCAGATGCAGCGCTTCTTGGCGGAGCACACAGCGATCAGTGTCGATGGCGAAATCGGCGTCGTGTTCGACCAGATCCGCTCGACCGGAAGCGCGATCAGCGCGGAATATCTCGATGTTGATGGATTCGACTTTGGCTTCTGATCCGAAGACGATCGCGACGGGCGTTTGGCATCCGCCGCATTCCAGCCGGGAGGTTCCGTCCCGGCTGATGGATATCGGCGGGTCGCTCATTGTGATCTCATCTGAAGAGGATACGGAAGATAAGCGGCTTGCCTGGGGTATCCGGTCGGATATCGAAGTGAGCCAGCGTGTCGGCTCCATTCCGCGTCGCATCACGTTCGGGAATGAATCGGTTTTTGAAACCCGTGATAATGATGCCGTCGATGCTTACCTGTGGAGCCGAGGCGAGGGACGCAGTGGTTTCATTCATGGGCTTGAGAGCGTTCGGCCGCGGCTGGTCGCCTTTGCTTTTGCGACGATCATCCTTGCTTCGGTCATTTATCGCTATGCCCTGCCGGTCCTGGTGGAGGTTGCGGTGCTGATGACGCCGCCCGTGATGCCGGAGATGATGTCGGCAGGGACGCTGAAGACATTGGACCAGGTGACCTTCGGCCCCAGCAAGCTGCCGGCGGCACAGCAGACGGAAATTCGCGATGATTTCGCCACGATAGCCGCAAACGCGGAAGGTGGTGCCAGCCGCTACCATCTGAATTTCCGCGATGGCGGCCTCATCGGTCCGAACGCCTTCGCGCTGCCGGACGGAAACCTCGTTCTGACCGATCAACTGGTCGAACTCGCCGGCGGCGACAAGGAAGTGATGACTGCCGTACTCGGCCATGAGATCGGTCACGTCGAATATAAGCACAGCCTGCGCCAGCTTTACCGCGCGGCGGGTGTTGCAGGTCTCGTGCTGTTGATAGCCGGCGACGTAGGCTCCGGCATTCAGGATCTATTGACCCAAGGGGGCGGCCTGCTTGCGCTTTCCTATTCTCGCGAGGCCGAGGCTCAGGCCGATCGCCGCTCTGTGGAGCTGATGCAGGCGGCGGGCATGGATCCGACGGCCCTCTCACGCTTCTTCGATATCCTCGAAACGAAACTTGGCGATCATGGCAACACCAGCATGCTCTCAACCCATCCGGGGACACCCGAGCGCAAGCAGGCAATCCTTGATTACGCCAGGGAGCTGAAGGAGAAGGGGGCGAAGCCGAACGGGTGAGGAGCTCAGGTTTCGAATAACGTGAATATGAATTTCATATTTTGGAATTGTTCAAAACTAAGAAAGCCACTATATACGGGTCCAGCCCCTAAGCAGCCTTGATTCCAGGAGATCGGCATGCGTTTGACGAAACAGACCAATTACGCGGTGCGCATGCTGATGTATTGTGCCGCCAATGAAGGCCATCTGAGCCGCATCCCGGAGATTGCCAGGGCCTATAGCGTGTCCGAGCTGTTTCTCTTCAAGATCCTGCAGCCGCTGACGAAGGCGGGTCTTGTCGAAACCGTGCGTGGCCGCAATGGTGGCGTGCGTCTTGGCAAGCCCGCGACCGATATCAGCCTTTTCGACGTGGTTCGCGTTACCGAAGACAGTTTCGCCATGGCGGAATGTTTCGAAGATGGCGTGGTGGAATGTCCGCTGGTCGATAGCTGCGGTCTCAATTCCGCACTGCGCAAGGCGCTGAACGCCTTCTTCGATGTTTTGACCGAATATTCCATCGATGATCTGGTCAAGGCCCGGCCGCAGATCAACTTCCTTCTCGGCCTGACCGATGCGGATCACAAGGCGATCGCCAAGAAGCCTGCGATCTCGGCGCCGGCTGCCTGATCACTCGTCCGAGTTCGATTGATTTTGTCCGCAGCTGCCGCCGGTAGCTGCGGATTTTCGTTTATATTGCCTCCTATACGGGCAATAAACGGTTAGCGAAGTGCGGACGGAAAACATCAAATCATTCTGAATATGCTAAAACCGTGCAAAATTTTGCCAGAATATTACCAATTCAAAGGCATTTTCGTCCAAAAATTTCCAAACTCTGCAAATTGGAAAAATTTTAGGCGGCGCTTGTTGCTTTCAAACTTAAAATAAAGTTCCATCGGCGCGATCCGGATGGGAACCTCTGGTGGTGTCCACGGCTTCAGAAGAATAACAAACCTGGGAAACGATATCATGAAAAAGATTTCTGTCCTGCTGGCAGTGACAGCCTTGACTTCTGTCATGGCGACGTCCGCCTGGTCGAAAACGCTTGTCTATTGCTCGGAAGGTTCGCCGGAAGGTTTCGATCCCGGCATCTATACCGCCGGCACCACATTTGATGCTTCCTCGCGTGCGGTTTATAGCCGTCTCGTCGAATTCAAGCACGGCAGCACCGAGATCGAACCCGGCCTCGCCGAAAGCTGGACCGTTTCCCCCGACGGCAAGGAATACACCTTCAAGCTTCGCAAGGGCGTGAAGTTCCAGACGACCGATTTCTTCACCCCGACGCGTGATCTCAATGCCGACGACGTCATTTTCTCGATCGGCCGTCAGCTCGGTACGGACAATCCGTGGGCCAAGTATGTTGCCGGCGGTTCCTATGAATATGCCGACGGCATGGGCTTCCCGAAGCTCATCAAGTCGATCGACAAGGTCGATGACCTCACCGTCAAGTTCGTCCTGAACCGTCCGGAAGCGCCGTTCCTTGCCGACCTCGCCATGGACTTCGCCTCGATCCTGTCGAAGGAATATGCAGACAAGCTGCAGGCCGACAAGAAGATGGAGCAGATGAACCAGCAGCCGCTCGGCACCGGCGCGTTCACCTTCGTCGCCTACCAGCCGGATGCCGTCATCCGCTACAAGGCAAACGAGACCTACTTCAAGGGCAAGGAAAAGATCGACGATCTCGTCTTCGCGATCACGCCGGATGCATCCGTCCGCGCGCAGAAGCTGAAGTCCGGCGAATGTAACCTCATGCCTTACCCGAACGCAGCCGACATCAAGGACCTGAAGGCTCACAAGAACCTCAAGGTTCTCGAACAGGCCGGCCTGAACGTTTCCTACCTCGCCTACAACACGCTCGTTGCGCCGTTCGACAAGGTCGAAGTTCGCAAGGCGATCAACATGGCCGTCAACAAGCAGGCCATCGTCGACGCCGTCTTCCAGGGCTCCGGCAAGGTTGCGACCAACCCGATCCCGCCGACCATGTGGTCCTACAACAAGGACGTGAAGGACGACGCCTACAATCCGGAAGAAGCCAAGAAGCTGCTTGAAAAGGCTGGCGTCAAGGATCTCAGCATGAAGATCTGGGCAATGCCGGTTTCGCGTCCGTACATGCTGAACGCGCGCCGTGCCGCCGAACTCATGCAGGCAGACCTCGCCAAGATCGGCGTCAAGGTCGAGATCGTCACCTATGACTGGGCTCAGTACCTGAAGCTCTCCTCCGCCAAGGACCGCGATGGCGCGGCCATCCTCGGCTGGACCGGTGACAATGGCGATCCGGACAACTTCCTTGACACGCTGCTCGGCTGCGATGCTGTCGGCGGCAACAACCGCGCGCAGTGGTGCAACAAGGAATTCGACGATCTCGTGAAGAAGGCCAAGCAGACCGCCGACGTGAAGGAGCGCACCAAGCTCTACGAACAGGCTCAGGTCGTCTTCAAGCGCGAAGCTCCCTGGATGACCATCGACCATTCGGAAGAGTTCATCCCGATGACGAAGAATGTCTCCGGCTACTTCCAGGATCCGGTCGGCGTTCATCGCTTCGACGGCGTCGATATCGCCGAATAACGAAAAATCTGTGAGAATGCCCGGCTAAGACCGGGCGACCCGGCGGTCAGACACCCTGTCTGACCGCCGGAAAAATTTGGACATCTGCCATGTTGCGATTTCTTCTCAGCCGGCTAGCGGTGCTGATCCCGACATTCCTCGGCGTATCGATCGTCGCCTTCTCCTTCATCCGCCTGCTTCCCGGCGATCCTGTCATGCTGCTGTCGGGCGAACGCGTTATGTCGCCGGAACGCCATGCGCAGATATCCCACGATCTCGGCTACGACCAGCCGATGATCGTTCAGTACGGCCGATATATCTGGAACGCCCTGCATGGCGACCTCGGTACCTCGATCACCACCAAGCGCGACGTACTGACCGACTTCCTGACCTTCTTCCCGGCAACGCTCGAACTGTCGATCTGCGCCATGATCCTCGCGATCTGTCTTGGCATTCCGGCCGGCGTCTTCGCCGCCGTCAAACGCGGCACATGGTTCGATCAAAGCGTCATGGGCGTGGCTCTTGTCGGCTATTCCATGCCGATCTTCTGGTGGGGCCTGCTGCTGATCATCGTCTTCAACGGCTATCTGCATTGGACACCGGTTTCCGGCCGCATCGGCCTCATCTATTTCTTCAAGCCGATTACCGGCTTCATGCTGATCGACAGCCTTCTGTCCGGTCAGAAGGGCGCCTTCTGGTCCGCTTTGAATTCGCTGATCCTGCCGACCATCGTGCTCGGCACCATTCCGCTCGCCGTCATCGCGCGCCAGACGCGCTCCGCCATGCTGGAGGTGCTGGGCGAGGATTATGTGCGCACGGCCCGTTCCAAGGGTCTGTCGCCGCTGCGCGTCGTTTCAGTACATGCGTTGCGCAATGCGATGATCCCCGTCGTCACCACGATCGGCCTGCAGGTCGGCGTGCTGCTCGGCGGCGCTATCCTCACGGAAAGCATCTTCTCCTGGCCGGGCATCGGCAAATGGATGATCGACGCCGTCTTCAAGCGCGACTATCCGGTCGTGCAGGGTGGCCTGTTGCTGATCGCCGGCATCGTCATGCTCGTCAATCTTGCTGTCGACCTGCTCTACGGCTTCGTCAATCCACGCATTCGTCACTAGGAGCGGCCCCATGAGCACGGTTAGCGTCAAAACGGTTAGTGTCAAATCCGACCGTCCTTCCGCTCTTGCGGAGTTCTGGTATTACTTCTCTCGCAACAAGGGCGCCGTCATCGGCCTCGCGATCTTCCTCTTCGTCCTGTTTCTGGCAATCTTTGCCGGCCTCGTGGCGCCTCACAATCCCGATGCCGCTTACGGCAGCGACATGCAGCGCCTGCCGCCAGCCTGGGCGGAAGGCAGCAACAGCAGCTTCCTGCTCGGCACCGATGCCAATGGTCGCGATCTTCTGTCGCGCCTCATCTACGGCACGCGGTTCTCGCTGTTCATCGGCTTGGTCGTCGCTTCACTTTCGGCCATCGCCGGCATCCTGATCGGCCTTGTCGCCGGCTATGTTCGTGGCCGCACCGATACGATCATCATGCGTATCATGGACATCATTCTTGCCATCCCGTCATTGCTGCTTGCCCTGGTGCTGGTGGCAATCCTCGGCCCAGGCCTGACCAATGCGATGATTGCGATCTCCATCGTCAACCAGCCACATTTCGTTCGTCTCACGCGGGCATCCGTCATGTCCGAGCGCGACAAGGAATATGTCATCGCTTCACGTGTTGCCGGCGCCGGTCCGCTGCGGCTGATGTTCAAGACGATCCTGCCGAATTGCCTTGGTCCCCTGATCGTGCAGGCGACGCTCGCCTTCTCGGCCGCCATTCTCGATGCCGCAGCCCTCGGCTTCCTAGGCCAGGGCGCGCAGCCGCCGACGCCGGAATGGGGCACGATGCTCGCGGATTCGCGTGAATTCTTCCAGAGCAACCCTTGGCTCGTTACTTTCCCCGGTCTCTGCATCCTGATCACGGTGCTCGCCATCAATCTGATGGGCGACGGCCTGCGCGATGCGTTCGACCCGAAGCTGAAGAGGTCGTAATGGCACTCCTCGATATTGAAAACCTCTCCGTTGAATTCCAGACATCGTCGGGCCTGTTCCGGGCGGTCGATGGCGTTTCGCTCACCTGCGACAAGGGAGAAATCCTGTCGATCGTCGGTGAATCCGGTTCCGGGAAGTCGGTCTCCATGCTCGCCATGATGGGGCTTCTGCCCTGGACGGCGAAGATCACCGCCGACCGCATGATGTTCGATGGCAAGGATCTGCGCGGCATCTCCTCGCGCCAGCGCCGCAAGATCATCGGCAAGGACATGGCGATGATCTTCCAGGAGCCCATGTCGAGCCTCAATCCGTGCTTCACGGTCGGCTTCCAACTCGGCGAGACCTTGCGCATCCACATGGGGCTCGACCGCAAGGCGCGTCGCGAGCGCGCGATCGAGCTTCTGAATCTGGTCGGCATTCCCGCGCCCGAGGATCGGCTGTCGAACTTCCCGCATCAGATGTCCGGCGGCATGAGCCAGCGCGTCATGATCGCCATGGCGCTTGCCTGCAATCCGAAGCTTTTGATCGCCGATGAGCCCACGACCGCGCTTGACGTGACGATCCAGGCGCAGATCCTCGATCTGCTCGTGCGCCTGCAGCGGGAGCAGGGCATGGCGCTCGTGCTCATCACCCATGACATGGGCGTCGTTGCCGAAACGGCAGAGCGCGTGCAGGTGCAGTATGCCGGCCAAAAGGTCGAGGAGCAGCCCGTCAAGGAGCTGTTCCGCGATCCGCATCATCCCTATACGGCAGCCCTTCTATCGGCTCTGCCGGAGCGTGCCGAAGTCGGCGAGCGCCTGCCGTCGATTGCCGGTGTGGTTCCTGGCCAGCATGATCGTCCCAGAGGCTGTCTCTTTGCGCCCCGTTGCTCCTTCGCAACGCCGGAATGCGACAAGGGCGTCAAGCGTCAGGGCGCCGAACTCGGCCTGACCCTTTGCAACTATCCGCTGGAACATGGCAAGCCGCTCGGCCATCCCGGCATTGCCCCCACGCAAAAAGCAGGAGGTGCCGCATGACCGGCGCTGTTCTCGAAGGGCGCGATCTCGCCCGGTTCTACACCGTCAAGCGCGGCAGCTTCAAACCGGAGGCGACCGTCAAGGCATTGAACGGCGTCAGCTTCAGCCTGCAGTCGGGGCGCACGCTTGCGGTCGTGGGCGAATCCGGCTGCGGCAAGTCGACGCTTGCCCGGCTGGTGACGATGATCGAAAATCCGACGGCTGGTGAGCTGCTGATCGACGGCAAGCCCGCCAAGCTCGGCGACCGTAGCCTGCGCAGTGCCGTGCAGATCGTATTCCAGAACCCTTATGGCTCGCTCAATCCGCGCCAGAAGGTCGGCTCCATCCTGGAGGAGCCACTGAAGATCAACACCGACGACGATGCCGCCACCCGCCGCCGCAAGGCGGAGGAAATGATGGCGCGCGTCGGCCTTCGGCCCGAGCACTACGATCGCTACCCGCATATGTTCTCCGGCGGCCAGCGCCAGCGTATCGCCATTGCACGCGCCCTCATGCTGCGGCCGAAGGTGCTTGTGCTCGACGAACCGGTCTCAGCGCTCGATCTGTCGATCCAGGCGCAGGTTCTGAACCTTTTGATGGACCTGCAGAAGGAGATGGGGCTTGCCTATCTCTTCATCTCGCATGGCCTCTCCGTCGTGCGCCATATCGCCGACGACGTGATGGTGATGTATCTCGGCCGCCCGGTCGAAACCGGCACGGCGGAAGAAGTCTTCAACAGGCCGCGCCATCCCTACACCGCAGCCCTTCTGTCGGCGACGCCGATCGCCGATCCGGAGCGCGAGAAGAACCGCATCCGCCTGCAGGGCGAGCTGCCGTCGCCGCTCAATCCGCCGAAGGGATGCCACTTCAACCCGCGTTGCTGGCGTGCCCAGGACAAATGCCGGCAGGTCGAACCGGAACTGGCGGGCGAGGGAACGCATAAATTTTCCTGTTTCTTTCCGCTGGATTGATCCAAGTTGTGAGTCGGGCACGGCTGGCGAGACCGGTCGTGCCCGGTTCAAGTCAATCATTCCGGACAGGCCTTATGCGCGATAATCAAGACATTCCCCTTGCCATCATCGTCATGGGTGTCAGCGGCAGCGGCAAATCCTCGATCGGCGAGGGTGTCGCGGCCAAGCTTGGCATCCATTTCATCGAAGGCGATGCGCTGCATCCGGCCGCCAATGTCGAGAAGATGAGCAAGGGCATTCCGCTGACCGATGAGGATCGCTGGCCCTGGCTGGAAAAGATCGGCCAGGAAATATCGGCAAGCCTTGCGAAAGGCGAAGGCGTTGTCGTTACCTGCTCGGCGCTGAAGCGCGTCTATCGCGAACGCCTGCGGGCGTCTGCCGGCGGCCATCTCTATTTCATCTATCTCGCAGGCTCGAAGGAGCTGCTGACGAAGCGCATGGGCGAGCGCAAGGGGCATTTCATGCCGACGTCATTGCTCGAAAGCCAGCTGCAGACGCTGGAAGTGCCGACCGGCGAAGCCGGTGTCGTGACTGTCGATATCGACGATACGATCGAAGGCATTGTCGAAGCTTCCGTCAAAAGCCTCCGGACAATCCTCTAAGCCAAAGGCTCAAGGGGCAAATCGGTCCGGCGCATAGGCGGAAATATCGATGAAGGGCTTCTCGCCGGTGATGAGTTCGGCGAGCACGCGGCCCGTCACCGGCCCGAGCGTTAGTCCGTGATGCGCGTGGCCGAAGGCGAACCACAGACCATTGTGGCGCGGGGCCTTGCCGATAATCGGCATCATGTCGGGCGTACAGGGGCGGGCGCCCATCCAGGGTTCCGGGTCCAGTCGTTCGCCAAGCGGGAAGGTGGCACGCGCGACGGCCTCGGCGCGATCGAGCTGGACCGGTGTCTTGGGTGCATCGCGCAGGGCGAATTCGGCACCGGTTGTCAACCGGATGCCGCGGCTCATCGGCGCCAGCAGATAGCCGCGCTCGGCATCGAGTGTCCAGTTGTTGAGGACGGCGTTGCCCTCGGTGGCGTAATGCATGTGGTAGCCGCGCTTGACGCCGAGCGGGAAGGCATAGCCGAAGCGTTTCGTCACGATATCGGCCCACGGGCCGAGTGCGACGACGACATCCTCCGCCTCGATCGATCCTTCCGCCGTCACCATTCGCCAGCCTGAGCCGGCCATTCCGAGCGAGACGGCATCCCCGGTCGTCACGCGGCCGCCAATGCTTTCGAAATATCGCCGATAGGCTGCTGTCAGCCCGTGCGGGTCGAGCACTGACCAGGGATCGCGCCAGCGCAGGGCGCCGGCAAAGCTGCCCCTCAGATGCGGCTCCGCTGCTGCGACCTCCGGACCGCTCAAAGCGTCGTAGCCGATCCCGAATTCGCGGTTTAGGCGCTCGGCCTCGGCAAATTCCGCGTCACGCTTCTCGTTCGAACGGAACAGTTCCACCCAGCCGTTCTTGCGAATGAGCTCCTCTGCATGCGAGGCTTCGATGAGATCGTTATGCTCGCTGACGGAATGTTCGATCAGCGGCGCGTAGGCGCGCGAAATCATCTCATGGCGTTTCGTATTGGAATTCCACCAATAGCGGGCGAGGAAGGCGATCTGCGCCGGCAGGGCGCGCAGATGATAATGGGCGTCGATGCGATTGTTGAAAGCATAGCGCAGCAGCAGGCCGAATTGCTGCGGAAAGCCGTAGGGCACCACGCCCTCGCGCTGGATGAGGCCGGCATTGCCGAAGGATGTTCCCTGGCCCGGCGGCTGGCGGTCGACGAGGACGACTTGCCGTCCCCGCCGCTGCAGATGGATTGCCGTCGAAACACCGACGATGCCCGCACCGAGAACGATTGCGTCCTTTGTCATCTTATCCTGCTATCCGCATGCCTATTGCATTGCCGCGCGACCTTCAAAGGCAGTGAATGCCAGTGCCCGGCGCGCGATCTAAGCATCGAAAATGCCTGCCAAATTTCAGCGGCGCAATTGAAAAATGCGGGTCAGGCCGCACTCTGTTTCAGGCAGGCGTTTTCGGCGCGGATGCGGATGGCGAGAATGATGCCGTTCAGCAGCGAAAAGATTGCGGCAAAGACAGGCAAACCGAAGGCGAGGGGCAGTACTGCGATCTCGCCGATGACGATCGCATAGTTCGGATGGCTGAGGAAGCGATAGGGTCCGCTGGTCACGAGAGCGGCGCCCGGCAATATGATGATGCGCGTCGTCCATCGTCCCTTCAACGTCGCCAGCACCCAGATACGCAGTCCCTGCAACAGCATGAAGAGCAGGAACCAGCCGGGATCGATTGGCCGGCCGATGGCGAACAACCAAAGCCCGATCAGCCAGGCCGCATGCAGCGCCACCATGAAGGGATAGTGTTCCGAGGCATATTCCCTGGCGCCGCGGGCAAGCAGGGCGGCGGTATTGTGCCTTGCATAGATGAGTTCCGCCAGACGCTGCAGCGTCACGAAGGTCAGAAGCGCGATCGATAGCCACAGCATCAGGCGGCCCTCTTCAAGGTGATGCAGCTTGCCGAGAAGCCGGGACCCATGGCGAGCAATGCCGAGCGGGACGGAAGTCCGGCCGCGATCATGCGCTCCAGCACGAAGAGCACGGTGGGGGAGGACATATTGCCATAGTCGCCGATCACCTCGCGCTCGATATCGAGCGATCCCTCTTGGAGGCCGAGCGCCTTTTCGAGCGCTATCAGCACCTTGGCTCCGCCGGGATGGCAGATGAAGCGGTCGATATCCGAGATCAAAAGCCGCGATCGCTCCAGAATGCCGGCAACCGCACCCCTCAGATGTGTTTCGGCAAAGACCGGCAGCGATTGCTCCAGCACGATGCCGAAGCCGGTATCGTCGATCTTCCAGCCCATGATGCCGAGGCTGTCGGGAAAGAGATGTTCGCCCGTCGATTCGATCTCCGCGATGCCGCTTTCGCCGGCCCGCAGCACGCAGGCCGCCGCTCCATCGCCGAACAGCGCCGTGGCAATGATGTTGGGCCGCGTCAGCTCGTCCAGGCGGAAGGCGAGCGAGCAGAGTTCGATCGCGATGAAGAGCACGACGGCGCCCGGCCGACTTCTTGCCATCTTCGTCGCGACGGCAAGGCCGGATACGCCGGCTGCGCAACCGAGCCCGAAGATCGGCACGCGTTCGATATCGCCGCGGAAGCCCATCTCGCCGGCGAGCCGAGCCTCAAGGCTCGGCGTTGCAAGCCCGGTGGACGAGGCCGTGACGACGCAGTCGACCTCCCTGGCTTCAAGGCCGGCGCGTTGCAGCGCCGCAGTCGCTGTCCGGCGGAAAAGTTCGGAGGCCACCTCCGCATAGGCGGCCATGCGGTCCTGCCAGCCATGCGGCTGTTCGAACCAGGAAAGCGGCCGCGCCAGATGGCGCTGGCGAATGCCGGTGCTCTCAAACACGCGGGCGAGATATTTGAAATCCTGAAAGCGATCCGAGAACAGACGGCTCGCCGTCTCGGCGGCTTCCGTTTGAGGGATGATGTTGTCGGGTGTTGCTACGGCGAGGCTTAGAAGTTTGATGCTATCGGTCACGGGTTTCTCCTGTGCCCTTGAGGGGCATGTGGTGGAAACACGCAATGGCGACGGTCTATTCGATGCCGGAACAGTCACGAAAGAGTGACGGCGCTCGGCCCCAGGGATGATCAGAAAAAAATTCGCGCGCCCTCCGAATAAAATGTCCGGACGGTGTGTTCTCTCCTCGCAACGTTCATTTTGCCAAGGAGACAGTTCATGACGACCAAAGCATTTCGCCTGGCTTCCATCGCCCTCGGTGCAGGCCTGACCCTCGGCGCTTTCGCCGTTCCGGTTTTTGCGGCCGGCGACGATTCCAGCACGACGCCGACCTGCAAGAAGGGTGAGATCTACGATCAGAAGGCGAAGAAATGCGTCAAGCAGCAGAGCGCCAACGTCACCGATGAAAACCGCGCCGACTATGCCTATTCGCTGGCCAAGAAGGATCATCGCTACGAAGAAGCCCTGGCGGTTCTGGACACGATGAAGAACCCGAATACGGCCGAGGCGCTGAACTATCGCGGCTATGCCACCCGTAAGCTCGGACGCACGGACGAGGGCATTTCCTACTACCAGAAGTCCGTCGCCATGGACCCGAAGTACACGCTGGTTCGCGAGTATCTCGGTGAAGCCTACGTCATCAAGGGCCAGATGGATCTCGCCAAGGACCAACTGAGCACGATCAAGACGCTCTGCGGCAATACGAGCTGCGAGGAATATCGCGATCTTCATGCCGCGATCCTGAATCCGTCCAGCCTGTAACGGCGGGCCTGGGTCAACGATGAAGACGGTAAGCAGGGAGCTTTGCGAGAAATATGGGAGTGATGCCGGTCGCTCGTAGCGCAATTTCTGCTTATAGTCCGACAGTTGCGAGGCCGCCGAAAAGGTCGGCGGCTTCCGGACATGCGAATGCGGCGGAGGATGTCATAGCGAGCGAAGAGGATATCAGGACGGGCCTGTCCCAGCATTTGACGCGGCTATGGCGCTATGGCGTAGTGCTGTCGCGTCAGCGGGACGTGGCCGACGATCTCGTTCAGGCGACCTGCGTCAGGGCTCTGGAGCGGGCCGCTCAGTTCACATCGGGCACACGGCTCGATCGCTGGCTGTTCGCCATCCTCCATTCGATATGGCTGAACGAGGTCCGCTCGCGCCGTGTGCGAATGGGGCAAGGCTTCGTCGATGCCGACGAAACGTTGGTTTTCGACGGCGCGCAGGAAACCGAAACGCATATTTTGGCTGGGCAGGTATTGCAGCGCGTGCAGGCATTGCCGGAGGCGCAGCGCACCGCGGTATTTCTCGCCTATGTCGAGGGGCTTTCCTATCGTGAAGTGGCCGAGATTCTGGAGGTGCCGATCGGAACGGTCATGAGCCGGCTGGCGGCGGCGCGGGCAAAACTCGCTGATGGCATGGGGATGGTGGCTGACGGAAAATCTTCCGGAGGTGGGCGACTGGGGAATGGAAATGAGTGAATTGGATAAAGGACAGATGCCCTCGGACGAGCAGCTCACCGCCTTCATCGATGGCGAGCTGGATGCCGCCGAGCGCGAGCGGATCGAACGATTGATCGCCGACGACGAGCGTGTTGCCGAGCGTTTCGACTTCCTGTCCCGCAGCACGCTGCCCTTCAGGGCAGCGTTCGAGCCAATGCTTGCCGAGGCACCGGCTGCGAAGCTGGAGGCCATGCTTGCGGCTATTCCTCCAGCAAAGGAGAGCAAGGCGCGGGCTTCCGGCATCGGTCGCCGTGGTTTCCTGGCCGCGGTTGCCGCGAGCTTCGTCGCCGCCATTGCCGTCGACCGCGCCGTGATCGGCCTTGGCCATCGGCTTTCGAAGCCGGATGAAGAGACCGAGTGGCGTGCCGTGGTCGCGGAATATCTTTCGCTCTATACGGCGGATACGCTCAGCGCCCCGGCCGGCGACCGTATGCAACAGGTCGCGCAATTGAATGAGGTCGGTGCCAAGCTGGGCTTGTCTTTGGCGCCGGAAGCCGTGGCGATGCCGGGCGTCGAATTCAAGCGCGCCCAAATCCTGAATTACGACAGCAAGCCGCTGGCCCAAATCGCCTATCTCGATCCGGAAAGCGGCCCCATGGCGCTTTGCATCGTCCAATCCGCCAGGGGTGCGGCCGCGCCGGACATGGAAAATCGCAAGGGCATGAATGTCGTCTACTGGTCGAGCCCCAGCCATGCCTTCATGCTGATCGGCCATGCGCCGATCGATCGCATGCAGCAACTTGCGGCTGATGTCCGGGCACACCTGGTCGCCTGAGAGCTGTTCCGCGCGCGGCTAAATTGGCGCGATTCAAAAAGAATTTGGCGAAAACCCATCCTGCTGGTATTCTCTGCCCAACGAAAATCGAACGAGCGCCTGCAGCATGCCCTAGGGCCTTGCGCGGCGCGGTGGAAAAGATACGTGAGTGACCCCGACAGCGGCCTAGCGCCGCAGGCAGACGGGGCGTCGGTAGCAGAGCGCAGGAAGGGTAAATCCTCCCGGCGTGCGAAGCGTAAGCGCAGCCATGGCCGCCCGAACGCTCATTCTGCGAAAGCCAGCCAGGCAGGCAAGTCCAGCCAGGCGGCGCAACGCCCAGCAGAGGATGACGCCGGCTCGCCGGCCAGAAAACGCAAGCGTCGGCGCCGTGCGCGCGGCGCAGCCCATGGTGGCGCGCAATCCGCTTCCCAAACACAACAGCAGTTTTCATCCGCGCCGGAACACCGTGCGGCAGCGGATCACGGCCATCCCTCATCGCACAAGAGCGGCAAGAATCGCCGCAAGCACCGCAGCAAGCGCGGCCTGCAGGGCCGGCCATTGGCGCATGAGAAGACGGCGCAGATCGTCGCTCCCGCGAACATGCCGGCAAACGCCCACGCTCCGGCCCATGACGATCATCGCCAGAGCCGGCAATCGCCGCCGCGGCGCGAAGGCCAGGGGCAGCATCATTTTACCGAGGCTGATTCCCGGCCGCTCGATCTCTATGCCGCCCTCGATCTCGGCACCAACAATTGCCGCCTGCTGATCGCGCAGCCGACCCGTCCGGGGCAGTTCCGGGTGGTCGACGCGTTCTCCCGAATCGTGCGCCTCGGGGAAGGGCTCGGCGCCAGCGGACGCCTTTCGAGCGATGCCATGGATCGGGCTGTGGAGGCGCTGCGCATCTGCGCGGCCAAGCTGAAGGCCCGCGAAATCCGCCGCATGAGGTTGATCGCGACCGAAGCCTGCCGCGCTGCTGACAATGGCGAGGCATTCCTTGCGCGCGTGACCGAAGAGACCGGATTGCAGCTCGAAATCATCGACCGCGAGACCGAGGCGCGGCTTGCCGTCTCGGGCTGCTCGTCGCTTGTGGGACCCGAGGCGCGCTCCGTCGTGCTGTTCGATATCGGCGGCGGCTCTTCCGAGATTGCCGTCATCCGCATCGGCGAGAATCGCTCCAGCCGGCTTGCCAATCACATCACTCATTGGACTTCGCTGCCCGTCGGCGTCGTGACGCTCTCCGAGCGACATGGTGGACGCGACGTGACGCCGGAGCTGTTCGAGACGATGGTGTGCGAAGTCCAGCGTATGCTCGAGCGTTTCGATTGTCCGCCGGTGCAGGGTGCCGCACGCGACAGCGGCGACTTCCATCTGATCGGGACTTCCGGCACGGTGACGACGCTTGCCGGCGTTCATCTCGATCTGCCGCGCTACGATCGTCGCCGGGTCGACGGCGTCTGGCTTTCGGATGACGAAGTGAGCGCGATGCAGGCGAAGCTCTTGTCCTGGGATTTTGCCGGCCGCGCCGCCAATCCCTGCATCGGGCCGGATCGCGCCGATCTGGTCCTCGCCGGCTGTGCCATTCTGGAGGCGATCCGCCGCCGCTGGCCGAGCCCGCGCATGCGCGTTGCCGACCGCGGCCTGCGCGAGGGACTGCTGACCGACATGATGGCAGACGACGGCGTGTGGCGGCGAGGCCGCTCGCGCCGAGGTCATCGACCGAGGGATATGAAGGGGCCGCAGACGTGACCAAGCCAACTATCGCCGGCAACCGGACGGGCCGCAAGCTCGGCCAGCGCGTCAAGAAGAAGAAACTGAAGGCCTCCTCGCGGCAATGGCTGCAGCGCCATATCAACGATCCCTATGTGCAGCGCGCCCAGCTTGAAGGCTATCGCGCCCGCGCCGCTTTCAAGCTGCTGGAGATCGACGAGAAGCATCAGATCCTGAAAGGTGCGCGCCGCATCATCGACCTGGGTGCGGCACCCGGCAGCTGGTCGCAGATCGCGGCCAAGGTGACCGCATCGACCGAAGAGGATATCCGCGTCGCCGCCATTGATTTTCTTGAGATGGCGCCGATCCCCGGCGTCAGCATCCTGCAGCTCGATTTCCTTGATTCGACGGCGCCGCAAAGGCTGATCGATGCCGTCGGCGGCACGCCGGATCTCGTGATATCCGATATGGCGGCGCCGACGACGGGCCATCACCGCACCGACCATCTGCGGACCATGCATCTCTGCGAAGTGGCGGCGCATTTCGCCGTCGAGGTGCTGGCCGAAGGCGGACATTTCCTTGCCAAGACCTTCCAGGGCGGCACGGAGCGCGATCTGCTGACTTTCCTCAAGCAGAATTTCCGTCAGGTCATCCATGTGAAGCCCGGCGCATCCAGAGCCGAGTCGGTGGAAATGTTCCTGCTAGCGAAAGGCTTCAAGGGACGCAAGCCGGAAGGTGAGAGGGAAGAAGAGGAATCCGTCGCCGATCGCTAGATCCGACTATCCTCAATCGCTAAACTGACGAAACCCTCGCTGCGCTGCCGCTTGGCTGAAGCACGATAAGGGCCGCATCATCACTTTGCGGCCGTCTGTTCCACCTGCGGCTGCAGCGTTGCGACGCGCTTCAGGCCGGCCTTGTGGCCGGAAACCATGGCGCCGGCGCTGCGATCCATCCGGATGAAGGGGATGGTTGCAAGCACGGTCAGCACCGAGATGCAGAAGAAGGCGATATGGAAATCGCGCACCTGCAGTTGCGTGCCGCTGAAGAAGGTGGAGGCCTCCAGGATCATGGCGGCGACGGCGACGCCAAGCGCCAGGCTGATCTGCTGCATGACGGAGCTCATCGATGTTGCCTGGCTCGCCTGCCTGTCGCTGATATCGGCAAAGGCAAGCGCATTGACGCCGGTGAAGAAGAACGAGCGCGAGAAGCCGCCGATCAGCAAGATGCCGATGATGATGAGGTGCGACGTCCAGGGCTGGAAAAAGCCGGTGCAGATCGTGGTGATAGTCGTGATCGCAGCGGCCGAAAGCAGCGCCGTCTTGAAGCCGACAGCGGTAAAGACCCGGCGTGCGATGAACTTCGTCGAAATCGCGCCGATCGCGCCGGCAAAAGTGATTAGGCCGGATTGGAATGGATTGAGGCCGAAGCCGAGCTGCAGCATCAAGGGTGTCAGGAAGGGCATGGCGCCGATGCAGATGCGAAACAGCGTGCCGCCGGTGACCGAGGCGCGGAAGGTGATATTCTTCAGCAGCGACAGGTCGAGGATCGGTGCCGGGTGGCGGCGGGCATGGCCGACATAAAGAACGCCGCAGACAAAGCCGATGACGATGGCGGAGATGCCGATATAAGGCGGCAGCGCCGGCAGGCTGATGACGGACATGCCGAAGACGACGCCGGATGCGGCGAAGGATGTCAAAAGGAAGCCGATGACATCGAGCTTCGGCGGCTTGGTCGCTTTCACCTCAGGCAGGAAGATTGAAGCCAAGATCACGCCGAGGACGCCGACGGGCACGTTGATCAGGAAGATCCAGTGCCAGGAGGCATAGGTGGTGATGAAGCCGCCAAGCGGCGGGCCGGCAAGCGGGCCGACGAGCGCGGGAATCGAAAGCAGTGCCATGGCGGAAACCAGGTCGCTTTTCTGCGTGGTGCGCACCAGCACGAGGCGCCCGACCGGCGTCATCATCGACCCGCCGACGCCCTGCAGGAAGCGGGCGAAGACGAATTCGAGCAGGCCGCCCGAAAAGGCGCACATGATGGAACCGATGACAAAGACGCAGATTGCGATGCGGAAGATGTTTTTCGCGCCGAAGCGATCCGCCATCCAGCCGCTGATCGGGATGAACACGGCGAGCGACACCATGTAGGAGGTCAGCGCCAGCTTCAGCGTGATCGGCCCGACATGGAGATCGTTGGCGATGGCCGGCAGCGCTGTCGCGATGACGGTGGAATCCATCTGTTCCATGAAGAGTGCGACGGCGAGGATCAATGGAACGATGCGATTCATAGGCATCTGCCTTGATGGGTCTGTCTTCGGGAAGGCTGTCGCCCACTGCATAATTCCTTAAAATCGGAATCGATTTAAGGAATTATGCAGCAGATTGAAGGTGCTACAGCGCCTGGCGCCTCACATGCGACGCGCGGTGCTGTAGTGCGATCAGCCGCTCTGTAGTCCTATGCGAGGCTGCTGCCAATCCCGGATATTGCTCCATGAATGCTTGGGGTCACGTCTTCGTGATAGCCGCCGTCGCATGCCGCGGAACGCAGGATTTGACATATGCTGAGAGCATGTAAATGCTAAACGCATAAAACGTCGTCGGTGTATTAGCGGAATTGGATTGTCTTGTCATGACGAAAATTTTGGCCGGACAGAATGATCTCCCGAACCGTTGCTGCCGGCGGCGGCGATAGGCGTGGCTTACGCCGCGCATCAGCAGAAGGAGTGAAAATCATGACTGCCGTCCCGCCCCCAGACACGCATCAGTTCAAATTGGGATCCTGTACCATCACTGTCGTCAAGGACGGCGCCAGCATCATGGACAATCCCTGGGAGACTTTCGGCACAAACCAGACGCCCGATACGGTTCGCAAGCTGCTGGAGCAGAATTTCCTGCCGACGGAAAAGCTTGTGAACAGCTATGCGCCCGCCATCATCGATACCGGCTCCGACGTGATCGTCGTCGATACCGGCTTTGGTGCGGCTGGACGCGCGCGTGGCCTCGGTCGCTTTCGCGAGGGGCTGAAGGCCGTCGGCTACAGGCCGGAACAGGTTACCGTCGTTGCGCTGACGCATCTGCACGGCGATCATATCAACGGATTGATGGAGGAGGATGGCCCGGCCTTTCCAAACGCTCGCTACGTTGCCGGCGAGATCGAGTATGGGTTCTGGACCGACAAGGCGCGCGAGGGAACGCCGGCGGAAGGCGGGCATAAGGCTGTGCTTGCCAATGTCGTGCCCTTCGCCGAGAAGATGACCTTCCTTAGGGATGGCGACCAGATCGTCAGCGGCATGACCGCCATGCTGGCGCCCGGCCACACGCCCGGCCATCTCGTTTTCCATCTGGAATCCGACGGCAGGCAGCTCGTCATGACCGGCGACACCGCCAACCACTATGTCCTGTCGCTCGGCCGCCCGGACTGGGACGTGCGTTTTGATCTGGACAAGCCGCAGGCGGCAAAGACACGCCGCCGCATCTTCGACATGATCGCCGCCGACCGCATCCCCTTCCTCGGCTTCCACATGCCTTTCCCCGCCGTCGGCTTCGTGGAGAAGCAGCCGGAAGGTTTTCGCTATATTCCGAAAAGCTATCAGTTCGACGTTTGAGGGCGAACTCAAGGAAGATTGAGGTCTGTTTTCAAAGTGAGATCGCAAGGCTGATCAGCGACAAAAATGCGGATGGCTTCTGCCGCGAAAGTCGGTGGCTCAAATCGAGTTTTCGAGAGCAAGTTCGCGACAGAATCGTTCCCGACGTCTAATTATGGATAGCTTATCGCTGACCTTAGGAGTTTCGCTTCAGCTCCGCCGCTGCTTCGAAAGCATTCGGTCGTGCTGCGAGATGCTCGGCCACGAAGTCCACAAATGCCCGGACCTTTGGGGACAGTTGGCGATTGGACGGCCAGACGAGCGACAAAGAGCCAAACGGGACCATATGTGAGGTGAGCACGGGAACAAGCAATCTTGCGCGGATGTGAGCCGCCGCGACATAGATGGGCAGGTGAGCGATCCCCAAGCCGTCCAACGCCGCCCGTAAGCTCGCGTCTGTATTGTTAAAGATCAGGCTCCTGGGCAAGATCAGCTTTTCGCTTGAAGGAGCAAAGGCCCAGGGCGCCAGCCGGCCGCTTGTGGGATATTTAAAATGGATGCACGCATGTAAAGCAAGGTCGGCCGGCGTCGTCGGAAGAATGTGGCGATCGAAATAGGCAGGGCTTCCGCAAACAACAAAATGCTGCTCCCCGAGATGTCGGGCAATCAAGCGGGTATCGGCAAGTTCGCCGCTACGAACAGCGACATCCACCCCTTCACTCACCAGGTCGGTGACGTGGTCTTCAAAGTCGATATCCAGCTCGATCTCGGGATACCGTGCGACGAAGGCCGGCAGCAGGGGCATCAAGAGGTGATGACCGACGATGTGCGGGACACTGATGCGCAGGCGCCCTTTTGGGCGCTTCCGGCTTTCTATAAGGCTAGTCTCCGCATCTTCGAGGTCATCGATGATACGCTTGCAGCGCTCGTAGAACGCTGAACCTTCCTCTGTCAGGCTGATGTTGCGCGTTGTCCTGTTGAACAGCCTGACGCCAAGCCTGGCTTCGAGGCGTGCAATGGCCTTGCCGATGGCCGATGGCGAAAGGCCGGCGACGCGAGCCGCCGCCACATAGCTGCGTTGCTCGGCAGCGTGAACGAAGGCAGCAAGACTGCTGAAGCTATCCATAGCGACACCCATTAAAGACATATTGTCGTTAATGAAAGTCTTTTTCCCGTTATTGATCAATATTCAAGACCAGATATCGTTTCTCCTACGGGAAGGCGCAACCCTGCTTCCCTTTCAGCCGGAGATACAAATGAAGTTGGTAAGAAAAGAGCCTCGCTGGGCGGGAGCCAATTCATCGCTTGCAGTGTTGCTGACAGGAAACTTTGTCACCATCCTCGATCTCTTCATCGTCAACGTGGCGCTCCCGAATATTCAACGGGACTTGCACGCCTCGAACGCCGAGTTGCAGATGATCATGGTGGCCTACAGCGTCTCCTATGGCGCGATGCTGCTCAATGGCGCCCGGTTGGGCGATCTCTACGGCCGACGGCGGCTGTTCCTTTATGGCATGGCCATCTTTGCGGGGGCCTCCTTACTGTGTGGCCTCGCTTCATCACCCTGGAACCTGATCGCCGCGCGGGCATTGCAGGGCATTGGCGCGGCGCTGCTGATGCCGCAGGTCTATGCGTCGCTGCGATTGCTGTTCGACGGAGAGAAGCGCCGCTGGGCGTTCGGCGTAATGGGGAGTGTACAGGGTGCTGCCGGCGTAGCCTCGCAAGTGCTCGGCGGTGGCTTGATGGCGCTCGATATTGGCGGCCTTGGCTGGCGCCTGATCTTTTTTGTCAATCTGCCGGTCGCCGCCTACGCCATCATTGCCGGGAAGTGGTTCATCGTTGAAACCAGAGAAGCTGTATCGGCGAGGCTTGATGTGTTCGGGGCATTCCTGGGTGCCTCTGCCCTCACGGCAATCCTCCTGCCAGCGATGATAGGGCGAGAGCAGCATTGGCCTTGGTGGACGATCATCGGTCTGTTGTCATCTGTGCCTTTGTTCGCAACCTTTATCGTGTATGAAAACCGCTTGACGCAGCGGGGAGGTGTCCCGATTATTGATCCGTTGCTGTTCAAGAACGACGGCTTTGCCTT
The DNA here is from genome assembly GCF_014193575.1 of Rhizobium sp. BK289. Lineage (NCBI taxonomy): Bacteria > Pseudomonadati > Pseudomonadota > Alphaproteobacteria > Hyphomicrobiales > Rhizobiaceae > Rhizobium > Rhizobium sp. BK289. The sequence goes on from NZ_JACHZO010000008.1 coordinate 72,645, forward strand.
CGGTATGCTGGCATCGTTTCTGTTTTTCTCTGCGATCAGCTCTTTCTCGCTGTCGCTGACGATCTTTTTACAGGTCGGCCTCGGCAGGACTCCTTTACAGGCGGCGATGCTGTTTCTGCCCTCCACCATCGCTTTCTTCGCAGGCTCCCTGATGTCGGCCTTCTTGGCCAAGAGGATGGGGCATCAGACGCCAATCTTTGGCATGGCTATCTTCAGTTTGGGCTTGCTAATCGCAGTTGCTGACGGCTTTCTTGGTCGGGAGGCATCGACCCTGACTATCTCGGTGATACTGCAGGGGCTTGGGCAGGGAATTGTCATTCCGCTTTTGCTCAACATGGTTCTGAGCACCATTGCCGATTCGGAGGTCGGAATGGCGTCTGGCATCTTCAGCACCATACAGACAACGGGTTCGGCGTTCGGACTGACGATTGTCGGCATCATCTTGTTCGGTATTATTGACGAGAGCGGCGTGGAGGCAAATTCAGCGGTACCGGCCGCCGGTGGCTACGGGGCGGCATTCGCAGTCGCGACGCTTTACAATTTGGCCGCCGTCACCCTGAGCCTTGTTCTGTTCGACGCGCTACATGGACGAAGGAGATCGTCTGGATAGATCAAGAGTTTAGTTGTTTCGAAAATCCTGGTCGAAGCGTCCGTTTTCCATCTGGAATCCGGCGGCGGGCAGCTCGTCATGACCGGCGACACCGCCAACCATTATGTCCTGTCGCTCGGCCGCCCGGACTGGGACGTGCGTTTTGATCTGGACAAGTCGCAGGCGGCAAAGACACGCCGCCGCATCTTCGACATGATCGCCGCCGACCGCATCCCCTTCCTCGGCTTCCACATGCCTTTCCCCGCCGTCGGCTTCGTGGAGAAGCAGCCGGAAGGTTTTCGCTATATTCCGAAAAGCTATCAGTTCGACGTTTGAGATGAGTCAATCATGGCGAACCGGATCGCACATGCTGGATCTGCGATCCCGTTTCAGTTTTGGACCACAGCACTTCGCCCGAGACGAGGTTCCGTTCCTACAAGCAGTCGCTGAATGTTCGTGCGATGGCGCACTATCACGTAAAGGCTGCCGGCGATCACCAGCAACCGATAGGGCAATGGCTGCTCCAGGCAGCAGACCAGGGCAATCGCAGTCAAGGCTGCCAGGATTGATCCCAGAGAAACAATCCGAAAAATAGCCAACGCAACGCCAAAAACCGTCACTGCACCCAATCCCACCGGCCAGGCTATCGCCAGCAACAGGCCAAGTCCCGTTGCGACGGATTTGCCGCCTCTAAAATTCAGCCATATCGGGCGGCTATGCCCCAGCAATGCGGCAAGTCCTGCCAAACAAACAGCCCATGGAACCAAGCTTTGCTGGCTCTGCGGACCAAGCATGGTCGGCAGCGTATAGAGCCAGGGATAGAACCAACGGGCAAAGACGATTGCCGCGGCACCTTTCAGCACATCGACCAGGAGCACCACCAAGGCCGGCCATTTCCCAAGGGTCCGCAATACGTTCGTTGCGCCGGTGGACTTGGAGCCGAGTTCCCGAATATCAACGCCCTTGAGCAGTCTCCCTGCCAGATAGCCCGTGGGTATGGAGCCCAAGAGATAGGCGATCGCTAATCCTGCAACGCTTGCTATCCAGAAATCCATGAGTGTCACCTCTGTCTAAGTCTTTGCCGGTAGCACCGGCCGCAGGAAAGTTCGCTCGTAGCTGATGAATGGCGGATTCTTTCCGAAGCGTTCGTTTGCGGCAATTCCGTCCGGATCGGCTGCAACACGCTCGCGGTATTGCAGGTAGGTTGTCTCATCCGGAAATGTGAATAGTGCGACCGCTATGTCGCCGGGGCCTTCTTCACTTATGCCCGGGAAGCTCACTCCGGCCTCTGCCGGCTTGTCCCGGGGTAGGAAATAGCCGTGATGTGTTCCGCCATGGCGTTCGATGAGCTCAATCCAAATCCGGCTGTAAGCTTCGAATTCCGAAATTCTGCGATGATCGATGCGGTAGCGAACTTCGCACGTAACCGGGCTTTTGAGCATTGAAAGATCATTTCTTTAGGTCACAAGCAGGCACCAGGAATCCTGCGTCCAATCGACCGTGATACCTTATGTCATGGCGCACTCTTCCGGAATAGACTGCTCGCAATTGCTGCTCCCGCCGAAAGCGACCGACGATGACGAGGACTTTCGCCTGTGTTTGACAACGCCCGCATGGAAATCTCTGAACACCGCAGCCGAATCCCGCATTGAAGCCACGGCTTGGCATATCTGCCCCGCGCTTTTTGCTATTCCCTTCCTGTCATAGACGTGTTACCAGCCCTCGCCAACTTCCAAGCAACACTTGCAAGATCGCCCGGTAGACGATTCGTTCCGGGCTTTCCTGTTTTCACAGACGAAGGAATTGGCCATGGCACGCATTATTGAAACGTCAACCGGGTTGGATGCCCTCACATTCGACGACGTGCTCCTGCAGCCGGGACACTCCGAGGTCATGCCCGGCCAGACGAATATCGCCACCCGCATCGCCCAGGACATCGAGCTTAACCTGCCGATCCTCTCTGCCGCCATGGACACGGTGACGGAAAGCCGTCTGGCGATCGCCATGGCTCAGGCCGGCGGCATGGGTGTTATCCACCGCAACCTGACGCCGGTGCAGCAGGCCGAAGAGGTCCGCCAGGTCAAGAAGTTCGAAAGCGGCATGGTGATCAATCCGGTCACCATCGGCCCGGACGCAACGCTTGCCGAAGCGCTGAGCCTGATGAAGGCGCATGGTATTTCCGGCATCCCGGTCGTCGAAAAGTCGCATCGCCTGGTGGGCATCCTCACCAACCGCGACGTCCGCTTCGCTTCCGACCCCTCGCAGAAGATCTACGAGCTGATGACCCGCGAAAATCTGGTCACGGTCACGGAAAGCGTTCAGCAGCAGGAAGCCAAGCGCCTGCTGCACAAGCACCGCATCGAAAAGCTGCTTGTCGTTGACGCTGACAGCCGTCTGGTCGGTTTGATCACCGTCAAGGACATCGAAAAGTCGCAGCTCAACCCGAACGCTTCGAAGGATGCGCAGGGCCGCCTGCGCGCCGCTGCCGCGATCAGCGTCGGCGACGATGGTTATGAGCGCGCCGAACGCCTGATCGATGCCGGCGTCGACCTTCTGGTCGTCGATACCGCACATGGTCATTCGCAGCGCGTTCTCGATGCCGTTACCCGCGTCAAGAAGCTTTCCAACTCCGTCCGCATCATGGCCGGCAATGTCGCCACCTATGACGGCACGCGCGCGCTGATCGATGCCGGCGCGGATGCCGTCAAGGTCGGTATCGGTCCCGGCTCCATCTGCACGACCCGTATCGTCGCCGGCGTCGGCGTGCCGCAGCTTGCCGCCATCATGTCGGCCGTTCAGGCCGCGCAGGATCAGAACATCCCCGTGATCGCCGATGGCGGCATCAAGTTCTCCGGCGACCTCGCAAAGGCGATCGCCGCCGGCGCTTCCGCCGCGATGATCGGCTCGCTGCTCGCTGGCACGGATGAAAGCCCGGGCGAGGTCTATCTCTACCAGGGCCGTTCCTTCAAGGCCTATCGCGGCATGGGCTCCGTCGGCGCCATGGCGCGCGGCTCGGCAGACCGCTATTTCCAGGCCGAGGTTCGCGACACGCTGAAGCTCGTGCCGGAAGGCATCGAAGGCCAGGTTCCCTATAAGGGGCCGGTCTCTGGTGTGCTGCATCAGCTTGCAGGCGGCCTCAAGGCAGCCATGGGCTATGTTGGCGGCGCCGATCTCAAGGATTTCCAGGAACGCGCCACCTTCGTGCGCATCTCCGGCGCGGGCTTGCGCGAAAGCCACGCCCACGATGTCACGATCACCCGCGAAAGCCCGAACTATCCGGGCGCAGGCGGCTGATTGATGGCAGATCGCGCTCGGGATGATGCCAGGTCTTTACTGCATAATTCCTTAAATCGTGATCGATTTAAGGATAAAATTATGCAGCAGATTAAAAGTGCTGCAGCGACCTTTGCGTGTCACATATGACACGCGGCGCTGTAGAGGGCCTGGCGGCGGTCCTCGCGGCTCTTTCGCTGGCACTCTTCGCCTGGATCTATGCCGGCTTCGTCAGGGCATTCAGCGATGCCGCAGCCGGCCAGCAGATGCTCGACGCACGCGTCGGCGGTTATGAGCGCGACGATGTCATCGCCATGCTGCGCTATCTCAGGGATCATCCCGATCCGGCCGCCATCCTGCATTCCATGTATCTCGGGCCGGAGCTGATCTTTCCACTGGTACTGGGCGGCCTTTTGTTCTGCCTGCTGCGGCTGATCGGCCCCAGCGGTTTCTTTTTCGGCCGACCGATTCCACCAGGCGCGGCCACTGTCATTTTCTATCTGCCGATCTTTTATGCGGCCGTCGACTATGCCGAGAATATCGCCGGCCTCCTGCTTTATCCCCCTGCGATGCCATCGGACGAGACTGTGGCGCTTCTTGCAAGCGTACTGCCTGTTCTCGTCAGGCTGAAATTCCTGACGCTGGTGGTGACGGTTATTCTACTGGCCCGCTTCGCGATTTTTCGTTACCTGTCGCCGGACGGCACGCGGCCGTCCTGATTGTCCCTATCGGCTTTCGGAAATTCCAAAGGAGTTGGCGGCGTGACCGGCTATGAAATGTTTTGGCCCATGGTGGCGCATGCGGTATTGGTCTTCATCCTCTATGCTCTCCTCGGATGGCGTCGTCGCGTTCTCGTCAAGGCCGGCCGGATACAGCCTGTGAACTTTCGTGAGAACCATTCCGCCAATGAGCCGGCCGAAAGTCTGGTGGTGCGAAACAGTCTCGCCAATCAGTTCGAGCTTCCCTTGCTCTTCCACGTCTGCTGCATCCTCCTTTACACCACTCAGGCCGATAATTTGCCGGCCGTGATCCTCGCCTGGATCTTCGTCGCCACGCGCTACGCTCATGCCTTCGTGCATGTGACCAGCAACGACCTGCGTTATCGCAGCCCGCTCTTTGCTCTTGGCTTTGCGGCGCTCGTCGGCATGTGGGTCTGGCTCGCTATCTGGCTTGCCTTCTCCTGACACCGCGCGTGTCGTCGCGGTAACAACCTGCGATAACGCATTTGTGTTTTACCTTACCCTCACGTCGCCATCCGCTGACCTATCTTGTCAACGAGTGGCTGGCCGCTTCGCGTCGGCTGCCGGGGAAACAGGGAGAAGAGGACTATGAGCACGGAAAAGCCGGTCGTGACGCAGGCGATGATCAACGCCTATGACGAGTACACGCATCTGACGCTCGATCGTCGGGGTTTCATGGAAAAGCTGACCAAGCTTGCGGGTTCTGCCGGGACCGCCGCCGCGATTGCGCCGCTGCTTGCCGCCAACAAGGCGAGCGCCGAGGTCATTGCCGCCAATGACGGCAGGCTGGAGGCGAAGGATGTGACTTTTGCCGGCAGCAAGGGCGAAATGAAAGGCTATCTCGTTCGTCCGAAAGATGCGGCCGGCAAGCTCGGTGGCGTCATCGTCATCCATGAGAATCGCGGTCTCAATCCGCATATCCGCGATGTGGCCCGCCGTGTGGCGCTGGAAGGTTTCGTGGCGCTGGCGCCGGATTTCCTCTCTCCGCTCGGCGGCACGCCGGAGGATGAAGACAAGGCACGCGACATGTTCACCAATCTCGATCCAACGCTGACGGCCGCCAATGCCGAAGCGAGTCTCGCCTATCTCGCCAAGGCCGATGGCGCCAATGGCAAGGTCGGCGCTGTCGGCTTCTGCTGGGGCGGTGGTCTCGTCAATCGTTTCGCGACAATCTCGCCTGAGCTGAAGGCAGGCGTCGCCTATTACGGCGCACAGCCGCCGGCAAGCGATGTGCCCAAGATCAGGGCCGCTCTGCTCTTGCATTATGCCGGCCTCGACGATCGCATCAATGCCGGTATCGATGCCTATCGCAAGGAGCTGCAGGCGGGCGGCAAGACCTTCGAGATCTTCGTCTATGACGGCGTCAACCATGCCTTCAACAATGACACTTCGGCCGCGCGCTACGACAGGAAGGCGGCCGATCTCGCTTGGGGCAGGACGGTCGATTTTCTGAAGAAATATGTATCGTAACGACGCAAGTCATTGATAGCGGCTTGCCAGCCATCCGCGGATTACCGAGGTCGAAACCATGTTCCGGCCTCGATTTTCATAATAGCGATGGCACCTAAGTGATGATTAAAATTGGACTTTTCCCGTTTACGCGCATTGAACGCGTCTGGTGTCATAGCCTCTGCCGTGTCCAGCGTCGTTGAGTATGAAAATGAAACGGGGAAAGAATGAATCCGGACAGGCCTGACCGCGTCACGTTCCGCAAAAGGCCGCAGCAGGAGCGAAGCATTCAACGCGTCGACGCCATCCTGTCGGTCGCAGCCAGGCTGATCGCCGAAAAGGGCGTCAGTGCGATGAAGATGACCGAACTTGCCGCGGTCGCGGGAATTCCGATCGGTTCAGTCTACCAATATTTTCCGGATAAGGCCGCGATCGTCGGAGCGCTGCTTGATCGGCACTCCCGGCTGATCCAGCAAAAGGTCGGGGAAGCCTTTGCGACCGTAACATCGCTGGATCATGCCATCGACCTCGTCTGCGGCATGATCGATTGGTACTACCACGAATTCCGCAGCGATCCCGCATATCTCGGCGTCTGGCTCGGCACGGATATCGACAGGGATATCCTGAAGCTCAACATCGCGCACAGCAATCGTGTCGCCGAAATTTTCCTTGAGAGTATTCTGCCTTTCCTGCCGGCCGAAAGCCGCATCGACTTGACGGCGCGCACTCAGCTCTTCAGCCATCTGATCGGCGCATCCGTCCGCTTTGCCATCATGAGCGACAATGAGATGGCCGTGCGCATGCTCCATGAATGGAAACAGGTGATCCGCACTACTTTGCTGGCGGAGCCGGCACTGTAATCGTGACCGAAAGTGATTGGTTGGTGAGCGCTGAGATCACCAACCCGGCAGAATATGCCCGGCGCGCAGCCGCGGATAGAAGCGCGTATAGGTCTTCACCTCGCCATCGAGGTCATCGTCGACCGCAGCTGGCGTGATGTTGTCCAGGCAGGCCGAGATATGGGCGGTGATCGCGTTCATCAATGAAACGGAAAGCCCAGGACGTTTCATGATGCCGATCTGCACTGGCGGCAGCGGCGGGAAGCCATCAGCCTGAGTCAGCACCTTCATGCCAGTCCTGAGCGCCGATTCCGGCATGACCGAAACCGCCATCCCGGCGAGCACGGCTGCGGCAACGACGGTGCAGGACCAGCTGGTGAACAGGATCTGATAGTCGCGGCCGCCGGCATCGAGAGCCGAGCAGGCAAGCTGGCGCCACTGGCAGTCGCGCCGCCCGACGGCGAGCGGAATGGGCGCATCGTCGCGCAGCGGGTGATTGGCCGAGCCGACCCAGCAGAGCGGCTCCGTTCGAACCACATCGGACATGCGTTCGCGCGGATTATGGGTAACCAGTGCGATGTCGAGTTCACCGCGATGCATGCGCTCGGCGAGATCGACCGAAGGTTCGCAGACGATATAGAGCTCGACATTCGGATGCGTCTTGGCGAAGCGGCCGATGATCTCCGGCATATAGCGGTCGGCGTAATCGTCCGGCGTGCCGATGCGCAGCGTGCCTTCGAGACGATTGTCGTCGAAAGCGGCCATCGCCTCATTGTTCAGGCGAATGATGCGGCGGGCGTAGTTCAGCAGCTTTTCGCCCTCGGCCGTCAGGCGGTTGCCGCGCCCGTCCTTGATGAAAAGCTGCTTGCCGACGCGCTCTTCCAGCCGTCGCATCTGCATGGAAACGGCCGATTGCGTCTTGAACACCCGGTCGGCCGCCTTGGTGAAACTGCCGGAATCCACGATGGCGATGAAGGTCTGCAACTGATCGATATCAAGCGGCGCGGACATGAGTTCACCTATAAAGGAGTTTGATAGTTATCATTAGAAACATTCGTTGGACTGATCAATAGGGCTTTGGCATCTTCTGAATGCAATTCAGCATACCAATCGAACAGAACTCTTGTCGAACTCCTCCCGGCCTGCGCCCCTTTTCCGGATCATCGGAAAGGGGCTCTGCCGGCGTGTGCCCCAAGGAAAGGACCATGGAAATGCGCACGATAGATCGGACCCTTGACCTCGGCCCTGCAACGCCATCGCTGTCACTGACGGCACGCATGATGCTTGCTTTTGTCAATGTGGCATCCATCTGGCGCGCAATCCGAAATCGTCGGGAAATCCACTATCTCAATGAGCTGAACGATGCTCAGCTGTGGGACATCGGCCTGACAAGGCAGGATCTCGACGCTGCGCTGACCACCTCGACCTTCTTCGAGGATCCGTCCAGCCATCTGACCAATTCCGCGCGTCGCTGCACGCGCCCCTCCGCCTTCAGCTTTCGCGGCTGATATCGGACAAAAGTTTCCCCGCAGGGTGATAGCCAATAAGCCCTGCCTCTTTCCCGGTGTTCGGCCCAAGGCCAACACCGGGTTTTTTCGTTTATGACCGTCCTTTCGCAATGGATCATACCCGGGCAAGTTGCCTCCGGTGGCAACTGTCTTATGTTCATGTGATCCGACAGCAGGGATTCGGCGATGGCAACGGTGATCTTCTTCCACTCTGTCTACGGCTTGCGCTCGCTTGAGCATGAGGCGGTGGAGCGCGTGCAGGCCGCGGGGCACAAGGCTTTCGCGCCGGATCTCTATGATGGGCTGATCGCCCGATCGATCGATGAGGGCTTTGAGTTCAAGGAGGAGATCGGCTGGCCGACGATCTGCGAGCGCGCAGAATGGGCGCTGGCCGGTTTACCCGCCTCGACCGTGCTTGCAGGTTTCTCGATGGGCGCCGCCGTCGCTGCAAGCCTCTGGCCGAAGCGGGAGAAGACCGCCGGCATCCTTTTCCTGCATGGCATTGCCTCCATCGCCGACAATGCCCGCAAGGGCCTACCGTTACAGCTTCATCTGGCCGATCCCGATCCGTTCGAACCAGAGGAAGAGGTTGCAAGCTGGCGGCAGGCCGTCACCAAGTCCGGCGTCGCGGCGGAGATCTTCCCGTATCCGGGTGGGGGCGGCCACCTCTACACCGATGCCAGCCTGCCAGATTATAACGCCCAGGCCGCCGATCTCACCTGGAAGCGTGTCATCGATTTCCTTGATGCCATCGACGCCAAGGGTTGAACTTGCTCCTGACTTTGCGCGCCGGCCTTGAACTGAAGCTGCCGGTCGCCTAGTTTATGGGCATCCGCAATACCAACAGGATGTGTGCAGCAATGGATTCCATCTCGACCGCAATGCCGTTCAGCCTTGCCATCGAGGACATTCTTGCTCATGCCCATATCCATCGTTCTATCCAATCTTTCGTGGTCCACGCCTGACGGCCGGCCGCTCCTTTCCCATCTCGATCTCAGCTTCGGTGCCGAACGCACCGGCCTTGTCGGACGCAACGGCGTCGGCAAGACGACGCTGATCAAGCTCGTCTCCGGCGAGCTGCAGCCGCAATCCGGCAGCATCTTCTTCAGCGGTCGATTGGGGATTTTGCGCCAGAACGTGCAGGTGGAGGCGGACGAAACCGTTGCCGATCTCTTCAGTGCGAGCGAAGCCCTTGCCGTCCTGAAGCGGGCGGAAGCCGGTGAGGCGACGAATGAAGAGCTCGCCTCGGCTGACTGGACGCTCGAGGCGCGCATCGCCGCAGCTCTTGATCGTGTCGGCCTCGACGTCACCCCGGAAACACCTCTCGTGACACTGTCGGGAGGACAGCGCACGCGCTGCGGACTTGCTGCCCTCATCGTCGACGATCCCGATTTCCTGATCCTCGACGAACCCACCAACAATCTCGATAGGGACGGTCGCGCAGCTGTCATCGATCTGCTTGCCGGCTGGAGGGCAGGCGCCATCGTCATCAGCCACGATCGCGAATTGCTCGACACTATGGATGCGATCGTCGAACTGACATCGCTCGGTGCATCGCGCTATGGCGGCAATTGGAGCCAGTATCGCGAACGCAAGGCGCTGGAGCTCTCCGCCGCCGAACATGATTTCGCCGAAGCGGAGAAGCGTGTCGCCGAAGTGGAGAGAAGCGCCCAGACCGCCGTCGAACGGCAGGCAAGGCGGGACAAGGTCGGCCGGAAGATGGCGGCCAAGGGCGGTATTCCGCGCATCATGCTCGGCGGCTTGAAGGAGCGGGCCGAGATGACAAGCGCGGAGAATAAGCGCCTCGCCGAACGCCGCCGCGCCCAGGCTCTGCGGGATGCCGCTGCCGCGCGCGGGAAGATCGAGATCCTGCAGCCCCTGACCGTGAAACTGCCGACATCTGAGCTGCCGTCAAACAGGATCGTCCTCAAGATGGAGGGCATCACCGCCGGTTATGAGCCGGAACGGCCGATTCTGCGCGATTTCGATTTCGCTATTACCGGGCCGGAACGCGTTGCCGTCACCGGGCCGAACGGCTCGGGTAAGACGACGTTGCTGGCCTTGATATCAGGTGCGCTGGAACCGTGGAGCGGCACGGTGCGGGTCGTCCACTCCGCTCTGCTGGACCAAAGGGTCAGCCTTCTCGATCCATCGCCGTCGATTCGCGATAATTTCCGAAGGATCAACCCGGAGGCTGACGAGAATGCCTGCCGGGCGGCTTTGGCGCGCTTCATGTTTCGGGCCGATGCCGCGCTGCAGATCGTCTCCAGCCTCAGCGGCGGCCAGCTTTTGCGCGCCGGGCTTGCCTGCGTGCTCGGCGGCTCGGTGCCGCCATCTCTGCTGATCCTCGATGAGCCGACCAACCATCTGGATATCGATTCCATCGCGGCGGTCGAGGCCGGGTTGCGAGCCTATGACGGCGCGCTTCTGGTCGTCAGCCACGATGAGGTGTTTCTCGAGAATATCGGAATAGAGAGACGGCTCGAGCTGCCTGCTCGAACCGTCTCGGATCGGTGAGGGGGCGCGTCAGGCGTGGTTGGCGCCGGCGATGCGATCGAGTTCGGCGATCGCATCTTCCGGCAGCTTCAGCTCGGCCGCCGCGATGTTCTGCCTGAGGTGAGCAAGCGACGATGTGCCCGGAATGAGCAGAATATTCGGTGCGCGCTGCAAGAGCCAGGCGAGCGCCACCTGCATCGGCGTCGCCTCCAGACGCGCGGCGACATCGGAGAGCGCCGAGGACTGAAGCGGCGAAAATCCGCCGAGCGGGAAGAAGGGCACATAGGCGGTGCCTTCGCGGGCAAGCGTGTCGATCAGGGCATCGTCCGCGCGATGGGCGAGATTATATTGGTTCTGGACGCAGACGATCTCGGTGATCCGGCGACCCTCGGCGATCTGGTTGGCTGTGACGTTGCTGAGCCCGATGTGACGCACCAGGCCCTGCCGCTTGAGATCGGCCAGGATTGTCAGGGGTGCTTCGATCGACCCTTCGGCCGGACCATGTACATCGAACATGATGCGGATATTGACGACATCGAGCACGTCCAGTCCCAGGTTGCGCAAATTGTCATGCACCGCCTGTGTCAGTTCTTCCCGGGAAAAAGCCGGCAGCCAGGAGGCATCCGCGCCGCGCCGCGCGCCGATCTTGGTGACGATGACGAGATCGCCGCGATAGGGATGGAGCGCTTCCCGGATCAGCTGATTGGTCACATGCGGACCGTAGAAATCGCTGGTATCGATATGGTTGATGCCGGCGGCGATGGCTTCGCGCAGAACCGCGAGCGCAGTGTCATGATCCTTTGGCGGGCCGAAGACGCCGGGGCCTGCAAGCTGCATGGCGCCGTAGCCAAGCCGTTTGACCTTGCGGTCCCCAAGGGTAAAGCTGCCGGATTGATCGATACTGGACATGGCTATCTCCTTTCAAGATGAAAGCAGAAATAGGCTCAGCTTCGGTGTGTGATAAGCGGGCGCAATGCGCACGGGCTGTGCGGAATTGCGAACAATCGATGGGGTCGGAAGTGGCGACCCGCCGTCACTCCTGTTTGGATGCCGGCTTGTCCTGCGTGTTCAAATAGCTGTCGAAGATCGCTTCCATGTTCTTCTGATAGCTCTTCTGCACTTCCAGGCCGCTGTCGAACATGGCGTTGAACATTTCGGTATAAGCGGCCATGTCAACGCCGGCGGCAGGCTTGGCCTTTGGCTCTTCCTTCGGCGGCTCCGCCGGCATCGGGAAGTTCTTCATCATGTCCTGGAAAGCCTTGGCAAAGGGATTGTCGAGAAACGGATTGGTCGGCGCCGGCTTCTCGCGCTTGACCGAATCGGCGCCGAACATCAGCTCCATCGCCTGGGTGAAGGGGTTATCGAAGATGCTTGCCTGCGGCGTCGGCTGCTGCTTGGGCGCAAAGCCGATGCTCTGCAGCCAGCCCTGCATCATTTCGCCCATATCGGTGTTGAGGAAGGGATTGGCCATCTGCGGGATCTGGCCGCTGGTTTCCTTGAAGAGACCGCCCATCAGCGTATCCGCCATGGCCGGCAGCATGCGCTTGTAGATCTCCTGGCCTATGCCGGTCATCTGCGCAGCCTGGGCAGCGACCGCGCGGGAAACCTCCTTCGAGCCGAACAGCCTTCCGAGCACCGCATTGCCGTCGGCAATGCCCTCGGGCGTAAAGGCCTTGGTCATGTCCTCGAAATATTTGGCATAATTGCCGGACGAGATATCCCGCATGACGCCGACGAAATTGTAGGGATCGGTGGCGCTGCGCTTGAAGCCGGAGGAAAAGGCCGGCATCACCGCGGCCATCGCTTTCGTCGCCTGCTCCTGCGCCAGATTGAACTGCTTGGCCATGGCCTCCGTGGCGGCGCCGTTCTGTGCCTGCATCATCATGTCGAAGAGTGGCAGCATCGAAGTCCCTTTCCCCGCTATGAGGCCGCTTCGGAATCAGGCGGCGCTTGATTCCGATAGTATAGCGGAAAAAAGAGAGCGCATACCGGTTTCTGCCGTCCTCTCACCGAGACGATGACAGCAGCCGACCGGCTATCAGTACTGATATTCCTCGAAGATCGGTTCGACCGACTGGTTCCAGCGGCCGTTGTAGAGCATCAGCAGATCGTCGGCGAGCGTGCCCTTCTTGGCGAGCACCTCATCGAGCGGCGAAAGGAAGACGGTTTCATCCTGCCCGTCGCCGTTCAGGCGATTGCGATTCTTCAGGCCGAGGCGGGAAATGCCGACCACTTCGCGTGCCACGTCGAGCAGGCCATGGCCTTTGATCGCCGCCTTCAGGCCCTGTGTCGGCACCACGTTCCGCAGCGCGTTGACCTCTTGGAAGTTCCAGTCCCTGGTCAGCTCGTCGGCGGCCGCCAGTGCCTCGTCGTCATAGAGCAGGCCGACCCAGAAGGCCGGCAGCGCACAGATGCGGCGCCAGGGGCCGCCATCCGCGCCGCGCATTTCGAGGAAGCGCTTGAGGCGGACATCGGGGAACAGCGTCGAGAGATGGTTTGTCCAGTCGCCCATCGTCGGTTGCCAATCGGCGATCTCGCCCTTCAGCGCACCGTCCATGAACTGGCGGAAAGTGACATGCGTACAGTCGTGGTAGCGGCCGTCGCGAACGACGAAATACATGGGAACGTCGAGCGCCCACTTCACATAGTCTTCAAAGCCGAAATCGTCGCGGAAGGTGAAATCGAGCAGGCCGCCGCGGCGGTTGTCTGTATCTTTCCAGATTTCGCCGCGCCAGGAGGAAAGCCCGTTCGGCTTGCCATCGGTGAAGGGCGAGGAGGCGAAAAGCGCCGTTGCCAGCGACTGCAGCTTCATCGAGACGCGCATCTTGCGGCGCATATCCGCTTCCGAGGAGAAGTCGAGGTTCACCTGGATGGTGCAGGTGCGGTACATCATGTCGAGACCCATGGTGCCGACCTTCGGCATGTAGCGTGTCATGATCTCGTAGCGCGATTTCGGCATGCGCGGCGTTTCGGCGAGCGTCCATTTCGGGCTGCCGCCGATGCCGAGGAAGCGGATGCCCATCGGCTCGGCGATTTCGCGCACCGTCGCTAGATGGGCATTCGATTCTTTGCAGGTCTGGTGAATGGTTTCGAGCGGCGCGCCGGAGAGTTCGAACTGCCCGCCCGGTTCGATCGAGATCGCGCCCATGCCCGAGGGTTCACCGAGCCCGATGATGTTGTCACCGTCCATGATCGGATCCCAGCCGCACTTTGCCTGCAGCCCCTTCAAGAGCGCGGAGATACTGGCCTCGCCGAAATAGGGCACAGGGCTGTTGTCGGCGCGGAAGAACACGAATTTCTCGTGTTCCGTGCCGATGCGGAATTTCTCCTTCGGCTTGCTGCCGGCAGCCAGATAGGCCGTCATTTCCGAGACCGAGGAGAGCGGAGTCTGGTCGGTGGTATCGCGCGCCATGGTATTACCTTAGATCTCGGAGAAGAACCCGCGCAAGCCGCAGGTCAATAGGAGGGTGATTGACGCGGATTGACGTACGGTGCAAGTGAATTTCTTTCAAGGGTCGTTCAAAAAAATAGGATTTTGTGTCTCGCCAGTGCATCACAGCCGTGCCAGCCGCCGTCCTATTTGCACAAGCGTTCAAGACGTTTCGCCGTGAGCACGGATAGTTTTGCTTCGATTGACATCAAGCGGAGCATATCGATGAACGGCCCGAACGCGCTTTACTATCCCATATTGACTTTGCTTCTGGCCTCGCTGGTCATCATGGGAAGCCCAGGCCCTTCGACGATCAGCGCCACTGCGATGGGAGCGGCCTATGGCTTCCGGCGCTCGCTCGGTTATGTCTCCGGCCTAATCGCGGGCACTGTGGCGGTCTTGCTGGCCGTGGCCGCCGGCGTCGTTGCGATCCTGCTGTCGGTGCCGCATGGTGCCTTCCTGCTGACGGCGGTCTCGGCCGTCTATATCCTGTATCTCGCCTTCAAGATCGCCACCGCGCCGCCGCTGTCGCGCCGCGACGATCGGGCTGCGGCTCCGGCCTTCTCCGGCGGCTTCCTGCTGGCGGTTGCCAATCCCAAGGCCTATCTGGCGATTGCTGCCGTCTTTGCCGGGGTCAGCCTGTTTCATGATCAGAGATTGCTCGACGCCGCCGTCAAGATCGTGCTGCTCACGGGAATGATCGTCGCAATCCACATGGTGTGGCTTCTTGTCGGCGCTTCGCTGTCCCGCTTTCTCCAAAATCCGAGGACCTCGCGGATCGTCAACATCTCGCTGGCGGTCCTGCTGGTCGTTGCGACCATCGTCGCTGTTTTGGAGTGAAGGCTCAGTCCCAGTCGCCTATGACAGCCTGGATGACCGCCATGGCGGCAACGGCGGCCGTATCGGCGCGCAAAATGCGCGGCCCCAGGGGAATGGCCGTGACGAAATCGAGGCTGCGCAGAAGAGCACGCTCCTCTTCCGAAAAGCCGCCTTCGGGGCCAACCAGCAGCGCCAGATGCTTCTCCTTCACCTGTGTCAGCAGCGGCAGCGGATTTTGGCCGGCATCGCCTTCGTCGCAATAGATGATGCGACGCTCGTGCGGCCAGCGGGCAAGCAGGTCGGCAAGCTTTACCGGCTCGGCCACGTCCGGGATGCCGAGAATGCCGCATTGCTCCGCGGCTTCGATGACATTGGCCTTGACCTTGTCCAGATTGGTGATCTTGCCCTGCACGTGCTGCGTCATGACCGGCTGCAGCAGGCCTGCACCCATTTCCACCGCCTTCTGCACGAGATAATCGAGCCGTCCGACCTTCAGCGGCGCGAAGAGATAGTGCAGGTCGGAGGGAGCGGGCTGCGGTCTCGTTTGCTCGGCGGGCGTCAGCAGGATGCGTTTGCGGGTTGGGAAGGAGATGCTTGCTTTCCACTCACCGTCGCGGCCGTTGAATAGAAGCAGTTCGGCGCCATCCTCCATGCGCAGCACGTTGGCGAGATAATTGAACTGATCCTGATCGGTCTCGATGGCGATGCCTGCCTTGATGTCTGCGGTCATGAACAGCCGCTGCATGCGGAAATTGGCGCGCATGAATTACCCCCGGAATTGCTTGGAACAATGAGATCGAGCGGTTCGCAGATCCGGTGAGCAGAACCGTCCTAAATGAAGAGCGCGACCATAACCCAATATACGGTGGCGGCAAGCAGGGCTGCGACCGGCACGGTGATCGCCCAGGCCGCGACGATGGTCATGAAATGCGAACGGCGCACCAGACGCCGCCGATGGATCTCGTCCGGATTGCGCTCATCCGTGATTTCCGGTTCAAGCCAGGGAATGCCCGCGGCTTCGGCCTTCTTGCGCATATAGTCAAATCGCCTCCTGGAGCGGACGGTGTACCACTCGCGAAAGAAGCCGACGCCGAAAACGGCGCCGACGGTAATGTGGGTCGAACTCACCGGGAAACCGAACCAGGCCGCGACGATGACGGTGAGCGCTGCGGATACGGCAACGCAATAGGCCCGCATCGGATTGAGTTTGGTGATCTGCTCGCCGAGCAGGCGGATGAGTCGCGGGCCGTAAAGCAGCACGCCGACGGAAATGCCGCAGCCGCCGATCATCACGACCCAGAAGGGCGCCTTCTGCGTGGTCGTCTCGGCAACCACGCCGAGCGAGCCGCCGAGGCCGATATCGCGCACGATCGCCGACAGCGGTCCGATGGCATTGGCGACGTCGTTGGCGCCGTGCGCAAAGGACATCAGCGCCGCCGAGCAGATCAGCGGCAGGCGGAAAAGCTTGCGCAGCGAGCTGTTCTTGTTTTCAAGCCCGAGGGATTGTGCCGCCACGAGCGGCCGCGCCGCCAGCCAGGCGCCCATGCCGACAATGATGCCGATCGCAAGGTTGAGGATATTGGGTATCGTGCCCTTGGGCTCGAGCTGAACCACGAGATAGCCCGAGAAAGCGCCGGCCATCAGACCGATCAGGATGGGGATCCAGTATCTGGCAGCGGCGATCTTGTCGTCGCGATAGACGATGAAGCTCTCGATGAAGAACAGGATGCTGGCAGCGATGGCGCCGCCAAGGAAAGGTGTCACGACCCAGCCGGCGGAGATCGCCGCGAGAAGGTTCCAGTTCACCAGTTCCGGGCCGACCGCTGCGGCTCCCGCGCCGACCACGGCCCCGACAATCGTATGCGTGGTCGAAACGGGCGCCTTCAGCCAGGTTGCGAAATTGATCCAGAGTGCCGCGGCGAGAAGTGCGGCCATCATCAGCCAGGCAAGCTTGCCGATACTGATGATACGATTGGTGTCGACGATATGCGCGGAGATGGTGTTGATGACGGGGCCGCCGGCAATCGTCGCGCCGAGGATTTCGAAAATGGCCGCCATGACCAGCGCCTGCGTCATGGTGATCGCGCGCGCGCCGACCGCCGCTCCGACATTGTTGGCAACGTCCTTCGCGCCGATGTTCATGGCCATGTAGCCGGCAAGGCCGACGGCGGCAAGGATCAGCGTCGCGCTCGGCTGGTCGAGCACGTAGATGCCGGCGAAGACCATGGCGAGGCCGAGGAAGATCAGGCCGATGCCCGGCGCCACGAGGCGCCTCGCGACGTGATGGGTCGCGTCCTCGACATAGGTGAACTTGTCGAGGTCCTTGTCGAGCGTCCTTTTTATGGGTGTGGCCGGTCGGTCGGGCATGCAATTCTCTGGGTCAAAACTCTCGTATTGCGCGGCGTGACGGGGCACGCAATATCCGCCATACACACTGGCACAGTTTTTTGTGACTAATGTGGCTTATTTCGCCTGGGTTGCGGCGGAAGCCGCCGTCATCCGCCGTGCGAAGGCGACGATGAGATCGCGCAGTTCCGGTTCGCGAACGCGTTCGGCGGCCACGTCGCAGGAGACCCACTCCAGGGAGCGCTCGCCTTTTTCCTTGAATTGCTTGGCGAGCTCGTTGACTTCGAGCGCATAGACCTGCACGCGGCATGGCACCTGAATGCCGTCCCTCAGCATCTTGTCGTAACCGAACGAGCCGAGCGGTTCCGTTTCCACAGTGCCGCGTACGCCGGCCTCTTCATAGGCTTCGCGGGCGGCGACCTCATGGGAAAGCTTGCCCGGCATGGGCCAGCCCTTGGGAATGACCCAGCGGCCGGTATCGCGGCTGGTCAGCAGCAACACTTCGAGATCACCCGTTTTCTTCTTCAATCGATAGCAAAGCGCAGCATATTGTTGTCGCGGCGGGCGCCGAAACATAAGCTGCACGTCATTCGCTATACGGTTGAGAAAGGCCAATTGTCGGATCACCTTTTGGGCTGGAGTGAAGCTCAGGTTGCATAATAACATCGGGAGGAAAAAAATTGCGATGCATATAATGCTATATGGTATTTCCCCACATATTTATTCAGTACTGCGTAGATAAAAAACAAAAGGTCTGTTTTCTGATATTCGCCAGCTGTTGTGCTGAAAACGACATTGAACAGCATTTTTATGCCGCAGATGGCGCAGTTGCTTGAACACCGTCGCTATCATACTGGGAAAAAAGATAAATTCTTGTCATGTCAGAACGCCTACCCCGACGCTTGCCACCTTTGAATGCATTGCGCGCTTTCGACGCGGTGGCGCGGCGAGGCAGCATTCTGAAGGCAGCCGACGAGCTTGGGGTCGTGCGCGGCGCCGTCAGACAGCAGTTGAATCTGCTGGAAGCCCATTTCGGCATGGCCTTGTTCCACCGGGAAAATGGGAGGCTGGTGCTGACGGCGAAGGGCAGGACTTTCGCTGATTCGGTCGGTGTCGCCCTTGGCATCCTGGCGCGGGCTGCGGCAGACCTATCGATCGAAGGCAGGCGGTCCATCCGACTTGGGGTCCCCTCGGCCTTCGCGGTCTGGTGGCTGATGCCGCGCGTCGCCGGCCTGCAGGCAGCGCTTCAGGATATCGATGTAGACATCGTGCCGATGGCAGCGGTGGAGCCTTTGGCCAAGCGGCCGGATCTCGAAGCCGTCATCATGGGCGGTGAATACCGGCCGACGCGTGATATCACCGCGATCCGCTTCATGGAGGATGAATTCGGGCCGGTCGCGACGCCGGCGCTCGCCGATGGCCTTGGTCTTTCAGCCGATGTCTCAGCGCTCGCCGGGGCTGTCGCGCTCGCAAGCCGTTCCGCCCCGAGCTTATGGCAGGATTGGTTTGCCGAAAGCGGTCACGCTCCCCTCCGCTTTGCCGGCAATCGCGAATTCGAGGATCTGCTGCTCGCGATCGGAGCCGCACGTTCCGGGCTTGGTATTGCCATCGCGCCGCGCACGGCGGTCGGTGAGGATATCGATCGGGGCACATTGATGGCGCCCTACGGCTTCATTCGAAGGCCGGCCGGCTACAGCCTCAGCATCCGCAGCAGCGATGTGAAGGATCCGGCTCTCATCCGGCTCGCCGATTGGTTGAGCAGGGCAGGGGCCGAAGGGGTTTAGCGAGGCACCTGCCCGATCGGATCCATATGGCAGATTTTCTGCCATGCGATGCATTGCAATGTCCATCGACAGCCAACCTCCAGCCATGCCAGATCGCATATGGAACCAGCCGGCAGGAGCGCAACATGGATCAATCCTCTTCTCTTTCCCGTATCGACTGGGTGGCGCGCAGTTGCCGGCTGCTGGCGGCCACGGCGGCGGAATTTCGCGACACCCGGCCCTTTGCCGGCCTGACCATCGGCACCGGCATCCATCTCGAGCCGAAGACGGTCGCGTTGCTGATGACGCTGCGCGCCGGAGGTGCTGATCTCGTCTGCACCGGCAATCTCAACAGCACGCAGCCGGAAACGGTCGACTATCTTCGTGCTCAGGGCATCAAGGTCTTCGCGACGCAGACCCGCGATCCCGAGGAGCACGGCGCAAGCCTTGATGCGATCCTGGCGGAAAAGCCCGATCTGCTGCTCGACAATGGCGGCGATCTCTTCGCTCGAGCAGCCGACACGCCCTATGCCAATCTGCTCGGCGGCACGGAGGAAACCACATCCGGCCGTACCCGGCTCATCCCGATGCGCGACAGGCTCGACATGCCGATCCTGGTCATCAATGACAGCCCGATCAAGCAATTCGCCGAAAACAAGCATGCCGTCGGCCAGAGCCTGTTCGAGAGCTATCTGCGTTTCACCAATCGCTCCACCAATGGCAAGCGCGTCACCGTCTTCGGCTATGGCGCCTGCGGCAAGGGCACGGCGGCGTGTTTTCGCAACGCCTTTTCCACGGTCAGCGTTGTCGATATCGATCCGGTTACGACGCTTGAGGCACATCTCGATGGCTTCTCGACGCCATTGCGCGAGGTAGCGATCCGCTCCGCCGATATCCTGATCACCGTTACCGGCTATCCAGATATCATCGCCGCAACTGATCTGCCTTTGATCAGGGACGGCGCGATCCTGATGAATGGCGGTCACTTCCCGCATGAGATCGATGCCGAAGGCTTCCGCAACAGCCCGGACGTCGCCGGTACCGACCGCTACGAAGCCGAGCAGATCGAGACGGTGCGTATGCGTGACGGCCGCACCTTCCATATTCTCGGCGGTGGCCACATGGCCAATCTGGCCGGGCCGCGTCCGTTGGGCAATACCATCGAATCCATGGATCTCGGATTTACGCTGCAGGCCCGTTGCCTGGAGCGGGTCGCCAAGGGCGGCCTCGGCGGCGAAGCCTGCGTCATTCCCGTTCCGGCCGATATCGACGCCTTGGTCGCCTCCGCCTATCTCGATCTGGCGCGCTAGAACGGTTCAGCTTTTCACGGAATCTCTGAACCGCTCTATCTCTTTGTTGTCTCGCAATTCCGGACGGAAAACCGCTACGCACTTGTCCTGGAATTGCGCTGAGCATCAGCTCCATCAAGCGCTTGCGGCAGCAATCGGTCGTAGAGCGCCGCCATGTCGTCACCGAAGCAGCAGAAGACGATCTCCTCGAAGGCGCCATCCTGGCTTTCGGCAAGGGTGGTGCGGATTGCGATTTCCGCTGCAGGCTCGGCGGGAAAGCGATAGACGCCCGTGGAGATCGCCGGGAAGGCAATGGTTTTGAGCCCGCGTTCCCGGGCAAGGCCGAGACTGCTGCGATAACAGCCGGCGAGCAGCGCCTCCTCGTCATGATCGCCACCATTCCAGACAGGGCCGACGGTGTGGATCACATGCCTTGCCGGCAAGCGATATCCCATGGTGATCTTCGCTTGTCCGATTCTGCAGCCATTCAGCGTCCGGCATTCGGCGAGCAGGTCCGGTCCGGCGGCGCGATGGATCGCGCCATCGACACCGCCGCCGCCGAGCAGGCTGCTGTTGGCCGCATTGACGATGGCATCGACCGGAAGCTTGGTGATATCGCCGAGAGCCACGGTGAAGCGTGTTGCGGCAGAGGCAACATCGGAACGAATGATCTCGGGCGCGGACACGACGATCTCCTCGATAGGGTTCTCATCGCTCCCAATAGGGAAGGGGGCCATAAAGTTCCGCGAGAAAATCGATAAAAACGCGTACTTTTGCCGGCAGGAACTGTCGGCTGGGGTAAACGGCCGAAAGCGTGACATTGTGCGAGCCTTCATAGGCCGGCAGGACCTGAACGAGTCGGCCGTTGCGCAGCTCCGGGCCGATATCCCAGGTCGAGCGCAGGGCGATGCCGAGGCCGGCGATGACCGCTTCGCGGATAACCTCGCTGGAATTGGTGATCAGCCTGCCCTCCGGCCGGAACGTCAGGCTGCCCTGCGGACCGTCGAGCCGCCAGGGATCGTGATTGTGCGCGGGGAGGCAGGTGTGACGGCGCAAATCCTCGATATCCTCGGGCATGCCATGCGCATCAATATAGGCAGGTGACGCGCAGAGCACTCGGCGCACCGGCGCGAGCCTGCGGGCGACGAGGCTGGAATCGGTGAGCTCGGCGATACGGATGGCAAGATCGAAGCCTCCGCCGACGATATCGACGAACTCGTCGCTCAGCACCAGATTGATTGCGAGGTCCGGATGGGCCTGCATGAAGGATTTCAGATGCGGCGCGATATGCAATCGTCCGAAGGATGTCGGGGCGGAGATCTTCAGCGTGCCGTGCATCTGCGAGGAGCGGCCGGCAATATAGGCTTCCGCCTCTTCCAGGCCGGCAAGAATGGCGAGCACGCGGTCGTAGAAACCCTGGCCGGCCTCCGTCAGCGAAATCTGCCGCGTCGTGCGCTGCAGAAGTCGGGTGCCGAGCCTGTCTTCGAGCCGCTTGATGCGCTTGGAAATGACGGCGGGCGAAAAACCGAGCGCGCGGCCGGTCAGCGACATGCTGCCCGTTGCGACGACGCTGGCGAAGATTTCGAGATCTCCTAAATTGGTCATGCACGATTATTTCCCGTTTTGGAATAAATGCTTATCATTTGCTCCAAACCTGGGAAAGCGCTAAGGCTGTAATGCGCTAAAAGGGGCTGCGTCCGACATCGGATGCAGAAGGAGGACGGTATGGCTGAGGCCATTTCATTTCTGGAGCCGCGTGCGGATGTTCTGGCTCGCCGCAGCGCTATCGTCGCCGATCTCACCGACCTTCTCGCGCCGGAATGCCTGATCCACGAGCCGCGCGAACTCGTACCCTTCGAAACCGATGCGTTCGTGTCCTATCGCCGCCTGCCGCTCGCCGTCGCCTTGCCGCGTTCGACCGCTGAAGTGTCGGCCGTGATGAAATATTGCCATCGCTATGGCATTCCCGTCGTTCCGCGCGGCGCTGGCACCTCACTTTCCGGCGGCGCCATCCCGCAGGAGGATGCCGTCGTTCTCGGGCTCTCCAAGATGAACCGCATCCTCGATATCGATTATGCCAATCGCGCGGCGACCGTGCAGGCAGGCGTGACGAACCTGCACGTCTCCGAAAGCGTCTCGGCCGATGGCTTCTTCTACGCGCCCGACCCGAGCTCGCAGCTTGCCTGCACCATCGGCGGCAATATCGGTATGAATTCCGGCGGCGCCCACTGCCTGAAATATGGCGTCACGACCAACAATCTGCTTGGCGTCAAGCTGGTGTTGACCGACGGCACCGTCATCGATCTCGGCGGCAAGGCGCTGGATGCGGCGGGCTACGATCTGCTCGGCCTCGTCTGCGGCTCCGAAGGCCAGCTCGGCATCGTCACCGAGGCGACGGTCAGGCTCATCGCCAAGCCGGAAGGTGCCCGGCCGGTGCTCTTCGGTTTCGACAGTTCCGAAGAAGCAGGCGCCTGTGTCGCCGATGTCATCGCCGCCGGCATCGTGCCAGTCGCGATCGAGTTCATGGACAAGCCGGCGATCGAGATCTGCGAAGCCTTCGCCAAAGCCGGCTATCCCCTCGATGTAGGGGCCTTGCTGATCGTTGAGGTGGAGGGGTCGGAGGCGGAAATGGATGACATGCTTGCGAGCATCGTCGCTATCGCCCGGACCCATCAGGTCAAGACGGTCCGCGAATGCCAGTCGGCGACGGAGGCGGCCCTGATCTGGAAAGGCCGCAAATCCGCTTTCGGCGCCACAGGACGCATCGCCGATTATATCTGCATGGACGGAACCGTGCCGCTCAGTCAGCTCTCTTATGTGCTGAAAAAGACGGGTGAGATCGTCGACGGCTACGGTCTGCGCGTCGCCAATGTCTTCCATGCCGGCGATGGCAACATGCATCCGCTGATCCTCTTCAATGCCAATGACCCCGAAGAGGCGGCCAAGGCGGAAGCGGCCGGCAACGACATCCTGCGGCTCTGCGTCGATGCCGGCGGCTGCCTCACCGGTGAACATGGCGTCGGCATCGAGAAGCGCGACCTGATGCGGCACCAATATGCCGATGTCGATCTCGCTCAGATGATGTCGGTCCGTGCGGCTTTTGATCCCGACTGGATCCTCAATCCTTCCAAGGTCTTCCCGCTCGACGGACGCAACGCCGCATGACCGAGTTTCATCCGAGAACGGAGGAGGAAGCCGCCTCCATCATCAGCGATCATGCGGAGCGTGGCGCGGCTCTCGCGATCGTCGGCGGCAACACGCGGTCCGGCTTCGGCAACGCGGTCGCCTCCGAAGCGGTTCTGTCGTCGCGCGATCTTGCCGGCACCGTCGCCTATAATCCGGGTGAGATGGTCATGACCGCGCGTGCGGGCACGCCGGTCGCGGAGGTCGAGGCCGCTCTTGCAGAGGCCGGCCAGATGATGGCCTTCGAGCCTATGGATCATAGGCCACTGATGGCGACCGAAGGCGAGCCGACGATCGGCGGCATTTTCGCGGCCAATGTCTCCGGCCCGCGCCGTTTCGTCAGCGGTGCCGCGCGCGACAGCCTGCTCGGCGTCCGCTTCGTCAACGGCAGGGGTGAGATCGTCAAGGCCGGCGGGCGGGTGATGAAGAATGTCACCGGTCTTGATCTTGCCAAGCTGATGGCCGGCTCGCACGGTACGCTCGGCCTATTGACCGAGGTGACCTTCCGGGTGCCGCCGAAGCCGAAGACGGAGGAAACGATCGTTGTCTCCGGCCTCAACGATGCGGAGGCCGCCAATGCCATGGCGGCGGCCATGGCCCTGCCGCTCGAAGTATCGGGTGCCGCCCATCTGCCGCTGACCGTCGCCTGGTCCTTCATCGACGGCACGATGCCGCAAGGGGAGGCGACAGTGCTGCGCATTGAGGGCCTTCCCGGTTCCGTCACGGTGAGGGCCGAAAAGCTGGCCGCAGCGATGGGCCGGCTCGGCCCCGTCAAACGTCTCGAAGAGGACGTCAGCCGCAGGCTCTGGCGAGAGATCCGCGATGTGAAACCCTATGCCGATGGCACGATGCGCCCGATCTGGCGGGCATCCGTCGCCCCCAGCATCGGCCACCAGCTTGTCGCGGCCCTTCGCCTGGAGGAGGGCGTCGATGCCTATTACGATTGGCAGGGCGGTCTTGTCTGGATGCGCATGGAAGCGGAGCCGGAGGGCGATATGCTCAGGCGCTATATTCACGCGCTCGGCGGTGGGCACGCAACCTTGATGCGCGCCACCCCGGCCCACCGCGCGACGACAGCGGCGTTCCAGCCGCAATCCGAAGCCGTGGCGCTGCTGTCTGCGCGCGTGAAGGAAAAGTTCGATCCGGCGGGAATTTTCAATCCGGGGAAGATGGGTTGATGCGGATGGAGTCTTTGGCTGGTTACCCCCTCACCCTAGCCCTCTCCCCGTGGGGGCGAGGGGACAACCCAATTCTGCGTGGCTTTTCACCGTCGACGATAAAGGAGTTGCGGTGTCGCCAACTCCTTCTCCCCTCGGGGAGAAGGTGCCCGACAGGGCGGATGAGGGGGCTTTGTACGAAGGAGCTAGCAATCGCCCATCCTTTGGCGCGAAAGTAGGGGAAGCCTGATGCAAACCAATTTCACGCCCGAACAGCTTGCCGATCCGCATGTGGCCGAATCAGAGGCGATCCTTCGCAAATGCGTGCATTGCGGCTTCTGCACCGCCACCTGTCCCACCTATGTGACGCTCGGCAATGAGCTCGATAGCCCGCGCGGCCGCATTTATCTCATTAAGGACATGCTGGAAAACGGCCGGGCCGCCGATGCCGAGGTGGTAACGCACATCGATCGCTGCCTGTCCTGCCTTGCCTGCACGACCACCTGTCCTTCCGGCGTCGACTACATGCATCTGGTCGATCACGCCCGGGCCCATATCGAAAATACTTACCGGCGACCGCTGATGGATCGGCTGACCCGCAATGTGCTGGCAGCCGTGCTGCCCTATCCCAGCCGTTTCCGGCTGGCCCTGCGGCTCGCAAACCTCGGCCGGCCATTCAAGGGTCTGTTGAGGCGCGTTCCGGCGCTTAAGCCTTTCGCCGCCATGCTCGATCTTGCGCCCCGCAGCATCCCGGCACCATCTACCTTTGCCAAACCCGCACTCTACGAGCCACAGGCGGAGCGGCGCGGTCGTGTGGCGATCCTGACGGGCTGCGCTCAGCCGGTGCTCGATCCCGAAATCAATGCTGCGGCGATCCGCCTGCTGACGCGCCTCGGTGTCGAGGTCGTCGTGCCGGAGGGGGAGGTCTGCTGCGGCTCGCTGGTTCATCATATGGGGCGCGAGGAACAGGCGCTTGGCGCCGCCCGCGCCAATGTCGATGTGTGGCTGCGCGAGATCGAGGCCGGAGGGCTCGACGCCATCATCATCACCGCGTCGGGCTGCGGCACGACGATCAAGGACTATGGGCATATGCTGCGCCTCGATCCCGCCTATGCCGACAAGGCGGCAAGGGTCTCGGCGCTTGCCAAGGACATCACCGAATATCTGGCAAGTCTCGATCTTCCCTCGCATATGCCGCGCGGCATCGCGGTCGCCTATCATTCCGCCTGCTCCATGCAGCATGGGCAGAAGATCACGATGGCGCCGAAACTGCTATTGAAGGCGGCCGGATTCACAGTGCGCGATCCGGCAGAGGGACATCTCTGTTGCGGCTCGGCCGGCACCTACAACATCATGCAGCCGGAAATTTCGGCAGAGTTGAAGGCGCGCAAGGTCAGGAACATCGAGGCGACGAAGGCCGATATCATAGCCACAGGCAATATCGGCTGCATCACGCAGATCGCGACGGGAACGGGCATTCCCATCCTGCATACGGTGGAGCTGCTGGACTGGGCCTATGGTGGCGAGATGCCCGCGAAGCTGAAGGGCCTGCAGCCGGCCGCTGCTTAGAGCAATTGCAGGAAAAGTGCAGAGCGGTTTTCCGTCCGGAATTGCGTATTAATGCAGCTTGTCCGGCGTGGGCAGGCGATGAGCCTGCCATTCGACTTCGAACCGATCGGCGGCAATTCGCGTCATGCTGATGCGGTCCTGCCCTTCCTCGAAGAAAATGCCATCCACCAGGCCGACAATACCATCGTAAAACGAGCCTTCGACGAGGCTGGTGATCCGCCGCATTTCATGTCCCACTGCAGTAAAATCGACAACCGACATGCATTGCCGGCGACCATCGGCAAACACGTCGATAAGCCGGGGAACATCGCCGGTGATGTCGACCTCGTAATAAACGATGACCGGCTCCTCGCTTTCCGGATGGATCCAGTCGCATCTGTAATAGGAAAAGCTCATGTGCTGGAATATAGCACATAATCCCCCGCGCCTGAACCGGTTTGGGGGATCGATCGCGAAGTTTGGCCGATCCGGCTTCAGAAGTTGAACGAGACGCCGAAGTTGAGCGCGTGGGTGAAGACCTTGGTCTTCAGCGTGTTGCCGCTGTCGATCGAAACATCGTTCACGAAGTTATAGTTACCCTTGTATTCGACGAAGGTCGACCAGTGCTTGGAGATCTGGTAGCTGACGCCGGCCTGTGCCTGCAGAGAAGCGCCGCCGAATTCGTAGTCGAAGGTGCGGCCGGAGGCGCGGGTGACTTCCACATGCGGCACGTTGATACCAGCGCCGAGGCCGACATAGGGCGTCCAGTTGCGGGCAGGGTCCTGGAAGCGGTAGAGCGCGTTCAGTGTCAGCATGTTCAAGCCGTCGGTGAACTCGAAGTGCGACCAGCCGGGCGTGTTGCCGAGATCGCCATAGACCTTGGCATGCGAGTAATCCAGCGACACGCCCCAGTTCGGTTTGTCGAGCTCATCAAGCCACCAGATGCCGCGGAAGCCGAAATAGGGAGGCATCTTGAAGGATTTGCCCGACCAGTTCGGGTCGAAATCGGCCCCGTCCGATGTGGTCACGTTGCTGCCGGTTGCACCCTGCACGCCGCCATAGGCGGAAAATTGCATCTCTGCAGAGGCAGAATTGGCGGCGAATATGAATGCTGAAATAGCAAGTGCGGCAAGCGCCGGCTGCGTAATGCGAACTGCACGATGCATATGAAATCCCCGAATGCCAAAGTGCTGCCATCTAAGCGCGCTTCCGTGACACTTCTATTGCAGTCATAGGGGCGCAGGCCCGGCTTAGGCGGGAAAACTGACGGTAAACTGAAGGGAATAAGCCGTTTTGCGGCGGGTCGGGACGATAAATTTGAGGCTGTAACACTGATGCAACACCGGCATTCGTGTCACTTGGCGCGGAATGGCGCATCCTCCGAGAAACGGGCGTCCTCGATCCGCATGATCGATGTCATGCCACGGTCTAGAACGCCCGTAAACTGATGTTCGAATTGGGGCGAGGAGATATCGCTCCCCTTAGCCGCCGAACAGGGTCCGCAGCACATCGACGCCGCGATCCTGATAGCTGACTTCGCCCTGCTTGTTGCCGGGGCCGACCACGATGACCTTGGTGCCGACGGGGACGCGTTCGTAAAGATCGATCACGTCCTTGTTCATCATGCGGATGCAGCCTGAGGACATGTTGAGGCCGATGCTCCAAGGCTGGTTGGTGCCGTGGATGCGGAAGGCGGTGTCATTGCCGTTGCGATAGAGATACATGGCGCGCGCGCCGAGCGGATTGTCCTCGCCGCCTTCCTGATAGGCCGGCAGCTTGCGGCCCTTCTTGGCTTCACGAACGATCATCTCCGGCGGCGGCGTCCAGCCCGGCCATTCCGCCTTGCGGCCGACCTTGACGACGCCCGACCAGCCGAAGCCATCGCGGCCGACGCCGATGCCATAGCGCCTTGCGCGATTATTGCCTTCGACGAGGTAGAGATACTTGTTGTTGGTGTCGACGATGACGGTGCCTGGCGCTTCGTTCGTCGCAAGCCGCACCATGCGCCGCTGGAATTGCGGTTTGACCTGGCCTTGCGGTTCCACGGCGACCCGGACCACATCGCCGCGCGTGGTCGGTGCTGCCGCATAGGGCGTGGAAGCGGTAAAGGCTGCTGCGTTCGATGCTGCAAGAAGACACGCCGCAACGACGCCTGTCGCCACGACCGATAGTGCTGCTCTCATATGGAATTCCCTCGTTGAAGTCGGTAGGAAACTACCGGAACCGACGAAGGGATCAAGATCAAAATACCCGATAGGCAGAAAGGCCTGGAAGAACCTCCCTCTCTTCTATCGCGGATCAGACTATAGTCTGAACTATAGTGGAGGCCTTTCAGGCGCGGCGAATACTGAGCTTTCGATAAGCAGTATCGCCGCGCAGGTCCAAAAGGCTGTTCTCGATCACATCACGATGACGCGAGTGCCGACCTTAACGCGGTTGTAGAGGTCGATGACGTCTTCGTTGCGCAGGCGGATGCAGCCGGAGGAAACGGCGCTGCCAATGGTCCAGGGCGCGTTGGTGCCGTGGATGCGATAAAGCGTGGAGCCGAGATACATGGCGCGGGCGCCGAGCGGATTGGCTTCGCCACCCTCCATATGCGCCGGCAGATAGTGGCCCTTGGCCGCTTCGCGGGAGATCATTTCGGCTGGCGGCGTCCAATCCGGCCATTCCTGCTTGCGAGTGACGGTATGAGCGCCGGCCCACTCGAAGCCGGGCTTGCCGACGCCGACGCCATAGCGGCGTGCCTTGCCGCCATCCATCACCAGGTAGAGGAAGCGGTTGTTGGTATCGATGACGATGCTGCCGGGTCTTTCCTTGGTCTGATAGTCGACGATCTGCGGCAGGAATTGCGGGTCGATCTGGCCACGGATTGCCGGGTACCGCGGGCGGGCCATGGCAACCTGCTGAACGACCGGGCG
Source organism: Rhizobium sp. BK289 (assembly GCF_014193575.1). Classification (NCBI taxonomy): domain Bacteria; kingdom Pseudomonadati; phylum Pseudomonadota; class Alphaproteobacteria; order Hyphomicrobiales; family Rhizobiaceae; genus Rhizobium; species Rhizobium sp. BK289. Next base: position 101,992 of record NZ_JACHZO010000008.1, read on the forward strand.
CGCGAACAGCCCGCGCGGCTGCACGACCTGGCGCACCTGCGGATTGGCCGGCTGCTCCATTCTGGGATCGGCGGCGCGGCGCGCCATCGGGCGGGGATAGACGACCGGCTGCACATTGCCGCCGCCAAGCTGCATCACCCAGGGGGCGGTCAGATCGGGACTGACGATGACGGGCGGGCGCGATTGATAGCGATCGTCGGCAAAGGCGGTTGAGGCAAGCAGGCTTAAGGCGCCCGCGGCAAACAGGACGGCATGTTTCATCATCGGACAAACTCTCTACATGGGCCGAAGATGGGCGCGAAGGCACCCGGTCGAAACCATGGTGCCACTTGCACGCGAGCGAATGGTAAACATCTATTCATCAAAATGCCGCGAAGCCGATAAAGCTTTATCAGGGTTACCGCCTGGTTTGGAAAGATGGTTTGCAAGTGGTAAATCTGGAATCGGAATGCGCGATCGTCGAAATGTGCTTACGATTTTAAGCGTTTGATTGATCTGGTTTTATCCGATATTTGCATACCGGTTTCCGGTAGCGCGCGCTGAAATAGGGACGAATCGCGAAAATGGCCGACACGGGCATCATCACCGGCGAAGATGGCAAGGACCGCTGCTTCTGGCACGGTAATCTGCCGGAATATCAGCGCTATCACGACGAGGAATGGGGCCGTCCGGTCGTCAATGACATCAGGCTCTTCGAGAAGATCTGCCTCGAAGGCTTCCAGTCGGGTCTGTCCTGGCTGACGATCCTGCGCAAGCGCGAGAATTTCCGCGCCGCTTTTGCCGGCTTCGATTTCGAGAAGGTCGCCAAGTTCGGCGAAGCGGATATCGAGCGCTGCCTTGCCGATGCCGGCATCATCCGCCATCGCGGCAAGATCGTCTCCACCATCAACAATGCCAATCGCGCCATCGAGCTGCGCGATGAATTCGGATCGCTCGCCCGCTATTTCTGGAGCCACGAGCCGACCGCTGCCGAGCGGCCCGAAGTCTTCGATCTTGCGCATCTTCGCGCCAATCCGACGACGGCTGCTTCCGTGCGGATTTCGAAGGATCTGAAGAAGCGCGGCTGGACCTTCGTCGGCCCGACCACGGTTTATGCCTTCATGCAGGCCATGGGCCTGGTCAACGACCACATCGAGGGCTGCTACTGCCGGAAAGAGGTGGAGGCGATGCGATGCGCATTGGTGCGGCCATGAGGGCGGCGCTTCTTGGCCTTTCCATGGCGGCGCTTGCGCTGTTTGGTTCCGCAGCGGCTCATGCCGAGGATGCCGCCCAGCAGCTGCCGCAGCTCGACCGCGGCGAAAAAGTGGAGAAGATCAGCCTTCCCGCGGTCCTCGAAAAGCTGACGGGCTGGACGAAGTTCGGCAAGGGCAAGGTCTATATACTGCCGCTGAAGAAGGGCCAGCATGTGCGGATCACCTTCAGCTCGAAAAGCAAATATGCCTATATGGCGATCTTCGATCTGTCGTCGAGCGAGGATGAATCTTTCTTCGGTACGGACGAGGATGGCAATACGGCCGATGTCACCGTCAACGAGGATACGACCTGGCTGATCAAGCCCTATTATTCGCGCGTCACTCGTCGGCGTGGCCTCGGTGCGCCTTACGAGATCCTCATCGATCCCAATCCGCCCGCCGCGCAGCAGGCGCCCGCCGATCAGCAGAAGGATCAGGGACCGATGCTGTTTCCGCCGCGCTCGAAACAGGGACAGTAGGGATTACTGCAACGCTTCGATCACGCCGTGTAGCTCGCCGAGATGGGCTATCTTGCGGAAACGCGGCGCTTCGGTCGGTTCCTCCACATGCTCGAAGGACCATGTAAGCTCGTGCGGTACGAAGACGCCGTAGCTTCCGGCTGCAAGCGCCGGCACGATATCCGATTTCAGGGAATTGCCGATCATCATCGCCCGTTCGGGCCCGTCGCCCACCTTGGAAAAAATCCGGCGGTAGGTGGAGGCGTTCTTGTCCGAGACGATCTCGACCGCATCGAAGAGGTCGCCGAGACCGGATTGGGCGAGCTTGCGCTCCTGATCGAAGAGATCGCCCTTGGTGATCAGCACCAGCAGGTATTTGCCCGACAGGTCCTCCAGCGTCTGACGCACATATGGCAGGGTCTCGACGGGATGGGCGAGAAGATCGCGGCCGATGTCGAGGATCTGGGCGATGATGGTCGAGGGCACTTTGCCTTCGGTGATCTCGATCGCCGTCTCGATCATCGAGAGGGTGAAGCCTTTGATGCCGAAGCCGTAATGTCTGAGGTTGCGCTTTTCAGCCTCCAATAGCCGCGCGGAAATGACGTCGCTTGCGGCGTGATCGGCGAGAAGATCGGTAAATTGCAGCTCCGTCAGCCGGTAGAACTGTTCGTTCTGCCACAGCGTGTCGTCGGCATCGAAGCCGATCGTGGTTAGGGGACGTTGCGTCATCGGTATGTCCGTTCTGCGCATTGTATGATGGATGAGTCTATCCCGCAGCGGACCGGAAGCAAGAGCGCGTGCCGGTAACCGCATCGTGATCGGCGGGAGGTCTCGCGTTGAAAATGGTTTCCAGTGCATTATGTGGTTGTTGTCTCGATTGCCGCGGAGCCAGAGCCGGGCGTCGATGACTGTCTCGTGACCTCTCCAGGGCAGCGCCGATAGCGGCTGCCATGCCGAGGCCAATCATAGCCAAAAGATATGCATTCACCGGCCGGAAGCATCTTCCGGCTGACCACAAGGGAATTTCTCCATGCGTTACAATCAACTCGGCAATACCGGGCTGTTCGTTTCCGAACTTTGCCTGGGTACGATGACCTTCGGTGAAGCCAATCCCAACACTCCCTGGGGCTCGATCGCAGATGTCGACCAGGCGCTGGCCGACAAGATCGTCGAAGGCTCGCTCGCCGCCGGCGTCAATTTCATCGACACCGCCGACGTCTATTCCTTCGGCAATTCCGAAAAGCTGCTTGGACAAGCCCTGAAGAACCTCGGCGTTCCTCGCAAGGATGTCGTCATCGCCACCAAGGTCTATGGCGTCATGGGCGATAAGCCGAACGATCGCGGCGCCTCGCGCGGCCATATCATGGACTCGGTGCAGGCCAGCCTGGATCGTCTTCAGACCGATCATATCGATCTCTATCAGATCCATGGTACGGATATCGTAACACCGATCGACGAGACGCTGCGGACGATGGATGATCTCGTTTCGCGCGGTCTTGTGCGTTATGTCGGCGTTTCCAACTGGCAGGCCTGGCGCATCGCCAAGGCGCTCGGCATTTCCGAACGCCGTGGCTTCGCCCGCTTCGAAACGGTGCAGGCCTATTATTCCATCGCCGGCCGCGATCTTGAGCGTGAAATCGTGCCTGTCATGGCCGAGGAAAAGCTTGGGCTGATGGTCTGGTCGCCGCTTGCCGGCGGTCTGCTCTCGGGCAAGTATGGTCCAGGCGCTCCCGGCAATGGCGAGGGGCGGCGTGCCAGTTTCGACTTCCCGCCCGTCGACAAGGACCGCGCCTGGGCCTGCGTTGCCGCCATGCGCGAAGTGGCGGAAAAGCATGGCACCAGCGTCGCTACCGTGGCGCTTGCCTGGATCCTGGCGAAGCCTTTCGTTACCAGCATCATCATCGGTGCCAAGCGTCTCGACCAGCTCGATCAGAACTTGGCGGCCGTCAGGCTGAAGCTCGATGCCGAGGATATCGCGAGGCTCGATGACGTCAGCGCACTTCCGGCCGAATATCCCGGCTGGATGCTGGCCCGCCAGAGCGCGCAGCGCGTGCCGCAGCCCTTCGAGCCGAAGGCCTGATATCTTTTGCAGAGGCCGGGCCGCCGCTTTTGGCAGCGGCCCGGCTGCTATCATAGCTCTATGACGATCTTGCCGAAGGGGCCGCGATCGAGATGATCGAAGGCGGCTGGCGCCTCGCCGAGCCCATAGCGGTGGTCGATGACGGGCTTCAGGCCGATGCTGTCGACCGCACGCACGAAATCCTCGAGCGAGCGGCGGTGGCCGACGCTGATGCCCTGCACGGTGGGAGACTTCAGCAGCAGCGGTGCCACAGGACCGGAAATGTCGAAGCCTTCGAGGACGCCGATGACGGAAATCCGGCCCTGCGGCGCAACCGCCTTCAGCGACTGACCGAGGTTCGGTCCGCCGGCGATTTCGATGATATGGTCGATGCCGCGATCGTTGGTGAGGCGATAGACCTCTTCCACCCAATCGCTCTTGTTCCGATCGATGCCGTAATGGGCTCCAAGCGCCTTGGCCCGCCCGAGTTTTTCCTGCCCCGACGAGGTTACGAAGACCTCGGCGCCCTGGGCAGTGGCAATCTGCAGGCCGAACAGCGCCACGCCGCCCGTTCCCTGCACCAGCACCGTGTCGCCGGGCTTGATCTTGCCGCGCTCCACCAGCGCGAACCAAGCCGTCAGGCCGGCGCAGGGCAGCGTGCTTGCCTCGGCATAATCGAGGCTTTGCGGCGATGATACGAGCCAGTCCTCCGACATGGCAACATATTCGGAGAGCACGCCGGGATAGAAGCCACCCAGCGTCTTGTAGGGCGGTGTACGGGCGTCACCGAGCGGCTTGCCATCGATCCAGCCGGGATGGAAGGTCGAAATGACCCGGTCGCCAACGGCAAATCTGGTCACGCCGTCTCCCACCGCTTCGACGACGCCTGCCATATCGGAAGCCGGCACGAAAGGAAATTGGAGCGGCAGGCCCATGCCGATCTCGCGAACGAGCTTGTCGCGATAGTTCAGAGAAACGGCCTTCACCCGCACCAGCACTTCGCCGCGCGCAGGTGTGGGAATCGCCGTTTCCGTGAGGTTCAAGGGAGCGCCGACGGCGACAGTATCGAGGGTCCAGCGCTTCATGGTCTTGGTCATCATGATCTCCTGAGAGAAATTGGAAGCAATGAACGGAAGCATATCGTTGCTTTCTGATCGCCAGTGGCGATATTATTTCCGCGTACTGGTTCCCCAAAGGAAGCAATCATCATGAATGACATGCTCAACGGCATTCCCGAATTCGTGGAGGCGGTCGAAGCTGGCGGTTTTTCGGCCGCGGCGACCCGCATGAACCTGTCTCGCTCGGCGATCGGCAAGACCATCGCCAAACTGGAACGGCGCCTGAATGTGCGCCTGTTTCACCGCACCACCCGCATGCAGAGCCTCACCGACGAAGGGCAAGCCTTTTACGAGCGCTGCCGCCGGGCGCTGGACGAGATACAGTCCGGCGAAGCCATGCTGGAATCGGGTAAGCGTGAGGTTACCGGACGTCTTCGTATCTCGATGCCTGTCCTTTTCGGTCGCCGCTGCGCTGCACCGCTGCTGCTGGAGTTGGCACGCATTCACCCCAAGCTTGAACTGGATCTTTCCTTCAGTGATCGCGTGGTCGATCTCTTCGACGAGGGCTTCGATCTCGCCATTCGCAACGGCGTGTTGCGGGACGAAGCCGGCCTCGCCGCGCGCAAGATCGCCCTCCATCGCATGACGCTATGCGCCTCGCCGGATTATCTTGCTGCAAGAGGTACGCCGCAGATCATTGCCGACCTCGATAGCCACGATCTTGTCGTCTATGCGAGATCGGGGGAGGCCAAGAGATGGACCTTCCTGCAGGGCGATGGAACGGCCGTCGACTATTTTCCGCAGACGCGATTGCGCCTTGATGACCTGGAGGTCATTGCGGATGCGGCTGCCGCCGGAATGGGTATTGCTTGGCTCCCCTGCTGGCTGGTGCGGGATTATGTGCACGCAGGCAAGCTTATGCCGGTACTCAATGTTTCCAGCCGACCCGTCAACGTCTATGCCGTCTGGCCGCAGGTGCCGCAGCTTTCGCTGAAGATGCGCGTGGTCATCGACCTGCTCGCCGCGCGTCTGCCTGCGATCATGGGCTGAGGATGTGACGATGCTCCGGTTAGAGGAGCGCGCCCTCCGCAAATACCTGGTTCCAACTGAAGACCTGCACGGATTTGCGCAGGCCTGCCAACCAGAATGGATCTTCCTTTACCAGACGGTCGACAGCATCGGTGGTCTCCGCTTCCACAAGCCACAGGCCGCCGGCAAAAGCGTCACTCTCCCGACTGAGCGGTCCGGCCGTTCTGATGGAGGCGGCATTCGCCTTCAGAAAAGCGAAGTGCCGTGGCAGATACTCCTTGCGGATCGCGGCGGCGTTTTGTTGATCGTCCTCAAACAGAACTGCGAACAGGGTCATCGTCATCTCCTTGCTGGATATTTCCAGTCTATGGCTGCAATAATGCTGTTACACGCGGTAAGTTTGCTGTTAGGAGCTGCAAAATTGCACGATATCGATTGGGATGACCTGCGTCACGTTCTGGCGCTCGCGCGAGGTGGATCCTTTGCCGCTGCCGGAAGAGCGCTTGGCACGGATGCGACGACGGTCGGTCGCCGACTGCGCATTCTGGAGAAACGCCTAGGCACGACCCTGTTTGCGCGCAATACCGGCGGCACCTTGTCGCCGACATCGACAGGCGAGATCGCGGTGGCGAAGGCCGAGGCGATGGAGGCCGAAGTCATGGCGCTGTCGAGCGCGTTGGATGCGGCAGATCCCATGGCGCTCGGCAAGGTCCGGCTTACCGCAGCGCCGTCATTCATCAGTCGGCTGCTGGTCCCCTCGCTGCCCAGCCTGCTGGCGCAGCATTCCGGCCTGCAATTGGAACTCATCGGCGATCCCAGAAATCTCAATCTGACCCGACGTGAGGCGGACATGGCACTGCGCCTCGCAAGACCTGCCGATATGACAAACGGCAAAGTCGTCGCCAGGCGAATCGCGACGCTGGATTATGCCATCTATGTCGCTACCGGGAAGGAGAGGCATGCGGAAGATTTGCCTTGGATCATCTATGAAGAGGCGATGGCGCATTTGCCGCATGCCCGCTGGATCACTACGCAGGCGGAAAAGTCAGGCTGTTCAAGCCCGCTTGCGGTCAATGATGCCGAAGCTCTGCTCCAGGCTGCGGTTGCAGGATTAGGGCGTGCGCTCCTGCCGAAAATCATGGCCGAGAATGCGGGAGGTCTTTGCCGCGTCGAAAGCGGCGACAGAAATCCGCCGGCGCGCGAGATGTGGCTGCTTATTCATGCCGAGCTTCGTCAGCTCGTTCGCATCCGCGCCGTTTCCGATTGGCTGGATAGCGTCTTCAAATTGCATAGGGAGCAGTGAGAGAGACGGCACGAATGCCGCCTCCCATTTACCGTATGGTTCACTTGCCGTGCTTCTTCAGCCAGGCTTTCATTTCCTTGATCTCGGCTTCCTGTGCAGTGATGACGCCCTCAGCCAGTTTGCGCAGCTCGGGATCCTTGCCGTATTTCAGCTCGATCTTTGCCATGTCGATCGCACCCTGGTGATGCGGGATCATGCCGCGGACGAAATCCGTGTCGGCATCGCCGCTGTAGTTGAGCATCATGTCCTTGTGCATCTTGCCCATGGCATCGTTGAACGCCTTGCTGGAGGCGCCCTGGTCGCCCATGGGCTTGCTCATGTCCATGCCCGACATGTCGTCGGCAAAGGCAGGAAGGCTAAAGGCGAAGGCGAACGCGCCGGCGAGGATCAGCGATTTTGAGGTAGACATAAGTGTCCTTTCCGTTTCTGGACGGTATCTGGATTTGAGCGGACAGCCGCTCGTGAAAGGAATGCAGATGATCGTCAGGCGAAACGGGGTGGCGGCGGCGTCGGCTGCGGACGTGAATCGGCAAGGCGCTGGCCGGAAGACGGCGCCGGATACGAGAATGCGTTCTTGGTATTTTCGATCGCAAGTGTCGGAGTCAGAGCCAGACAGGCGGCACAGGACGCCACATGCGCCATGCCGCCGGCGCAAGGGTTCTCCGGCTTCTTTTCTCGATGCTGCGGCATGTCGCCATGGGCGGCCATGCCAGGCATATCGGCCATGCCACCGTGCATGCTCATGGTCGATGCGGCGGGCATCGCGGTGACGGAATCGCAGCTAGGACAGTTCGCCAGCGCCGGCATGGCACAGTAGAACAGCCAGGCAATCATCATCGTCAGGATCGCAAGTAAGCGCATGAACACGAACCTAGCTGCAGCCGCCGCGAAGGCAAGCGCAAATTGCATCGTCTGGACATTGAAAGCCGATCAAGGCAGCAGTTTGACTTGCCTTATGATTTCGACGGGTGGAAAGCTGATGCAATCCGCCGCATCGAAGCTCAGTGTGAACCGAGCCTCCTTTGCCGCCGCCCATGTCAGCGCCTCTTCAGCCGCGCTTGCGGGGATTTTCATCGCGATGGTGCAATGCGGCTGCCAGCGATCCGGGCGGGAATGCTCATGACAAAAGGCTGGGTCTATCTCGTCGTGAATGGCGCGATGTATCTCTCTTAGAACTCGATCGTCCGCCGGACGCGCCCAGAGCACCAGCATCTCGTTTGGAAAATGGCCGATCCCGGAAAATTCGACCGATAACGGTGGCACGTTTGCGAAGGCCTTCTGAGCCGCCGTGACAAGCAAGGACACGGCAAGGTCCTCATAGACCGCAAATGTCAGATGCGGCGGGTAGTTCAGTGCCTGCATCGATGGAATGCTTTCGAACCGGCTCGCCTCCCGCCAGAGATTGAGAACCGGAGCGGCGCTGTTATCCGTGCATTTGAAAACGATTGCGTGTGGCATGGTTCCCTATGCTGCCTTCCCCGGCTTTTCTCGGTTTTGTCGGCCGCTAACATATAACAATCCTTGCCGCACTCAGCCCAATCCGCTAGTTAACCGCGACTGTTCCCGTACCGGATTACCCTAGAGATGAGCGACAAACAAAAGAAACCGCAGAAGCTCAAGGCCCGCCTGCCGCGTGGCTTTGTCGATCGTTCGGCCAGCGACATTCGCGCCGTCAACGAGATGACCGCAAAGATCCGGGCCGTTTATGAGCATTATGGTTTCGATCCTGTCGAAACGCCGCTGTTCGAATATACCGATGCGCTTGGCAAGTTCCTGCCCGACAGCGATCGGCCGAACGAGGGCGTGTTCTCGCTTCAGGATGACGACGAGCAATGGATGTCGCTGCGTTACGACCTGACGGCGCCGCTTGCCCGTCATGTCGCCGAGAATTTCAACGAGATCCAGCTTCCGTATCGCACCTATCGCGCCGGCTACGTCTTCCGCAACGAAAAGCCGGGTCCGGGCCGTTTCCGCCAGTTCATGCAGTTCGACGCCGATACCGTCGGCGCGCCGGGCGTGCAGGCAGACGCCGAGATGTGCATGATGATGGCTGATACGCTGGAGGCGTTGGGTATCAAGCGCGGCGACTATGTGATCCGCGTCAACAACCGCAAGGTTCTCGACGGCGTACTTGAGGCGATCGGCCTCGGCGGCGATGACAAGGCCGCCCAGCGGCTCAACGTGCTGCGCGCCATCGACAAACTCGACAAGTTCGGTCCGGAAGGCGTGGCGCTGCTGCTCGGCCTCGGCCGCAAGGACGAGTCCGGCGACTTCACCAAAGGTGCCGGCCTTGCGGATTGGCAGATCCAAGCCGTCCTTGCTGTGGTGACGTCTTCAACTGTTCCAAGCCTTCAACAGGTACTTGATCAGGTTACGCTCAAGACTGGTGGCGTTCCAGATGAGTTCGGCGGAATGTCTCATTTGCCATATGATGATGCCGTCCACCTGCTTACCGAACAGCTGGAGCCGATGATACGTGCGGCCGGTTATGATGCAGACCGTATCAAGATCGATCCCTCCTGCGTGCGAGGGCTCGAGTACTATACGGGCCCTGTTTTCGAGGCCGAGCTGACATTTCCGGTAATCAACGAGAAGGGCGAGAAGGTCGTCTTCGGCTCGGTCGGCGGCGGTGGCCGTTATGATGGGCTCGTCTCGCGCTTCATGGGCCAGCCGGTTCCCGCGACGGGCTTCTCCATCGGCGTCTCCCGCTTGATGACGGCGCTGAAGAACCTCGGCAAACTCGGCACGGAAGAGGTGATCGAGCCCGTGCTCGTCACCGTCATGGATGGCGATGTCGATGCAATGGGACGCTACCAGCGCTTCACGCAGCTGCTGCGTGCTGCCGGCATCCGCGCCGAGATGTTCCAGGGCAACTGGAAGAAGTTCGGCAATCAGCTGAAATATGCCGATCGCCGCGGCTGCCCGATCGCCATCATCCAGGGTGGCGACGAACGCGCCCAAGGCGTCGTCCAGATCAAGGATCTGATCGAGGGCAAGCGCCTTTCCGGCGAGATCGAGGACAATGCCAGCTGGCGGGAGGCCCGTGTCGCGCAGGAAACCGTGCCGGAAGCCGAGTTGATCGAGAAGGTCAAGGCTATCTTGGCGGCGCAGGCGGAAGACCGGAAGAGGGCGGGCTGATGCCCCTGATCAACCTCCCGGATTTTGCCGGCGATCTGCTGGACGAATTCTCCGTTCGCGGAACGGAGAGGGTGGATACGCCCATCATCCAGCCAGCCGAACCTTTTCTCGATATGGCCGGCGAAGATCTTCGCCGGCGCATCTTCATGACCGAAAGCGAAACCGGTGCCAGCCTTTGCCTGCGCCCGGAGTTCACGATCCCCGTCTGTCTGCGGCATATCGAAACCGCTACCGGCACGCCGAAGCGTTATTCCTATCTCGGCGAGATTTTTCGTCAGCGCCGCGAAGGCGGCCATGAGTTTTATCAGGCCGGCATCGAGGATTTGGGCGATAACGATACGGCAAGGGCCGACGCCCGTGCCGTTGGCGACGCTATCGGTATCCTAAGCCGCCTGGTCCCCGGCAAGCCGCTTTCGGTGACCTTGGGCGATCAGGCCGTGTTCGAGGCCGTGGTCCAGGCGCTCGGCCTGCCTACAGGCTGGCAAAAGCGGCTGATCCATGCCTTCGGCAACATGATGCAGCTCGAAACCCTGCTGGCGCATCTCGCAAGCCCGCAGCCGGTCACCGGGCTCGATGCGCATGTGCTCGATTTCCTCAACCGCGGCGACGAGCAGGGGCTGGTCAGGCATATCGACGCCACCATGCAGGCGACCGGCTATTCCACCAATGCCAGCCGCTCGCCGCGGGAAATCGCTCGCCGCCTTCGTGAGAAGCTGGTCCTGTCGGAAACGCGGCTCGATGATGCCGCCTTCCGTGTACTGGAGGAGTTCTTGTCGCTAAGCGTGCCGCTGGCAGATGCTTCCGCCGCGCTGGCCGGCTTCGCCGATGCGGCAGAGCTGGAGCTAGGCCCGGCTTTGAAGAATTTCGATGCCCGCGTCAAAGCATTGGCCGATGCCGGCGTCGATACCGCGAAGATCGACTATCGCGCCGCCTTCGGTCGCCCACTTGATTACTATACCGGTCTCGTTTTCGAAGTGACGGTGGAAGGTTCGAGCGCCGTGCTCGCCGGTGGCGGCCGCTTCGACCGGCTGATGACCCTGCTCGGTGCCAAGGGTCACATTCCGGCTGTCGGCTTCGCGCTCTGGCTCGACCGCATCGAAACTGCGAGGGCGGCCTGATGACCATCACGATAGCACTTCCTTCCAAGGGCCGGATGAAGGACGATTGCTCGGCTGTTTTCGAGCGTGCCGGCATGCGCATCGTCGCCGTCGGCAATGATCGCTCCTACCGTGGCCGCGTCGAAGGCTTGGAAGGCGTTGAGATCGCCTTCCTGTCGGCTTCTGAAATCTCGCGCGAGATCGGCAATGGCAGTGTCGATTTTGGCATTACCGGCGAAGATCTCGTACGTGAAGGCATGGCGGAGGCCGATCGCCGCGTCGAGTTCTGCGCAAGACTTGGATTTGGCCATGCCGATGTCGTCGTTGCGGTGCCGGATATCTGGCTCGATGTCGACACCATGGCCGATCTCGGCGATGTTGCAGCCGATTTTCGCGCCCGTCACGGCCGCAGGCTGACAGTTGCGACGAAATACTGGCGGCTGACGCAGCAATTCTTCTCCAGCCAGCACGGCATCCAGCTCTACCGTATCGTCGAAAGCCTCGGTGCGACAGAGGGGGCACCTGCTGCCGGCTCGGCCGATATCATTGTCGACATCACCTCCACCGGCTCAACGCTTCGGGCGAACCATCTGAAGGTCCTGTCGGATGGCATCATCCTACGTTCCGAGGCTTGCCTCGTGCGCGCCCGCAAAGAGAGCCACGAGGGCAATGCGATGGTCGAGCGCATCATTTCGGCCGTGCGTAGCGCGCTCTGATCTTTGAGTTTCCCATTCACGAAAAAAGGCCCGCCGGAATTCCGGCGGGCCTTTTGTCTCGGGAAGTCTGTGGCAATCAGGCGGTTGCGTAGGCACCGCGGCGTGCGTCGACCGAGTAAACACCTGCGCCGTTGGTGGCGAGCATGATGTAGGCGCCGGCCAGGGTGACGTTCTTCAGGAAGTTGACGAAGTTCAGGCCGTTGATCCAACCATTGGCCGCGGCCGGGAAATCCGGAACGTTGACGGTCGGCAGGTGAAAGACGACGCCGGTGAAGACACAGAAAGCAGCAAGCAGCCAGCCGACGATGCGGACCTGGAAGCCGATGAGGACGCAGACGCCGGTGATGAATTCGAAGGCGCCGGCGACATAGGTCAGCAGCGTCGAAGCGGGCAGGCCGGCGCCGGCGATCATGCCGGCGGTACCGGACGGATCGGACAGCTTGCCGAAGCCGGCAAAGATGAACATGAAGGCGAGCAGAATGCGCGCCACGAGAATGATGATGTTGTTGGTATTGGACATGACGATCTCCAGTAAATTCGTTCGGATCGGGTGGCGACAATTTCTGAAGCAGATATTCGTGATTTTCGGGCGCTTGAAAAGATAAACAACTGCACACAATTAGTTCACAATCATTGAACAATGGTGCTTGCTGCACGCTCTTCCCATCGGCTCCATATCGGATATGGTGGCGCAAATTTGTTCGCGAAATCATGATCTTTGGAAGGAAATCCCATGGCCGATCTCTCCTCGTTTCCGATTACGAAGCGCTGGCCCGCCAGCAATCCCGATATCATCCAGCTCTATTCGCTGCCGACGCCGAACGGCGTGAAAGTTTCGATCGCGCTCGAGGAACTTGGTCTGCCCTATGAGCCGCATCTGGTTTCTTTCGGCACCAATGATCAGAAGTCGCCGGAATTCGTTTCGCTGAATCCGAACGGCCGCATTCCCGCGATCATCGATCCCGATGGCCCCGATGGCAAGCCGATCGGTCTGTTCGAATCGGGCGCGATCCTGGTCTATCTTGCAGAAAAGACCGGTAAACTTATCCCGAGCGATGCAGCCGGGCGTTACGAGACCATGGAATGGGTCTTCTTCCAGATGGCCGGCGTCGGTCCGATGTTCGGCCAGTTCGGTCATTTCTTCAAATTCGCGGCCGAAAAGGTCGCCAACAACCCCTATCCGGTCGAGCGTTACCGCGACGAGGCCAAGCGCCTGTTGAGCGTGCTGGAGGGCCGTCTGCAGGGGCGCCAGTGGATCATGGGCGATGAATATACCATTGCCGACATCACCACCTTCCCATGGGTCCGCGGTGTCGATGTCTTTTATGGCGGCCGTGAAGTCCTCGAGTTCGAAAGCTTCCCTGCGGTCATGAGCTGGCTCGACCGTGCCCTTGCGCGGCCGGCAAGTCAGCGAGGGCTCAATATCCCGAAGCGGGATTGAATCCCGATCCGTCAGCAGATCAGGCATGTGCTTCTACATCGGCGCCCATGTGACTGGCCCTCACTTCAGCGCAAGCGGGGCGAGGGGGCCGATCCTGTCAAACCCCTTCGCCCCGTCCTGAGTTTATCGAAGGGGCGGGGAGAAGGTGGACTCGAACAGTTGAGCGAAGCGAAACTGTGAAAGGACGGATGGGGGGCTAACCTGTCCATATGCGATTGCTCTGCCGCAAGCGGGAAGAGGGCTGGAGTGAGGGACCGGGCACATGCAGCGGCAAAGGTGAATTCACCCGACCGTCGTCTCAGTCGTTTCTACTGCCGCGCCGCCAATTGGCTGCCCGGCTCCGGCTTGAAGCGTGGAAACAGAAAGACGCCGACCATGCTGCCGGTGTGTTGCTCGTCCGCAGCCACGGATTCGCCGACGCAAAAGATCGGCTGGCGATAGCCGCCGGCGCCAAGCGTCGTGGTGGAATAGCAGAAAGAGGAATTGGTGGTTGCCGCCTGTTCGAACAGATCGAGGATACGCACGCGATCATGCGCGTTGTAGCAGTGCATCAGGCTGAGGAGACCGCATTCCGAAGAGCTCAGGCCATGCAGCATCGTGCTCCATTGCCCGAGCTTGATGATGCCGCTCGACAGATCGCCCGTCCAGCCCTCGGAAACGCAGAATTGCGCGAGCAGGTCAGGATTATGACCGTCAAACTCCAGCGAACCCGGGGCAAACGGTGCGGCAAAATTGGCCTTGGCAATCTTGAACAAGATGATCCCCACTTAAGCGCATGATCCTCCTGCGCTTCATCCAAATTCCAATGCATCTTCCGGTTGGAAACCTTCCCGCACGCCGCGCTCCACGAAAAAGCTGACATTCGGCTCCATCGATTCCATTTTCGCCATGCTTCTTCCGGGTTGCTGGTCCCGTCTATGAAGTCATTTCAAGTAAAAAAACCGGACGCCTATCAATTCTCAAGATCATGATCATGCGCGGTCGCTGATTAAGCGTGCCGAAAATAAGTAAAATTTGCGTGCATTGCAGCTAACCCTCTAAAATCGCTGCGCTGGGATTTATAGGAGCTTTTTCAAAAACGGCAATGGGGCAATTTGCATAAATTTGCGCTGCGCGAAACTTGCCGGTCTCGTGCCGAAACCATAGGCATACAAATGAAAAGGGCGGCTCGAAAGCCGCCCTTCGTCAATTCCGGATGTCGGATTGAACAGTCGCAAAAGGCCGCTGGCCTATCACATCATGTCCATGCCGCCACTTCAGGCCGTTTGGCGGCCTGAAGCACTAAAGTGCATGGGCGAAGCCTTATGGACATTCCTGCGATTAGGCCGCTGACCTATCACATCATGTCCATGCCGCCCATGCCGCCCATGCCGCCCGGCATGCCGGCAGGGGCATCCTTCTTCGGCAGTTCAGCAATCATGGCTTCGGTGGTGATCAGCAGCGAAGCAACCGAAGCTGCGTTCTGCAGAGCCGTGCGAACAACCTTGACCGGGTCGACGATGCCCATGGCGATCATGTCGCCGAACTCAGACGTCTGGGCGTTGTAGCCGTAGTTGTCTTCGTTCTTGTCGAGAACCTTGCCGACAACGATCGAAGCTTCGTCACCAGCGTTTTCAGCGATCTGGCGAACCAGCGACTGCAGGGCACGGCGAACGATGTTGACGCCGGCTTCCTGATCCTGGTTTTCACCCTTGGCGGTGATCTTCGTGGAAGAACGCAGGAGAGCGATACCGCCGCCCGGGACGATGCCTTCCTGAACAGCAGCGCGCGTCGCGTTGAGAGCGTCGTCGATGCGGTCCTTCTTTTCCTTCACTTCGACTTCGGTCGAGCCGCCGACGCGGATGACGGCAACGCCGCCAGCGAGCTTGGCAAGACGTTCCTGCAGCTTCTCGCGGTCGTAGTCGGAGGTGGTTTCTTCGATCTGAGCCTTGATCTGGGCAACGCGGCCTTCGATGTCGGACTTGGCGCCAGCGCCGTCGACGATCGTCGTGTTTTCCTTGGAGATCGAAACCTTCTTGGAACGGCCGAGCATGTCGAGGGTGACCGACTCGAGCTTGATGCCGAGGTCTTCGGAGATGACAGTGCCGCCCGTCAGGATGGCGATGTCTTCCAGCATGGCCTTGCGGCGATCGCCGAAGCCCGGAGCCTTGACGGCAGCGATCTTGAGGCCACCGCGCAGCTTGTTGACAACGAGGGTCGCAAGCGCTTCGCCTTCGACGTCTTCAGCGATGATGAGGAGCGGCTTGCCGGTCTGAACGACGGCTTCGAGAACCGGAAGCATGGCCTGCAGGTTCGAGAGCTTCTTCTCGTGCAGGAGGATGAACGCGTCTTCGAGGTCGGCGATCATCTTTTCCGGGTTGGTCACGAAGTAAGGGCTGAGGTAGCCGCGGTCGAACTGCATGCCTTCGACGACTTCGAGTTCGGTCTCGGCGGTCTTGGCTTCTTCAACCGTGATGACGCCTTCGTTGCCGACCTTCTGCATGGCTTCAGCAATATCGAGACCGATCTGCTTTTCGCCGTTTGCGGAGATCGTGCCGACCTGGGCAACTTCTTCCGAGGTGTTGATCTTCTTGGCCTTGGCCTGGAGATCCTTGACGACTTCTGCAACGGCGAGGTCGATACCGCGCTTCAGGTCCATCGGGTTCATGCCGGCTGCAACAGCCTTGGCACCTTCGCGAACGATAGCCTGGGCGAGAACGGTTGCAGTGGTGGTACCGTCACCGGCGACGTCATTGGTCTTCGAAGCGACTTCGCGGACCATCTGGGCGCCCATGTTCTCGAACTTGTCTTCCAGTTCGATTTCCTTGGCGACGGAAACGCCGTCCTTGGTGATGCGCGGTGCGCCGAAGGACTTGTCGATAACGACGTTACGACCCTTCGGGCCGAGCGTGACCTTCACTGCGTCAGCGAGGATGTCGACGCCACGAAGCATCTTTTCGCGGGCGCCGCGGCCGAATTTTACTTCTTTAGCTGCCATTGTTTGAACTCCTGAATTCGCGTTGTCCGGGTTTTAAGGCCCGTCAGCTTTATCGGAAAAGGGAACCGGCCAGATTAGCCGATGATGCCCATGATGTCGGCTTCCTTCATGATCAGAAGGTCTTCGCCGTTGAGCTTGACTTCGGTGCCGGACCACTTGCCGAACAGAACGCGATCGCCAACCTTGACGTCGAGTGCTACGACTTTGCCGGATTCATCGCGAGCACCGGAACCGACGGCGACGATTTCGCCTTCCTGCGGCTTTTCCTTGGCGGTGTCGGGAATGATGATGCCACCCTTGGTCTTTTCTTCCGACTCGACGCGACGAACGACGACGCGGTCATGAAGGGGGCGGAAATTGGTGCTTGCCATTGTCTAATCCCTCGATCAAATGACATTCACGGATCAGCGGAGATCCGTATGGATTTTGTTAGCACTCATCCTCGGAGAGTGCTAGCGACGGTGATTTAGGGGTGGCTTCCGGACGAGTCAAGGACAGCACTGTGAATTTTTTGCGGCGCGTATCGCCTTGTTTCGAGGATGATTAACGCCCAAGGCGGTGCCGCGTAGCACGTCGTTGCAAATGTTCTCTCATTTTGCCCCCGTGAAGAAGGCTCAGGTCGTGCCTTTTCCAGAGCGTCATATCATTGCTTCCGCTGCGCAATCTTGCCGCTCGCCGACCTTGCGCATGTCTTCTTCTCAGGCCTTGTGCGCCGCAAAAACCTTGCATGCCGCTCTTGTAATTTGCCGGCCGGTTTGCGATGTCAGCCCGTGATTTATTTGATGCGAGGACGGCATGGGCAAACGGATCGAGAGCTTTCGCGACATCGGCGGACTTTATGATGTTGCGCTCTGCGATGTCTGGGGCGTACTCCATAACGGCGTCACGGCTTACAAGGAGGCCTCCATCGCGCTCGAAGCGGCCCGCGGCAAAGGCCTTGCTGTCGTCCTCATCACCAACTCTCCGCGCGTCGCTCCGAAGGTCGTCGAGCAGCTGCGGGCGATCGGTGTTCCTGACAGCGTTTACGATCGCATCATCACATCGGGCGATGTCACCCGCAAGCTGATCGCCGAGGGACCGAAGAAGGTGTTCCTGCTCGGTCCGGAGCGCGATATCGGCATCCTGGAAGGCTTGGACGTTCAGCGCGTCGAGGCCGGCGAGGCGGAAAGCATCGTCTGCACCGGCTTTTTCGATGACGAAACCGAAACACCTGACGATTACACCGAGATGCTGACGGCCTGGTCGGCCCGCAACGTGCCGCTGATCTGCGCCAATCCGGATCTCGTGGTCGAACGCGGCCACCGGATGATCCCTTGCGCCGGCGCCATGGCCGCCTATTACGAGCGGCTCGGCGGCCAGACGCGCATCGCCGGCAAGCCGCATCGGCCGATCTACGATGCAGCGATCGCCGCGGCACGCGAGGTGAAGAGCGAATTTCCGCTGTCGCGCGTGGTGGCGATCGGCGACGGCATGCCGACCGACGTGCGCGGCGCGCTCGATTACGGCCTCGATCTTCTTTATATCAGCCATGGCATCCACGCCCGCGAATATGTCGTCGAGGGCCACACGGATGAGGCCGCTCTTGGCGCCTTCCTGGCGCGCGAGCAGGCTTCGCCGAGGTGGTGGATGCCGCGCCTTGTCTGAGGAGAGTGGTAGACGATGACCGTTTTCCATCGCAACGAGACCCGGGAGCCGCTTCCCGATACCTTGAAGGGCGGTGTCGTCGCCATCGGCAATTTCGATGGCGTACATCGTGGCCATCAGTCCGTGCTTACACGCGCATTGGAGATCGCCAGGGAACGCGGCATTCCAGCCCTCGTGCTGACCTTCGAGCCGCATCCGCGCACCATATTCAAGCCCGAACAGCCGGTCTTTCGGCTGACACCAGCACCGTTGAGAGCGCGTCTCCTGGAAGCCCTCGGTTTCAACGCCGTCATCGAATATCCCTTCGATAGAACCTTCTCGCAGCGTTCGGCGGATGAATTCGTCCATTCGATCCTGATCGACTGGCTGCATGCTTCCGAAGTCGTCACCGGTTTCGATTTCCATTTCGGCCATGATCGCCAGGGCGGTCCGGCTTTTCTCATGAATGCTGGCAGTCACAATGGCTTCGGCGTGACACTTATCGACGCTTTCCGCGATGAGAATACCGAGGTCATTTCGTCCAGCCGCATCCGTTCGCTCCTGGCCGAAGGCGATGTTGCCCAGGCTGCCGGTCTGCTTGGATACCGCTTCACTGTCGAGGCGCCTGTCATCGGCGGCGAGAAGCTGGGCCGCACGCTCGGCTTCCCCACGGCAAACATGCGGCTTCCATCGGAAATATCGCTGAAATCTGGCATCTATGCCGTACGCTTCCGCACAGCCGATGGCGTCATTCGTGACGCCGTTGCCAGCTACGGACGCCGCCCGACGGTAACGGACAATGGCGCGCCGCTGCTTGAGACCTTCGTCTTCGATTTTAGCGGCGACCTCTACGGCCAGGTCTGCTCCGTCTCCTTTTTCGGCTATCTCCGTCCCGAACTGAAGTTCGACGGCCTCGATCCGCTGGTCGCACAGATCCGCAAGGATGAGGAAGAGGCGCGGGCGCTGCTCGCCGGCGTTCAGCCGCTGAGCGATCTCGATCGCGTCATCGCCTTCGACTGATTTTATTGGGCATGCTGCGCGCGGAGATCGTGGCAGTGCAGTATGTTTTTGCCTTGAGCGGGTAGGAAGATGCTGCAATGCTCATATAGCTGGGTGCGAGTCGCGGCACCCATTTTTCCGAAAGGCGCACGAGATGGACAAACGTTTCGGGACGGCGGCCTGCTGGCTGCTCGTCATTCCCTACATAGGCTTGCTTTGGGTTCCCTTCTACAACAGCCACGATCCGGTGCTGTTCGGTTTCCCCTTCTTCTACTGGTACCAGCTGGCCTGGGTGCCGATCACAGCAATCCTGACGTGGATCGCCTACCGGAGCATGCGCCATGACGACTGATATCGATCCGACAGCACTCGCCGTCTTCATCTTCTTTCTGGCGCTCGTGACCGTCATGGGCTTTGTTGCGGCGCGTTGGCGCCGGCCGAAGACCCTTGCCCATATCGACGAATGGGGCCTTGGCGGCCGCACCTTCGGCACCTGGATCACCTGGTTCCTCGTCGGTGGCGACTTTTACACTGCTTATACGGTCATCGCAGTTCCGGCGCTGGTCTACACAGTTGGCGCCTATGGCTTCTTCGCACTGCCCTATACGATCGTCGTCTATCCGTTCGTCTTCATGGTCATGCCGCTTCTGTGGCGGCGCGCCAAGGACTACGGCTATGTCACCGCCGGCGATGTGGTGCACGGGCAATATGGTTCGCGGGCGCTCGAATTGGCGGTCGCTCTGACGGGCGTCATCGCGACCATGCCCTATATCGCCCTGCAGCTCGTCGGCATGACAGCGGTCTTCAAGGCGTTGGGGCTCCATGGCGAGCTGCCGCTTGCCGTCGCCTTCATCATCCTGGCGCTCTATACCTATTCGGCCGGCCTTCGCGCCCCGGCGCTGATCGCCTTCGTCAAGGACATCATGATCTACATCGTGGTGATCGCGGCGATCGCGCTCATTCCGGCGAAACTCGGTGGCTATGCGAATGTCTTTGCGGCGGCCGATGCGGATTTCAAAGCCAAGGGGGCGGGCAGCCTGCTGCTCGGCGGTAACCAGTACGTCGCTTATGCGACTTTGGCGCTCGGCTCGGCGCTAGCCGCCTTCATGTACCCGCATACGCTGACCGGCATCTTCGCCTCCAACAGCGGCAACACCATCCGCAAGAATGCCGTGTTGTTGCCGGCCTATACGCTGCTGCTCGGTCTCTTGGCCCTGCTCGGCTATATGGGGCATGCCGCGCAACTGAAACTCGACAGCGCCAATGACGTGGTGCCCGCGCTGTTCCAGACGCTATTCTCGAGCTGGTTTGCGGGCTTTGCCTTCGCGGCCATCGCTATCGGGGCGTTGGTGCCTGCGGCCGTGATGAGCATCGGCGCTGCCAACCTCTTCACCCGCAACTTCTGGAAGGCTTACATTGATCCGCAGGTTTCCGATGCCGGTGAGGCGAAGGTTGCCAAGATGACCTCGCTGGTCGTCAAGGTCGGCGCGCTTCTCGTCATCATTTTCCTGCCGACGCAATTCGCGCTCGATCTGCAGCTGCTCGGCGGCATCTGGATATTACAGACGCTGCCGGCCCTGGTCTTCGGTCTCTATACCAAGTGGTTCCGTGCACCCAGCCTGCTCGCCGGCTGGTTCGTCGGCTTCTTCGGCGGCACCTACCTCGTCTGGGATGCCGGCTGGAAACCGCTGCATATGGTCCCGCTCGGCGAAACCGGCTTCACCGTCTATACGGGGCTGCTGGCGCTTCTCGCCAATATCGTCGTGGCCGTCATCGTCAACGCGGTCGTACCGGCACGGGCAGCAGCACGGGCCTGATCGCAACAATGCCCTAATGGCCGCGGGCGGGAACGTCCGCGGCCTTTCTATGTGTCGCCGGCATTGTTTCCTCTTCCTTTCCTTGGAAAAAACGCCTATGAACCGGCGATCATGACCCAATTTCGGCTGAGCTACTCGATACGAATTATTGGCCCGGCCTTCCGCGCGCTGTAAGCTGCCGGAGGGTCCGGGTTTTTGGCGTCTCGTTCCCGAGACGCTTTCCGCCGCCGAAAAATCCCCATATGGCTGCGCCAGTTCAGGCGCAAGACGCCCGAGACACCGAGGCAATTGTCACGACTATGACCGATACCGCTGAAAAGATGGATTATTCCAAGACCCTTTACCTGCCGGAAACCGATTTTCCGATGCGCGCAGGGCTGCCGCAGAAAGAGCCGGAGCTGGTGAAGCGCTGGGAGGAGATGAACCTTTATAAGAAGCTGCGCGCCTCCGCCGCCGGCCGCGAGAAGTTCGTCCTGCATGACGGCCCTCCCTATGCCAATGGTCACATCCATATCGGCCATGCGCTGAACAAGATCCTGAAGGACGTCATCACCCGCTCGTTCCAGATGCGCGGCTATGACAGCAACTACGTTCCGGGCTGGGATTGCCACGGTCTGCCGATCGAGTGGAAGATCGAGGAAAAGTACCGCGAGAAGGGTAAGAACAAGGACGAGGTTCCGGTGAACGAGTTTCGCCAGGAATGCCGCGACTTTGCCGCCGGCTGGATCAAGATCCAGTCCGAGGAGTTCAAGCGCCTCGGCATCACGGGCGATTTCGACAATCCCTATCTGACCATGAATTTCCACGCGGAATCCCGCATCGCCGGCGAACTTCTGAAGATCGCCCGCACGGGTCAGCTTTACCGTGGCTCCAAGCCGGTCATGTGGTCGGTGGTCGAGCGCACGGCGCTCGCCGAAGCCGAAGTCGAATATGCCGATGTCGAGAGCGACATGATCTGGGTCAAGTTCCCGGTGGCCGAAGGTCCGGCGCATCTTGCCGACGCCTTCGTCGTCATCTGGACGACCACCCCTTGGACGATCCCCGGCAATCGCGCGATCGCCTATTCCTCGCGCGTGTCCTACGGCCTCTATGAGGTCACGGAAGCCGCCAATGATTTCGGTCCGCGTCCGGGCGAGAAGCTGATCTTCGCCGACAAGCTTGCCGAGGAATCCTTCGTCAAGGCAAAGCTGCAGTACAAGCGCCTTGGCGATGTCACCGCTGCCGATCTCGCCGCGCTCACCTGTGCGCATCCGCTAGCAACCCTCGGTTACGGCTTCAAGGTGCCGCTTCTCGATGGCGATCACGTCACCGACGATGCCGGTACGGGCTTCGTGCATACGGCGCCCAGCCACGGCCGCGAGGACTTTGACGCCTGGATGTCGCATGCCCGCGATCTCGAAAAGCGCGGCATTTCCTCCGCCATCCCGTTCCCGGTCGATGACGGCGGTTTCTACACCGCCGATGCCCCCGGCTTCGAGGGCGGCCGTGTCATGGACGACAACGGCAAGAAGGGCAATGCCAACGATCTCGTCATCAAGGCGCTGATCGAGACGAACACGCTGTTTGCACGCGGGAGGCTGAAGCATTCCTATCCGCATTCCTGGCGCTCGAAGAAGCCGGTCATCTTCCGCAACACGCCGCAATGGTTCGTCTACATGGACAAGGACTTCGCGGATGGTTCGACGCTACGCTCGCGCGCCCTGAAGGCGATCGACGATACCCGCTTCGTGCCGGCTGCCGGCCAGAACCGCCTGCGCGCCATGATCGAGCAGCGTCCGGATTGGGTCCTCTCGCGCCAGCGCGCCTGGGGCGTGCCGATCGCGATCTTCGTCGACGAACAGGGCAACATCCTGCAAGACGATCGTGTGAACGCCCGCATCCTCGAGGCTTTCGAGCAGGAGGGTGCCGATGCCTGGTTCGCGGAAGGCGCCCGTGAGCGCTTCCTTGGCGAAAAGGCCAACGAGCCCTGGACGCAGGTCATGGACATCCTTGATGTCTGGTTCGATTCCGGTTCGACCCACACCTTCACGCTGGAGGACCGTCCAGATCTGAAGTGGCCGGCCGACCTCTATCTCGAAGGCTCCGACCAGCATCGCGGCTGGTTCCATTCGTCGCTGCTCGAAAGTGCTGCGACGCGTGGCCGCGCGCCATATGACGCCGTCCTCACCCATGGCTTCACCATGGACGAGAAGGGCGAAAAGATGTCGAAGTCCAAGGGTAACGTCACGTCGCCGCAAGAGGTGATGAAGGATGCGGGCGCCGACATCCTCCGCCTCTGGGTCATGACGTCGGACTATTCGGAAGATCTGCGCGTCGGCAAGGCCATCATCCAGACCAATGTCGATGCCTATCGCAAGCTGCGCAACACCATCCGCTGGATGCTGGGCACGCTGGCACACGACAAGGGCGAGGTGATCGCCTATGCCGACATGCCGGAGCTGGAACAGCTGATGCTGCACCGTCTCGCCGAGCTCGACGAGCTGGTGCGCGAAAGCTACGATGCCTTCGATTTCAAGCGCATTGCCCGCGCCTTGATCGATTTCGCCAATGTCGAGCTGTCGGCCTTCTACTTCGACGTTCGCAAGGATGCGCTTTACTGCGATGCTCCGTCGAGCTTGCGCCGCCGTGCCGCTCTCGCCGTTATCCGAGCGATCTTCGACTGCATGGTGACGTGGCTGGCGCCGATGCTGCCCTTCACCACGGAAGAGGCATGGCTGTCACGCAATCCGTCGGCGGTCTCGGTTCATCTCGAGCAGTTCGTGACCGTTCCTGCCGAATGGAAGAACGAGGCGCTGGCCGAGAAGTGGAAGAAGATCCGCGCCGTGCGCAGCGTCGTCACCGGCGCGCTGGAAATCGAGCGCAAGGACAAGCGTATCGGCTCCTCGCTGGAAGCCGCCCCGGTGGTCTACATCGCCGATCCGGAGCTGCTGAAGGTGCTCGAAGGGCAGGATTTCTCCGAGATCTGCATCACCTCGGGCATCACCGTCCTTGGTGGCGAAGGTCCGGCCGATGCGTTCCGCCTCGAGGACACGCCCAGGGTCAGCGTCGTTCCGAAGCTTGCCGAAGGCCGTAAATGTGCCCGTTCCTGGCGCATCACCACCGATGTCGGCTCCGATCCGGAATATCCCGATGTCTCGGCTCGCGATGCCGCGGCACTGCGCGAACTGATGGCTGTCAACTGAAGAAAGTTGCCGGATGAATTGCCTTTGCGGCGTTCATCCGGTAAAAGCTGCCTGAAAATGGCCCGATTTTTACGGCAGTTGCCGTTCAATGGGGTCCTGTTACGTTTATTCCGGCATGGCTGGGAAGGGTTTTCATGAGAGCGATGCATAAGGTTCGTGTCGGCGTCAGCTTGGCGGCACTTGTGGTTGGCTGTGGCGCGATGTCCGGTTGCCTGAGCAGCCCGACTTATGGCACCGACAAGACCGCCGGCGCGCAGCTCCTGGACGACCTTGGCGATATCGCCTCCGTTTCGGCGGCGACGCCGAAGGACAAGGGCGTGAAATATCCGAACCGTCCTGGTCTGGTTGTTGGTGGCGACAAGGGCACCCTGACCCCGCCGCAGCAGTCTTTGGCGAGCAAGGATAATCCGGCCTGGCTCGAATCGCCGGAAGAGGCGCGCAAACGCCTCGCCGAAGAAGCCGACGAAAAGAAGAACGACGTCAACTATCGTTCGCCGCTCGCCCAGGCCGACAGCAGCAGAAATCGCATGACGGAAGCGCAGCAGACGGCTGCCTATCGCGCCACACGACAGGATCAGGCCGGCACGTATATCGACCAGCGCCGCTATCTGATCGACCCGCCGCAGCAATATCGCCAGGTCGCCGACCAGGCTGCCCTCAACGATCTCGGCACGCCGGAATCCAAGAAGGAAAAGAAGCGCAAGAAGGATGCTGAGGCTGCGCAGCAGACCAACAACAGCAGCTGGTGGAAGCCCTTCCAATAAGAAGTTTTCAAAGCGGCAGCGTCAAAACTGCCGTTTTTCAGTCTTCGGAGCGTTTCGCTTGAAAGAAGCCTCTGAGGATATCTGCGGATGCGGTTTCGCCGAGGCCGGAATAGACCTCCGGCGCATGATGGCAGGTCGGCTGGCGATAGAAGCGCACGCCATTGTCGACGCCCCCGCCTTTCGGATCCTCGGCGCCATAGTAAAGACGACGGATGCGCGCGAACGAGATGGCCGCGGCGCACATGGTGCAGGGTTCCAGCGTGACGTAGAGATCTGCGCCCGCAAGACGTTCCTGGCCCAGCTCCTCGCAGGCCAGGCGGATGGCAGCGATTTCGGCGTGGGCGGTGACGTCGTTGAGCTCGCGGGTGCGGTTGCCGGCTGTGGCGATGACCTTGCCGTCAAGCACGACAACGGCGCCGATCGGCACTTCGCCACGCTCTCCGGCGCGGTGCGCTTCGGCCAAAGCAAGCTCCATGAATTGATTTGTAGCCGCCATTCAAGTTTTTCCACTTAACCGCAAGGGCGTGACCTGATAGGAACACGCGTTAAAAATTCAGGCAAACAACAAATGACGATGAATGACAAGCCCAAGCGGCCTGGGTCTAAACCCTTTGCTGGCGACAAGAAGACGATGAAACGCGATGGCGCGAAGCCTGCGAAGGCAGCAGCCGTCAAGGCCGCAGATGAAACCGTGGCAGGCGATGGAAAGGCCGAGCGCATTTCCAAGGTGATGGCACGCGCCGGCGTGGCTTCGCGCCGCGATATCGAGCGCATGATCCTGGACGGCCGCGTTCGGCTGAACGGCGTGCCGCTGGATACGCCCGTTGTCAACGTGACCCTTGCCGACAAGATCGAGGTCGACGGCGTGCCGATCCGCGGCATCGAGCGCACGCGCCTGTGGCTCTATCACAAGCCCGCCGGCCTGGTGACCACCAATGCCGATCCGGAAGGGCGCCCGACCGTTTTCGACAACCTGCCGGAAGAGCTGCCGCGCGTCCTGTCGATCGGCCGCCTCGATATCAACACCGAAGGTTTGCTGCTTTTGACCAATGACGGTGGTCTGGCCCGCGTTCTGGAGCTGCCGACCACCGGCTGGCTGCGCCGCTATCGCGTCCGCGCGCATGGCGAGATCGATCAGGAAGCGCTCGACAAGCTGAAGGAAGGCATCGCCGTCGATGGCGTGCTCTACGGTTCGATCGACGCGACGCTCGACCGCACGCAAGGCTCCAACGTCTGGATCACCATGGGACTGCGTGAGGGCAAGAACCGCGAAATCAAGAACGTGCTCGGTGCGCTCGGCCTTGAGGTCAACCGCCTGATCCGCATCTCCTACGGCCCGTTCCAGCTCGGCGAATTGCCGGAAGGCCATGTGCTCGAGGTGCGCGGCCGCACGCTGCGCGATCAGCTGGGTCCGCGCCTGGTCGAGGAGGCCAAGGCGAATTTCGATGCCCCGCTGTACAACGCACCGGCCGTTGCCGATGCCGAAGAGACGGATGCCCAATCGGCTCGGACGACCCCGGCCCGCACGGCCAAGGAAGAGCGCCCGCGCCGCGAGCGTCCCGAGGACAAGCGCGAGCGTGCGCTCAGCCGCCTCGATACCAAGCGCGATGCCAAGCGTGACGATCGCCGCGAAGGCGGTCACAAGGATGATGATAGGGCGAAGCGCCAGCCGCTCGGCCCGCGTCGCAGCGCCAATGTCTGGATGGCGCCAGGTGCCCGCCCGCTCGGCGAAAAGGCGGCAGCGAAGGCGGCCAAGAATGCAAGGACTGCTGCAAAGCGCGGCGAGACTGAACGCCCGCAGCGCAGCGGCTTCGACCGTGCGGACGAAGGCCCGCGCGTCCGCATCAATCGCGTCGACGAGGGCGATGGCGAATGGATCCGTTCGAGCGAGGAAGCTCCGCGCAAGTCGCGCGGCGATGATGAGGGCTTTGATCGCAAGCGCTCGCGTGGCGACCGCCCGCAGGGTGATCGCCCGGCCCGTGGGGACCGTCCGTTTGGTGATCGTCCCCGCGGCGATCGGGCATTTAGCGATCGTCCGCGCGGCGAACGCGGTTCTCGGTCGGAGGGTGGCGACCGTCCTCGTGCGAAATCCTTCCAGGGTGAAGCCCGCTCCGAACGGTCCTTCGGAGATCGGCCTGCGCGCGGCGACCGGCCTTTCGGCGACAAGCCCCGTGGCGACCGGCGTCCGCGTGCCGAGGGAGACGAACGTCCGCGCGGCAGGTCTTTCGGCGGCGAGCAGCGGTCGGATCGTCCGCCGCGTGGTGAACGGCCCTTCGGCGAGCGCCCCCAGGGCGAGCGTTCCTTCGGCGATCGGCCGGCCGGCAAGCCCTTCGGCAAGAAGCCCGGCGGCAAATCCTTTGGCGGCAAGCCGGGTGGTAAGCCCGGTGGTTCGCGCGGCTTTGGCGGCAAGCCGGGTGGCGCAGGCCGTCCCTCGGGCGGTCCGCGCGGTGGCTCCGGTCGAGGTGGCCCCGGCAGGGGCGGCCCCAAGGGCGGCAGGGGCTGACGCGTGGTGAGGATCGTCGGCGGTGAGTTTCGCGGGCGCTCGCTTGCAACGCCGAAGTCGAACGATATTCGTCCGACGGCGGATCGCACGCGCGAAAGCCTGTTCAACATCCTGAGCCACGCCTATCCGGAAGCCATCGACGGCACCCGGATGATGGACGTCTTTGCCGGCACCGGTGCCGTCGGGCTGGAGGCAGCCTCGCGCGGCTGCCGCCATGTGCTCTTCGTGGAAAGCAGCGTCGAAGGCAGGGGCCTTCTCTGGGAAAATATCGATGCTCTAGGCCTGCACGGCCGCACGCGCATGCTGCGCCGCGACGCGACCGATCTCGGCAGCGTCGGCAATCTCGAACCCTTCGATTTTCTCTTCGCCGACCCGCCATACGGCAAGGGGCTGGGCGAGAAGGCTTTCGCGGCGGCCGCCGCCGGTGGCTGGCTGGTGCCGGGCGCTCTGGCGATCCTCGAGGAGCGCGCCGATGTCACAGTTGCCGCGCCGTCGGATTTCCTGTTTCTGGAGGAACGGACCTTCGGCGACAGCAAGATGCATTTCTTCCGTTATCAGCCGAGGATGGCGTAACGGGGGAAGGAGAAAGACATGGGCGATTATGCTGATTTCGTCGGCAGCGATTACCCGGTTGCCGCTTCCGGTACGCCGAGCGTCGCAGTCGCCTTCGGCTGCGGCGGTGCGCGGGGTCTCGCCCATATTCATATCATCGAGGCGCTGGACGAGCTTGGTATCCGCCCCGTCGCCATAGCAGGCTCCTCCATCGGCTCGATCATGGGCGCGGCCATGGCCGTCGGCATGAGCGGTGCTGAGATCCGCGATTATACCCTGGCAACCGTCGGCAATCGCCCGGCCGTTCTCAACAAGATCTGGAGCCTGCGGCCGGTCAGCATGCGCAGCATCCGCTTCGGTCAGTTCAATCTCGAACGCATTCTGCGCACCTTTCTGCCGCCGGCCATTCCGGAAAGCTTTTCCGAGCTGCATGTCCCGCTGAAGGTGATCACGACCGATTATTACGACCAGGCGGAGGTCGTCATCGAGAAGGGCGAACTCTTCCCCGTGCTTGCCGCCTCTGCCGCCATTCCCGCCGTGTTCATGCCGGTCAAGCTCGGGGACCGCGTGATGATCGACGGCGGCATCATGAACCCGGTTCCTTACGAGCATCTCGCCGGACTTGCCGATATCATCATCGGCATCGACGTCGTCGGCGGCCCGGAGGGCGGCGGCCGGCATATTCCGAACCGCATCGAAAGCCTGTTCGGCGCAGGCCAGCTCACCATGCAGTCCAACATTGCCTTGAAGCTGCGTCTGCAGGCACCGCAGATCTTCCTGCGCCCCACCGTCGGCCGCACCGGCGTCCTCGACTTCCTGAAGGCACGCGATATCCTCGCCATGTCGGCCGGCGTCAAGGACGAGCTGAAATTCGCGCTCGACCGGGTGATGACGGCGAAGAGCTAGCATTCAGGCAGAAGCGCGGGATGCGGCTTGAGCCAGAAATCGAGAGGCGAAGGTGTCTAAACCCGCTCCGGCTCCTCCTGCGGCAAGGCGACGAGATCGTCGGCATCGCTGTAGGTGTCGGCCGAGCGCTTCGGTTTCACCAGCGGCTCCGGCTTGACCGGGCGGGAATAGAGCATATCGGTGCCTGCCTGCAGTCCTTCGCTGACCTGCAGCACCAGCCGTTGTTCGTCGCGCTTACGAATATCCTCGCCGATCTCATAGGCTTCCGTTTCGCTGACGCCGAGCGCTTCCAGGGTACGGCGGCCGAAGAGCAGGCCGGATTCCAGTGTCTCGCGCAGCTCGTAATCCACGCCCTTGTGCCGCAGCTCGATCGAGTGAATACGGTCATAGGAGCGGACGAATAGGCGCGCATGCGGGTAATCCGTCTGTACGAGCTCGACGATCTTGTTGGTAATCTCGCGCTGATGCGTGCTGACGACGACGATCTTGGCGCGGTCGATGCCTGCGGAGCGCAGCACGTCCTTGCGGGTTCCGTCGCCGAAATAGATGCGGAAGCCGAAGCTCGATGCTTGGCGGATGCGATCGGCGGAAAAATCGATCACCGTCACGTCGCGGCCGCCGGCAAGCAGTATCTGCGCGGCAATCTGGCCGAAACGCGAAAAGCCGATCATCAGCACGTCGGAACCGGCGCCTTCGAAATCCTCGTCCAGTTCCTCCTGCGTGTCGCCTTTCATCAGCCAATTCGAAAGCGCCGCCGTGAGCGGGGTCAGCGCCATCGACAGCGTGACGATGGCGATCAGCATCGAGGCCGTATTGGCCGAGAAGAGACCGCCGCTGGCGCTGGCGGCGCTGAAGAGCACGAAGCCGAATTCACCGCCTTGCGGCAGCAGGCCGGCGATGCGGACGGCATCATTGTGCGGCGAGCCCGTCACGCGGCAGAGCGCATAGATCACGATCGCCTTGATGATCATCATGACCGGCACGGCGAGCAGGATCAGCATCCAGTTATCGAGGATGACCTCAAGTTTCAGCGACAGGCCGACGGCGATGAAGAAGATAGCGAGCAGCACGCCGCGGAAGGGCTCGATATCCGCTTCCAGCTCGTGACGATAAGAGGATTCCGCGAGCATCACGCCGGAGAGAAAGGCGCCCATTGCCATCGAGAGGCCGGCAAGCTGCATCAGCGTCGCCGATCCCATGACGACGAGGAGAGCGGCGGCAATCATCGCTTCGCGTGCGCCGGTGCGCGCGATCACCTGGAAGAGCGGCGTCAGCAGATAGCGGCCGGCGATGACCATGGCCGCTACCGCCCCGATGGCGATCGCAAGATCCGGGAGCGGATTGGTTGTTTCCTTCGGCCCGTCGAGGACGGTGATGAGCGCCAGCAGCGGCACGATGGCAAGATCCTGCAGCAGCAGCATGGAGAAGGAACGCTGCCCGTATTTCGTATTGACGTCACCCTGCTGTTCCAGGATCTGCATGGCAAAGGCGGTCGAGGAGAGCGCCAAGCCGAAGCCGATAATGATGCTGCCCTTCCATCCGGCAATGCCGCCGAAAAAGGCGGCGAGCATCAGGGCGAGACCGCTCAAAATCACCTGCGCCGAGCCGAGACCGAAAATATCCCGCCGCATCTGCCAAAGGCGCGAGGGTTTCAATTCCAGGCCGATGATGAACAACAGAAAGACGACGCCCAGCTCTGCCACGGCAAGCACGGCTTCACTGTCGCCGATGCCGTGCAGGACAGGGCCGATCACCACACCGGCAGCCAGATAGCCAAGCACTGTCCCCAATCCGAGTTTTTTGAAGATCGGCGCAGTAACGACGGCGCCTCCGAGCAGCATCAGGGTTTCGGTGAAGAGGCTATTGGCGGCGGACATCGTCTGTTTCTTTCTATGGGGCAGGCGGTGTTGCGACACATGGTCGTGATAAACGACCATGCGTGAAGGGATTAGAACAAGAATCGGCTTTGCCGCCCTTGATGCTTCATGTAGTGCACAATAAATGGAACGCGAAGGAAAGGCCAAGTCATGACCTCTGAAATCGATTCCGCCACTCTGCTTTCCCGCGCCAGCCAGTTGATCGATCTTGCCCGGAAAGCCGGTGCGGATGCCGCTGATGCCGTCGTGGTGCGATCGAGAGCCCATTCCGTCAGCGTCCGCCTCGGCAAGGTCGAGGGCACGGAGTCTTCCGAGAGCGACGATTTCTCGCTGAGGGTCTTCGTCGGCAATCGCGTGGCCAGCGTTTCCGCCAATCCCGGCTTCGATCTCGACGCTCTCGCCGAACGCGCGGTCGCCATGGCCAAGGTTTCGCCGGAAGATCCCTTTGCCTGCCTCGCCGATGAGGCGGATCTCGCCAAGAGCTACCTTGATCTCGAACTGTTCGACTCGACCGAGGTTTCCACCGGGCAGCTGCGTGAAGCGGCCCTTGCGACCGAAGCGGCCGCACTTGCCGTTCCCGGCGTCACCAACTCCTCCGGCGCCGGCGCTTCGGCCGGCATGGGCGGGCTCGTGCTCGTCACCTCGCATGGCTTTTCTGGCCACTATATGGGCTCGCGCTTCGGGCGCTCCGTCAGCGTCATTGCCGGCGAAGGCACCGGCATGGAGCGCGACTATGATTTCGACAGCCGCCTCTATTTTGCGGAGCTGGATGCGGCCGAGGAAATCGGCCGCCGCGCTGGCGAACGCGTCGTCAAGCGGCTCAATCCGCGCCAGGTTCCGACGGGCAAGAACGTCACCGTCGTTTTCGATCCGCGCGTCGCCCGCGGCTTCGTCGGCCACATTGCCGGCGCGATCAACGGTGCTTCCGTCGCCCGCAAGACCAGCTTCCTGCGCGACAAGATGGGCCAGCAGGTGCTGAAATCAGGCCTCTCGATCACGGACGATCCGCTGATCGTGCGTGGCCCATCCTCGCGTCCCTTCGACGGCGAGGGTGTGTCCGGCAAGCGGCTCGTCATGATCGAGGACGGCGTGCTGCAGTCCTGGTTCCTGTCCACGGCGACGGCGCGGGAAATCGGCGGCGGCCTTAAGACCAACGGTCGCGGCGTGCGCGGCGGCACATCCGTATCGCCCGCGTCCACCAACCTGGCGCTGGAACCGGGCGATATTTCGCCGGAAGAACTGATCCGCAGTGTCGGAACGGGCTTCTATGTGACCGAGCTGATCGGCCAGGGCGTCAACATGATAACAGGCGAATACAGCCGAGGCGCGACAGGCTTCTGGATCGAGAACGGCGAATTGACCTTCCCCGTTTCGGAGGTGACGATCGCCTCCAATTTGAAGGACATGTTCATGCGTGTGACGCCGGCGAGCGATATCGATCGCGATTTCGGTGTCGCCGCTCCGACGCTTGCGATCGAAGGCATGACGCTGGCTGGCCGCTGAAAAAGAGCGGAGATTGGAATTTGTGAATGATCGATAGCCAGAAGGCCGGCCGTTTGAGCGATGTGGACCTGCTCGTGGGTGCAGCGCTCGAGGCGGGCAAGATCGCTCTCGGTTTCTTCCGGCAATCGCCGGAGGTCTGGTGGAAGAACAACGGCCAGTCCCCGGTCAGCGCTGCCGATTTTGCCGCCAATGAGAGCCTCGCCGCCACCCTGCGCTCGGCGCGGCCGGATTATGGCTGGCTTTCCGAGGAAACCGATGACGATGCCGCGCGGCTGAAGCACGCGACCGTTTTCGTCGTCGATCCGATCGACGGAACCCGCGGCTTTCTCTCAGGCTTGGATCTTTGGTGTGTCAGCGTTGCCGTCGTCACCGATGGCCGGCCCGTCGCCGGCGTTCTTTATGCGCCGGCGCTGGACGAGCTGTTCGTGGCAACCGCCGATGGGCCGGCTTTGAAGAACGGCGAGCCGATCCACGTTTCCGAGAGGATCGGTGACGAAGTCCATCGTCTGGCGACCGGCGAGGATATGCTGAAGGGCGTCGATCCGGATTTCCGCAAGACGGTCGAGCGGGTGAAGCACGTTCCCTCGCTTGCCTATCGCCTCGCCATGGTGGCGGACGGCCGCCTCGAAGGAACCATCGTCAAGCGCAACTCGCATGACTGGGATCTGGCGGCCGCCGATCTCATTCTGCAGCGGGCCGGTGGCGCTCTCGTGGATCTCTCGGGCAACGTCCTGCGCTACAATCGCGCCGAGGTATCGCATGACGAACTTTGCGGGGCATCGGCATCGCAATTGCCGGAGTTTCTCCGTCAGCTCTCGCACCGACGAGACGGTTGACCTTTCGGGCAAAATCCCTCAGATGAAGAGCGGAGGGGGACGATAGTAGAAAGAGACGAAAATGACTGATACCAGCGGCAAGAAGCAGCTCCTGCACCTAGTCTTCGGCGGTGAACTGGAAAACCTCGAAGACGTTCAATTCCGCAATCTCAACGAGCTCGATATCGTCGGCATGTATCCCGACTATGCGAGTGCGCTGACGGCATGGAAATCCAAGGCGCAGCAGACTGTCGACAACGCTCATATGCGTTATTTCATCGTCCATCTGCATCGCTTGCTCGATCCTCAGGAAAAAGCGGCATCCTGAGGCCGCATCAGCGAAATTGCATTTGATATCTCCAGTCGGTGAGGCGTTCTCGCTTTAAATCCGGCCATGAAGCAGTATCCTTGACACAATAAGAACGAAAATTCGGCTGCTTATTCGGCCGTCTGACAATCGGGATTTGGCATAGATGATGATCAGCTGGGATAGGAGGCGATCGAAATGAGTAGCCTCAGGGCGCGTCTTGCCTTGAGCGCCTATCGTTTTGGCGGGATCGCGGTTTATCCGTTCATCGGGCCTTATCTTGCCGTTCGCGCGGCGAAGGGCAAGGAGGAGGGTTCCCGCAAACTGGAGCGTTCCGGTTATGCGAGCGCCAATCGTCCACAAGGGCCGTTGATCTGGTTCCACGCGGCAAGTGTCGGCGAGACATCTGCCGTCATTCCGCTGATCCGTGAAATCCGTCGCCGCGACATTCACGTCATCCTGACGACGGGCACGATCACTTCGGCCAAGGTCGCACATCAGCGCCTAGGTGAAGAGGTCATTCATCAATACGTGCCGCTCGATCTCAAGCCTGCCATCAAGCGCTTCCTCGAATACTGGCAGCCCGATTGCGCTATTTTCGCCGAATCCGAGATCTGGCCGACGACCATCACGGAGCTCGGCCGCAGACGCATTCCGCAGATCCTCGTCAATGCCCGCATGTCGGATCGCTCCTTTGCCCGCTGGAGCCGCCATCCTACGCTTGCCGAGGCGCTGTTCGAAAACTTGGCCCTGGTCGTGGCCCAGTCGGATCTCGACGCAGAACGCTTCCGTGATCTCGGTGCCGTGCAGGTGATCAGGTCGGGCAATCTCAAGGTGGACACGGACGCGCCGTCCTACGATGCGCCGACGCTTGCCGGCTACATGAAGCAGGTCGGCGACCGCAAGACATGGGCTGCGGTCTCTACTTTCGACGGTGAGGAAAGTGCCGCGGCATCCGTCCATAAGATGCTGAAGGAGCACAACGGCCAGCTCACCATCATCGTGCCGCGTCATCCGGAGCGCTGCGACGCGATCGAGGCTATGCTCGTTGAACAGGGCCTGAAGGTGGCGCGTCGCACCCGCAACGATATTCTCTCGCCGGATGTCGACGTCTTCCTTGGCGATACGATCGGCGAGATGGGGCTTTACCTGCGGATGACGGAAGTGGCCTTCATGGGCAAATCGCTGTTCAACGAGGGTGGCCAGAATCCGCTCGAGCCGGCCATGCTCGGCTGCGCGATCCTGACGGGCGGCCATGTCCAGAATTTCCGCGACTCCTATCAGTTGCTCGCCCGCCGCGGCAGCGCCCGTATGGTACGCGATACCGAGATGCTGGCGCGCGGCGTGCATTATTTGCTCACCAACGACACGGCGCGACGCAGCATGATCGATGCCGGCTTCGCAGCCGTGCATGAAATGCGTGGTGCACTGGCAGCAACGGTGAAAGGGCTGGAGCCCTATATCAATCCGCTTTCAGTGAAGGCGCGACTGATGCCGAAGACGATGGCGAACGGTTAAGAAGGCAAGGGCATGACGGCGGTCAAGCTAGGAGCGATTGCGGGCATTCTTTTCGACAAGGACGGCACGCTGCTCGATTATGATCAGAGCTGGCTGCCGGTCAATCGCGAGCTCGCCAGGATTGCCGCTCAGGACGATCCCATTCTCGCCGATCATCTTCTCTCCGCCTGCGGCATGGATCCGATCACCGGCCACATCGTTCCGGACAGCCTGCTTGCGGCAGGTAATACCCGACAGATTTCGGAGGGGCTGGTGGCCGCCGGCTCGAAAGTGGATGTCGCGGAATTGGTGGAGAAACTCGATGCGCTTTTTGCGCATGCGGCCGATTTCTCCTCGCCCGTCACCGATCTTTCGGCCTTTTTCCGGCGGCTGCATGAGCGCGGTTACAAGCTCGGCGTTGCCTCCAGCGACAATGAGCGCTCCATCCGCCAGACGGCGCGCCGCTTCGGCTTCATCGATTATCTCGATTACATCGCCGGCTATGACAGCGGCTTCGGCACCAAACCGGAGCCGGGCATGGTGCTCGGCTTCTATGCGGCAACCGGTCTTTCGCCGGCACAGGTCGCCGTCGTCGGCGACAACAATCACGACCTTCATATGGGCCGCAACGCCGGCGTCGGCCTGACCGTCGGCGTGCTGACGGGCACCGGCTCGCGCGAGACGCTGACGGGGGCATCGGACTATTGCCTCAACGACATTACCGAGCTGGAAGGCCTGCTCATGCCCGCGGCGCAATCGGCCTGATCGTGGCAATGGCTTGCTTTTTCACGCAATCTGCCTTTTCTTGCGGTTCGTCGCAGGCACAAGAATAGGGCTGGATTAGACGCATGGTATCGGAAGCCCCACCTTTCTGGTGGCGAAAGCCGGATTGGCGTGCTTGGGGGCTCTCACCCTTTTCCTTCCTGTATGGCCGTATCGCCGGGCATCGCATGGTGAATGGCAAACGCGCCTCCGTGCCGGTGCCTGTTATCTGCGTCGGTAATTTCACGGTCGGCGGCGCCGGCAAGACGCCGACGGCGCTTGCGCTTGCCCAGGCTGCCAAAGCCAAGGGGCTGAAGCCAGGGTTCCTCAGCCGCGGCTATGGCGGTTCGCTCGACGTCACCACGATCGTCGATCCCTCGCATCATCATGCCACGGCCGTTGGCGACGAGCCGCTGCTGCTTGCCCGTGAGGCGCTGACGGTCATTGCCCGTCGCCGGGCCGATGGCGCGGAAAGGTTGGTGCGGGAGGGCGCCGACCTCATCATCATGGATGATGGTTTCCAAAGCGCGCAGCTTGCGATCGACTACGCGCTGGTCGTGATCGATGCCGGCAGAGGCATCGGCAACGGCCATCTCGTTCCAGGCGGCCCTGTGCGTGCGCCGCTGCGCACACAGCTTCTTTATGCATCCGCTCTCTTGAAGGTGGGTGAGGGCACTGCCGCCGATCGCATCGTTCGCCTGGCGGCGAGGGCAGGGAAGCCCTTCTTTTCCGCAAGCGTCAGGGTGCGTGGGCAGGAGGATTTGCGCGGCCGCAAGGTGCTTGCCTTCGCCGGCATTGCCGATCCGGCCAAGTTCTTCCGCACGGTCGAGACGCTGGGGGCCGACATCGTAATCGCGCGCAGCTTCGGCGATCATGAACATCCCGGTGAAGACGATGTCTCCGACATGCTCGACATAGCCTCGCGCGAAGGGTTGGAAATCGTCACGACATCGAAGGACTATGTGCGCCTGATCGGCCATCATGGGCGCGCCGACGAATTGCTGCAGCGCTGCAGGGTAGTCGAGATCGACATGGTCTTTGCCGATCCGCAGGCGCCGGCTCTGATTATCGACAGGGCCATTGCAGCCGCCCGCGAGCGTCGACTGCGGGAAAAGCGCGGCAAAACGGCTTAAAACTAGATCAGCTGCTCAGCGAGAAATCAGCGCTTCTGATTGGGCAGCGCGCCGGCGCGCTTTTCGGCTTCGAGCGAGGTGATGACGTCGGCATAGGGCTCCTGGCGGGCAACGCTCCAATAGCGCAGTTCATCGAGCGCGATATGTTTGCCGGTCATGGCGCAGACGACATAGGAGCCAGGCATCAGGATTTGGAAATCGCCGTCGAGATAGCGAACTTTCGCCTCGCGGTTTCCATGTCCTTCGAAAAGATTCATCTGACGCCGTCCTTGATCTCTGTCATCTGTTTGCCATACCGCACTACAGCGCCGCCCGTCAAATATGACGCGTAAAGGTCGCTGCAGCACTTTAAATCTGCTGCATAATTCTATCCCCAAATCGACTTCGACATAACGATAAAATTATGCAGCGGGGGAGACTTTTCCAGAGCATTCCCCGGAAAGTTCCTTTCGAAACGGCTGCCGTCAGCTGCGCCCGAAGAGCCGCTCGATGTCCGAAAGCTTCAGCTCGATATAGGTCGGCCGTCCGTGATTGCACTGCCCGGACCCGGGCGTGGCCTCCATTTGCCGTAAAAGCGCATTCATTTCTTCCGGTCGCAAGCGCCGGCCCGAGCGCACCGAACCGTGGCAGGCCATGGTCGCGGCCACATATTCCAGCTTGGCGGCAAGGCCAGAGGCGGTATCCCATTCGGCGATCTCATCGGCCAACTGCCGGACCAGGCCCTGTGCGTCGACCTCGCCCAGCATGGCCGGCGTTTCCCTTACGGCGACTGCTCCTGGCCCGAAGCGTTCGATGGCGAGCCCCAGCTCGCCGAGTTCCTCGGCAAACACCATCAGCCGGTCGCAATCCTCCTCGGGCAAGTCGACGATTTCGGGAATGAGCAGCACCTGCGAGGACAGCCGCTTCGAATGCAAGGCCTTGCGCATGGCCTCGAACACCAGCCGCTCATGAGCTGCATGCTGATCGACGATCACAAGCCCGTTCTCCGTCTGGGCGACGATATAGTTCTCGTGCAGCTGCGCGCGGGCGGCACCCAGCGGAAAGCGCGCCGGCTCCTCGGTTCGCATTGGTTCCACCGGGGGCGCCACTTCGGCGCGCGCGGTGGGCATGGCAAGTCCCTCGAAGGCGGCCTGCGGTCTTTCGGCAAATCCGTAGCCTGCCGTTGCCGCCGCTCTTTCGTAGGGACGGGACGGTGACGTTTCGGCCGCCCAAGGGGCCGGAGCTGGCGAGGGTCGCCAACCCGGCTGGAAGCCGGAACGACCGGCGGTGAAGGCGCGCAGCATGCCGTCCGCGCCGGTCGTAGCCGCGCGGTCGCCCTCGCGCGCCAGAGCTTCTCGAACGGCACCGACGATCAGGCCGCGCACCAGCCCCGGATCGCGGAAGCGCACGTCGGATTTCGCCGGATGCACGTTGACGTCGACCAGCGCCGGATCGAGCGTCAGCGAAAGCACGGCGATGGGATAGCGTCCGGCGGGGATGGTTTCGGCATAGGCGCCGCGGATCGCCGAAAGGATCAGCTTGTCCTGCACCGGCCGGCCGTTGACGAAGGCATATTGATGGGCGGAGTTGCCGCGGTTGAAGGTCGGCACGCCGGCAAATCCGGTCAGGCTTACATCCTCGCGCTCGGCGTCGAGCGCGATGGCATTGTCCTTGAATTCGGCGCCGAGTACCTGCGCCATGCGGGCGAGATGATCATCGCCGGTCGCCGGAAATTCCAGCGTCGAGCGGTCGCTGCCCGACAGCACGAAACGGACGCGCGGAAAGGCAATCGCCATGCGCTTGACGACCTCGGTGATCGCGGCCGCCTCCGCCTTCTCGGTTTTCAGGAATTTCAGGCGCGCCGGCGTCGCAAAGAACAGATCGCGCACCTCGACGATCGTGCCGGGATTGGCGGCCGCCGGGCGCAGATACAGAACCTTGCCGCCGGCAACCGCGATCTCCGCGCCGCCAGTTGCACCCATCCTGCGGCTCGCGATCGAAAGCTTCGCCACGGAACCGATGGAAGGCAGGGCTTCGCCGCGGAAACCGAGGGTGCGGATATCGTCGAGCGTTTCGGATATCTTCGAGGTGCAATGACGGCGGACAGCAAGTTCCAGATCCGCCTCTTCCATGCCGGAGCCGTTGTCCGTCACACGCAGCAGCGCCTTGCCGCCGCCGGCAGTCGCGATCTCGATGCGCGTGGCGCCAGCGTCCAGAGCGTTTTCGATCAGCTCCTTGGCAGCACTTGCCGGGCGTTCGATCACTTCACCGGCGGCGATCTGGTTGATCAATGTTTCGGAGAGTTGCTTGATGGCCATGGCGTCATTGTCGTGGATTCGCGGCGGCGTGGAAAGAGGAAAGGCGATCGGCCCGCCTTCTTTCACCGTTTCCGCCTCTGGGGCTTTGTTAAGAAATTTAATCAATGCTTAAGGGAATGATGACAGGTTGTAGGAGAGAAGCTTGAAATGACTACAGGTGGCGCGCTTCGTGCGTGCCGACGGCTCTTGATGGCAGGTTGGTGGCCGTCAACTTTCATGAGCCAGGCGCCATCTGCTTCAAGTACACAGGCCAGCATGCAACTTTTCAAACATCCCTTTATCGAGCAGGCCACCCGTCGGTTTGCCCTGCTGTAAAACTGGTTGAGCGTAGGAATCGGACGAATGACTGCCGAGATTGACAAGGCAGCCCTGGCAAAGGCGACTGCGGATGCGTCCTTTGGCGGCAATCTGCAGGCGATGTTCTTCGATGCTTTCTGTGACGGTCTTTCCAGCGCGTTCTTTGCCTATGACAAGAACGATCTGCTGCTGTTCGCCAGCCGCCAGGTTCTGAATTTCTTCCCGATCCAACCGGAATACCTGCGGCCGTCGACGCGATTGCGCGACTTTCTCGGTGCCGTCTTCGACACGGGCATGCGGCCTCTGGCAAATCAGGCCAAGACGGCCGCCAACCGCGATAGCTGGATATCGCAGCGCATTGCCTCGCACTGGCGGGAACGCTTCGAGACGACGGAGCATTTCACCGATGACCGTTGGGTGCGCATCAGCAAGCGG
The DNA here is from genome assembly GCF_014193575.1 of Rhizobium sp. BK289. Lineage (NCBI taxonomy): Bacteria > Pseudomonadati > Pseudomonadota > Alphaproteobacteria > Hyphomicrobiales > Rhizobiaceae > Rhizobium > Rhizobium sp. BK289. The sequence goes on from NZ_JACHZO010000008.1 coordinate 141,769, forward strand.
CGGCTGTCTTCCGGCATCGGCTTCTGCATCATCTCCGACGTCTCCGACGTCAAGAAGCGCGAAGAGCAATGGCGCGTCGACATGGAGCGCGTGCAGCTGACCGAGGATATTCTCGATAACCTGCCATTCCCGGTATTCGTCAAGGACGAAAACCTCGTCTATGTCGCGGTCAACAGGGCGTTCTGCGAAAAATACCAGACGGCGGCCGATGAGGTGCGGGGTCGCAAGAGCATCGATCTCTTTTCCACGGATCTTGCCAATCGCTTCCACGAGAGCGACCGGCATGTGATCGAGACCGGCGAGATGTCGATCTCGCGGCAGCGCCAGATTGCCCGCGACGGCATCGAGCGCGATATCGTGACGCGCAAGCAGCGTATCGGCAAATCCGGCCGCTATTTCCTTGTCTGCACCATGCAGGATCTGCCCAAGGATGGTGGCGATTTCGACGAATTCGCGCTTGCCTCGCATATCCGGGAAAACAGCGACCGCTCCTATCGGCGTGCCTATGTCCCCATGGCCGCGTTGCAGACCATTTCGCGCCGTCCTGCCGCCATGGAGACCTTCGTTCCGGAAAGTTTCAGCGGCCGCAAGGTTCTCGTCGTTACGCCTGACTTTGCTGCAGAAACGGCGGCGTTGAAGACACTCGAGAAATACGGTTTCGAGGCTTGCGTCGTTCATAATGAGAACGAAGAGGCGGCGTTTCTGGACGTGGCGAGTGCGCACGGCGTCAAGATCGATCTGGTCATCGTCGACAACCAGCTGGGCAAGCGCGGCATCGAGCTGGCCGAACGGCAGAACCTTGCCGCTCTGTCGTTGGATGGTTCGCAGCTTGCCACGGAACTTGCCTTTCTGATCGCTCGCCATGTCAACCGCAATATCCGCGGCGAGCCCGGGGATGTTACGGAAGCGGGGCTCTTGCCGGAATGGCGTCGCACGGCCGGTGACGATCGTCGCGCACAGATCCTCGTCGCCGAAGATAACGACATCAATCAGATCGTCTTCTCTCAGATCCTGGAAGGTTTGGGATATAGCTATGTGATCGCTGCAAGCGGCGACGAGGCGGTGCGGTTGTGGCAGGAGCATCGCCCGGAGCTGATCCTGATGGATATTTCGCTGCCCGGCCTGAATGGCTTCGAGGCCGCAAGGCTGATCCGCAATGCGGAGAATGGGGCCGGCTCCCATACGCCGATCGTCGGTGTGCTGACGCAGGCCTTCGAGCGCGACCGCAAGGAGTGTGGGAATGCCGGCATGGACGATGTCATCCTGAAACCGGTCAGTCCCGACATCATCGAGATGGTGTTCCAGAAGTATATGCGCAGTCTCCACAAGGCGCAAAATAGATAGATGTTACAAGGAGATCGTCGGTGACGACAACTTATCGCCGGCATTGAATCACCGTCCTCCCGCTATTCTTTGTTAAGACTTCGCCGTCATGCTTTTTAGAGGGTGGAGAAAACGTCGGGACCGCATATGAAATCGGCTGAAACGCTGCCAGGGCCAGTCAGTCAGGAGCCACAGGCAATCGCTTATACCGATCCGCTCACCGGATTGGGCAATCGACATCGTATGCGCGAACGCACGCGCTCGATTTCGCTCGAGCGGGCCAGCGATCCGGCACCCTTCACCATCGGCATCGTCAATCTGGATGCCTTCAAGCCGATCAACGACCTGTTTGGGGTCGAAGCCGGCGACGAAATTCTCTGCCAGGTCGCGCATCGCCTCAAGGCCTGCATTCCCGATGGAGCGACGGTGACGCGCCATGACGGCGACGAATTCGCCTTTGTTCTTCCCTTGGTTTTCGAGCGCGTCGGAGCCGAGAAGTTCGGGCAGATGATCCGCGAGGTGCTTTCGGCACCCTATGATCTCGGCGATCGCAATGTCAGGCTTTCCGCCTCTTTCGGCTTCGCCATCCATCCTTTCGCCGGAGAGGAATTCGACGACCTCCTGAAGAATGCGGAAACTGCGCTTTACCGTTCCAAGCGTCGCGGCCGCGGGCAGATCACCGTCTATTCCAGAGAAATCGCTCAGGAAATGAAGCGCGCGACCCAGCTTGAGCAGGCGCTGCGCAATGCCATCATTTCGGATGCCATCGATGTGCATTTCCAGCCAATCGTTTCACTCGCCAACAACATGGTTGTCGGCTTCGAGGCACTCGCTCGCTGGAACGATCGGGACCTCGGCTTCGTCTCCCCGGCTGTCTTCGTGCCGCTCGCCGAGGAGCGCGGCTTCATCGATGCCTTGTCCGAAACGCTTCTGCGGAAGGCGGCAGAGGCGGCGCTTTCCTGGCCGCGCGAGCTTTTCCTGTCCTTCAATTTGTCTTCGGCGCAATTGATGGATCCCGGGACCAGCAGCAGCATCCTTGCCATCCTTGCGCGCGCCGGCCTCGATCCACATCGCCTCGAGCTTGAAATCACCGAAACGGCGGTCATGAGTTCGGCCGACACGGCGCAACGCATCATAGCCGATCTCCGCGCCGCGGGTGCGCGCATCTCGCTCGATGACTTCGGCACCGGTCAATCCAGCCTCGGGCGCTTGCGCGAATTCATCTTCGACAAGGTTAAGATAGACCGCGCCTTCGTCTCTCGCATGAATTCGGATCGGGTGTCCGAACATATCATCAAGGCGGTGCTGGCCATGTGTGAGGGGCTCGAACTGCGCGTGGTGGCGGAAGGCATCGAGGAATATGCAGAAGCGGCGAAACTGAAGGCGCTGGGCTGTGCCATGGGGCAGGGCTATTATTTCGGCAAGCCGGCCGACAGCGCCGCGACCCTGCGTTATCTGCAAAGCCACTATTTGGAACTCAGCAACGAACGCGAGATCGCCTGAAGCGCAACGCGATCTTTCAGATTCACTTCCCGCGCTTCAGGCCTTTGATCTTGGGCATGTCATTGTCGCAAAACCGCTGCACACTTTTGCGCGGTATGCTTGAAGCCAAGTTCACGAAAGGTGCGCAGCGGCTTTTCGTTCCGGAAAACAAAGAAAGCGGCGGCCGGGGAAGGGCCGCCGCTTCTGCATTTCGCCTGACCGTTATTTTATTTGAGCATTATTTGTTGGTGGTCGACGAAGTCGTAGTGTTGTCCGTCGCCGGCATTGTCGACGTACCCGCCGAGCTTGCCGCCTTGTCGGAAGCCTGCATTGCCAGCGTCTTGAATTCCGGCGCGGCCTTCAGCGAGTCGGCCGTTTCGGTCGTCGTGAGCTTGACCGTGCCGTCCTGCGGATTCTGCGTCGCATTGATCTTGTCGAACGGTACGGCGACGTTCTTCTGGCCGATGCCAAGGAAGCCGCCGACGCCGACGATCGCGGCGACAACACCGCCCTGCTTCTGCAGGATCAGGTCGTTGATGCTACCGATGCTTTCGTTCTGACCATTATAGACCGACTGGCCCATATAGGTCTTGGCACTGATCTGATCAGCCGACTGTGTGGTCAGGTAGCCGCTGGCCTGTTGAGTGCCAGTCGGAGCGGGCGCCTGAGCCTTGGTCTCCGGCGTCGAACTATCCGGCTTTGCGGCGTCCGGCGTTGCAGGGGCCGATTGCGTCACCGGCGCGTTGCCGGTACCGCCGTTCGACGGTTGCTGCGCCTGAGCGTACGCCATCGGCGAAAGCACCGAGGCGGTGGCAAAGATTGCGCCTGCAGCGACAGAAGTGAAGAGTTTCCCAGTCATCGTGAACCTACCTTTCATTCTGATGGGCATGCTTTATCGGATGCGCATGCTTACCAGCGCGAGTGGAACCTCCGTTTACCGACATTCATCGTGTCGGTTATAAAGGCAAATGGTTCACTGAGGTTTTGGTTCCGTCAAAAGTTGCAGAAGTCGGTGGCTGCAAGTTGAAAATGAAGGGAACCGAACATGAAAACAATAGGTTGCCGTTTCAAAAAACAACCTGAGGGACTGGCTGAACTAGAAAAGAGATCGATACGGATTCAGATTTTTTGCAAACCAGTGGAAGCTGATAGGGTGTCGATCGTCAAAGCAAATCCCTCTTCAAGTACGGAGCGCCTGAAGAGGGATTTCAATCACAGTTTGTATTTCGGGTCGAAGACGCCCTTCACGGTCGGGCCGAGTTCCAGGAGCGCGCCGGCCTGGGGTTGCATGGAACGGGCTTCGTCGTCCAATCCTTCCCAGGCGGTCGTCACTGCCAGCCGGTCGGCATTCTTGCCGATAAAGGCCGGGCAGGAAGGTTGCATGGCGGGAACGCGATAACGTTCGATGCGCAGGCCGTCCGGGCTGTATTTATCGACGAAACCGGAGCCCCAGCGCGCGTTCCAGATATAGCCATCGGCGTCACAGACCGAGCCGTCGAGCCCGCCCGGATCTTCCATGCTGTCGACCATGACGATCGGCTCGCCCGTCGGAAGCCCCGTCTCCGGGTCGACGAGAACACGCATGAGCTGGCTGACACGCGTGTCGGTGAAATAGCCGATCGTGCCGTCGGGCGAAAAGCAGATGGAGTTCGGAATGCTGATCTGATCGAAGATCTTGGTGACCTTGCCGCCGGCGACATGATAGATGGCGCCCGCCTGCATCTCCGCGCGCTTGCCCATGGTGCCGATCCAGAGCGACCCGGAAATATGCGTGCGCCCGTCATTGGAGCGGTTCTCCGGCTTGTCGGCCTCGATGGCCGCATAAAAACTCAGCTCGCCGGTCGCGATGTTGCGAAGGAAGAGGCCCTGTTCCGTGGCGATCATCTGCCGTTCCGCATCGACGCGGGCCAGCACGCTTGCCATCATCGGCAGCTGGTGAACCTGTTTCTTGCCCGTCGGCAGGTGCAATTCGTGCAGTTCCTTGCCGAGAATATTGAACCACCAGACGGTGTCCGTGTCGGGGTCGTAAGTCGGGCCTTCCCCCAGGACGGAGGACGTGTTGCAGAGAATATTGCCCTGAAAATCATGGATATCGGTCATAGTCAGGCTCCTATGGCTGCATCATAGGCATAGATGGTGGCCTTGGCGCGTTCGGCAACCTCTGCCGCGGTCATTCCAGGCTTGTAAAGGCTGGTGCCGAGACCGAAAGCCAGAATGCCTGCCTTGGTGTAATCGGCAAAATTCTTGTCCGAAACGCCGCCGACCGCGGCGATGACGAGTTCCGGCGGCAGGACCGCGCGGATGGCGGTGATACCGGAGGCACCCAGCACGCCGGCAGGGAAGAATTTAAGGCCGGTGGCACCGGCGCGGGCGGCGGAAAGTGCCTCCGTTGCGGTGAATACGCCGGGCATCGTTACCATGCCCTTGTCGCGGGCACGGCTGATGACCACAGGCTCGACATTCGGCGTGACGAGCAGCTTGCCGCCGGCGCTGTCCAATCGGTCGACATCCTCGACCGTCAGCACCGTGCCCGCGCCGATAAGGCAACCGGCGGGCGCCATCTTGGCCGCGGTTTCGATGGACCGGAAAGGCTCCGGCGAATTCAGCGGAATTTCGATTGCCCCGAAACCGGTCTCGATCAACGCACCGACGATATCGGCCGTTTCTTCCGGCTTGATGCCGCGAAGAATGGCAATGAGCGGACGTTTCATGGGCGGGAAGGGGATGCGGGTGGTCATCAGCTTTTGCTTTCTTTTTTGAACCATATCGCTTCGGCTGCGGCGGAAAGGCCGCGACGGACGGCGGCGTCGGCGTCGATGGTCTTGTAGGTGAGAGATAGGGCGCGGAACGCATCCTCATAGAGAGCCTGCAGGCGGCCGGAAGCGACAAGCGTAATCGCCGCGTTCTGCGCGGCTGACGCAAGCGCACCGGCAATTTCCGCTCCGATCAGGGTTCCTGATATCAGCGCCTGCGCACCGGTTGCGGTCAGTCCGTGCAAAAGCTGGCCCGAACGCGCGGTGAACAACAGGTTGGTCGCAAGGGCAGGTTTGTCGAACGCCGTCCTGAGGGCCGTCTCGAATGCCTTTGTATCGGCAGGCTGATCCGCCGCGCCGGCAACGGCATGCGACAGTATGCTATGCTTGGTAATGACGTCGAAGAGCTCGCCGGTCATGAAGGTGGAGAAGCCCGTCACCTGGCCATCAAGCACGCGCACCCATTTCGAATGCGTTCCCGGCATGCAGACGAGCTGTTCGCCCCTCACATCGGCGGCGATCGTGCCGAGCAGCTGCGTTTCCTCGCCGCGCATGACGTCGGGTGCCTGCCGGCTGCGCTGCGCAAGGCCCGGCAGGATGCGGATGTCGCGGGATTGCCCGGGCACGGAAACGGCGCCGGTGAGGATCGCGGCAAGCGATGCCGGCGTGTCGATATATCCGGCCTCCACCCAGCCTTGGCGCGCTCCGGCCATGCCGCAGACGAGGACGGGTATGGTGTCCGGTGCGGACACTGCGTCCAAGTGGACCTGCAGGACCTTGGCAAAGCCCGCCTGGGCCGCCGTGGTCATGCCTTCGCCGCTCCGGCGCTCTGCCAGAATGCTTCCGTCGTCGCCGATCAGCCACAGACGGAAACTGCTGGTACCCCAGTCCACCGCGACATATGCGGGCTTGGTCATGAGAAATGCTCCAAAGTCTTTCGTTAGTAGATGCCGCCATCGACGGTGATGGCTTGTCCGGTCATGCCGCCCGAGCAGTCGGACGCCAGGAAAAGCACCGGTCCCACCAGATCGTCGGCGCTCAGCACGCGCTTGAGGCATTGCCGATCGATCGTCTCCGCCATTCCCTCTTCCGTCAGCCAGAGGTCGAGCTGCCGCTTGGTCACGACCATTCCGGGCAGGACGGCATTGACCCGAACGTTCTCAGGGCCGAAGCGCCCGGCAAAGCTCTTGGTCAGCCCGAGGATGCCGGACTTCGCTGCGGCGTAGGAAGACAGCTGCGGCGGACTGGTCTTGAAGACGATCGAGGAAAAATTGATGATTGCGCCGCCGCCGGCGGCCCGCATGCCGGGGACCGCCGCCTGCGAGACGAAGAAGACCTGTTTAAGGTTGATCGCCTGGTTGTTGTCCCAATATTCCTCGGTCGTTGTGTCGATATCGTGCCGATCGTCCCAGGCTGCGTTGTTGACGAGGACGCGGATTGGGCCGAGATCGGATTCGACCGCCGCGACCGTGCTTTTGATAGCGCCGACATCGCGCAGGTCGGCATGATAGAAGATGACAGGATGGGCGGATTCCGTCGAAAGCTTGGCAGCCAGCGCCCTGCTCGGTTCCTCCGCAACGTCGATGAAGGCAACCTTCGCACTTTGCTTGGCGAAACCCTCTACAAGTGCCGCACCGATGCCGGAGCCGCCGCCGGTGACGAGTACGGTTCGATCCTTCAGATCGGGAAATTGCGCGTGCGTTTCAACCAAGATCTCTCCTCCGAGATGGATTATCATGTTCCATATAGTGGAACAAAATTTGACTATATGGAATTATCGGATTACCCTTCCATCGTGTCAAGGATAACGCTGCAGTGCCAGCGATAAATGGAAGGGCATGGATCTGAATACAGAAGGCGTGAAAGCGAATGGCCGCCGCGACCGGGAAACCGGAACGCTTGGGAAACTCGTCGCGCTGCTCGATCTCGTTGCGCTTGCCGATGGCCCCATGCGCTTTACCGATATTCTTTCGCTGTCAGATCAGCCGCGCGGCACGCTGCATCGCCAATTGTCGCATCTCGTCGAGGAGGGGCTTCTGGAGGTCGATCGCGGCGGTCGATATCTCATCGGTCTCAGACTTTTGACGCTTGCCTCGCGCAGCTGGGCGCGCAACGAATTTCGCTCTGTTGCCGAGCCGCATTTGCAACGCCTGCACGACGTCACCTGCGAAACTGTGCATCTCGGCGTTCTGCATGGGGCGGAGGTCATCTATCTCGACAAGGTGGAGGGACGGCAGTCCATTCGCATGTATTCGCAGATCGGCAATGCCTCGCCGGCCTATTGTACCGGCGTCGGCAAGGCGGCGCTTTCCGCGCTCGACGATGCCGATCTTGCAATCCGGATCGCCGGTATCGGATTTCATCCCTATACGGAGCAGACGCTTCGCAATGCCGGAGAGCTGCTCTCGGATATTTCCGAGGTCAGGCGGCGCGGCTATGCGTTCGATCTCGAGGAACACGAAAGGGGCATATGCTGCGTTGCCGCGCCGATCCGCTCGGATGATGGTCATATGCTGGCCGGTATCTCGGTCACCGGACCGGCCTATCGCGTCACGCCGCAGAGCTTGCAGGCATGGGCGCCCCTCGTTGTGGCGGCAGCTGATTCGATCATGATGGATATGCGCAATCGCATGGGCCCGAAACGCTAGTTCCGCAAATTCTCGGCCCGGCCGTTACGGTCTTATCAATTTTAATGCTGGCAATGCCGGACTTTAGCCAAATTGCCCGTTAATCTTGAATTTTACTGTTGAGATATGCGTAAGAGCTGCCATTATCCGTGAATGATTGCTGGAGTCATCGAGGATTTGGCCAGATTATGACCGGACGACATAGTAACGATCGTTGAAGCTGCCACGAATTTCGAAAACTTATATTTCGGCGGGTGCCAGATATCGGCGCCGGTGCGTTAATCGCTGGGGGGCAAGATACGGAAATTCCGTATTTTTTTCCTCTTTTACTAAAGAAGACTGATGATGGCGGCATTGGTACAGGCGGGAACACCCCCTCGTGGCGAGGATTATATCGAGGAAATCGGCAGGCTGAAGACTCAGTTTGATGTGTTCCGTTTCATGAAGGGGCTGACCGAGGCCTATCGCTGCCGTGCTTTCATGGTACTCAATTTACCGCCGATTACCTCTTTCGAACTTCAGAGCAATTCGGTGATCAACAATTGGCCGGCTGAACTACTGTCGATTTACGATCAGGAAGGGCTGCTGCCGACCAGCCCCGCATTGATGCGCTTGCGCAACTCCACACTTCCCTTTGTCTATGAGGTGGTGGCGGGCCCCGATCGCGATGCCGGCAAATCGCAGCTCGTCGTCACCTTGTTCGAGCGTTTTCGCATGACGCGTTTCCTTTACCTGCCGACCCACGATGCCTCCGGTCTTCGGGGTGCAGTCTCCCTGGCGGGTGATCGCGATCTCTTTTCATCCGAGGAGATCAAGGATCTTTCCTACATTGCCATCCATGTCTTCGATCGGCTCGCTGAGATCCGCAATCTCGACGTTCGCGTCGTTGACGCCCTTACCGATCGTGAGATCGACTGCCTGATTTGGACGGCGGCGGGAAAGACGAGTGCGGAAATAGCCGAAATCCTGTCTCTATCCGAACATACGGTCAATCATTACCTCAACCGGGCTACCAAGAAGCTCGACACTGTCAACCGCACGCAGGCCGTTGCCAAGGCCCTACGTGTCGGTCTGATCAAGTAATCCTTGTGCGTTCGCGGAGATGCCGCCGTCAGTTTTAAGTGCGGGCAGGACGCGGCCTATTGACCGCAATTCGGGCAGTTCCTGAATGAATTTTGTGCGTTGCGAATAAAATATGACGAGGAACATCGGCGCATCGGTCATGTCAAGTCCATCAGTTCCTCGCCAAGCCACTGAAATAGTGCGATTTTTTTAACTCCGCGAAAACTGGCATGCTTCCTGCTTGTTAAATGGCAGAGGTCCAGAGGGGACTTTGATAACAGCGCCGATGAAACGGGCGCGGATCAAACGACCGTCGCCGATGCTGTTGCCATAGCTTCCCAGGCAAAGGGTGTCGGCGGCGGTTGTTGCCTATTTGGCACGCTCACAAAGATCGAAGCCGCCGATGAGGCGATTTTTCCCACCTTGCCCTATTCCTTCCAAGCGATTGCTCTATGCCGACCGGCGAACGTCTGTCCGTGTTGGGAGACCGTTGCGGCTGGTGGGGTCATAGATGGACCCGGCGGACCTGCCGGCCGCAACGAAGGCGCTTTTTATCGGCAGCGCCTTGAATTTCGTTTGGCGAAGTCCCGCCGCTCTACTATCTAAACCAGAAAGATTTCAGGAAGTGCGGGCAGATGCTGCGCTCCGGATGAAGATCGTGCAGTGAGGATGGAATGGCAGATATCACCAAGGAACAGGTGCTGGAAACGTTGAAGACGGTTCGCGGCCCGGACCTGGAGCACAATATCGTCGAACTCGGTATGGTGTCGGATGTCTTCATTTCCGACGGCAAGGTCTATTTCTCCATTACTGTTCCTGCCGAGCGCGCCAAGGATCTCGAGCCGATGCGGCTCGCGGCCGAGCGCGTCATCAAGGAAATGCCCGGAGTGAAGGGCGCCCTGGTCGCTTTGACCGCCGACAAGAAGGCCGGTGCACCCGTCGCCCGGCCGGCACCGGCGCAAGCTGCCCCGCATGGCCACTCCCATCCGCATGGTCAGCAACAACCGCCTCGCGCCGCCAAGATCGGCGTGCCCGGAGTGAAGGCCATCATCGCGGTTGCTTCGGGCAAGGGCGGCGTCGGCAAATCGACGACGGCGGTCAATCTCGCCTTGGGCCTGCTGGCCAACGGCCTGCGCGTCGGCATTCTGGATGCCGATATCTATGGCCCTTCGATGCCGCGCCTCCTGAAGATTTCTGGGCGCCCCACCCAGATCGACGGCCGCATCATCAATCCCATGGAGAATTATGGCCTCAAGGTCATGTCGATGGGGTTCCTCGTGGAGGAAGAAACCGCCATGATCTGGCGCGGGCCGATGGTGCAATCCGCGCTCCTGCAGATGCTGCGCGAAGTCGCCTGGGGCGAACTCGACGTCCTGGTGGTGGACATGCCGCCCGGCACGGGTGACGTGCAGCTGACCATGGCGCAGCAAGTGCCGCTTGCCGGCGCCGTCATCGTTTCGACGCCACAGGATCTCGCCTTGATCGATGCACGCAAGGGCCTGAACATGTTCCGCAAGGTCGAGGTTCCGGTCCTCGGCATCGTCGAGAACATGAGCTATTTCATCGCGCCGGACACCGGCGCCCGCTATGATATTTTCGGCCATGGCGGCGCGCGCAAGGAGGCCGAGCGCATCGGCGTGCCTTTCCTCGGCGAAGTACCGCTGACCATGGGCATTCGTGAAACCTCCGATGCCGGCACGCCGCTCGTCGCCGCCGAACCGAATGGGATCGTCGCGAATATTTATCGCGAGATTGCCGCCAAGGTTTGGAGGCAAGTGGAAGGCACACCACAGCGCGCTGCGCCATCGATCGTATTCGAATAATTTACAGAGACCTGTCTGCTTTCTGTATAGCGACGCATTGTCTTGTCGGCATCCTGTGCTATGACTTCGCAAGATCATCGAAACTGCGGTGAAATCGCGCAATGAAGAGGTTGTGACTTGATTCTTTGCGAGCTTTGCTGCATATGCGCCGCCGGCGTGGAACTGGTCGAGCATTTCCGATGACCGCCCTCCGCCGCATGGTGGTTTCATTTCGTCCGAGCAGGCGCCTCCGCCAGGACGGACGAAGGATTGGTACAGCAGCGCAATGGAACATGGACACGGATTCCCGGCCGGACCGGCGGGATACGACCGGGGTTTTATGAGCTTTTTTCATTGGCCATTGGTGGGATCGCGGCGAGTGCGCGCAAAGTGCCTCGACTTGAGTGCCGTTCCCGCTGCCGCGGGAGCAAGCAGTTGATAACTGCCTATTGCTCAGATTCCAAACCGCTTCAGCTCCCCGATCTCTCGGCCGCCGACCGATTGCCTGACAATGCCACCTGGATCGACATGGTCGATCCCACGCGCGAGGAAGAGGCCAATATCGAGCGCCTGCTTGGGTTCGAAGTGCCGACGCGCGAGGACATGAAGGATATAGAGCCTTCCAGCCGGCTTTACGTCGAGAACGGCTCGGTCTTTCTGACCGCTTCCCTGTTGTGGAAGGCCGATACCAATCTGCCGATGCTGACCGATGTCGCCTTCATTCTGACGGGACATCGGCTTGTCACCATCCGCTATGCGCAGCCCAAATCCTTCGCGTTGTTCATCGCGGCGCTGCAGCGCATTCCGCAGGAGCGGCGCACCGGTGTCGCGCTCCTAGCCAAACTTCTCGAAACCATCGTCGACCGTACAGCCGAGGTGCTTGAACAGACCGTCTCCGGTATCGATATATTGTCGGTGCACGTGTTCGGCGATCGCGTAAAGAAGATCCGCCGCCCGGCGAACTATCTGGAAGAAAAGCTCAAGGACATCGCAGGCTATCACCGTACGCTCAGTAAGGTACGCGACAGTCTGAGTTCGCTGTCCCGGCTGCTGACCTTCCTTCATACCATCCCCACCATGCAGCAGGACCGCGAGGCCAGGGAACTGTGTCGCAACGTCTCGCGGGATGTCCAGTCACTGTCGGAGCATGCATCCTTCGTCGCGGGAAACATCACCTTCCTGCTGGATGCGTCGCTCGGGCTGATCAATATCGAGCAGAATGCCATCATCAAGATCTTTTCGATCGCTTCCGTGGTGTTCCTGCCGCCGACGCTTGTGGCGTCCGTTTACGGCATGAATTTCGAGCATATGCCCGAGCTGCATTTCGCCTACGGCTACCCGGCATCGTTGTTGTTGATGGTGGTTTCCGCCATCGTTCCGTTTTTCTTTTTTCGCTGGAAAGGCTGGCTCTGAGAGTCTAGTGATCCTGAATGTCTAACGAAAACCATCATTCTCCCGACGGGAAAATGAACGCTCGTAAGCTCGCATACCTCGCCCTCGGTTCGGTCGGCGTGGTTTATGGCGATATCGGCACGAGCCCCCTCTATGCCTTTCGCGAAGCACTGAAGCCGGTAGCCGCTGACGGTTTGACGCGCGGCGAAGTCATCAGCGTCGTCTCGCTGATGTTCTGGACGCTGACGATCATCGTCACGATCAAATATGTTCTTTTTCTGCTTCGCGCAGACAATGACGGTGAAGGCGGCACGCTGTCGCTGCTGGCGCTGTTGATGAAGACGGCTAACGGCCATACCGCCATTCTGATGCTCCTCGGCCTGCTGGGTGCCGCGCTCTTCCTCGGTGATGCGATGATCACCCCGGCGCTTTCGGTTCTTTCGGCCGTCGAAGGCCTGAAGCTGGTCACCCCGCAGCTGTCAGACTATATCGTCCCCATATCGGTTGCCATCCTGGCGCTGCTTTTTGCGATCCAGTCGCACGGCACCGGTGCCGTCGCCCGTTTCTTCGGCCCGATCACGGCTCTCTGGTTCATCGTCATGGGCCTTGTCGGCATCATGCATATTTCCGATGATTACAGCATCCTGGCAGCGCTCAATCCCTGGTATGCGGTGAACTTCCTCATGCGGGAAGGTTTCCTTGGCGTCGTGGTGCTCGGCGCGGTGTTCCTCACGGTCACCGGTGCGGAGGCCCTCTATGCCGACCTCGGCCATTTCGGCCGCCGTCCGATCCAGTGGGCCTGGTTCGTACTGGTGTTCCCGTCGCTGACGTTGAATTACTTCGGCCAGGGCGCTCTCGTGCTGCGTGAGCCCATGGCCATGTCCGATCCGTTCTTCCTGATGTATCCGCATTGGGCGATCCTGCCGGTGGTCATTCTCGCCACCATGGCGACAATCATCGCCAGCCAGGCCGTCATCACGGGCGCCTTCTCGCTCACGCGCCAGGCCATCCATCTCGGCTTCCTGCCGCGCATGGAAATCCTGTTCACCTCCGAGACCAATACCGGCCAGATCTTCCTGCCGTCGGTCAACACCGTCCTGTTCTTCGGCGTCATCTTCCTGGTCCTGGCCTTCAAGACTTCGGACGCCCTTGCCACGGCCTATGGTATCTCGGTTACCGGTGCGATGGTCGTCACCTCGATCATGGCCTTCGAATTCGTTCGTGTTCGCTGGAACTGGACGCTGCCCATGGCCGTTGCCGTGCTGACGCCGCTGCTGTTGCTGGAATTCGTCTTCCTCGGCGCCAATCTGATCAAGATTCATGATGGCGGCTACGTTCCGGTGCTGATCGCAACCGCGTTCACCGTCATCATGTGGACCTGGCGCCGTGGCACGGCGATCCTGATGGAAAAGACGCGGCACACCGATATCCCGCTGTCATCCTTCGTGAGCTCGATCGAGCGCAAGAGCGACCATTCGCCCGCCCACGTGCCTGGTACCGCGATCTTCCTGACCAGCGATCCGGAATCCGCACCGGCCGCGCTGCTGCATAATCTGAAGCACAATCACGTCCTGCACGACAAGAACGTGATCCTGACGATCCGCACCACCAACAAGCCGCGTGTCCTCCAGGAGGACCGCTATTCGGTCGAAAAGGTTTCCGATCGCTTCTCGCGCGTCGAGCTGCGCTTCGGCTTCATGGAATCGCAGAACGTCTCCCAGGCGCTCGCGACCTTGCGCAAGACCGGTTTGAAATTCGACATCATGTCGACCTCCTTCTACCTCGGTCGCCGCAAGCTCGTGCCGGATGCCAAATCGGGCATGCCGCACTGGCAGGACCGGCTTTACATCGCGCTTGCCAACGCCGCGACCGATCCTTCAGACTACTTCCGCCTGCCCGCCAACCGCGTGGTGGAACTGGGCTCGCACGTCATCATCTGACGCGAATGCCATAGCTTTCCCTTCAAAGGCCCGGTGGATGTCCGCAGGGCCTTTTCTCTTGTGCTCGGAAGTTTCTCTTGTGCTGGGAAGTCTGCCGGATTCACGATCACAGATTTGCCTGAATTAACCATCCATCAAGGTTAATGGGAGATTATTCGGCTCCTGGTTTCGAGTGCCGTTTGGAGTCCGGTGTTGTCTCGCTCGCGTTATGTCAGCCGAAAATTGAGTTTTTTGCCGAAAAACTGGACTTCGCCGGCCGTCTTCGGGCTCTGTGCCTGGCTGATCTTCCCATCTCCAGCCGCCTATGGCGATCTCGCGGGTCTGCTTGCGGGTATCGACAGGGAGGGGGCGAATTGGCGCATGGTGATGACCGCATCGCCGGCCGGCTCCACCCATCAGGCGGAACTTGCCTTCGGCGATGCCAAGACGGCGGCCGCGGTGGGCGATGGCGGCCTGGTGCTGCCGGACGGGCGGCGGGTCGCATTCCAGTCGGAACAAAAAGGCAGCGATCCCAGACCGGATGAGGAGCGGATCAACCGCCAGGACAAGAAAGGCCGCGTCGTTGCCATAGCGCCGATGCAGCCGCCGAAGGATTTTTCCGCGGGCTCGGTATTGGATCGGCAAAGCATGCTGTTTCGGCCGGAATCCGATACCGGTGAGCGCACCGCCTTCCTGAAGCCGAAGCTCGACGGCAAGGAAATCCAGATCGCCACTGCCTTCTACAAGAAGCAGCCGCCGAAGCCGGACGATAGCGTGCCGGCCTATCTGGCAAACCTCATCACCAATCGGAATGCCGATGTCCTGGCGGCTGCCTATGCATCGCCGGCGCCGGACTATGCCCGTGTCTCGCCTTTCGATTCCATTCTTGCCAAGGATCAGGACGGCGAGGGCCGTTTCGTGCCGCAGATCGGACCGAAGGATCATCTATGGGCAGCCAATGTCCTGCCGCCCTCGGTCTTCTCGTCGGATGAGCAGCAGTGCCTTGCGACCGGCATCTATTTCGAGGCGCGCGGCGAGTCCGTGAAGGGGCAGGCGGCCGTCGCCCAGGTCATCCTCAATCGCGTCCGCAATCCCGCCTATCCCAAAACCATCTGCGGCGTCGTCTATCAGAATGAGGATTGGACCAATGCCTGCCAGTTCTCCTTCGCCTGCGACAACGTCAAGGATCGGGTCAATTCGCCGGAACACTGGCGCATCGCCCGTCAGGTCGCGATGGCCGTGACGGCTGGCAAGATCTGGCTGCCGGAAGTCGGCTCGGCCACTCACTACCATGCCGTCTACGTTCGGCCGAGATGGGCGGCCGAGATGGTGAAGGTCGGCCGCATCGGCATGCATATCTTTTACCGCACATATGGCGGCGGCTGGAGCTGAGGCGTTCGAAGTTTGCGGATTGGCCCTGAGGAGTGCCGTGGTGGCTGGCAAAAAGGCCACAGAAAAGCATGGGCTGAAGAGGATTCTTCCGCTCAGTTTTCGGTCAATATGGCTCTTTCACTCTAAACTCATGATTTAATTGGGCTAATTTATGGCTGGACAGATGTCGTCTACGCCTTGACTATGCTTTTTCCTAAAACTATGTTGCGCGCGACTTCAAAACGGGCCGAAAGGTGGCGAAACCTGCCGTTCGTTTACGCGTTGACCGGGGATAGGGATTACGCGCAGCGAAATGGGGAGGACGTTATCATGACGGATGACCGCGACGAGGGTCTGGAACAGCGGCGAGCGCAGTTGGGAGCCGAATTGGCGAACAAGCGCGCTGCGGTGAGAGAGGGTGAACGCGAGGAGGTTCGCGCTGAGGAGAGCCGTAAGGGTTATGCTCAGGCGATGAAGCTTTCCAGTGAGTTCATAGCTGCGATCATCGTTGGTGTCGTTCTGGGCTATGTCTTCGACCGTTTTATCGGTACGACGCCGTGGGGCATGATTATTTTTCTGCTTCTCGGATTCTGTGCCGGCGTGCTGAATGTGCTGCGCTCTGCGGGCAAGGTGGCGACACCGGTGCCGGGCGAGGGTGGGCACGATAAGAAATGAGCGGAAGCAACGCTGCGGCGCTGTTTCCAGATGAGAAGCATCCGCTCGGTGGAGCGGAAAAATGAAAGAGAACAAGCGGTGGCAAACGATCCTACCCATCAGTTCCTGATCTTCAAGATTATCCCGATCGATATCGGCGGAATTGATTTTTCGTTCACCAACGCCTCCCTGTTCATGGTTGCTTCCGCAGTGCTCTCCGCGGGTTTCCTTTATTTCGCCAGTGCGCCGCGCGGCGTCATCCCGACGCGCTCGCAGTCGGTGGCGGAAATGGCCTATGAGTTCATCGCCTCGATGTTGAAAGAAGGGGCGGGGACAAAGGGAATGAAGTTCTTCCCGCTGGTCTTCTCTCTCTTCATGTTCGTCCTGACGGCGAACCTGCTCGGCCTCGTTCCTTACTTCTACACCGTCACCAGCCAGATCATCGTGACGCTGGCGCTCGCACTGCTCGTCATCTTCACCGTTATTTTCTATGGCTTGATCAAGCACGGCTTCGGCTTCTTCAAGATCTTCGTTCCTGAGGGTGTTCCGGGAGTTCTCTTGCCGCTGGTGGTGGCGATCGAGATCATCTCCTTCCTGTCCCGTCCGGTTTCGCTCTCCGTTCGTCTTTTCGCCAACATGCTGGCAGGTCATATCACGCTCAAGGTGTTCGCAGGCTTCGTCGCCTCGCTCGGAGCACTCGGCGCGCTTGGTATCGGCGGAGCTGTTCTTCCTCTTATCATGACCGTCGCCCTCACCGGTCTCGAGTTCCTTGTCGCCTTCCTTCAGGCTTACGTCTTTGCGGTGCTGACTTGCATGTACCTCAACGACGCAATCCATCCGGGCGGCCACTAAGGATAAAGACATTGGCGTCTAACGGCGTCAGTCATTCACCGCACAACCATTTCAAAGGAGTTCAACATGGACGCGGAAGCAGCAAAGTTCATCGGCGCAGGTTTGGCTTGCTTTGGTATGGCCGGCACGGCTCTCGGCCTCGGCAATATCTTCGGCAGCTACCTGTCCGGCGCACTGCGCAACCCGTCGGCTGCTGACAGCCAGTTCGGCCGTCTGGTATTCGGCTTCGCCGTTACGGAAGCTCTGGGCATCTTCTCGCTGCTCGTCGCTCTCCTCCTGCTCTTCGCCGTCTGATATCAGCGGCGTCATAGATCACGGTTCGCGGGCAGCGAGCCGTGATTCTTTGTATTTGCAGACCACCTGGAGGTGAGCATGTTTGTGACCCCGGCATATGCTGAAGAAGCACCGCCGGCCGCCGGAGCGGTGCACACGGAAACGGGTGCGCCGAATGAAGGCCATCACGGCGGCGTATTCCCGCCGTTTGACCATACGACGTATCCGTCACAGCTGTTTTGGCTGGTGATCACCTTCGTCATCTTCTACGTGGCCATGCAGAAGATCGTTATTCCGCGCGTCGGCAGCATTCTGGAAAGCCGGCACGACCGGATCGCCCAGGATATCGAAGAGGCCTCGCGTCTGAAGGCTGAAGCCGATGCCGCCGTTGCGACCTATGAAAGCGAATTGGCCGCTGCGCGCGCCAAGGCGAATTCCATCGGCGCCACTGCCCGCGATGCCGCCAAGGCCAAGGCCGAAGAGGATCGCAAGGCGATCGAGGCGAGCCTGGCTGAGAAGCTCAAGGCCGCAGAAGGCCGCATTGCTGAAATCAAGGCGAAAGCCTTCGGCGATGTCGGTGCGATTGCCGAGGAGACGGCTGGTGCCGTCGTCGAGCAGCTGGTTGGCAATGTCGCCGGCAAGGCCGATGTCGCCTCCGCGGTTGCAGCAGCTGCCGCCAAGCAGGAGGGCTGATCCATGGAATTCGCTTTCGACAACACTTTCTTCGCGTTTGTCAGCCTTCTCATCTTCCTCGGCCTGATCGTTTACCTGAAGGTTCCGGGCATGATGGCGAAGTCTCTGGACGACCGCGCCGACCAGATCCGCAACGAACTCGCTGAAGCCAAGCGCCTGCGTGAAGAGGCCCAGCATCTGCTGGCCGAATATCAGCGCAAGCGCAAGGAAGCAGAAGCTGAAGCCGCGAATATCGTCGCCGCAGCCGAGCGCGAAGCCGATATGCTGACGACGGAAGCCCGCAAGAAGACGGAGGAATTCGTCGCCAACCGCACGGCACTCTCCGAGCAGAAGATCAAGCAGGCTGAAGCCGATGCGATGAAGGCGGTTCGTTCCGCCGCCGTCGACCTGGCGATCGCCGCTGCTGAATCGGTGCTTGCGAAGAAGGCCGATGGAAGCATCCAGTCCGGTCTCTTCAACGATGCCGTCAAGGAAGTGAAGACGCGGCTGAACTGACGCGTTCGGAATATCGAATTTGGAAAACCCCGCTTCGGCGGGGTTTTTTGTTGGTGGGAGGACATGCTATCACAGAGCGGCTTCCCGTCGCATGAGCCCGGTTCAACGTGCAGTTTTGCGCAGGAGAGCAGCCCCTTATGATGGGATGCCGCAGGCTCTTGAGCCGCCGAAGGGACCGGAGCCTCGAACCACGGGGTGCTGAAGCAATGCGGTCAAATCCCCGTTAATCGTGGCCATCCGATTTCTCGCAGATTGATCGTTGCCGCAACGAACGGCAAGATCAGGAAATGAGGGGGAGGACAGATGCAGCCCACAATGGACGAAGAGCCGTTTCGCCAGGACGATCTTATCGTGCGGCCCGTTCGCCCTTGGACACCCGGCGTCCATGCGCTATTGGCTTCCCTGCCGCTGCATGGCTTTGATGCCGCCCCGAAGCCGGACGGATTTGACGACGTCTGGGAGAGAGTGACCTATCTGCCTGGTGCCACGGGCGATCTCGGCGACTGTGCCGAGATGCGCTCGAAGCAGATCCTGCAATCGGCCGCGCGATTGCTGCGCCGCTATCATCATAGTTCGGCGCTGGTCTTGCGCGATCTTACTGTGGCTTGGCCGTGGCAGCTGCCACCCCGTCTGCCGTCCGAGGTCATCTGCCACGGCGATTTCGCACCCTATAATGTCGTTTTGAACGACGGCGAGGTGATCGGGATTATCGATTTCGAAGCCGCCCATCCCGGTCCGCGGATTTGGGACCTGGCCTATGCCGTTTATCGCTGGGCGCCATTGTCCTCAAGCGTGGCGGTGGAGGGATTGGATAGCCTTGCCACCCAGATCCAGCGTGCGCGCCTCTTCGTCGACGCCTACGGGCTACCGGTTTCCGAGCGTAGTTCGCTTCCGGCGGGCATTATCGAACGGCTCGAAGCGCTACTCGCCTTCATGGAACGGGAAGCTGCACGCGGCATTGAGAGATATCGCCGGAACCTGCAGGATGGTCATGATCGCATCTATAGGGAAGACATTGCCTATATCACGAAATGGTCGCCGGAGATCGTCGCAGGACTGAGGAATTGAGACCTCAGACGGCTTCCTTCTTGAGTGGGCGGAAGCTCATGCGATGCAGCGAGCAGGGGCCGTGTTGCTCGATGCCGGCGCGATGCTGCGGCGTGCCATAGCCGGCATGGGCGGCAAAGCCATAGGCAGGAAAGACGACGCCTGCGCGGGCCATCATCCGGTCGCGGGTCACTTTGGCGACAATCGATGCGGCGGCGATGGAGAAGGAGCGCGCGTCTCCCTTGACCACGGCTTTCCCGGGGCAGGCGAGCCCAGCCGGCACATCGAGCCCATCGGTCAGCACGTAGCTTGCCGGCACCGCCAGCCCGCAAATGGCGCGTCGCATCGCATCCAGGCTTGCCTTGCGGATATCGGTCGTGTCGATACGGGTCGCGCTGGATGAGGCGATGGAGATCGTCGCCGTCGCGAGGATCTCGACGAACAGTTCCTCGCGCCTGGCGGCTGTCAACTGCTTGGAATCGTTCAGCCCATTCGGAATGCGCTCGGGATCGAGGATGACGGCGGCAGCTACGACCGGCCCTGCAAGCGGGCCTCTGCCCACTTCGTCTGCTCCGGCAACGGGCCAATGTCCGGCACGCCGAGCGATCAATTCCAGCTCGAAGGTCGGGACGAGCGGGATGTCCTCGAATAACATTGGAGAATCGGGTGGTGTGCTGCGTAACATGCGGCGAAGCTCGCACACCACCCGATCTCCTGCAAGCCCCCGGTGGATCAGGGCGGCGAACCGGGGGCTTTTCCAGCGGGTACAGGGAAAACCCGCAAGGAATATCAGAGCAACGATAGCTGAACACCGCTGCCGTCAGGCGGCACGAACAGGTCATCGCGCAACGCGATATTGCGACGCGTGAGTTCGAGCCGGCGCGTTGCCATTTCGAAGCGGCGGCTGATTTGCCAGGCATAGGGGCCAGCGCCCTTCATGCGCTTGCCGAATTCGGCATCATAATCCTTGCCGCCGCGCATCGAGCGGATCAGCGACATCACATGGCGATAGCGATCCGGATAATGCTGCAGCAGCCAGTCGCGAAAGAGCGGGCTCACTTCCAGCGGCAGCCGCAAAATGACATAGCTTGCCTCCTGCGCGCCGGCCGCTTTGCCCGCGTCGAGGATGCGTTCGATTTCGTGATCGTTGAGCGCTGGAATGATCGGCGCCACCATGATCGCGGTGCGGATGCCGGCCTCGTTCAGAGCCTGGATCGCTTCCAGCCGCCGCGGCGGTGTCGCTGCCCGCGGCTCCATGGTGCGCGCGAGCTTCCGGTCGAGCGTCGTCACCGATACTCCCACCCGCACCAGGTTCTTGGCGGCCATGTCCTTCAGAATATCGATATCGCGCATGACCAGCGCCGACTTGGTGACGATGGCAACCGGGTGGTTTGCCCGATTCAGCACTTCGAGGATCTGCCGCATGATCCGCCATTCCTTCTCGATCGGTTGATAAGGGTCAGTATTGGTGCCGATGGCAATGACGCGGGGCTTGTAGCCGGGCTTTGCCAATTCACGCTCCAGAAGCTTGGCTGCATCCGGCTTGGCAAACAGCTTCGATTCGAAATCCAGCCCCGCCGACAGCCCCATATAGGCATGCGTCGGCCGCGCGAAGCAGTAGATGCAGCCATGCTCGCAACCGCGATAGGGATTGATGGAACGATCGAAGGAAATATCGGGGGATTCGTTGCGCGTGATCGCGGTGCGCGGCTTTTCCACCTGTACTTCGGTCTTGAAGGGTGGAAGCTCTTCCCATGTCTGCCAGCCGTCGTCGACGGTCTCACGCTGCTGCGGCTCGAACCGGCCGCTCGGGTTCAATCCGGCGCCGCGTCCGCGCCGGCGCTCCGCGTCGACCCTGAGACCGGCCTCGGTGATCAAAGCGTTGGCAACGTCTGCCGTATTGGCAGGCGCGAATGCGGCCTGCCCTGCAAGGGACTGCTCGTTCATCGGTAGCTCCAGGGCGGCTCATGCCATCGCATGCCGCGTCTAAGATGATTAAATTCCTATCCGACAAATGAGAACATTGCAAGAACAAAAATCCGGAATCACCATCTTCCGCTTCACGCGTTCGAGGCGCTGGTGAAGGAGGTGTCATGGTTTCGAGGTGGTGCATCAGGGTTTTCTTAAACGTTCCGGCCCGGGGGTTAGGTGCTGGCAATAAATTATGCGCCGCTTTATAAATGGGCAATGTTGACGGTCATCATGGAATGCCAGGATCACGAACCCGAGCTGGCGCAGACATTGGCGACATTGGTGGCAGGCGCGGTCGAAGGGCTGGTCTGCGATGTCGTCGTGCTCGATCACGGCTCCAGGGACGGCACTTCGCGAGTGGCGGATGCCGCCGGATGCCGTTTTTATTCGCAGTGGGATATCAAGGACATATTGCGTTCGGCGCGCGGTGACTGGCTGCTGCTGGTCGAGCCGGGTGCCCGGCCGCAGGCGGGCTGGATCGACGAGATCGCGGAATATGTCTCCCTGAACAAAGCCCCGGCACGCTTCACTGCGTCGCGCGGTTATCGCCGGCCCCTCCTTCAGCGCATTCGCAAGGGCACGCAGCCTTTGGAACTGGGATTGCTTTTGTCGAAGGCTCAGGCCATCGCGGCTGCCAGAACCGGCATGCGGCTGGCCGAATTCGCTAAAGGCCGCAAAGGCCGCAGCCTTTCAAGCGAGCTCATACCCTCGTGGGTGGCGCGGGCGGCACGATAGCACGTGGGTTTCGAGCCAGATTTCATTTGAAAAGCTGCAAATACCTGCGATAATTTTCCTGTGGCGGCACCTTACGCGTGTCGCGTCGGGCGGCCGACCATGAAGATGCCGATATGCGGCGGAGCAGGTCAGCGGCACACTCCTTGTCCGCCGGGATACCGGCGAAGGGAGGTGCGTCATGAAACGCACGATGCTTTACCGCCTCTTGTCCATGGCTCTCATGTCAAGTGCGATCCTTTTTCCCGGCGTTGCAGGTTCCCAGGCGATGCTGGTTTGCGCCCAGCGCTTCGATATCGTCGCCTTTCTTGGCGACAACCTTTCCGAAAAACTTTCGGCGGTCGGCAAGCTCGATCCCAATACGATCGTGGAGATCTACGCCGCTGAGAGCGGTAGCTGGACGCTGTTGATCACCGACGCCTCGGGGCGCAGCTGCATCATTCTCAGCGGCGATAATTGGGAATCAATTCCTGCCCTGCCAGGGCCGAAGGCATAGGAATGTCCGCGATGAGCAGATCTACTTGGAGACGGCGCCGCGCTTCAGATGCTCATCGAGGCGCGGCATGATCTCCACGAAATTGCAGGGCATATGGCGATAATCGAGCTGCGCCTTCAAAATGCCGTCCCAGGCATCCTTGCAGGCGCCGGGCGATCCCGGCAGCACGAAGATGA
Organism: Rhizobium sp. BK289; assembly: GCF_014193575.1. Classification (NCBI taxonomy): domain Bacteria; kingdom Pseudomonadati; phylum Pseudomonadota; class Alphaproteobacteria; order Hyphomicrobiales; family Rhizobiaceae; genus Rhizobium; species Rhizobium sp. BK289. Next base: position 164,889 of record NZ_JACHZO010000008.1, read on the forward strand.
AGGTGGCATTGGCGACGCCGCCGGTCGCCCGCGACTGGATCGTCGCCGTGCCGATCTTGTCGTAGGAGATACGATGGAAGACCTCGGAGAAGCCGTCCATACGTTTCTCGAACAGCGGCTCCAGCGCTTCGGGCGTGACATCGCGGCCGGTGAAGCCGGTGCCGCCGGTAGTGATCACCACGTCGACCGCATCGTCTTTCGTCCAGGCTTCTACCTGCATGCGGATGCGCTCCTTGTCGTCAGGAACGATGGCGCGGGCCGCCAGCCTGTGGCCTGCTTCGGCAATGCGCGCGACAAGCGTATCGCCGGACTTGTCGTCTGCGAGCGTTCGCGTATCGGAAACGGTCAGCACGGCGATGCCGACGGGAATGAAGGATCTTTCGCTGACTGAACCTGCCATCATGCCTCTCCCGCAATCGTTTCCGTCACCTGGAAATACCAGTCCGGCTTCTGCCTGTGAAGCGAGGATGCAGCAGCCTTCGCCTGTTCGGCACTTTCGAAAATCCCGAAGCAGGTGGCCCCGGAGCCGGACATCCGGGTCACCATCGGCTGCTGGCTTTCGATCAGACCGGAAAGCACCGAAATCTCACCGCAGATCGAGCGCGCCGGCGGTTCGAGATCGTTGCGCAGGTTCCTGATCACCTTGATCCACTCGCTGGAGCCGCGCGGCATCTGTGTTGGAAACAGCAGCGGCGGATTGTCCTTGCGGGTGAGATGGCGAAATACATCCGGCGTGGAGACGCCGACGAGTGGATTGCCGAGAACTATCGGAAAGGAGGGGAATGCCGGCAGCAAGCCTATCGCCTCGCCGATCCCGCGCGCCACCAGCGGTTGGCTGGCAAGGCACATCGGCACATCGGCGCCAAGCTTCAAGGCGATGGCCGTGACCTTCTCGTCAGGTAGCGTGAGCTGCCATAACCGCATCAGTCCACGCAATGTCGCCGCCGCATCCGCCGAGCCGCCGCCGATGCCCGATGCGATCGGCAGGTTCTTTTCAAGATGGATATGAACGGCGGGTGCATCGAAGCCCGCCGCCTGTGCGGCCTGCCGCAGCAGATCGCGCGCCTTGAACACGAGATTGTCGCCAGCCTCGGCATCTGCCGACAGTAGTGGGCCGAAGCGCCCGGAAAGGCTGAACTCATCCTGCGCGCTTGCGCGGAATGCGACGCGATCACCATGGCGGGCAAAACTGACGAGCATGTCGAGCAGGTGATAGCCGTCGGCGCGGCGGCCGGTCACATGCAGCGCAAGATTGATCTTCGCGGGCGCTTCCTCCATGAGGTCGAAATCGCCCGCTGCCAAGACCGTATTCATGGGAAGTCTTAGGACTTCTTGTCGACCGGCGCCGGAGCGTTCGTGTCGGGCGAAGGCGCAGGCGCGGGATCGGGTAGCTTGCTCTTGTCGACGGTCTTCGGATCGTTATCGAGCACGGGCAGGCCCTTCTCGACCTTTTCCTTGATCTTCGGAATATCGGCTTCTTCCGGCTTCGAGGCGAGTGCGCGGTTCCACTGGTAGACGGCTTCGAGCTTGCGGTTCACACGCCAATAGGCGTCGCCCAGGTGGTCGTTGATCGTCGGATCGCCGGCCTTCAGCTGTGCCGCCCGTTCCAGCTCGTTCACCGCTTCGTCGAAGCGGTTCAGGCGGAAATAGGCCCAGCCGAGCGAGTCGACGATGTAGCCGTCATCCGGCTTCAGGTCGACGGCCTTCTTGATCATGTCCAGGCCCTGGTCGAGGTTCATGTTCATGTCGACCCAGGAATAGCCGAGATAGTTCAGCACCTGTGGCTGATCCGGGTTCAGTTCGAGCGCCTTCTTGAAGTTCGGCTCGGCTTCCGGCCACTTCTTCAGCCGCTCATAAGCGATGCCGCGCTGGAAGAACACGGCCCAATCGCTACGCTTCGGCACCGGGCCGATGATCTGTACGGCCTTGTCGTAGTTCTCGGCCATGGCCTGAAAATCCTTGGCGTCGGAAAGGACGCTGCCATAGGCAAGATAGCTGCGAACATCGTTGGGATCGGAATCGATCAACGCTTTCAGGTGTTTGCGAGCATCGTCGACCTTGCCGGACTGGGCAAGCGCAAGACCGAGCTGCAGCTCGGAAATGCGGGCCATCGGCGAATCATCAGGCACCTTCTTGTAGAAGGTGATGGCGCGATCGGTCTGCTCCTGCTTTTCGGCAAGTCCGCCGAGAAGAACCAGCGTATCGGCGGCCTTGGGATCGAGCGAATTGGCAATCTGCAGGTAGAGCGAGACCACGTCTTCGGCGCCGTCGCGGTTCAGTGCGGCGCCGATGGTGAAGAGCACGGCGGCCGCGCCCTGGCTCGCATTGGTGACCTGTTGGTCCGGCGTGTCGCCCTTGGCGATGCTGTCGCGCAGCGCATTCAGCGGTGCGTAGTTGCTGACGAGGTTGTCGCCGACCGAGATCGCATCCAGCGCCTTCTGCTTGTCGCCGGCCTTGGCTTCGAGCCGTGCAAGCGCCATGACCGCGCGCATGAAGGTATCGGGAGCCGTTGCACCGCCCGTCTTGTCGAGGATCGCATCGTTGAGATGCGAGCGTGCCGATTTGAGGTCACCCAATGTCAGCGCGATGGCTCCGGCATGATAGTTCTTGAAGATGTTGAACCAGTCCGGGCCCTTCATCTTGTCGATCATCGAGATCGCTTCCTTGCCGCGGCCAGATCCGGCCCGGGCCCAGGCGGAAAGCAGGTTGGTCATCATCCGGTCGAGATCGTTCGGACCGTTATATTTGAGGATTTCCTGCGCGGTGCGGTATTCGTGGCGACGGATGGCATCCATGCCGCGCACGATCGTGGTCACGCGCTCGACAGAGGGATCGCTTTTCAGCTCGTTGGCGTATTTGACGCCTTCTTCCAGATTGCCGTTGAGCAGCAGCGAGATCATCAGACGCTGGCGGATTTCGGAATTGCTGGGGTCGATCATCAGCGCCTTTTTATAAAGCGTGATGGCTGTGTCGTAGTCGTGATCGACATCGGCCGTGCGGGCAGCGAGAAACGCGCCTGCGAAGGTATCGACGCTATCGGGATCGAAAGCAACCGGAGCGCTGGCCTCCGGCGCTGTTGCTGCCGGCTTATCCTCCGCGCGCGCGCCAGTCAGGGCGGACACCGAAAGGATTGCCGCCAAGGCTACGCCCGAAAGGAAACGGATGGCAAGTCTCTGCCGCATTAGAAAGCCTTTCATCAAGGGAATGGCCGGCGAAGTCGCCGGCGGCACAACGCATTCGTGTCAACTGATTCACAACAGGATGGCTTTTTTGAAGCGGCCCTGCAAGAAATTCGGGTCGCCGCTATCAATTAACGCGTTCGATGCAGAAATCGATCACTTCGAGAAGTGCCGATTTCCAAGGCGTTTCCGGCAGAGGCGCCAGAGCGTCGCGCGCGATGGTGCCGTAGTGCACGGCACGGGCAATCGTGTCGGCCAGCGCGCCGTATTTCGTGATCAGGCCGAGGGCCTTTTCGAGATTCTCGTCGCTGTTATCGCCGGTTTCGATGGCATCACGCCAGAAGGCGCGTTCTTTCTCGGTACCGCGGCGATAGGCCAGAATCACCGGCAGCGTGATCTTGCCCTCGCGGAAATCGTCGCCGACATTCTTGCCGAGATCGGCAGCCTTGCCGCCGTAATCAAGCGCGTCGTCGACGAGTTGGAAAGCGAGGCCGAGATTGGTGCCGTAGGATTTCAGCGCATTGCGCTCCGCCTTGCCGGCATTGGCAACGATCGGGCCAACTTCGGCTGCGGCGGCAAAGAGCGCTGCAGTCTTGGCGCGGATGACCGAGAGATAATCGTCTTCCGTCGTTTCCATGTTCTTGGAAACGGAAAGCTGCAGCACCTCGCCTTCGGCGATGACGCAGGCAGCGGAGGACAAGACGTCGAGAGCATCGAGCGAGCCGACTTCCACCATCATGCGGAAAGCCTGGCCGAGCAGGAAGTCGCCGACCAGAACGCTCGCCTGGTTGCCCCAGATCATGCGGGCGGTGGATTTGCCGCGGCGCAGATCGCTTTCATCGACCACGTCGTCATGCAGCAGCGTCGCCGTATGCAGGAATTCGACCGATGTTGCGAGCTTGATGTGATTATCGCCCTGATAGCCGTAAAGTGCGGCAGACGCGATCGTCAACATCGGGCGCAGGCGCTTGCCGCCGGAGGAGATGAGATGCTCGGCAACTTCGGGGATCATCTGCACATCGGAGCCGGCCTTGGACAGGATGAGCTGATTGACGCGTTCCATGTCCGCCTTGGTCAGATCCACCAATGGCTTGATGGATGCCAGTTTATTCTTGCTTTCTTCCAGCGGTATCACGACGCCCAACGATCCGGACTCCTGTTCATTTTCTGCAAAGCACAATAAGAAGGGGCGAAAGAGGCGGCAAGAGGCGAATTGTCTCGTCGCGTAAATTTGACAGGAATTCTAGGGCTTATGCACGAGCTGATCCGCACCAACGACCCGGTCGTTCTCTCCTTTGCGGAGAGCCTGATGAAGGATGCCGGAATTCATTGTCTGGTGGCGGATCAGGCGATGAGCATCCTGGAGGGATCTCTCGGCATGCTGCCGCGCCGATTTCTGGTGGAGGAAGAGCGCGCGGATCAGGCACGGCGCATCCTGATCGATGCCGGTCTCGGCGACGAGCTGCGCCCGGCGCGGGCTTGAGGTCCGCCATGACCGGCAGCTCCGTGGAAACCATCGACGCCTTTCATCGCGGCGCTTTTCATATCGTCCAGCCGAAGGGCAGGGGGCACCGCTCCGGCATGGATGCCATGCTGCTGGCCGCGCTCGTGGCCGATGACCGCACGATCAGGGTAGCCGATCTCGGCGCGGGGGCGGGGGCCGCCGGAATGGCCGTCGCGTCTCGGCTCGATCATGCGGAGGTCGTATTGTTCGAGCGCTCTCCCGACATGGCCGAGTTCGCCCGCAAGAGCCTTGCGCTGCAGGAAAATGCCCGTTTTGCCAGCCGCGTCTCCGTCATCGAAGCCGATGTGACCTTGACCGGCAAGGATCGCAATGCGGCGGGCCTGATCGACGACAGCTTCCATCATGTCATCATGAACCCACCCTTCAACGACGCCAGCGACAGGCTCACGCCCGATGCTTTGAAGGCTGAGGCACATGCCATGACGGATGGCCTGTTCGAGAAATGGATCCGCACGGCAGGCGCGATCATGATCCCCGGCGGCCAGCTCTCGCTCATCGCGCGGCCGGAATCCATCGGCGAGATCATCGCCGCCTGCGGGCGCCGCTTCGGCGGCATCGAGATCACGCCGATCCATCCGCGCCAAGGCGAGAATGCCGTGCGTATCCTGGTGACGGCGATCAAGGGTTCGAGGGCAAGGCTTGCACTGCGAGCGCCGCTGATTATGCACGGCGAGGGAACGCATAAATTTTCCGATTTCGTCGACGATCTGAACAATGGCCGCGCCGCCTATCCACGGCGATAGTCTATCCTTCGCTTGAGCATCGAGCCACGAAATACGATCCGCAATGTTGCGTTTGCCGTTTCCATGCATACATCACGGGCAGCAAACATCATGATTCAGGGATGACGAATGGTTGGGTTCTTGAGACGCATGCTTCCGAAGCGCTTCCGCAAGGAGGGGGTGATCGTCCCCGTTGTCCGCCTGAGCGGCGTCATCTCTTCAGGTGGCGGACCGCTGCGGCAATCGCTGAATCTCGCGGGTGTGTCGCAGGCACTTGAAAAAGCCTTCGATATGAAGACGGCGCCGGCAGTCGCCATCATCGTCAACTCGCCAGGTGGCTCTCCGGTGCAATCGCGGATGATCTACAACCGCATTCGCGATCTTGCCGCCGAGAAAAACAAGAGGGTCCTGGTCTTCGTCGAGGATGTGGCTGCGTCCGGCGGCTATATGATTGCGCTCGCAGGCGACGAGATCATCGCCGACGCCACCTCGATCGTCGGTTCGATCGGCGTCGTTTCCGGCGGTTTTGGTTTTCCGGATCTGTTGAAGAAAATCGGCGTCGAGCGTCGCGTCTACACCGCCGGCGCGAACAAGGTGATCCTCGATCCTTTCCAGCCGGAGAAGGAAAAGGACATCGAATATCTGAAGAGCCTGCAGCTCGAAATCCATAAAGTCTTCATCGACATGGTGCTTGAACGCCGCACAGGAAAGCTCTCGGCGGACGAAACGGTGTTCTCCGGCCTGTTCTGGACCGGCAGTCGCGGGCTGGAGCTTGGCTTGATCGACGGCCTCGGCGACATGCGCCAGGAATTGAGGAAGCGCTTCGGCGACAAGGTCAAGCCGATGCTGATTACCGCGCCGCGCAGCCTTTTCGGCCGCAAGGCTCCGGGCATTTCGCTTGGGAGCATGGACGGTCTTGGCGCGGGGCTTGCATCCGGACTTGCAGAAGCGGCAGAGGAAAAGGCATTGTGGGGCCGGTACGGATTGTAATCGGGAGCGCTGGGTAATGCCCCAGATCATCTTCTTTGTCGTCGCCGTCGGCGGCCTCTGGCTGCTTTATCGGCGTTTCGTGCGCGATGCCCAGCGGCTCGCCGAAAAATCCCGCCGCGCTGAAACGGAACGCCGTACCGGCGCGATGGGAACCTTGGTCAAGGACCCGAAAACCGGCGAGTATCATGTGAAGCGCGAGGATGAGTAAGCCGAATTGCTTCGTTCGTGAGATTTTGATATACTTTTCTGATGTATATCATTGGAGTGTTTCATGCAGGTCGCAAAATGGGGGAATAGTTTAGCCATCCGCATTCCTTCAGCGGTTGTCGATGCGCTCGATTTGAAGGAAGGCGACGATATCGTTGTACGTGTCGCCACGGGAAACGCCTTCGAGATCGAACGTGACGACAGGCGGCAGAAAGCCTTGGAAAAAATCAGATCGTTCAAGCTCAAACTTCCGGAGGATTGGAAGTTTGATCGCGAAGACGCCAATTCTCGCTGATGCGTCTCGTTTTGGATTTTCTCGACACGAATGTTCTTCTCTACGCTTTCACCGAAGAGGGCAGGGCGGAAAAGGCACAAGCGCTTCTGGCCAAGCCATTCGCTATCAGCGCACAGGCATTGAATGAGTTTGCCAATGTCGGACGTAAGAAGCTCAATATGTCGTGGGCTGATATTCGCGAGGCAATTGATGCCCTCATCGCTTTGTCGGCAACCATCGTTCCTGTAAGTGAGAAAATCACGTTGGCAGGGCTGCACCTTGCTCAGCGCTATCAGCTTTCTTTCTATGATGCGACTATGATGGCGGCAGCGATCGAGGCTGGCTGCGAGCGGTTTTATTCGGAAGATCTGCACGCCGGTCTGATAGTCGAGAAGCAGTTGACCATCGTCAATCCATTTTGACGGCTCCTCGGGTTAAGTGCGAGTAATGTCGCTGCATTCTGTAGAGTAAAAACTTGACCCGTTCGCCACGTCGTGGCACCTGTCCGCCAAACCATTCGCTAGCGGAAGAAATCAGTTCCCATGACTGCCAACGTGCCCGATCATATGAATCCGAAGCGCTCCTTTCAGGCGCTGATCCTGACGCTGCACAATTACTGGGCCGACAAGGGTTGCGCGGTTCTGCAGCCTTACGACATGGAGGTCGGCGCCGGCACGTTCCATCCGGCGACCACGCTGCGTTCGCTCGGCCCGAAGCCGTGGCGGGCTGCCTATGTCCAGCCGTCCCGCCGCCCGTCCGATGGCCGCTACGGCGAGAACCCGAACCGCCTGCAGCACTATTATCAGTATCAGGTCATCCTGAAGCCCAATCCGCCGAACCTGCAGGAGCTCTATCTCGGCTCGCTGAAGGCGATCGGCCTCGATCCGCTGCTGCACGATATCCGCTTCGTTGAGGACGATTGGGAAAGTCCGACGCTCGGCGCATGGGGCCTCGGCTGGGAATGCTGGTGCGACGGCATGGAAGTCTCGCAGTTCACCTATTTCCAGCAGGTCTGCGGCATCGAATGCGCACCGGTCGCCGGTGAGCTGACCTACGGACTGGAGCGCCTTGCCACCTATGTCCAGGGCGTCGACAGCGTCTATGACCTGAACTTCAACGGCCTCGAAGGCGAAGACAAGATCACCTATGGCGATGTCTTTCTGCAGGCCGAACAGGAATATTCGCGGCATAATTTCGAATATGCCAATACCGAGATGCTGCACCGCCATTTCATCGATGCCGAGAAGGAATGCCAGGCATTGCTGGCAGCCGGCGCGCCGGGCGACAGCGAAAACCATCGCCTGCACAAGTGCGTCTTCCCGGCATATGACCAGTGCATCAAGGCGAGTCACGTCTTCAACCTGCTCGACGCCCGCGGCGTTATCTCGGTTACGGAACGCCAGAGCTACATCCTGCGCGTGCGCACGCTGGCAAAGGCTTGCGGCGAAGCTTTCCTGCTGACCGATGCCGGCGGCATCAATTGGAACCAGCAGGCCGCCTGAGGCGAGCTTCCCAAGGATTGGGCATCGCCACAGCCTATCTTGGCTCTGCGCCGCCGTTAAAGCCGGGTGACATCGGCATGAAATCTGCCTAGTGTCCCTTGGGTTGCAGTCGCCACGGGGGATTTCAGATGCTTGTTCTTCTTGCGATCATAGTGCTGGTCGCGCTCTACGTCATCTTCGCCTATAACGGGCTAGTCCGTGCACGTCAGGTGGCTGAGGAGGCTTGGTCGGGCATCGACGTGCAGTTGAAGCGGCGCGCGGACCTCATTCCTAATCTGGTCGAGACGGTCAAAGGCTATGCCGGCCATGAACGCCAGACCTTGGAAGAGGTTGTCGAACTGCGCAACAAGGCGCAGGCCGTGCCGTCTGGAGATGTCGCCGCCCGAGGCCAGGTGGAGGGCTTGTTGTCGCAGGCACTCGGCCGCGTGATTGCGCTTGCCGAAGCCTATCCCGACCTCAAGGCCAACACGAACTTTCTCGAATTGCAGCGCTCGCTGGAAGGCGTCGAGGGCGAAATCCAGATGTCGCGCCGTTATTACAACGGTGCGGCGCGCGATCTGAACGTCAAGGTCGAGACCTTCCCGAACAATCTCATCGCCGGCCCCTTCGGATTTACCAAGAAGGCCTATTTCGAGATCACCAACGAGGCGGACCGCGCCGTTCCCACGGTAAAGTTCTGAGATTTCCGCTATCGGTTTTTCATATCAGGCGGTAAAGGATGCCGACCGCTGGCCATCGGCTGGCTTCCTGACTGACCAAAGAGAATGATGATGGGTAGAGCCAAACTCACGATTATCCCGCCGGGCAAGCCCTTGACCGGGCGCGCCATGCCGCCGGGATCGAAGTCGATCACCAACCGCGCACTGCTGCTGGCAGGCCTTGCCAAGGGCACGAGCCGACTGACCGGCGCGCTGAAGAGCGACGATACCCGCTATATGGCCGAAGCACTTCGCGCCATGGACGTTGTCATCGATGAGCCCGACGACACGACCTTCATCGTGACCGGCAGCGGCAAGCTCAAAGCGCCGGCTGCCCCGCTTTTCCTCGGCAATGCCGGCACGGCGACGCGCTTCCTGACGGCCGCGGCCGCGCTCGTCGACGGCAAGGTCATCGTCGACGGCGACGCGCATATGCGCAAGCGGCCGATCGGCCCGCTCGTCGATGCACTGCGCTCGCTGGGCGTCGATGCCTCGGCTGAAACCGGCTGCCCGCCCGTGACCGTCAACGGCACCGGCCGTTTCGAGGCAAGCCGCGTGCAGATCGATGGCGGCCTGTCCAGCCAGTATGTTTCGGCGCTCCTGATGATGGCCGCCGGCGGCGACCGCGCCGTCGATGTCGAGTTGCTCGGCGAACATATCGGCGCGCTCGGCTATATCGATCTCACGGTCGCGGCCATGCGCGCTTTCGGCGCCAAGGTGGAGCGTGTGAGCCCGGTTGCCTGGCGCGTCGAGCCCACCGGCTATCATGCCGCCGACTTCGTGATCGAGCCCGATGCCTCTGCCGCAACCTATCTCTGGGCGGCCGAAGTGCTGAGCGGCGGCAAGATCGATCTCGGTACGCCGGCGGAACAGTTCTCGCAGCCGGATGCGAAGGCCTATGACCTGATCTCGAAGTTTCCGCATCTTCCGGCCGTCATTGATGGCTCGCAGATGCAGGATGCCATTCCGACGCTCGCCGTTCTCGCTGCCTTCAACGAAACGCCGGTGCGCTTCGTCGGCATCGAAAATCTCCGCGTCAAGGAATGCGACCGCATCCGCGCGCTGTCGAGCGGCCTGTCGCGCATCGTGCCGAACCTCGGCACGGAAGAGGGGGACGATCTCATCGTCGCATCCGATCCGAGCCTTGCCGGCAAAGTGCTGCCGGCCGAGATCGACAGCTTCGCCGATCACCGCATCGCCATGAGCTTTGCGCTCGCCGGCCTGAAGATCGGCGGCATCACCATTCTCGACCCCGATTGCGTCGCCAAGACCTTCCCGTCCTACTGGAACGTGCTGGCGTCTCTCGGAGTCGCTTACGAAGACTGACGCTCCGCCATCCCAAGGGAGGCTGAGCGCAGGCATGTTCCTGACGTGAAGCGGCGCCGGTAACGGCGTCGCGGCCATCCTTTTGGGGGAGTGATGACACGGCTTTGCGGGTTCTTCCTGGCTCTGTGCCTGCTGCTTTGCGCAACGGCGGTAACGGCGGCCGAGCTCATCACCAGTTTCGATCAGGCAATCGCCTTGCATCATGACGGCTCCATGCGGGTGGTCGAGACGATCTCCGTAAATGCAGAGGGGCGTGATATCCGCCGCGGCATCTTCCGGGATTTCCCGCTTGTTATGACCGATGCCAACGGCCGCGAAATCGAGGTGGATTTCAAGGTCGTCTCCATCGAGCGCGATGGACAGCCGGAGGATTGGCACAGCGAGCGCATCAAGGGCGGCGAGCGCATCTATATCGGTAACGCCGACAGAAGCCTCAACCCAGGCCCCCACACATTCCGCCTCACCTACGACACCAATCGTCAGATGCGCTATTTCAGCGATCATGATGAGCTTTATTGGAACGTGACAGGCAATGGCTGGCTGTTCCCGATCGTCAATGCCAAGGCGACCGTGACATTGCCCGATGGCGTAGAGCCGCAGCAGCTAGCCTTCTTCACCGGACCGCTCGGCGCCAACGGCAAGAACGCGAGCGCCAGCACGCAGGGCAATATAGTCACCTTCGTCACGACCAGACCGCTCGCCATGGCCGAAGGCCTGACGATCGCCATCAAGCTGGGAAAGGGAGTAATCGCGCCGCCGAGCGCCAGCCAGCAATGGGGCTGGTTCCTTCGCGATCATCTCGATACGACCATTGCCATCGGCGGGCTGATCCTGCTGTTTGTCTACTATATGCGCAGCTGGATCGCCGTCGGCCGCGATCCTCCGCCCGGCGTCATGGTCCCGCGCTGGGACCCGCCCGAAGGCATCTCGCCGGCGCTGGTCAATTACATCGACAACAAGGGCTTCGCCAGCTCCGGCTGGACGGCATTCTCGGCAACGGCGATCGATCTTGCCGTGCGCGGCTATGTGATCCTCGACGACCTGCAGAAAAAAGTGGTCATCCGTCCAACCGGCAAGGCAGGCAGAGATCTCGGCGGCGGCGACAAGGTGATCATGCAGGCTGTCGGACCATTCTCGCCGCTTGTCATCGACAGGGAAAACGGCGAAGCGGTGCAGCGGCTCGGCTCGAAATTCCGCGGCGCCATCGAGCGCGACCATCGCGGCGAATATTACAAGGCAAACGTGCTCTACGTCATTGCCGGCATAGTGCTCTCGATCCTCATCCTGGCGTCCATCGTCCTCTTCGGCCGCCTGCACGAGAATGCGCTGCCGCTCATCATCGTGCCTGGCTTCCTGTCGATCTTCGTGACGCTGTTCGCCAGCTCGATCGGCCGCAGGTTCCGCAGGCATAATGCCAGCCTTGCCCAGCGCATCATTTCCGTCCTGGTCTTTGCCTTCTTCGGCTTCGTCTTGGTATCGACTGCCGTCAGCGGCTTTGCCGCCGCCGTCGTGCCGTTATGGGAAGCGGGCCTGCTGCCGCTGGTCGCCGGCATCGTCGGCATTTTCGCACTCAATGTCGTCTTCTATTTTCTGATGGGCGCGCCGACGCCGCTCGGACGCAAGATGATGGATGGCATCGCCGGTCTCAGGCAATATCTGACGCTGGCCGAACGTGACCGAATGAACATGCAGGGCGCGCCGCAGATGTCGCCGCAGCACTTCGAAAAGCTGCTGCCCTATGCCGTCGCACTCGGCGTCGAAAAGCCCTGGTCCAGTGCTTTCGAGGCCTGGCTCGCGACGGCTGCGGGTGCCGCGGCGGCGGCCTATGCGCCGATCTGGTATTCCGGCAACTTCAACCCCGGCAATATCGGCGGAACGATCGGCGACTTCTCTTCTTCCATGGCATCGACCATAGCCTCGACGATCCCGGCACCGGTATCGAGCTCGTCCTCCGCCTTCGGCGATAGTGGTGGGGGCGGAGGCGGAGGGTTCTCCGGTGGCGGCGGTGGCGGCGGAGGCGGAGGAGGGTGGTAGCTGATCACCTCCCCCTTGAGGGGGGAGGTCGCCGCGAAGCGGCGGGTGGGGTGACAATTGGTTGGCTGCGGAGGTTGCCGCGATCACCCCACCCCGGCACTTTGTGCCGACCCTCCCCCTCAAGGGGAGGGTGTACTTCCCGACGCATCAACTTCGCTGTCTCAGCAATACGGAGATCTTCGATGCCCCAAAAGCCCTCCAAGCTCGATCGCTTCAAAATCGCCAACAGCCGCCGCCTGCGCGCCGGTTCGACCGATGCGGAAGCCAAGCTCTGGAAGCATCTTTGGCGCATCCCGATCGAAGGGACGCATTTTCGCCGGCAGGTTCCGATCGGGCGTTATTTCGCTGATTTCGCCTGTCATCAGATCGGTCTGATCATCGAGCTTGATGGCAGCCAGCATCAGGCAGATGCGGCAAGGCGTTATGATGCCGAGCGCACGGCATTTCTTGAAAGCCAAGGCTATCATGTCGTCCGATTCTGGAATGCCGAGGTCATGGGTGAGGTCGAGGCTGTCCTGGATACGATATTTGCCATTGTGCAGCAGCGCCAAATTTTGCTAGCAGAGGCCGACCGTTTTCACCCCACTCCGGCACGCCGTGCCGACCCTCTCTCTCAAGGGGAGGGTGAGGAACCTTGACATGCCCGATCTCCTTCTCGAACTCCGCTCCGAGGAAATTCCCGCCCGTATGCAGCGCAAGGCCGCCGGCGACCTGAAGAAGCTGGTGACCGACGCCCTCATCGAAGCAGGTCTTTCCTACGAAGGTGCCAGGGAATATTGGACGCCGCGGCGCCTCACGCTCGATATTCGCGGCCTGACGGCGCGCTCGGCCGATGTGCGCGAGGAGCGCAAGGGGCCGCGCACCGATGCCAACGAAAAGGCGATCGAAGGTTTTCTGCGCGGTGCTGGCCTTTCTTCAGTTTCGGAAGCCCAGGTCCAGAGCGACCCGAAGAAGGGTGATTTCTACGTGGCGATCATTTCCAAGCCCGGCCGTGCTGCCGAGGAAATCGTCGCCGCGGTCATGCCCGACATCATCAGAAATTTCCCCTGGCCGAAGTCGATGCGCTGGGGCAAGGCCTCGGTGAAGCCCGGTTCGCTGCGCTGGGTGCGCCCGCTGCAGTCGATCGTCTGCACCTTCGGCACCGAGCATGAAGAAACCACGGTCATCCCCTTCGAGATCGACGGCATCGTCGCCTCGAACGTGACCTATGGCCATCGCTTCCATGCGCCAGGCCCGATCACGGTCAAGCGTTTCGAGGATTATGCCTCGAGCCTGGAAAAGGCCTATGTCGTTCTCGATGCCGAGCGCCGCAAGGACATCATCCTGCATGATGCCCGCGATGTCGCCTTTGCCAATGGTCTCGAACTGGTTGAGGATGAAAGCCTGCTGGAGGAAGTTTCCGGCCTTGTCGAATGGCCGCAGGTGCTGATGGGCTCCTTCGAGGAGGATTATCTCTCGATCCCATCCGAGATCATCCGCCTGACCATCAAGACCAACCAGAAATGTTTCGTCACGCGGCCGCAAGGCTCTCACCTCCCCCTTGAGGGGGAAGGTCGCAACGAAGCTGCGGGTGGGGGTGATCTCGCGTCCCAACAAAATCACCACACCCCGGCGCTGCGTGCCGCCGCCCCTCAAGGGGAGGGTGCGCTGTCCAACCGCTTCATTCTCGTCGCCAATATCCAGGCGACGGATGGCGGCAAGGAAATCATCCACGGCAACGGCAAGGTCGTGCGCGCCCGTCTGTCCGACGCGCTGCACTTCTGGAAGCGCGACCAGGGCGACCTGCCCGATCTCGAAACGCTGGAAGCCTCCGCCAGGAAGTTCGGTCTCGATCTGAAGAAGCCGCTCGATCAGCGCATGGCGAAGCTTGATGCGCTCAACGTCACCTTCCATGCCAAGCTCGGCAGCCAGGGCGAGCGCGTCGCCCGCATCCGTGCGCTGGCCGCTGACCTCGCCAAGATCACCGGCGCCGATGCTGCCCTGGTCGACCGTGCCGTCGTGCTCGCCAAGGCCGATCTGCGCACCGAAGCCGTCGGCGAGTTCCCCGAGCTGCAGGGCGTCATGGGCCGAAAATATGCCTCGCTGCAGGGCGAGAATGCTTCTGTCGCGACGGCGATCGAAGACCACTACAAGCCGCAAGGCCCGTCCGACCGCGTACCCGAGGACAAGGTTGCGATCACGGTTGCGCTTGCCGACAAGCTGGATACGCTCGTCGGCTTCTGGGCGATCGACGAGAAGCCGACGGGCTCGAAAGATCCTTATGCACTGCGCCGTGCCGCCCTCGGTGTTGTCCGTATCCTATTGGAGCGCGGTGTGCGCCTGCCGCTATTGGCGACCACCAGGGATGCCGATCTGCTCGCCTTCTTCCATGACCGCCTGAAGGTCTATCTCCGCGATCTCGGCGCCCGTCATGACCTCATCGACGCCGTGCTGACGCCGGAGGCCGACGATCTGCTGATGGTCGCCCGCCGCGTTGAGGCGCTGACCGCCTTCATCACCTCCGAGGACGGCAAAAACCTCTTGGCCGGCACCAAGCGCGCCACCCAGCTTCTGGCCGCCGAAGAGAAGAAGGGCACCGTCGTTGCCGATGGCGTTTCGGAAGCCTTGCTGAAACTCGATGCCGAAAAGGATCTCTTTGCTGCCGTGAAGGCCGCCTCTGCCGAGGCCTCCGGCGCGATCGCCAAGGAGGATTTCCGCTCGGCCATGGCAGCCCTTTCCAAGCTGCGCGCACCCGTCGACCGCTTCTTCGAAGACGTGCTCGTCAATGATGAAGATGCCGCCATCCGCGCCAATCGCCTGGCGCTGCTGCGCCTGATCCGTCAGGCGACCGGCACGGTCGCGGACTTCTCGAAGATCGCGGGATAAGACATGGGGGCGCGATGACCGGAAAGATCCTCGTCAGCGCCTGCCTCATGGGCCATGCCGTCCGCTATGACGGCCGTTCCAAGCCGCTTGTCCATCCGGCGATCGATCGCTGGCGCGAGGAGGGGCTGTTGGTGACGATCTGTCCGGAAATGTCTGCCGGCATGGCGGTGCCAAGGCCGCCGGCCGAAATTGCAGGCGGTGCGACCGGCGAGGACGTGCTTGCCGGCTCGGCGCGCGTGATGGAGATCACCGGCGGTGATGTCACGGCGGAGTTTCGCCAGGCGGCGGAAAATGCGCTGGCGCTCGCCAAGGAAACCGGCTGTCGTTACGCTCTTCTGATCGACGGCAGCCCATCCTGTGGTTCGGGTTTTATCTATGATGGTACATTTTCCGGCGGCAAGCAGAGCGGCCTCGGCGTCACGGCGGCGCTGCTCAAGCAGGCCGGTATAGAGGTCTATTCCGATCGCGAGATCGACCTGCTGGTTGAGCGCCTGAAGGGCACAGACTGACGCAGTAAAAGCTTTGCTCTAAAGAAAACCGCCGGACGCGAGCCCGGCGGTTTCCCATTTTTGCAACTGTACTGATCAGGCGGCGCGGCGATGATCCATGACCGCGCGGCCTTCGTTGACGCGGAAGCCGCGGATGAGCGCGAGCAGATCTTCCGTATCGGCCGCGAGCGTCTCGGCCGATGCGGTGGTCTCTTCGGCCATGGCGGCGTTCTGCTGGGTCGCAGCGTCGAGCTGGTTCATCGAAGAGGAGATCGAGCGCAGCGTCGTATCCTGCTCGGAGGCACTGTGGGCGATCTTCGAGACGATCTCGTTGGCGGCCTTGATCTGGTCGGAGATGCGCTTCAGCGCTTCGCCGGCCTCGCCGACAAGGCGGACGCCCTGGTCGACCTGGCCGGAAGAGCGGGCGATCTGGTCCTTGATCTCCTTGGCGGCTGCCGCGGAGCGCTGGGCGAGTTCACGCACTTCCTGGGCGACGACGGCAAAACCCTTGCCGGATTCGCCGGCACGAGCCGCCTCGACACCGGCATTGAGCGCCAGGAGGTTGGTCTGGAAGGCGATCTCATCGATGACGCCGATGATCTTGCCGATTTCGGCCGAGGACTTCTCGATGCCGCTCATCGCTTCGATTGCCTGGGCAACCACGGCATCGCTGCGCGATGCTTCGGTGCTGACGGCATGGACCCGCTTGCTAGCCTCATCGGCGCCTTCCGCCGTTTGACGGACGGCGACGGTGAGTTCGTCGAGCGCGGCGGAAGTCTCTTCCAGGCTGGCAGCCTGGCGCTCGGTGCGCTGCGACAGCTCGTTGGAGGCGCGACGGATTTCTTCCTTACTGAGGCCGATGTCGTTGCCCTTGGCGTTGACGCGGCCCATCGCGGCTTCGAGATGCGACAGCGCCTCGTTGAAATTATTGCGAAGGCCGGCATAGCCGGCGCCGAGATCGCCGCAGCGTATCGTCAGGTTCCCCTGAGCGAGGTCTTCAAGTGCCCGGCCGATGATCGAGACAACGCGTGCCTGTTCATGCGCCTCGTCCTGCTGCTGGCGCAGGTTCTGTTCGCGCTCATTGCTGATCTCGAGTTCCTGCGCGGCCTGACGGTCGGCCAGCAAATGGCGCTCGCGAACCTTTTCCTGCAGCGCCTGGGTCGCTTTCGCCATCAAGCCGATTTCGTTGCGCATCTCGATATGCGGAATGGCCATCTTCAGATCTTCGTCGGCCACGGCCTTCAGCGCGGCGTGGACATCGGCGAGCGGCTTTGTGATGCCGCGGATGAAATAGATGGCCGCACCGACGCCGATGACGAAGACGAGACCGCAGATGAGCAGGGCGCGCCACATCGTTGCGTTGATCTGCGCATCCAGGTCGTCCATGTAGACGCCGCAGCCGACCACGATCTGCCAGGGAGCGAAGGCAGCCGAATAGCTGCCCTTCAGGAAAAGCTGGTCGTCGGAATGGCCGGGCTTGCCCCAGTAATAGATGGTACGGCCGCCGCCCTTGATACCCTTTTCGACCATTTCCTTGCTGAAATGAGTGCCATTCCTGTCGACTTGGCCGGACATGTCCTTGCCGACATTGACCGGATTTGGATGGATGCGCATGACAGCGTTATAGTCGAAGCCGAAGAAATAGCCCGCGGGTTCGAAGCTGACATGCGAGAGGACTTTGAAGGCCTCCGCCTGGGCGGCCTCATGCGTCATCTCACCGGATTTTTCGCGCTGATAATACTGGTTCAGAACCGAGATGCCGGATTCGACCTGCGTGCGCAGCATGTCGAACCGGTCGTCGTAAATGGACTCGGCCTGTGACCGGATCTGGAAATAGGTCGCCACGGCGAAGGCGGCCATCAGGACGCCGAGCAGGGCAAAGAGTTGATGCGAAATCTTGAGATTCTTCATGGTGCCTCCCACAGGGGTGAATACCGGTGCGGTTTCCTACCGCCTGTGCGATCGCCTGAGAGATACTCAATACGTTTGCTGCCGCTCGAATGACATGCTGCTGTCCGGTGGCAGTAAAATCGCTGTTTATGTCTAAAAAATCTTTAATTTTAGGGGAATGGTTGTATTCGTCGCGAGTTGAAACTGGAGATATGCTAAATTGTCGCCAATAATACTTATACTGCCTTACGAATGACTTCGGTTACTTCGAATTCAGCTTCTGTAATTTAGAAAAACCGAATATTTTCCGATGTATCTCATAAGTATGTAATAAGCCGCTGCTCCTGTGGCCGGGCAATGATCGGCAAATGCCGTCGCAACGAATGGCTTCTGCAGCTATTGACGCAGCTGGAAGCCAGAGAGGTCGAGGGGTTTGGGAGCTGCGGTATCCGGCAGGGCTGCGGTCTTTACGGCCAGGTCGATCCCGTCGACGGGCTCGGCGGTGGCGGCCAGGGCTTCCGGTGTCGGCTTGCTGACGAACATGACGGGGGATCCGCCCATCCAGGCCTCTGTCCGCACGACCTTCTTTTCGCCGTCTATGCTGCGGATCACGACCGATTGCGTGCCGGGCGCCAATGTCGGCACCTTATACTCCTTTTCGGCCACTTTGGGCTTGAGGGGAGGGCAGTCGGCGCAGCTCTTGTCGACGATGCTGCTGTCGCCGCTCTGTAGTGTGCCGTCGATAGACTGAATGGACGAGGCCATGGCGGAGCCGCCTGCCAATGCGCATGCCAAGGTCAGAAACAAGAGACGCATAACAATCCACTCCGTCTATAGTGACGAAGAGACTAGCGTGCCTTTGTTTCCATCCCGTCAGGAGATTAGGTAAAAATTTAATGGACTTGCGCTTGCAGAACCGCGGCGGCGTTTACGTCTCGCGCTCGACGGCACGCCAGCCGATATCGTTGCGATAGAAGCCGTTGTCCCACTTCACCTTGCCAGCCAGGGCATAGGCCCGCTCTTTTGCTTCGCGCACCGTCTTGCCTGTCGCCGTAATGTTCAGCACGCGGCCGCCGGTTGCGACCAGCGTGCCGTCCTTCAGACCTGTACCGGCATGAAACACCTTTTCGCCTTCGCCTTCGGCCGGCAGCGCCGCAATCGGCGTGTTCTTGGCATAGGAGCCGGGATAGCCCTTCGAGGCCATGACGACGGTCAGCGCCGGATCCTCGCTCCATTCGGCCGTCACCTGATCCAGCGTGCCGTTGGCGCAGGCATAAAGCAGCGGCAGCAGGTCGCTCTTCAGCCGCATCATCAGCACCTGGCATTCGGGATCGCCGAAACGGACGTTATATTCGATGAGTTCCGGCCCCTTGGCGGTGATCATCAGTCCGGCGAAGAAGACGCCGCTGAAGGGATGGCCGCTTTCCGCCATGCCGCGCATCGTCGGCTCGATGATTTCCTTCATGGTGCGCTCGACCATGTCTGGCGTCATGACGGGGGCAGGGGAATAGGCGCCCATGCCGCCGGTGTTCGGGCCGGTGTCGCCATCGCCGACGCGCTTATGGTCCTGCGCTGTCGCCAGCGCCAGCACATGCTTGCCGTCGCAAAGGCAGAAGAAGCTCGCCTCTTCGCCATCCAGATAGGCTTCGATCACCACCTCCGCCCCGGCCTCGCCGAAGGCGCCCTCGAAGCAATCGTCGATCGCCGCTAACGCCTCGTCGATGGTCATGGCGACAGTGACGCCCTTGCCGGCCGCAAGGCCGTCCGCCTTCACGACGATCGGCGCCCCTTGCGCGCGGACATAGGCTTTCGCCTTCGGGGCATTGTTGAAGCGCTGGTAGGCGCCCGTGGGAATATCGTAGCGAGCGCAGATATCCTTGGTGAAACCCTTGGATCCCTCGAGCTGGGCCGCAGCTGCGGACGGGCCGAAGACGGCGATACCGGCGGCGCGTAGCGCATCGGCGATGCCGGCGACCAAAGGCGCTTCCGGGCCGACCACGACGAAATCGATGGCTTTTTCCCTGCAGAAGGCAACGACGGCCTCATGATCGTCGACATCGAGCGCGGCGAGCGTCGCATGTTCGGCGATACCGGGATTGCCGGGCGCGGCATAGAATTCCGTCATGAGAGGCGATTGCGCCAGTTTCCAGGCCAACGCATGCTCGCGTCCGCCCGATCCGATCAACAGAACTCTCATGGCTTGCCCTTTCGTTGCGTCCTTTTGCGCGGTTAAGGGGGCTTGAGCCAAAGGTCAAGCGGCAAATCCTGTGGAGGCACGGCCGGCAACATTGCCATGCCTTTTTATCTCGCTAAAGCGGATGCTGCTTCGCCCTCCACGTCATCTCCGTGCCCGGATTGGCGTGTTCCGCGGCGAAAACCGCTTCTTATGTCCACGGGATCATGCTTATGGTCCCTTTACGCTCGTTCAGTTCAGAGAGACACATGGCCGCTGATATCCGTTCCCTTGCTGCAACCATTGCCGCCGAGATCAACTCCCGTCCAGATCAGGCTAAGGCCGCTATCGAGCTCTTGGACGAAGGCGCAACGGTGCCCTTCATCGCGCGCTATCGCAAGGAAGTGACCGGCGGTCTCGACGATACGCAGCTTCGCACGTTATCGGAGCGTCTCGTCTATCTTCGCGAGCTGGAAGCACGCCGCGCCGCCATCATTGAATCCATCGCCGGCCAGGGCAAGATGACCGACGAGCTGATGGGCAAGATCGCCACGGTCGCCACCAAGTCCGAGCTGGAAGACCTTTATCTGCCCTATAAGCCGAAGCGCCGTACCCGCGCCGAAATTGCCAGGGAGCGTGGCCTCGGCCCCCTGGCCGACACCATCCTTGCCGATCGCTCCAAGGAGCCCACGATGCTGGCCCAAGGCTTCATCACGGCCGATGTGCCTGACGTGAAAACGGCGCTGGAGGGTGCGCGCGATATCATCGCCGAAGGTATTGCCGAAAATGCCGATCTGCTTGGCAAGCTGCGCAATTACATGAAGGCCAATGCGACGCTGAAGGCTACCGTCGTCGACGGCAAGCAGGAGGCAGGCGCCAAATTCTCGGATTATTTTGCGCATCAGGAACGCTGGGCGACTGCGCCCGGTCATCGCGCGCTCGCCATGCTGCGCGGCTGGAACGAAGAAGTCCTGACACTGAATATCGAAGTCGATACCGACGCCGTCTCGCCCAACAAGCCGGTCGAACGCATGATCACTGCGGCCTATGATATCGGCGCAAGCCGGCCCGGCGACCGCTGGCTGACGGAGGTCGCAAGCTGGACATGGCGCGTAAAGCTCTCCATGTCGCTCTCGCTCGACCTGATGCGCGAGTTGCGGGAGAGGGCGGAGGAGGAGGCGATCCATGTCTTCGCCCGCAATCTGAAGGATCTCCTGCTGGCAGCGCCTGCCGGCTCGCGCGCCACCATGGGCCTCGATCCGGGCATCCGCACGGGCGTCAAGGTCGCCGTGGTCGACGGTACGGGCAAGCTCCTGGAAACGGCGACCGTATATCCCTTTCCGCCGAAGAACGACGTGCGCGGCACACAGGCCGCACTTGCCTCGCTCATCCGTAAGCACAAGGTCGAGCTGATCGCGATCGGCAACGGCACCGGCAGCCGCGAAACCGAAAAGCTGGTGGCCGACATGCTGGCCGAACTGCCGGCGCCGAAGCCGACCAAGGTCATCGTCTCCGAAGCCGGTGCATCGGTTTACTCTGCCTCGGAAACGGCTGCGCTTGAATTCCCCGGGCTTGACGTCTCGCTGCGTGGCGCCGTCTCCATCGCCCGCCGCCTGCAGGATCCGTTGGCCGAGTTGGTGAAGATCGAGCCGAAGTCGATCGGCGTCGGCCAGTACCAGCACGATGTCGACCAGCAGAAGCTGTCCCGCTCGCTGGATGCCGTTGTCGAAGATGCGGTGAATGCTGTGGGCGTCGATCTCAACACGGCCTCGGCACCGCTGCTTTCCCGGGTCTCCGGCCTCGGGCCGTCGATCGCCGATGCCATCGTCAAGCATCGCGACGGCGAGGGTCCGTTCGAGACGCGCCGTGATCTTCTGAAGGTCGCCCGTCTCGGCCAGCGCACCTTCGAGCAATGCGCCGGCTTCCTGCGCATTCCCAACGGCAAGGAGCCGCTCGACGCTTCCTCGGTGCACCCGGAAGCCTATGGTGTGGCCAAGAAGATCGTCGCTGCCTGCGGCCGTGATCTCCGCACGCTGATGGGCGATACGGCAACGCTGAAGGCCATCGACCCCAGGCAATTCATCGACGACAAATTCGGCCTGCCGACCGTGCGCGACATCATCGCCGAACTGGAAAAGCCAGGCCGAGACCCGCGTCCGAGCTTCAAGACCGCAACCTTTGCCGAGGGCGTCAACGAGATCAGCGACCTCAAGCCGGGAATGCTGCTGGAAGGCACCGTGACCAACGTCGCCGCTTTCGGAGCTTTCGTCGATATAGGCGTCCATCAGGACGGTCTGGTGCATGTCTCGCAGCTGGCCGACCGCTTCGTCAAGGACCCGCATGAGGTCGTGAAGGCCGGCGATGTCGTCAAGGTCACGGTCGTGGAAGTCGATGTCAAACGCAAGCGAATCGGTCTCTCCATGCGCAAAGATGGCGGTACTGTGGCGGCTTCGTCCGGGCGGGAGTCGCGCGAGCAGGGCGGCGCGCGCAACGCGGGGGCGAGGGGAAATGCTCGTCCGAAGGCCGAACAACAGGGCAGTTTCGGCGCCGCTTTGGCCGACGCTTTCAAACGAAAATAAGGACTTAGCGGAACTCTGTGCAAGAATGTCACACTCTGGCAGAGTTGTTGCCGGAGTGCCAATGACTGCGAAAAGGTAAGCTTGCCACAATGCTGGGAGGCGTTAAAGTTGCCTTAATGTCATGTCATAACATTCGAGGCGTCCATGGCGTCGACCCTTTTTCCTCTCGTCCAGAAAATCATCCGCAAAGGTTCACTCAGGCTTACGCTCGCATCCGGCGAGACCCATATGGTCGGCGACGGAACTGGCGAGACGGTGGCCGTCCGGTTTGCCGATCAGCAGGCTGAAGATGCCGTCGCACGCGATCCGACGCTCAAGCTCGGCGAAATGTATATGGAAGGCCGCTTCATCCTCGAGCAGGGGGACATTTACGAGTTCCTGTCGCTGGTGAAGCAGAACACCACCAATGAGGTCTTCGATTTCCGTATGGCGGCGCTGCTGGTCGGCCGCATCGCCTGGCAGCAGATCAAGAGCCGCTCGCCGATCAATCGCAACAAGCACAATGTTGCGCATCACTACGATCTGTCGGCGAAGCTCTTCGATCTCTTCCTCGATGAGGATTGGCAATATTCCTGCGCCTATTTCAATCCGCCCGGCATCAGCCTGGATGAAGCGCAGGTCGCCAAGAAGCGCCATATCGCCGCCAAGCTTCTGGTCGAGCCCGGCCAGAAGGTGCTGGAGATTGGTTCCGGCTGGGGCGGCATGGCCATGTATCTCGCCGAGGCCTATCCGGGCCTCGACGTGACAGGCATCACGCTCAGCGAAGAGCAGCTGAAAGTATCACGCGAAAGGGCGGCCAAGCGTGGCCTCTCCGATCGCGTCCGCTTCGAGCTGCAGGACTATCGCTACATGACCGGCAAGAAATTCGACCGTATCGTCTCGGTCGGCATGTTCGAGCATGTCGGCATCGGCGACTACGGCAAGTTCTTCGGCAAGGTTTCGGAGCTGCTTGATGATAATGGCGTCATGCTGCTGCACTCCATCGCACGCCCGAAGCCGAGTTTTGCCACCAACGCCTTCATCGAAAAGTATATTTTCCCGGGCGGCTACATCCCGTCGATCGGCGAGACCACGCCGCCGCTGGAAAAGGCCGGCTTGCTCACGCGAGACGTCGAGACCCTGCCGATGCACTATGCCTATACGCTGAGGCATTGGCGCAACCGCTTTGTTGCGCGCAAGGCCGATGCCGTCGCGCTCTATGACGAAAAGTTTTTCCGCATGTGGGAGTTCTATCTGGCCGGCTCGGAAATGGGCTTCCGCTGGGATGAGCTCTTCATCATGCAGCTCCAGATCACCAAGAACCAGTTCGCCGTGCCGGACAACCGCAATTACATCGCGGAGCGCGAGGCGAAACTGAAGGAATTCGAGGCTGGGCGTGCGCCTTTGGAGAAGGTTACGTTCTGAGCTGAGGGTCTGAAACCAAGGTGGCACTTACGCCGGCGACATGACAAGATGCGCCGGCGTTTCTTATTCCAGGCTTCAGCCGGTACGGCACGCTCTGAACTTATTTGACAACGTGAATCTTCAAAGTGTGCTCGGCAACGCCATTTGCTGCATTCAGCCCCGTCATCCGGATCGTGAATTGATCGGCGCCGGCAAAGCCGGCATCGGGCGTATAGTAGACGATGGTGCCTTCCGCCGATTTGCCATTGCACATATGCATGGGTTCATCGCTCGGGAAATGCGCCTTTACGGATCCGTGAGTGATCTCCACCTTGCCGTGACTGCTCGGCTTGACGATCGCAGTATAGGGATAGGACGAGAATGTGCAGTCAGGTTTCAGAAACGAAACCGACATGACCTGGGTTCTCTTGCCTGCCCGGATGCTTCCCTTCGTCTCAGTTTGTTTCGCCCCGCCGATCGGGGCACTGACGCAGCCGGATAGCGCTATGGCGGCGCTGAGGGACAGACCTAAGGAAATCAGGGATATGGTCTTCATTGGTTGCTCTTCTTTGAAAATCGGGGGCTGCAAAATGGCGAGCACCAAAGGAAATGCCGGCCATTACCTATGATTGAGTAGCTCATGCGATAATTAAATCACCGCGACAGATTGGCGCATCTCAAGGGATCCGGCGCTTCAAGCTGATTTTGACATTCTTCGCGGATTCAGCGCCTTGTGGTTAAGAGAGCGGTAACGCGATCCGAATAATTTGCGGCAACTCCGGGGCTGCGTTCATAGCCCCTGTAATGCGTATCATGGAGTTGCAGTGTGGTTGCAAAGTCGCGTTTTCTTTTCATTTTCGGCCTCTCCGTCGCCTATGCCGGCGCTGCCTCCGCAGGCGATGGCCAGCATTTCTGGTCAGGGGACTGGTATCTAAGCGTCGGTGCAGCCGGTTTCTCCGCGCCAAAGTTCGAAGGCGGCAAGCACAATAAGCTGCAGTGGTCGCCGTTGGTCTCGATCGGCCGGCAGGGTCCCGGGCCGCGTTTCTCCTCGCGCAATGACAATCCGTCCTTCGCCCTGATCGAGAGCGATGCCTTCCGCATCGGTATCGTTGGCAAGTTCGTGCCGAGCCGCGACAGCAGCGATGGGCGCGAGTTGAGGGGGCTGAAGAAGGTGAAATGGGGCGCTGAAGCCGGCGGTTTCGCCGAAGCCTATCCCACGGACTGGCTGCGCGCCCGCATCGAAGTCCGCCAGGGCATTCGCTCGCACAGCGGCCTCGTCGCCGATACGGCCATCGATGCCTTCACCGATATTACGCCAGAATTGCGCCTGTCGGGTGGTCCGCGCGTGACGATGGCCACCAACGACTATTTTGATACCTATTACGGCGTCAATGCGCGCGAATCGGCTGCGTCCGGCCTCAGCGGCTACAAGCCGGGCGGCGGGGTGAAGTCCGTCGGCGTCGGCGGCGCCTTGACCTGGAAGGCATCGGAAAACTGGACCACCAGCACCTTCCTGGAATACACGCGCCTTACCGGCCCGGCTGCCGACAGCAGCCTCGTGCGCGAGCGGGGCGACCGCAACCAGCTGCTGATCGGCCTCTCGGCCAGCTACAAGTTCAATTTCACCACGCATTGAGAAATACGCAGGTGAGAGCATGATGCCAAAAGTGTTCGAGCGGCTTTCGGACGGTATCATGCTCTAATTCTTTGATTCTAGTGCGGATTCGGATTTTATACCGCTGCGACCTAAAATCATCCGACTCTAACGCGCCGCCGCTTGACCTCCGGCGCCGGATGTCACTACTACTCTTCTATGCAAAAGACAGGCGACATCAATGGGCGCGTTGCCGACGCGCCATCCGGCAACTGGGTCTATCGCGTCCTGCCTCCGTGGCTGTGGCCCTATGCCCAGCTTGCGCGCTGGGACAGGCCAATCGGCTGGCAGCTCCTGATGTGGCCGTGCTTCTGGTCGGTCGGACTCGCCGCCAATGCCTCCGTCGTCGTCGGGCAGGGCTCGCCGGGCTTCGTGATGATCTATCACCTGCTCCTCTATTTCATCGGCGCTGTCGCCATGCGCGGCGCCGGCTGCGCCTATAATGATCTGGTCGATCACGAGATCGACATGTCGGTCGCGCGCACGCGCTCGCGCCCGCTGCCTTCCGGCCGCGTGACCCGCACGCAGGCCAAGGTCTTCATCGCACTGCAGGCCGTGGTCGGCCTGCTGGTGCTGCTGCAGTTCAATTGGTTTGCCGTCATTCTCGGCGTGTTGTCGCTTGCGATTGTCGCGCTCTATCCTTTCGCCAAGCGCTTCACCGACTGGCCGCAATTCTTCCTCGGCCTTGCCTTTTCCTGGGGTGCCCTGATGGGCTGGGCCGGCCTCTTCGGCAGCCTGTCCTGCGCTCCGATGGTGTTGTACGTCGCCTCCATCCTGTGGACGATCGGCTATGACACGATCTACGCACATCAGGACAAGGAAGATGACGAACTCATCGGTGTACGCTCGACGGCCCGGCTCTTCGGCGACCAGACGCGTCTGTGGCTCGTCGGCCTTTATGGCGCGACCCTGCTGCTGATGCTGGTGTCCTTCGCGCTGGCCGGAACGAACTGGCTTGCCTATCTCGGCCTGTTTGTAGCTGGCGGCATGTTGGCCTACCAGATTGCCGTGCTTGACATCAAAGATGGCGAGCAATGCCTTGCCCTGTTCAAATCGAACAATCGCGTCGGCCTGATCATCTTTGCCGGTCTCTTCCTGTCGTTCCTGTTGCTGATTCCCTGAGAGGGCAGTTCCGAGCTGAAGTGGCCAGCAACATTTTGCTGACACCATAAAAGCTTCGGCCGCGGGATTGTTCGTCCCACGGCCGGTCTTTCTGAACGACTTGATTTCGAGCCTGTGCGGCTCAATGCCTTGCGATGATCTCGCGGCCTTCGATCTTCATCTTGACGCCGAGCTTGCCCGTCGTGCGGCGCACGAGGAAGCGCGGGCGGCGATCGGCGAAATAGGAGTGGCGCCGGCGCGGCTGGCTGTCCTGCGAGCGGACGCCGCCGAGATGTTCTTCGAGCGGGCGGGCAACCCCGTCAGCTTCGATCATCAGCATCGGAATGCGGAAGGCTTCCGACCAGGAGCGCCAGTCGGCGGCGATATCGCTCAAGTCGTGAGCGACGAGAAGGGGGATGCAGAGATCCGGATCGGAATGATGCAGCTCCAGTGTCACGGTGACTTCGCCGTCGCCATGGTCGATGGCGCGGGCGGCGACACCCTTGAAGGCACGTTTCGGCAGGGCGACGGACAGCGGCAGGCCACTGGACGGCAGGATCTTGCGCAGCACCGCGCCACGCTCGTCGATCGTAATGGTGACATCACCCGCGGCACCTTGCATGGCATAGCTGACCTGTTGCGGGAAGCGCGCCGGATCAAGCCGCAGTGTGGTTCCAGCCCAATCGGGCTTCAGGACGGTATTTGTCATCGATTTCTCTACCCTTGCTTTACCTGAGAGCCGGTTGTTCCGGTCTTCTCTCGGAGAACTTCTGTCCTCTCGTTGTTGGGCAGATTAGGCGCCGTCCCTTCCAGACAGCTTAAAAATCGAGGTTAAGAAAACTTTGCGTCCTCAAATGGTTAGCAAAATCGAATCCATCAGGGTTTCCATAAGATGAACACACGGCAGGGAAGTGCGCCAATATAGTACACGCATAAGGCGAGGTCGTGTAAGTCTCAGGTAAGGTTTACATGCAATAATGGCAGCTAGATTCGTCCTCTATATTAGAGATCTATTGGGATTCTGCTGATGATTTCCACTTATCTTGGTTATACGATCGCAACCAGAGATATGGCGACCTCGCTCAACCAGGTGGCATCACAGTCGCAAAACAAGCGTTTGATCGACTATTACAACGCCAATATCGGCAAAGTAACCGATGTCGATGACTTCCTGAATGACTACCAGCTATACAGTTACGCGATGGAAGCCTACGGGCTTTCGGACATGACCTATGCCAAGGCGTTTATGAAACAGGTGCTGACGAGCGACCTCAGCGACTCCAGCAGTTTCGCCAATAAGCTGACCGATCCGCGCTACAAGGAAATGGCGGCCGCGTTCAATTTCGGCACGGGCAGCACGAATACGGCACAGACCGGCACGCAGGAAGACGATCTCATCGGCCTTTATCAGCAGTCGTTTACGAATGAGGAAACGGCCGCGGCGACCGAGACGAGCTATTACAGCCAGAATATCAGCGCCGTTAAGACGGTCGATGATCTCCTCGGCAATGCCCGCCTGCGCAATTATGTCCTGCAGGCCTATGGCATCGATCCGACCTATGCCTCGAACTCGATTCTGAAGCAGATGCTGACGAGCGATCCCAGCGACCCCAACAGCTATGTCAATCAGAATGGCAGCGCCGCCGACAAGGCGATGGTCGCGGAATTCAATTTCAACGCCGACGGCACGGTCAAGACATCGACCGCGGACAGTGATACGGCCTATTACGAGGCCAATATCGGCAAGATCACCTCGGTCGATCAGCTGACGTCCAATCTGCAGCTGTTCCAATACGTCAAGACGGCATTCAATATCCCCGCCTACATCACGGCCGATCAGTTCAACGCTTCGGCCAAGGATGCAGGGACGGCGAGTTCGAACGGGCTGACGGATGTCATGGCCCAGTTCAACTTTGAGAGCGATGGAACGGTCGCCTCCGGCTCGCAGGCGCAGACCGCGGGTCAGATCAGTGCCACAACGGCGGCCTATGCCGCAAACTATCCGGGAGGACCCCAGACCCTCGGCCAGCAGGCCGATGTGATGAGCGCCTATAATTCCACCGTGCCCTCCTTCGTCACGAGCGTCGGTGCGGCCGACAATGACCTCTACTACAAGAACCACATCGGTTCGATCACCTCCGTCGACCAACTGACCTCGGATACGCGCCTCTTCGATTACATCAAGCAGGCCTACAACATCGATCCGACAACGCCGGCGGTCGTCTTCAAGAATGCTTTCGCCGATCCGTCGACCGCCGCCATCTTCGGCCTGACCGATGTCGTTTCGCAGTTCAATTTCCAATCGGACGGCACCCTCGCTTCCGGCCAGACCGCGCAGTCACAGGATGAGATCGACGCGGCATCCAAGGCCTATATGAGCACCTACAAGTCGTCGCAGTCGGCGCTGACGACGGATGCCGTCAACAACTACAAGAACCGCATCGCCGACGTGAAGACCATCAAGGATTTCTTCACGAGCAACACGGCCGACAGCGATTCCTCCAACGACAGTGCGCCGGAACTCTACGAGATGGCGCTGCGGGCTTATGGCATCGGCGAGGACGAAGTCACGAAGTCGCAGCTGACGAAGATCCTCGAAAGCGATCCCTACGATCCGAAGAGCTATGTCAACTCGCTGAAGGATCCGCGCTTTACCGAGCTTGCCAAGGCCTTCAACTTCGACAGCAAGGGTAATCTGAAGGCGCCCGTCCAGTCTCTGTCGCAGACGCAGATCAACAGCTATATCTCCGATTATTCCAGCCGGACTAGGACCGGCCTGACGGGTGCCGAGCTGACCAAGGCGACCAGCGATGCCAAGGACGCCGGCACCTATTTTGCGACCAATATCGTCAAGATCACCAGTGTCACGGATCTGCTGGCCGACAGCAAACTGACCAATTTCATCCTGACCGCCAACGGCATCGATCCCAAGACCGTCGATACGGCGACGTTGAAGAAGGCGTTTGCTTCCGATCCGTCCGATCCGAAAAGCTTCATCAACACGAATGACGGCGCCAAATTCAAGAGCATCGTCGAGGCCTTCAATTTCGGCACCGACGGCAACCTGACGGACAGCAAGCTCGGCGCGGCGCAAAACCAGGGCGCTCTTGCGGCGACCAATGATCTCTTCCTGCATCAAACGCTGGAAGATCAGCAAGGCGAGACCAATGCCGGCGTGCGCCTGGCCCTCTACTTCCAGCGCAAGGCGTCGGATATCAATTCGGTTTACGACATCATGGGCGATCCGGCGCTTTATGAAGTCATTACCACGACCTACAACTTGCCGAGTTCGATCTCCAACATGGATGTCGATACCCAGGCCAAGATGCTGAGCAAATTCATCGACGTTACCGACCTGCAGGATCCCGACAAGGTCACCAAGCTGCTGCAGCGATTCTCCGCGATGTACGACCTTGAGAACAAGACGACCTCCTCGACATCGCCGGCACTTTCGATTCTCACGGGCTCCTCTTCCGGCTCCGGCATCAGCGCCGACACGCTGTTTTCCATCGCGCAACTGTCCTCATCGCGATAGCAGGCTCCAGCAAAAAATTTAACCGGTCTTCCCTTCCCCGTTCCGTGCGGGGAAGGGGCCGCCATGCGCTTGTTTCCGTAGGATTTTCTGGGATGCGCAGGTCCGTTCGACGGGTGCAGGATGGCTGCTTTCCACAACGGCAGGAAGGAACTTATTAACCATCCTTGCCCTATTCGATTTGGGAAGCCAACGGCAATATCAATGACTGGGTTGCAGGTCTCATGCGTCTTTCCCGAACGACACTTTCCAATGCGTCTCAAGGCGTCCAGCCGGAGGGCGATCTCGACCCGGAGCAGGCGGCCGAAGAGGCACGCCGGGCCGAGCAGATCGCTGCTCGCCGTGCCTTCCTGGAAGAGAAGATTCGCAACGCCCGCGAAGCCAAGCGCAAGGCTGAAGAGCAGCGCCGCGCCGAGGAAAAGCGCCTTGCCGAAGAGGTAAGGAGGCGCACCGCCGCCGCGCCGCCGCCGGTCGTGGAAGCGCTCAAGGCAGCCGCCGCTACGAGCGAGCAGGAAATGCCGGTTCTGCCGCAGGGAATCTCCGCGGAAGACCTCGCATCACCGGATTGGCAAAACGCGTTCCTGATGGGTCCCAACGTGCGCTTCACCCGCACGCGCGAAAACGAAATCATCAGCCGTCGCCCGCCGGTCGAGCCGAAGGCCGAGGTTCGGCAACAGGTCTCCGCGCACGCTACCATGCGCGTGATGGAGCCGCCGGTTGTCGAGGCGGCCGCAACCCCGCCCGCAACCATCGTTCCGTCCGCGCGGACGGACGAATTCCATCTGCCGCCGCTGGAGGACATGCCCTTTGCGGTGCAAAACTACATGCCGACAGTAATTCAGAATTCCCCGGCAACCGAGCCGGACGCATTGGAGATGACCGTTATCGCTACCGCATTTTCGAAAGCTCCCGCGATCGCGCTGGATGCTTCCCCTGTTCAGTCGAGTGTTCCCGAGTCCCTAGCCGCGCCTGTGGTCGAGTCGCGTCTTGCCCATCTTTCCGATTTCGCTTTCTGGGATGCGATGCCGTTCGACGGTGAGTTCGTCTCCGCCCTCAAGGGTGAGCCGAAGCAGCCGGCGACGCCGTCCAAGCCGGAAGTCGATGCTGAATCGATCATCGCCAAGTTCCGCGTCGTCGAGTGCCGTCGCCCGACTGTCGCCGTCGAGGCGCAGCCTGTCGTCATGTCGGCTCCGGCGGTCGAAGTTGCGGCACCCGCCGAACCCGCTTCCAGCCAGGCGGCGGCGCATTTGAGCAACCCCGCCCTGGATGAACTCGCCGCATTGGAAGCCGTCGTTTTGGCTCCCGCCATCGAAGAAACGCCGGTCGTCGCTGAAGCTCCTCCAGCCGAGCAGCAGATTGTGGCGGAGCCGGCCGAGACATTCGTCCCGCCTGCCTTTGTCACCACCGTTTATGGCGCTGAAAGCGCTCCTGCCGTCGAAACTCGCCCCGCTCCGGTCATGGTTGTGGCACCAATGCCGGCGAAAGTCGCCGCTCCGGCTGCCGTTGAACCGGTCGCCAAGGCTGTATCCACCATTCCAGCGGTCGAGGCCGCTGCTCAGCGTTTGATCGATGCTCCACCGTCGCCGATCTCGCCGCGCCGGCCCGTCTCCCTGACGCCGCCCGAATGGCGCCCGATCGCCCGTACTATGGACGGCGAATACGAACTGCCGCCGCGTGAATTGCTGCAGGAACCCGTTGCCCGTTCCGGCGTGATCATGACGCAGGAAACGCTGGAGCAGAATGCCGGCTTGCTGGAAAGCGTGCTGGAGGATTTCGGCGTCAAGGGCGAGATCATCCATGTCCGTCCCGGCCCGGTCGTCACTCTCTATGAATTCGAACCGGCGCCCGGCGTCAAATCCTCGCGCGTCATCAATCTCGCCGACGATATCGCTCGTTCGATGTCGGCCCTCTCGGCCCGCGTCGCCGTCGTTCCCGGCCGCAATGTCATCGGCATCGAACTGCCGAACGTCAATCGCGAGACGGTCTATTTCCGCGAGATGATCGATTCGCCCGATTTCGAGAAGAGCGGTTACAAGCTGGCGCTCGGCCTCGGCAAGACGATCGGCGGCGAGCCGGTCATCGCCGAACTTGCGAAGATGCCGCATCTGCTCGTGGCCGGCACCACCGGCTCGGGTAAATCCGTCGCGATCAATACGATGATCCTGTCGCTGCTCTATCGCATGACGCCGGAGCAGTGCCGTCTGATCATGGTCGATCCGAAGATGCTCGAACTCTCCGTCTATGACGGCATTCCGCACCTCCTGACCCCCGTCGTCACCGATCCCAAGAAGGCCGTCATGGCGCTGAAGTGGGCGGTGCGCGAAATGGAGGATCGCTACAAGAAGATGTCGCGTCTCGGCGTGCGCAATATCGACGGCTACAACAGCCGCGTTGCCTCCGCCAAGGAAAAGGGCGAGACGATCCACGTCATGGTCCAGACCGGCTTCGACAAGGGCACTGGTGCCCCGATCGAGGAGCAACAGGAAATGGACCTGACGCCGATGCCTTACATCGTCGTCATCGTCGACGAAATGGCCGATCTGATGATGGTCGCTGGCAAGGAGATCGAAGGTGCGATCCAGCGTCTGGCACAGATGGCGCGTGCCGCAGGTATCCATCTGATCATGGCGACGCAGCGTCCGTCCGTCGACGTCATCACCGGCACGATCAAGGCGAACTTCCCGACGCGCATCTCCTTCCAGGTGACGTCGAAGATCGACAGCCGCACGATCCTCGGCGAGCAGGGTGCCGAACAGCTCCTCGGCCAGGGCGACATGCTGCACATGGCCGGCGGCGGCCGTATCTCCCGTGTCCACGGCCCCTTCGTTTCGGATGAGGAAGTCGAGAAGGTCGTGGCGCACCTGAAACTGCAGGGCCGTCCGGAATATCTCGACACGGTCACCGCCGACGAGGATGAAGAAGACGAGGAAGAAGATACGGCCGTCTTCGACAAGGGTGCGATTGCCTCGGAAGACGGCGACGATCTCTACGAGCAGGCGATCAAGGTGGTCATGCGCGACAAGAAGTGCTCGACCTCCTACATCCAGCGCCGCCTCGGCATCGGCTACAACCGCGCTGCATCTCTTGTCGAGCGCATGGAAAAGGACGGTCTGGTCGGCCCCGCCAACCATGTCGGCAAACGCGAGATCATCTCCGGCAACCGCAATGGCGGCGGCAATTCGGGCAATGAGGATTTCGATTGATCCAGCTGGGGGGCGACGCTGGCCGCGGTCGTCGCGGAGAGTGCGCACCCCCTCTGTCCCTATCGGGACATCTCCCCCACAAGGGGGGAGATTACCGGCCCACAGCACTCTTTCGCCTCAAGCTGATATCGCGTCTGTTGAAATCGAAGTTCTGTTTTTAACGAGCGCGGCCGTCAAACTCCCAACGATCTCCCCCCTTGTGGGGGAGATGTCACGAAGTGACAGAGGGGGTCTCGGACGCTCGGCATATTCAAAGCTGACTTCTCCCTGCACAGAACGCATCACATCGATCTCGATATCAAACGCGCTCAAGCTTCACATGCGGCAGTGGCGGCAGCTCGACGCGGATCGCATCATTGCGCTGCACCCGGCCGCCCTGTACGACAATACTCATGATCCCCGCCTTGCGGACCAGACCGCCGTCGGCATCCTTGTCGAGCACCGCGTGCAGCAAGCCCTTCCGGAAATTGTCGATCTGCTTGCAGGGGTTGCGCAGGCCCGTGACCTCGACGATCGCTTCCGCGCCGATATGCAGGCGTGTCCCCTGGGGCAGCGAGAGCAGGTCGATCCCTCGGGTCGCAATGTTCTCGCCCATGTCACCCGGCGAAACGGAAAAACCCTTTTCAGTAAGCTCGTCGAACAGCTCTTCCTGAATGAGGTGCACCTGGCGCAGGTTGGGTTGGGTCGGATCGATCGCGACGCGTGAGCGATGCTTCACCGTCACCCCCATATGCGCGTCGCCCTCCACGCCGAGCCCGGTCAGTAGTTGAATGTAATGTTTGGTCTGCTTGCTGAACTCGTGCACGCCGCTGCTGCTGACCGAAGTCACATATATGCGCTTGTCGCCCATGCCGAACCCTTCCATAAATGATCTGGATCTTTATAAATTGGTATATACCAATTTCAAGGCGACAGTATTGTGATGGACGAGAAAAATCGACAGGGCGAAGGCGCAAAAGTTGCTGGAGGCTGGGTGAGCGTTGCCGCGGAACTCCGACGCGCTATCGACAAGGGCAGTCATGCTCCAGGCAGTCGCCTGCCGAGCGAGCGGACCCTGTCCGAACAATTCGGCGTCTCCAGGGTGACGATGCGGCGTGCGATCGCAGAACTGGAAGGGGAGGGCTTGCTGCGAGTGGCGCGCGGCAGCGGCGCCTATGTCCGCGCCGACATGCCCGTCCGTTTCCAATTGGGCGACAAGGTGCGGTTCAGCAAGGATCTGACTGCGACGGATGCGAACCTCACGCGCAAGGTTTTCTCGGCGAAGGAGGGGCCGGCATCCGCCGATATCGCCGCAAGGCTGAATTTGCAGCCGGGCGAGGCCGTGCTGGACATGTGCCTGGTCGCCTATGCCGATGCACTTCCCGTCTCGGTCGTCATGCGCAGCTGCTCGGCAAAGCGCTTCCCCGGTCTAGCGGAGAAGTTCGCCGCAATGGGCTCGTTCACGGCAGCCCTGAGAGATTATGGCGTGACGGATTATTGGCGGCGCTCCACCGACATCACGGCGCGCATGCCGACTGAAGCCGAAGCACGCCTGCTGCAGCAATCGCGCCTGACACCAGTGCTGGCCTATGCCGGCGAGGATATTGATGCCGATGGTACCGTCATTTCCTGCCAGATCGGCTGCTTCGCTTCCGAGCGGGTCGTCGTCACGGTCTAAACCTCAGATATTGAGGACCTTGCCCGGATTCATGATGCCTGCCGGGTCGAAGGCCGTTTTGATCCGCCGCATCAGGTCGATCTCGATATCGGAGCGGATCGAAGCCAGTTCGTCGCGCTTCAGCTGGCCGATGCCGTGCTCGGCGGAGATCGAACCGCCATGCTGCAGAACAAGCCCGTGCACGATCTTGTTGATCTCGCGCCAGCGGCCGATGAACTCGGCCTTGTCGGCGCCGACGGGTTGCGAGATGTTGTAGTGGATATTGCCGTCGCCCATGTGGCCGAAGGCGCAGACGCGCGCGCCGGGCATGGCGGCGACAACGGCCTTTTCGGCTTCCGCCATGAATTGGGGGATTTGCGCGACCGGCACGGAAACATCGTGCTTGATCGAGCCGCCCTCCGGCTTCTGGGCGTCCGACATGCTCTCGCGCATATGCCAGATGGCCTTCTGCTGCGCTTCGGAGCTGGCGATGGTCGCATCCTGCACCAGACCGTCTTCGTAGCCCTTTTCCAGCAGCGTCGTCATCATCCGCTCGGCCGTTTCGGCCGAATCCGAGGTGGAGATGTCGATCAGCACATACCAGGGATGGGTCGTCTCCAGCGGATCGCGCACGCCCGGAATATGTCGCGTGGTGAATTCGACGCCGATGCGCGGCATCAGCTCGAAGCCGGTCAGCGCCGTGCCGCAGAGGCTGGAGGCATTCTTGAATAAAGTCAGCGCGTCATCGACCGATTGCAGGCCGGCAAAGGCCACCTGATGGCCGAGCGGCTGCGGAAAGAGTTTTAGCACTGCGCCGGTGATGACCCCGAGCGTGCCTTCCGCGCCGATGAAGAGATCGCGCAGATCGTAGCCGGTATTGTCCTTCTTCAAACGGCGCAGGCCGTTCCAGATCTCGCCCGTGGGCAGCACGACTTCGAGGCCGAGGCAGAGCTGGCGCATATTGCCATAGGCGAGAACGGCCGTGCCCCCGGCATTGGTGGAAAGATTGCCGGCGATGCGGCAGGAGCCTTCGGAACCGAGCGAAAGCGGAAACATGCGGCCGTGCTCGGCCGCAGCCTTATGAACATCGGCGAGAACGCAGCCGCCGTCGACGATCATGGTATTTCCGACCGGATCGATATCGCGCACGCGGTTCATGCGTTCCAGCGACAGGATGATGTCCGAGCCGCCCTCGCGCGGCGTCTGGCCCCCGACAAGGCCGGTATTGCCGGTCTGCGGAACGATGGCCGCGCCGGTTTCGCTGGCAAGCTTGAGGATGGCCGAAACCTCTTCCACCGAGCCGGGCTTCAGCAGCATCGGCGAGGCACCGTGATAGAGCCCGCGATTTTCTACGAGATGTGGCGCGATTTCCGCAGGGTCCCGCACGGCATGTTTTTCGCCGACGATGGCGGTGAAGCGGTCGAGAAGGTCGGAAGAGGGGGCGGAGCTGCTCATGGCGTGTCCTTTGCCTGATGGTGTCGGGCGGATTTATTCTCTGGGCGCGGCCGCACGGCGCAGCCGGTCGTTGATGGCCTCGCCGAGGCCCTCGTCAGGAATATGCGAAAAAGCAATGGTCGCGGCTCCCGTAGCATCGGCGCGCTTCATGAAATCGAAAAGATTCGCGGCGGCTTCCGAGAGATCGCCGTTGGCGCTCAGATCCAGCACGGCAATAGCCTTTTCGGTGCCAGGAATATCAGGCGTCCCGAAGCGGATCAGCACCTCGCTTGCGGAAACCTCCGTCGCGTCGAGCCGCACCGCCGCTCCCGGCGCATAATGCGAGGCTAGCATGCCGGGTGCCTCAATGGCAGCCGAAGCCTTTTTCTTGCGCTTCAGCGCCTTGCCGGCCACCCGTTCGATCTCGCTTGCCGCGAGGCCACCCGGCCGCAGGAGGCGCATCTCGC
Organism: Rhizobium sp. BK289; assembly: GCF_014193575.1. Classification (NCBI taxonomy): domain Bacteria; kingdom Pseudomonadati; phylum Pseudomonadota; class Alphaproteobacteria; order Hyphomicrobiales; family Rhizobiaceae; genus Rhizobium; species Rhizobium sp. BK289. Next base: position 201,751 of record NZ_JACHZO010000008.1, read on the forward strand.
CATCCTCGACCTTGACGATGGTCGACTCCACGCCGACAGCTGACGCTCCGGCGTCGAGGATGAGCGTGATCCGCTCCCCGAGGTCGTCACTAACATGATCGGCGCTTGTGGCGCTGATCTTGCCCGAAGTATTGGCGCTCGGCGCCGCAAGCGGCCGGTCGAAGGCGCGGATCAGCTCGCCGGCAAAGCCCTGCGGTACGCGGATGCCGACCGTGTCGAGGCCGGCGGTCGCCAGCGGATGGATGCCGCTGTCGGATCTCAGCGGCAGCACCAGCGTCAGCGGGCCGGGCCAGAAGGCTTCCGCCAATTTACGGGAGATAGGATCGAAGACCGCATAGCGTTCGGCCATGGCGAGATCACTCATGTGGCAGATCAGCGGATTGAAGCGCGGACGGCCCTTCGTCTCGTAGATCCGGGTAATCGCGGCAGGATTGGTGGCATCGGCGGCAAGGCCGTAGACCGTCTCCGTCGGCAGTCCGATCGGCAGCCCCTCGGCAAGGGTCGCCGTCGCCACTTCTATCGCCGTTTGCGGATGTTCGAGAATATCTATGTGTCGTGCCATGGCCTGCCTGCTTGCAGTTCAGGCCGTTTCTTATGCTCTTCGAGTTTTCGGATCAATCGTCAAAGCTGGCGAATGATGTCGCGAAGCTGCTCGTTGCGGGCGCCGAGGAGAAGAACATTGCGGATGGCGATCTGCGGATCGTGGGTATGAAAAAGCACGCCATTGCCGCGGATGTCGCGGTTGATCGTCAGCTTCTTGTCTTCGGCTTGCCTGTCCGGATGGATGGCGACGGCGAAATACATCCGCGAATATTTCAGGCTGATGTCTTCGAAGAAGTTCTCTTCCTGGCCGATGCGGGCAAAGAAGTTGGCGATATAGAAAGCCCAGTTCACTTCCTCATATCGTGCGAACTGCGTCCGCGCCGCCGTGACATGGCAATAGCCGAGATGCGGCGTGTCTTTCAGCGTATGATGAAAGATAAGCTTCGGAAAGCGGATGGACTTATGGAAGTTGTTGAGCCGGTCATGGGTCTTTTCGCCGGCATTCCTTAGCTTCTGTGCCGTACGCTCAGCCACCTGTTCATGGGTGAGGTATTCCCGCTCTTCCGCCAGCCAATGCGGCCTGTTGCGGTTGATGCGGCCGGTGCGCAGGAATTCGCTGTACCCCGTCGTCGATACCGGTGGCGCCGGTTCGGGCTCGGCGGGCTTCCCAGCGTCGAAATATCTGAGTTTGGCCATGCCGGATCTCGCTTTAGATGTCTCTGGACGGCATTGTAGAGGGAATAGCTTGAGCCGGGCTTAACCGTTTTGAGACGCCGAACCTTGAGGAGACAGAGAACATGCCTGGAATAATCGATCTCAAGCAGCTTCTGTCCGAGATGAAACCGAATCTCGCCGAGGGCGAATTCGTCTATTGCAGTGTGCCGGCATCGACACTGGCGGATCATTTGCATCTGGATCCGATCGGGCTGTTCCGGGAAAAGGAGGGTGTGACGCTGATCCTTCCGCTGGAGACGGCCCGCATGGCGGGATTTCCAGCCGCTCCCGCCATGCGCATGATCACGCTCGAAGTGCATTCGTCCCTGGAGGCGGTCGGACTCACCGCAGCCTTTGCCACGGCCCTTGGAAATGAAGGCGTTAGCGCCAATGTCGTCGCGGCCTATTACCACGATCACATCTTCGTTCCGGCCGCCGACGCGGATCGCGCCATGACCGCGCTGCTGGCGCTTGCCGCCACCTAGGCGACCCGTCGATAACAGCCCTGTCGCATTCAGGATAAAGCGTCATCAGTTAGGGGCGGATTGACCGCATGCCCGCATTTTGGTGCGGCCGTATAAGCGATTGAATTATTTTTCTATATCGCTTCTTTCTGGAACCGTCCCGGCGTCCCGTTTCGCCTGTCGTCAATTTCGAAGCCGATGTCGCATTGCAGCACAGCGGGCGCTCGGGCCGAGCGATATGATGACATCAATCTCAAGGTGCCGTCTGCTAGGGAGACGGAGAATTGGGAAGCCGGTCAAAATCCGGCGCTGCCCCCGCAACGGTGGTGGAGTGAGGCATGGCGAATAAAGCCACTGGGTCGATCGACCTGGGAAGGTGCCATGGGGCTCTGGAAACAGGGCCGCTCCAGAGCCCGGAAACCAGCCTTGGGCACATATGGTTTACTGACCGCGGCGGGCGGCCGGGACATTGCTTTCGGCTGTCTTCAACCAGCCATGCATGTCCTTCGCCCGTTTCCTGGTACTGCGAAGGATAGGCAAATGGATATCGGCAGCAAAGTTCTGCGGCAATTGAAGAACCACCGGACAGGTTTCAGCCTGGAGCAACCATTCTATACCGACCCGGATTACTTCAAACTCGATATGGAGACGATCTACTATCGCGACTGGCTGTTCATCGGTCATGATTGCGAAGTGCCGCGCGCGGGCAACTACTTCACCGTCCAGATCGGCGATTATCCCGTCGTCATCGTCCGTGGCCGCGATCAGGTCATCCGCGCCTTCCACAACAGCTGTCGCCATCGCGGCTCGCGTGTCTGCACCACCGAGCGCGGCTCCTCGGCGAAGCTCGTCTGCCCTTATCACCAGTGGACCTACGAGCTCGACGGCTCGCTGCTCTTTGCCCGTCAGATGGCCGAGGATTTCGACAAGAGCCAGTATTCGCTGAAGCCGGTTCACTGCGAAAGTGTCGGTGGCTACATCTTCATCTGCCTGGCGCAGAACGCTCCGGATTTCGCACCGGTTCGCGCCACGATCGAGCCCTACATGGCCCCACACCGCATCAGCGAAGCCAAGGTCGCCTTCCAGAGTACCATCATCGAAAAGGGCAACTGGAAGCTCGTCTGGGAAAATAACCGCGAATGCTATCATTGCGCGGCCAACCACCCCGAACTTTGCCGCACCTTCCCGGAAGCGCCGACCGTGACCGGCGTGCAGGGCGCGATGAGCGATCCTGTCATCACCGAGCACTGGCAGCGCTGCGAAGCTGCCGGACTGCCGAGCGAGTTCAAGATTTCGCCGGATGGCCAGTTTCGCGCCGCGCGCATGCCGCTGATCGAAGGAGCCGAGAGCTACACCATGTCCGGCCAGAATGCCGTCAGGCGGCCGCTTTCACCGGATGTGACGATCAATGGCATCGGCACGATGCTGCTGTTCCACTACCCGACCACGTGGAACCACATGCTCGGCGACCATGCGATTTCCTTCCGTGTCCTGCCGATCAGTGCCGAGGAAACCGCCGTCACCACGAAGTGGCTCGTCCACAAGGATGCCGTCGAGGGCGTCGACTACAATCTCGAGGAATTGACCCACGTCTGGACCGAAACCAACGATCAGGATCGCCGCATCGTCGAGGAAAACGCCTTCGGTATCCGCTCGCCGGCCTATGAGCCTGGCCCCTATTCGGAAATCCACGAAGGCGGCGTCATGCAATTCGTCGAATGGTACACGACGTTCATGATCAACCGGCTGCAGGGTGACCAGTCCAAGCTGTCGGCGGTTGCCTGAGCATGAACATGACCGTCTCCCTTCCGCATCGTCACCTCGATCAGATGCAGCCCTGGAATGACAGGCAGCATGTGCTCGAATGCCTCTCGGCAACGCCCGAAGCGCCCGAAGTGATGACCTTCACGTTCCGCTCCGACAAGGATAACTGGTTCCGCTATCTGCCGGGCCAGTTCGTGACGCTGGAGCTGCCCACGGCTCCGGAGCCGGTCATGCGCACCTATACGCTGTCGTCGACGCCGTCGCGGCCCTTCTCGGTCGCCGTGACGGTGAAGGCGCAGAAGGACAGCATCGGCACGCGCTGGATGTTCGAGAACCTGAAGCCCGGCATGCGCATCAAGGCGTTCGGCCCGCTCGGCGATTTCAGTCATATCCGTCATCCCGGCGAGAAATACCTCTTCATCTCCGCCGGCTCCGGCATCACGCCGATGATGTCGATGACCCGCTACATGTCCGATACCGCGCCGCTGTCTGATATCACCTTCGTCAACTGCTCGCGCGGCCCGGCCGATATCATCTTCCGGTCCGAGCTCGAATATCTCGCGCGCTTCATGCCGAACCTCAATCTCGGCTTCATCGTCGAGGGCTGCGGCCGCACCGATCTCTGGTCGGGATTGAAGGGACGCATCGACAAGGCGAAGATCGGCCTGCTGGCGCCCGATTTTATGGATCGGACGATCTTCTGCTGCGGCCCGGAAGTCTTCATGGATGCCGTGCGCTCCATGCTGGAAGCCCATGGCTTCGACATGTCGCGCTACCATCAGGAAAGCTTCCAGCCGGCCAATGCGGCGACACCGCTTGCGGAGGTTTCCGATGATGCATCGGGCGAGGCCGCGACGACGATTCGCTTCACCATGGCTGGCAAGGATGTCGTCTGCGCGGCGGGACAGACCGTGCTTCAGGCGGCGCGCGGTGCCGGCGTGCGCATCGGTGCGGCCTGCGAATCGGGGCTCTGCGGCACATGCCGGGTGTTGAAGCTTTCGGGCGAAGTCGAGATGAGCCACAATGGCGGCATCCTCGATGACGAGATCGACGAGGGCTATATCCTCGCCTGCTGTTCGCGTCCGAAGACGGACGTCCAGGTCGAGGCCTAGAGCCGGACGATTTTAGGTCTATTCGACCTAAAATTTGAATCCGCTCTAGAAGCAAAGAAGTAGAGCGTGATGTTGTCCGAAAACCGCCCACACTTTTCGGCATCACGCTCTAGAAATCCTGATAGTTCAGCTCGTTGATCTCGACCGGCGTCGATTGCGGCGTTGACGCCGTGACGACCGGGTCGATATCGGCCACGAGCGAAACGAGCGTCTGCCGCGGCCCGTTGCACATCCGTGCAAGCGCGATCGTCAGGTCCGGCGCGGGCAGCGGCTTGGCCGGCAGGAGATCGCCCTGGGGCCAGACCTTGGCGAGCTGAACCTTCGTCATCGGCACGACATTGACATCGATGTCGGTGAGCGTGCCCGGCACGCGATAGGGACAGCTCTTCTCCGAGCAATTGTCCGAAGAAGCGAACTGCCAGATGGCATAATTGTCCCAGTTGCCGAGCGGGAATGTGCCTTTCAAATCCGGCTTGTAGCGCGCATACCACAAGGGCAGCCGCGACAGCAGCGGATAGGTGCCGCGGTGGTCGGCTATGTATCGCGCCGTGTTGTGATTGACGTAGAGAATGGGGTAGCGGCCGGTTCTGACCTTGATGTGGGCGACGTAGATCTGCGCATCGTCGAGTGACATGAACTGTGTCGTGTCCATGCCGTCGATATCGAGCACCATCAACTCATCGGGCTGCGGATCGGCATAATCGAGAAAATGATTGGCCTGATTGATCGGATTGCCGGGTCGCCCCAGATGATAGGCGCCCCACAACAGGCCATTCGCCTTTGCCAGCATGCGCCGCGTCTGGAACAGCTCGCGGCTGACAGCATATTTGCGCCACATCGTCCTACAATGGGCCACCGTATCGCCGCCGTGGTCCCCGGTGCAGCTGAAGCTTTCGGGCAACCCGTCTGAGGCCTTGGAGATGAAGCCGGCTATCCGTTTGTCCTGTAGAAACGCGTTCCAGTCGATGGTGTTCAGCTCGTAAGCATCGACGATCAGGGCGTTTTTGGGATCGCCCCAGGGCTGGCTTTCACCGGCCGAAGGCTTGGAGACCGGCCCCATCAGGGTCAGGATCGTCAGCAAGCCGTAAATGAGGAGGTTACTCTTTCGGTATCCTTTCATGAAATAATAGTAAGGATTGCTGGTTAATCTTGGGTTAAGAAAGCGATCACTATAAATTCATCGTGGAGCCCCTCGTAACTCCTTAAATCGGTAGGGATTTGAGGAACTAAATAACGCGCTGCCGCGTTTCTTGCCATCTATTCGGATATGCGACGAAGCAGGCGGCGAAACCTTGCTCGGGAAGCATTCCCGACATGAAACGCTACAGGCTTGAGTACAAGTCGAACCAGGGAATGGAGATGAAAATGCTTGGTTTCCGTGCAAAAATCGCGACTGTCGCCTTAACGGCCGCCGTCGCTCTGACGAGCTTCACACCGTCTTTCGCCATGCAGATGCCCGCCGCACCGATCGTAAAACAGTCCGCGCCCACCCAGGCCGCGCCCGGTAATGTCGAACAGGTGCAGTGGCGCCATGACGGTTACTATCGCCGCGGCTGGTATGGCGGCTACCGCGGCTATCGCGGCGGCTATCGCCATGGCTATCGCTACCACGACGGCTATTGGTTCCCGCTGGCAGCCTTCGGCGCAGGCGCGCTGATCGGCGGCGCGATCGCCAGCCAGCCGCGTTACTATGCGCCGGCTCCGGCTCCGAGCGCCGGGATCAATCCGCGTCACGTTGCTTGGTGCGAGTCGCGTTATCGCTCCTACCGTGCTTACGATAATACGTTCCAGCCGAACTACGGTCCGCGCCGCCAGTGCTATTCGCCGTATTTCTAAGCGGCGGTTCCAGATTGCCGATACCAGCCGTCCGGTCCCTTCCGGGCGGCTTTTCCATGTCTCAGCCCTAGAGAATGTTGACCCGCTTGAGCAGCCACCATGCCAGCAGCATGGAGGCGACGATGAAGCCGACGGCATATTCCGTACCACCCACGCCGCCGGAAAGCGGCAGGTTTGAGGTGTTCATGCCGAAGAAGCCGGTCACCAGCGTCGGCGGCAGCAGAAATGCGGTCATGATCGACAGGATGTAGAGATGTCGGTTGATCTCGGACCCAAGCTTCGAATCGATTTCTTCATGCAGCAGCCTGGCTCGCTCCTGCAATGCATAGACATCGTGTTCGACTGCCTCGAGCCGGCCCGTCAAGCGCGCGGCGACGTCCTCGAAACCGAGCGGCATTTCCTCATCGTCGGAGGCGGCCGCATGGCGCATCAGCGACAGCACCGTGCGCAGATGCCGATGGAGCCGTACGATCGTCCGCCGCACGGGCGGCAGCCGCGCGCGTTCGTCGCGTGACGTATTTCCATGGACGAAGTCTTCGATGAGGTTGAGCTCTTCGCCGATCTCGATGACGACCGAAATCAGGGTGCGCTGGAATTCGACGACCAGCAGCTCGAAAATATCGAGGGGACGGGAAAACTTCGTGGCATTCTTGTCGATCAGCATTCGCGCCCGATCCAGGCTACGAAGCGGCTGCAGCCGGCTGGTGATGAGCATGCGATCGGTCACGGCAAAATGCAGCCAGCCGATATCATGGGTATCCCTCGCAAAGTCGCGTTGAAAATCGACCAGCGTGCCGAAGAGCATCTGTTCGTCGACGGTGACTGCTGCATGTGTCTCGTGGCTTGTCAGCGCGATGCGTGCGGCTTCGTTCAGGCCCGGCGCATCCTCCAGAAAAGCCGGAACGCGCGCATCGACAAGATTGAGATGCAGCCATAGGAAGCCGTCGCCGCTAAAGAGCGTTGAACGATCGGTATCGTCGGGCAACCGCTCCGGCTTGGCTTCGCCCGGGCGGAGACGATAGGCCCAGATGAAGCCGGGTATCGTGTTGACTGACGTGATCGTGTTCATGGCTGTATCATTCGGTTTCTGAACAGTTGCCTTAGTCTTCGTTCATGACGATTGTTTATGCAAGTCCGCGCGCTGGTGGAATAATCGCGGCTGCGGGCGGCGATGTCACAGCCGTGCGGCGCGCGCAAGACGTATGGGAGCTGAAGGTTCGCGAGGCGGTGGAATCAACATCTTTGCCACCTCACTTAAATTGACGTTTACGTAAAAATAAACTAGCTATGACCACAGACGAGCGATGATCCGGGTGAGGCGGGTCATTGCCGGCACCAATGCGGAGGAGGCAGCATGTACAAGGCGCCAGTCGAAGAAATCGCGTTCACGCTAAAGCATATCGCGGGCATGGAGCGCGCGATGGACGAGGGCATTCTTGGCGATTTGAGCGCCGATGTCGTCGATGCCATCCTGTCGGAAGCCGGTCGTTTTGCCGGCGAGGAGATGGAGCCGCTTGCCGAGATTGGCGACAAGCAGGGGGCGAAACTGGTCGATGGCAAGGTGGTGCTCCCGGATGGCTGGGAGAAGCTCTATCGCGACTGGATCGCCGGTGGCTGGAACGGCTTGACCGCGCCCGAGGAATTCGGCGGGCAGGGCCTGCCGCATATGCTGAATGTCGCGACGCTGGAAATGTGGAACTCCGCTTCCATGGCATTCGGTCTCGCCCCGACGCTGACCATGGGCGCGGTCGAGGCGCTGATTGCCCATGGCAGCGACGACCTCAAGAGAAAATACCTGGAAAAGCTCGTATCCGGACAATGGTCCGGCACGATGAACCTGACCGAGCCGCATGCCGGCTCCGATGTCGGGGCGCTGCGCACCCGCGCCGAACGCCGCGACGACGGCACCTATCGCCTTTTCGGCCAGAAGATCTTCATCACCTGGGGCGATCACGAGGCGGCGGAGAATATCGTTCATTTCGTTCTCGCCCGTCTTCCCGATGCGCCCGCCGGCACGCGCGGCATTTCGCTGTTCCTCGTGCCGAAATTCCTTGTCAACGACAATGGCTCGCTCGGCGCGCGCAACGATTATTTCGCCCATTCGCTCGAACACAAGCTCGGCATCCACGGTTCGCCGACCTGCACGATGATCTATGGCGATGGAAAATACGGGTCGGAAAAGGGCGCCGTCGCCTGGCTCGTCGGCGAGGAAAATAAAGGCCTCGCCTGCATGTTCACGATGATGAACAACGCGCGTCTCGCTGTCGGCATCCAGGGTGTCGCGATTGCCGAGGCTGCGACCCAAAAGGCTATTGCCTATGCCCGGGAGCGTACGCAGGGCCGCGCGCCCGGCACGGCATCGTCTGGCATGAGCCCGATCATCGAGCATCCCGATGTCGCACGCATGCTGCTGACGATGAAAGCCCTGACTCAAGGGGCGCGCGCCATCTGCTACGCCTGTGCCGAGGCGATCGACATGTCGCATCGCGATCCGCAGAAGGCCCGTTTCTGGCAGGAGCGCGCCGCGCTGCTGACGCCGATCGCCAAATCCTTCTCCACCGATGCCGGCGTCGATGTCGCCTCGCTCGGCATCCAGGTTCATGGCGGAATGGGCTTCATCGAAGAGACCGGTGCGGCGCGCCTGCTGCGCGACGCGCGCATCGCGCCGATCTACGAGGGCACCAACGGCATCCAGGCCATCGATCTGGTAACGCGCAAGCTGACGATCGCCAATGGTGATCACGTGCGCGGCTTCATCGCAGAACTGCGTGATATCGCCGATATGGTCGCCAAGTCCAATCTCGACGGTTTCGGGGAGACTGCGCCGCGGCTGCGGGCGGCCATTGCCGATCTCGAAAAGGCGAGCGATTGGCTGTTGTCGAAGCAGGCCGAGGGCGCCATTGCTGAGGCCCTTGCGGGCGCCACGCCTTACCAGCGGCTCTTCGGACTGGTGCTGACCGGATCCTATCTCGCCAAGGGCGGCCTCGTCGATGCGGGCGACGGCGAGGGTGGCAAGCGCATCGCGCTTTGCCGCTTCGCCGCCGAGAACCTTTTGGCTGAAACCACCGCCCTTGCCGATCGCGTCGTTGCCGGAGCCGGCAGCCTTGAAGCTGCTCGCATCGCGCTTGCCTAAGGATATATGATGACCGACCATATCCTCATCGAACGCCCCGAGACCGCGCCGCAGGTCCAGGTCATCCGGTTCAACCGACCGGAAAAGAAGAATGCCATCACCCGCGAAATGTATCGGACGATGACCGCTGCGCTAACAGCAGCGGAGGACGCGGCGGATATCCGCGTTCATGCCTTCCTCGGCACGGAAGGCTGTTTTTCCGCCGGCAACGATCTGGCCGATTTCCTCGCCTTCGCCATGAGCGGCAATATGGGGCGCGAAGTGATTGATTTTCTCGTCGCGCTGGCGAGCACGAAGAAGCCGGTCGTCTCCGGCGTCGATGGCCTCGCGATCGGCATCGGCACCACGATCCATCTGCATTGCGATCTGACTGTTGCCTCCGACCGCAGTCTGTTCAAGACACCCTTCGTCGATCTCGCGCTGGTCCCCGAAGCGGCTTCGAGCCTGCTTGCTCCGCGCGTCATGGGGCATCAGCGCGCCTTCGCCCTGCTCGCCCTTGGTGAAGGCTTTTCCGCCGCTGACGCCAGGGAAGCCGGACTGATCTGGAAGGTAACGTCGGCGGACGCGGTGGAGGCCGAAACGCTGTCGCTGGCCGCAAAACTCGCCACCAAGCCGCCAGAGGCGCTTCGGATCGCCCGCGACCTGATGCGCGGGTCACCGGATTCTGTTCTCGACCGAATCCAGAAAGAAGCCGAGCATTTCGCCGCCCAGCTGAAAAGCGCCGAAGCCCGCGCGGCTTTCGAAGCCTTCATGAAGCGGTGAAGCTCACCCGCTCTCGTGCTTCGAGACGGCCCTTCGGGCCTCCGCATGAGGGCTAATCTCTGGCGCATCTCGATCGTGAGCGACTCCGCCCTCATGGTGAGGTGCGAAGCCCGAAGGGCGTAGCCTCGAACCACGAGGGTCGGCCACCCGACTTCTGGCGAAGAGAGCTACTTCTCCAGCGCCGCAACCACTTCGACATGCGAGGTCCACAGGAACTGGTCGATCGGCGTCACCCGCGTAATGCGGTAACCTCCCTCGACCAGAATGGCGAGGTCGCGGGCAAGCGTCAGCGGATTGCAGGAGACGGCGACGATCTTCTTGACCTGCGAGCGGGCCAACTCCTTGCACTGGAATTCCGCGCCGGCGCGCGGCGGGTCGAAGACGACGGCGTCGTAGACCTTCAGTTCCTGCGCCATCAAGGGTCGGCGGAAGAGATCGCGGCGTTCCACGGTGACAGGCTTCAGCCCCTGCGTGTTGCGCGCGGCGTGATCCAATGCGGCGAGCGGCTTTTCTTCACCTTCCACCGCATGCACCCGCCCGATCCGCGCCAGGCGAAGCGAGAAGGTGCCGCTGCCGGCGAAGAGATCGGCGATGCGCTTGGCCTTGCCGACATGGGTTGAGACCAGCTCGGCCATGGCATCCTCGGCCTGCTTGGTCGCCTGCGTGAAGGCGCCCGGCGGCGGTGCGACCGGCACGCCGCCGAAATCGATGATCGGCTTCACCGGTTCCACCAGGATCTCGCCGTTCAGCGAAAGGCGCGCGATGCCGCGAAGCGACAGCACCGTTTCGATCGTGCTGCGGCGCTGCTTGTCCGAAAGCGATTTGATGCCGTCGACGGCGAGATCGAGGCCGGTCTGTGTCTCCAAGACGGAAATGCGGAAGGCTTCGGCGTTAATGGCGATTGCGGCGGCGATCGTCTTGATCGCCGGCAGACGGGCCATGATGCCGGCCGAAGCGATGGGACATTCCTCGATGGCGACGATATGATGGCTTTCAGCCTGGTTGAAGCCGATCAGCATATCCTTTTCAGTCTTACGCGCGGCGAAGACGACCCGGCGCCGTTCGCCCGGATGCGCGGCGACGATATCGTCCACTTCAGGTGTCAGACCCTTCGACCGCAGGGCATCGACGACGAGCTGGCGCTTGAAGGCGCGATAGGGGGCGTCGGCATAATGCTGCAGGGTACATCCGCCACAGGTCCCGTTGACGCCATGCGGGCCGAAGTGCCGACAGTGCGGCTCCTGGCGATCCGGCGAGGCCGCCGTGATCGACATCAGCGTGCCCTGGCTCTTCACCCGCGCGATGGCGACACTTTCGCCCGGCAGCGTGAAGGGTACGTAGATCGGGCCATCGGCGCCCTGCGCGATGCCGTCGCCCTGGGCGCCGAGCTTCTGGATGGTAACGGTTTCGGTGCTCATGGCTTGATCCCTGCGAGAAGAAATTCCTGATTGCCGTCACCGCCAGCGATGGGCGAGGCGATGAGGCCGAGGCTTTGCCAGCCCATGTCTTCGGTGAACCAGCGCTCGAGTTCGGCCGCCACCGCCGGAGCGGAGGTGGGGTCCTTCAAGAGGCCGGCCTTACCGATCGCATCGCGGCCCGCCTCGAATTGCGGTTTTACGAGCAGTACCGCCCGCGCGCCCGGTTCGGCAAGCGCAAGGGCCGGCGCCAGCGCCAGCTTGAGCGAAATGAACGAGACATCGGAAACGACGAAGGAGAAGGGCTCGCCTATGTCCTCGGCGGTCAGATTGCGCGCGTTCAAACCCTCGATATTGGTCACGCGCGGATCGGCGACTATGCGCGGATGCATCTGGTCGTGACCGACATCGATCGCCGTGACATGGGAAGCACCACGCTGCAGCAGCACCTCGGTAAAGCCTCCGGTCGATGCGCCGACATCGAGACAATGCTGCCCTTGCGGATCGAGGCCGAAATGGTCGAGTGCCGCCACCAGCTTCAAGGCCGCACGTGAGACGTAATCCTGCGCGGGATCATCAATGCTGATCTGTGCGTCTTCGGTGAACAGCGCGCCGGGCTTCGTGACGATCCTGCCGTTCACGGTCACCGTGCCGCGCTGGATCGCATCGCGAGCGCGAGAGCGGCTGGCGAAGAGCGAAAGGGTGACGAGGAGCTGGTCGAGGCGTTGCGGTTCGGACATGGGCTGTCCATGCCGGGCAATGGGCCATGTTGCAAGCCCTTTATGTTGATATCGGCGTTGACGACGGATCGCAACCGGCCATAATCGCTGCAATCAACGGGCGAGGGCATCATGCGGAAGATCGGTGGCTATGCGGCGCTAATGGCGATGTTCGCCGTTCCGGCTATGGCAAATGACACGATGGCCGAGTTGAGGACGGGTGGTCTCGCCTATGTCCGCACTGGAGATATCAGCATGGCGCAGGAAAAGCTGTTCATTTCGGCGGAACAGGTCCGCGTCGATTACATCTTCGAAAATACCTCCGACAAGGATGTCGAAAGCGTCGTCGCTTTTCCGATGCCCGATATCAAAGGCGATATAGACAGTATGGTCGATGCAGGGAATGTCGATTCCGACAATTTCCTGGGTTTCACCGTGACGCAGGATGGCAAAGCCATCACGCCGACCTTACAGCAGCGCGTATCGGTCGCCGGGGTCGACATGACGGATGAGCTGAACGCTCGCGGTGTCCCGCTGCTGCCGCTGAGCAAGGCGGCGGCAGATGCTGTCGCCAAGCTGCCAGCCGACGTGCTCGACGATTGGACGGCCCGCGGCCTGATCGCCGATGACGAATACGACGCTGACGGTCAGGGCATGAAGCACCACCCAACGCCGATGTGGACGCTGCACACCACCTATTGGTGGCGCACGAGGTTTCCGGCCAAGGTGAAGATCGCGGTTGAACATCGCTACAAGCCCAGCGTCGGCGGCACCGTGGCGATCACCTTCGCCGGCGAGGAAGACTATCAGAAGCAGCAGCTGCAGGCCTATCGCGCCAAGTATTGTCTCGATGAGCCTTTCCTGAAGACGGCGACCAAGCTTGCCGCCGCAGTCGATAAGGGCGGGCGCGGCTATACCGAAAGCTGGATCTCCTATGTGCTGACGACGGGCGCCAACTGGTCCGGTCCGATCAAGCATTTCGAGCTGACGGTCGATAAGGGCAGTCCCGACAACTACATCAGCTTCTGCGGCAAGGATGTGAAAAAGACCGGCGCGACCACCTTCCAGATGACGGCGCAGGATTTCTATCCCGAACACGATCTGGATATTCTCATTCTCGCTGCCGTGCGGTGAATTAGAGCGGCCGGAAGACGAAACGCACCGTGGTTCGGCGGCATCTCAGTGCGGTTGCGCGGAGTTAAATAAATTTAAAGCCCGAGCCTCTACTGATGCCTGTGATTACGGTGATCGTTTTGAGATCATCGCCTGCCATGAAGGCTTCGCGCGTCTGCGTCCCAATCATGCCCCTCCCTGAATTCTTCGAGCATCGGTCGCGTTTCCTCCCAATCGCGGCCTAACGAGGCTCGCCAGGACCGGCGCTCAGGAGGCGCTCGCCCATGTTTGCGAAAAAACTCTCGCTGAATGGCAAGCTTGCCATCACGTTCACGGCATTGATCGCCATCTTCGCCTGCGTTTCCGCATTCGTCTATTCCAAGGAAGAAGCGTCGGCCGGTGCCGCCGCCGAGCAGACCAAGTCGCAGCAACTCGTCAGCCTGATCGACGACTCCCTGCAGGCGATGCTGGAACAGGCCGTCAATCTGCGCGGCTTCCTGCTGCTGCATAGCGAAAGCACCTATGGCGATATCTTCAACAATCGCGAGCGGATGCTGAAGAGCATCGCCAGCGCCAAGCAGATTGCGGCAGATTCCCCCGATCTGTTGCAGGCGATCGACAATATGCAGAAAGCCGCTGATGTCTATTTCCATCAGCTGGCAGAGCCGCAGGCCAAGGCACGCAAGGAAACCGAGATGCCGCTCGACCAGATCGTCAAGCTCGGGCAGAACGAAACCAAGGGCCAGCTCGATAGTTTCCGCGACGCCGCCGCCAAGATCAAGCAGGCCGCCCGCGCCAAGGCGAGCGATCTGGCAGCCATGCAGGATGACGCCAATGGCGATCTGCGCATGACGCTTATCGTCGGCGGCATCTTCGTATCGCTCGCCGCCGCCGTTCTCGCTTGGCTGCTGTCGCGCCTCATCGTGCGCCCGATCGTCGGCATGACCGCTGCGATGGGCCGACTGGCGAATGGCGAGCATGATGTCGAAGTCCCGGCCGTCGGCCGTGGCGACGAAGTCGGCCGCATGGCCGATGCCGTCCTGGTCTTCAAGCAGGCGGGGATCGAGAAGCTGCGCCTCGCCGGCGAGACCGAGCGCATGCGTGGCGATGCCGAGCGCGAGCGTCAGATGAATGACGAACAGAAGGCGCGTGAGGAGGGCGAGATCCGCTTTGCCATGGAAGCGCTCGCGGATGGGCTCTCCGCCCTGTCTTCCGGCAATGTCGCGACCCGCCTGCGCAACAGCTTTGCGCCGCAGTTCGACAGTGTCCGTAACGACTTCAACAATGCGGTGGAAAAGCTGGAAGCCGCTCTGCAGTCCGTCGGCCGCAATGCTTCCGCCATCAATGCCGGCGCCGACGAGATCCGCTCTGCAGCCGATGATCTGGCGCAGCGCACCGAACAGCAGGCCGCTGCCGTCGAGGAAACGGCGGCCGCACTGGAGCAGGTCACCATAACGGTCCGCGACTCCGCCAAGCGTGCCGAAGATGTCGGCCATCTCGTCGAGCGCGCCCGCCAGGGTGCGGAACGGTCGGGCGAAGTGGTTCGCAACGCCGTCTCGGCCATGCAGCAGATCGAAAAATCCTCGGGCGAGATCAGCAACATCATCAGCGTCATCGACGACATCGCCTTCCAGACCAACCTGCTGGCGCTGAACGCTGGTGTCGAGGCGGCCCGCGCTGGCGAGGCCGGCAAGGGCTTTGCGGTCGTTGCCCAGGAAGTGCGTGAGCTCGCCCAGCGCTCCGCCAACGCCGCCAAGGAGATCAAGGCGCTGATCACGACTTCAAGCGATCAGGTCAATACCGGCGTCTCGCTGGTCGGCGAAACCGGCAAGGCCCTCCAGTTGATCGTCTCCGAAGTGCAGGAGATCAACCGCCATGTCGGCGCGATCGTCACGGCGACCCGCGAACAGTCGACCGGTCTGCAGGAGATCAACACGGCCGTCAACAACATGGATCAGGGCACGCAGAAGAATGCGGCCATGGTCGAAGAACAGACGGCCGCAAGCCATGCGCTCGCCCGCGAAGCCGCGGCGCTCAACGAGCTGCTGCAGCAGTTCCGCCTTGGCAACTCCATTCAGGCGGCGCCCGCGCAGCCAACGCTTGCCCGACCCGTCGCGGCAACGGCGCGTTCGAAGCCGGCGGTGTCTCCGGCCCGCGCTCTCGGGCGCACGGTCGCCAAGGCCTTTGCCGGCAAGGCAACCGCTGCCGCTGCCGCGCCCCAGGACGATTGGGAAGAATTCTGATCGATCTCTGCGAATCGCTGCCGTTAACGTTCTCGGCCCGCCGCTTTGCGGCGGGCCGTTTCGTTTTTCATGGATGATACTATTCCATTGCCACAACTTGCCCAGTTTTGCTGGGGCAATGCGTCTCCCTTTCGGGGATAGGTTGTTTGAGCCGTGGGATCGTTCTCGCGCGCTGGTGAGTCATCCTTTCGGTCGAGATTTGTTAGATATTTTATCGGCGGCAGGGTTGCCCTGAGCGAAGAACCGCTAATTCCGTAAGTCGCACGCTGATCGCAGAGGGAGATTCGAATGGGACAGCTGGTCCGAGTTCCGGCCAATGAAACACAGAGGCTTTTGGCCGTACGGTCCCTGAATGCGATTCACAACAGCCCGACACCCGAGCTTGCGATCCTTGCCGAACTGGCGAGGAGTGTGTTCGAAACGCCCTATGCAGCCATCAATATCATCGATGAGGACTGGCAGCGCATCGCAGGGCAGGCGGGTTTGAAGATTGCCGAATGCTCGCGCGACATGTCGATTTGTACGCGGGTGGTGTTTGACGACGAACTGCTGGTCCTTCCAGATCTTATGGAGGAACCGGAGCTGAAGGCTGCCCCCTTCGTTCTCGATGATCCCTATTTCCGCTTTTATGCCGGCGCTCCGGTGCGACTGGAGAACGGCTTGCCCGTGGGTGCCTTCTGCGTTCTCGATCAGAAGCCGAGGCGGTTCTCTCCAGGCGAAGAAGAGAGTCTCATGCGGTTTGCACAGATTGCCAGTGCGCTTCTGCGGCTGCAGAAGTCAAACCTGCTGATGGGAATCGCCGAGAACAGCTTGCGGGCGGCTGCCATGACCGATCCGCTGACCCGTTTCTTCAACAGGTCGGCACTGGAAAACCTGGTTGATAGCGCATTGAGTTCAGCCATTGCTGCTGGCCGCCACTTCGGCGTTCTCTATCTCGACATGGACGGCTTCAAATCCATCAATGACCGCTTCGGTCATAATGTCGGCGACGAAGTTCTCTGTGAGGCGGCATCCCGCATCCGCTCTGTCATCCGCACCGATGACATCGTCGTTCGTATGGGAGGCGACGAATTCGCCATCTTCGTGCCGGACCCGACCGACAGGAGCGCGCTTGTCTCCCTGTCCGAGCGTTTGTTGGCTGCATTCCGAGCGCCATTCGCGGTAGAGGGCGTATCCGTCTCCGCACGATTGAGCATCGGCGCAGCACTGGCGCCGGATGATGGCGCGACACGTGCCTTGCTGTTGAGAAATGTCGATTCCGCGCTCTATCAGGCCAAGGCCGCCGGTCGAGACCGCGTGGCGATCTTCAACGGGCTCGATGGTTGACGACATCAGGCAGCCCCGGGGCCGCCTGATGTTTGCGTTTATCCAGCGGCTTCGACGATGCGGCCGTGGCCGAGCGTGCGGAATACTGTCTGCACGATGCCGGCACGGTCGAGACCGGCTCTGGCATTCATGGCTTCAGGCTTTGCCTGATCCATCCACATATCCGGCATGACGAGCGAGCGGATCTTCAGGCCATTGTCGAGCAGGCCCTCATTGGCGAGGAACTGCATGACCTGGCTGCCGAAGCCGCCGACCGAACCTTCCTCGACGGTGATCAGCATTTCATGGTGAGCCACGAGTTGTCGGATGAGGTCGTGATCGAGCGGCTTGGCGAAGCGCGCATCGGCGACCGTCGTCGACAGGCCGGCGGCATCGAGATCCTCGGCTGCGGCAAGGCTGTCGGCCAAGCGCGTGCCGAAGGACAGCAGCGCGACTTTCGAACCCTGCTTGACGACGCGCCCCTTGCCGATTTCGAGGATCTGGCCCCGTTCCGGCAGCTCGACGCCGACGCCTTCACCGCGCGGATAGCGGAAGGAAATCGGGCCGAGATCATAGGCGGCGGCCGTGCGCACCATATGCTTGAGTTCCGCCTCGTCGGCGGCGGCCATGACGACGAAGCCGGGCAGGGTGGCAAGAAAGGCGGTATCGAAGGACCCGGCATGCGTCGGTCCATCGGCGCCGACGAAGCCGGCGCGGTCGATCGGGAAACGGACGGGCAGGCCCTGGATCGCCACGTCATGCACCACCTGGTCATAGGCACGCTGCAGGAAGGTGGAATAAAGAGCGGCAAAGGGCTTGTAGCCTTCGGCAGCAAGGCCCGCGGCGAAAGTCACGGCATGCTGCTCGGCAATGCCGACGTCGAAACAGCGCTTGGGGAAGAATTCCTGCAGCTTGTCGAGGCCGGTGCCGTTTGGCATGGCGGCGGTGATACCGACGATTTTGTCGTCGAGGGTTGCCTCCTGGACCAAAGCGTCCGCAAAGACGCTTGTGTAGCTCGGCGCATTCGGCTTCACCTTCGTCTGCGCGCCGGTAATGACGTCGAACTTGTTGACGCCGTGATATTTGTCGGCAGCTGCCTCGGCCGGCGGATAACCCTTGCCCTTTTGCGTCACGACATGGATCAGCACCGGGCCTTGCGCATTGTCGCGCACATTGCGCAGCACGGGCAGCAGATGCTCGAAGGAGTGACCGTCGATCGGGCCGATATGATAGAAGCCCATCTCCTCGAACATGGTGCCACCGGTCACATAGCCCCGTGCGTGCTCGACTGCCCGCGTGATGGCGCGGTCGACCTTCTTGCCGAGATAGGCGGTCAGTTTCTTGCCGAAATCCCGGAAGCCCATATAGGTGCGGCCGGAGGCGAGGCGCGCGAGATAGGCGCTCATGGCCCCCGTCGGCGGGGCGATCGACATGTCGTTGTCGTTGAGGATGACGATCAGCCGTGCATCGAGCGCACCGGCATTGTTCAGCGCCTCATAGGCCATGCCGGCCGACATGGCGCCGTCACCGATGACGGCGATCACACGGCGGTCGGTATTATCGAGCTCGGCGGCAACCGCCATGCCGAGGCCGGCGGAAATGGATGTCGAGGAATGCGCGGCGCCGAAGGGATCGTACTCGCTTTCAGCCCGGCGCGTGAAGCCGGAAAGACCGTTTTCCTGGCGAAGCGTGCGAATGCGGTCCCGCCGGCCGGTCAGGATCTTGTGCGGATAACACTGATGCCCGACATCGAAAATCAGCCGGTCGTCGGGCGTGTTGAAGACGCTGTGGATCGCGATGGTCAATTCGACGACACCGAGGCCGGCGCCGAGATGTCCGCCGGTACGCGACACCGCATCGATCATCTCATCGCGGACTTCGCGGGCGAGTTGCGGCAATTCCCGGTCCTCCAGCTTTCGCAGGTCGGAAGGATATTGGACCCGGTCCAGCAGGGGCGTCTGTGGCATTTGTGTCAAGGCTGATGCCTCTTTCTTGCTATTCTTGGGCGGTGGTCCGCCTTTACGTCAAAACAGATTGCGACAAAAGGCGCCGAATTCAAGGTGCTCCCGAACAAGAAACATGTGGGAGTGTTATGAACCCGTTAGCCTTCCGGCAGGGGAATGAACTCTTCCTCGTCGCCCGGCACGATATCGAAGCGGCCTGTGCGCCATTCTTCCTTGGCCTTTTCGATGCGCTCCTTTGAGGACGAGACGAAATTCCACCAGATATAGCGCTTCGAATTGAGCGCTGCACCGCCAAAAAGCATGAGATGACAGCCTTTTTCGCCTGCCTCCAGCGTTATCGCATCGCCGGGACGGAAGACGAGGAGCTGATCCTGCTCGAAACGGTCGCCCGCGACGATGAGCGAACCGGAGAGAATATAGAGGGCCCGCTCCTCATGCGCTGACCCAAAAGGAAACGTCGTATTGGGCTGAAGCTGCAGATCGACATAGAGCGTGTCGGAGAAGGATTTCACCGACGATTTCAGACCCTCGAATTCGCCGATGACAACGCGCCCGGTCACGCCGCCATCGGCGATCACAGGCAGCTCGTCCTTCTCGGTGTGGGCAAAGGAGGGATCGATCTCCTCCTTGTCGTCGGGGAGCGCCAGCCAGGTCTGCAGGCCGGACATGGCGAAAGGGTGATCGCGCAGGTTCTCCGGCGTGCGCTCGGAATGCACGATACCGCGCCCGGCCGTCATCAGGTTCACGTCGCCGGGACGGATCACCTTGGCCGTGCCGAGGCTGTCCATATGGCGGATCTCGCCGTCGAAGAGATAGGTGACCGTGGAAAGGCCGATATGCGGATGTGGGCGCACATCGAGCGCCTGGCCCGGCCGTAAAATCGCAGGTCCCATGCGGTCGAAGAAGATGAACGGTCCTACCAACCGGCGCCGGCTGCTCGGAAGCGCGCGCCGCACGGAGAAGCCGCCAAGGTCGCTGGTGCGCGGAATGATAAGGTTCTCGATCGCATCGCAGGCGAAGGCATCGCCGGCCTGAGGATCGTTGCCTGGGAAGAATGACATGAAGGCTCTCCTTTCGGTTGGGGCTCAACCTATCGGGAATGCGTGCCAAACTCAAATTTCCCGTTTTGATCCTATGCGCCGTCCAGCGCTTCCGTACCCTGTGGCTTGCCGGCGCGGTCGAGCCGGATCTTCTCGATGCGGTTTTCCGCCGCTGAAAGCAACGCTTCGCAGTGCTTCTTCAGCGCTTCGCCGCGCTCGTAGATCGAGATGGATTCGTCCAGCGCCACATCGCCGCGCTCAAGCCGGGCAACGATGCTTTCAAGCTCCGCCACAGCCTTCTCGAAGGAATAGCCCGAAACATCTGCCTTGGCGTTCTCGCTCATCGTCAACCTTTCATCATGCGTAGAATATGCATCCCCGCCGACTCGGCGAGACCTTCCAGATCATAGCCGCCTTCGAGCAGGCTGACGACCCGGTTCTTGGCGCTGCGGTCTGCAACTTCGAGCAGCCGCCCGGTCGCCCAGTCGAAATCCTCGCCCGTTAGGTTCAATTGCGCCAGGGGATCGCGGTGATGGGCGTCGAAGCCGGCCGAGATGATGATGAGATCGGGGCTGAAGTCGGCGAGCGCCGGCAGGATGCGCGACTTGAAGGCCTCTCGGAAATGATCGCCGCCGGTATTGGGAGAGAGCGGCGCATTGACGATGGTATTGTGGGTGCCACTTTCATCCTTCTTGCCGGTGCCTGGATAGAGCGGCATCTGGTGGGTGGAACAGAAGAGCACGGACGGATCGTCCCAGAAAATATCCTGAGTGCCATTGCCGTGGTGCACGTCCCAGTCGACGATGGCGACGCGCTCGGCGCCGTGGGCCTTTTGCGCATGGCGGGCGGCGATTGCGGCATTGTTGAAGAAGCAGAAGCCCATGGCCTTGGTCTTCTCGGCATGGTGCCCCGGCGGACGGGCCGCGACGAAGACATTGTCGGCCGCACCGGAAAAGACGTCGTCGACCGCCGCCATGGCTCCGCCGACGCCGTGCATGATTGCCTGCAACGTCTTCGGGCTGGCATAGGTATCGGCTTCGAGCTGGTTGATCTCGCCGTCGTCGCCTCTGTCCGGCATCGAACGCAGCACGAACTCCAGATGCTCCTCGGGATGCGCAAGCAGGACTGCATCCTCGTGTGCGGCAGGCGCTTTCCGCCGGTCCAGTCGCTCGAAATTCGGATGCTCCAGCGCGATATTCAGCGAGCGCAGCCGATCCGGCCGCTCCGGGTGGCCAGGCGGAACAATATGTTCCAGGAAGATCGGGTGTTCGTAAAGACGTGTGCTCATGGGGCCAATCTATAAATGAGGTGTGACGCCTATTACAGGACATGGACCATGTCACTACAATGTCAACAATCCATCTTAACCACTTTGGCGTGGCGCCGTTTACTTATCGAGGCGCGGTGTTAAGCTTTCATTAAGGCGAGTATGGCGTCGGCCAGGGTTATTGCGTGATGGCGAGAGCAGAACGATCCGATGTCGTCGAGGTAAGGGTGCCGCCGCGCGATGTCGACCGGCACGGCCAGATGTTTGTCGCCTCCTATATCTCTCAGGCAGAAACGGCGCTCTCGAATTTCTGGCGCACCCGGCCGCTGGTCGAGGACGAACCGCTCTACATCGCCAGGAAGGCATCCTGTTCGCTGCACCGGGCCTTGCACTATGACGATCTTGCCCGCTTTTCGATCAGCGTCAACAAGATCGGCGGCAAGTCGATCGGCTTCATGATCATGGTCGAAACCGGCAACGAACTGGCGGCGGAAGTGGAAATTCTCTGGCTCGCGGTCCGTGGCGATGAACACGATCCGGCGCCGCTGCCGGAAGACACGCGCGACTGGCTCTATAAATACCTGACGTAAGTCACGCTGAGACGCACGTCGCTGCCGTAAAACCGCCGCGCATTTTTAGGCGACGTGCCCTAGCTCCGCTGCGGCAGAAGCGGATAGCCGACCATGACGGCACGGCCGACGAGAGCCGCGACGACGGCCTTGATGACATCTCCCGGCACAAAGCCCAAGGACCCGAGAAACGCCTTGCTGAAACCGATATTGATCGTCAGCCAGGCGATGCCGAACGCATAGAGCACGACCACGCCGCCGATGACGGCAGCGATGAAGAAGCCGACGCCCTGAACGAGGCCGCTCTGTTCCGGCTTTACCAGCCTCTCCGAGAAATAGCCGGTGACGAAGGCCGCGAAGATCCAGCCGACGAAGAAGCCGGCCGTCGGGCCGGCGAAGACGGCAAGGCCACCGCGACCGCCCGACAGCACCGGCAGGCCGATGCTGACAAGGACGACCACCAGCAGCACCGCGATCGCCCCGCGCTTGGCGCCGAGCACGACGCCGGCTAGCATGACGCCGAGCGATTGTGCCGTGATCGGAACCGGAATGATGCCGATCGGGATGAGCGGCAAGAGCCCGAGCGCCACGATGATGGCGGCAAAAAGTGCCGAGAGGACGAGATCGCGGGTGTTCATGGCGGCTCCTTCCGAAAAAGATCTATGTTCATTGACGCCGAATGCCGCGCGCGTCAATCGCGGCGGCGATATTGTCCGCATCGCGCAGCGTCAGGATGATCAGCGGCGCGAGCGTGGTCGCCAGGCGAACCTTGATCCCGCGCGCCTGATGCGCCTCGCGGATCGCACGGTAGCGATCGAGGATCTCGGGGACGAACCGGATGACGAGGCCGATCGCCAATCCAATATCGGCGGCCTTCAGCAGGCCGAACTTTTGGAGCGGCATGGCAAGCGCCGTGATCTCGTCGATGAAAGCAGCCATCGATGTCGTCGCCGTCACCGTGGCGGCAAACAATGCGAGCGCGGTCAATCGCAGGGCGGTGACGATGGCGGCGTGCAGCGGGCCGACGAGTGCGGCGAAGACGGCGAGCACGGCAATCGAGATCAGGATCGGCCGCAGCCGCTTCAATGCGTCTCGGATCGGCAGGCCACTGCGGAAATAGAGGCCGGCGCCGACAAGATTTGCACAGGCAAGCACCGCGACGGACTGCGTCAGGAAAAGCAATACGCCGAATGCAGTCAACGTGAGGAGCTTTACGCGCGGCGAAAGCCGGTGCAACCATGTATCGACATCGACATGCAGCGTCTGCATCAGCCTGCCATCCCCCTGTAGCGAGCGATCGCCTCCTCTGCCGGAGCGTCGGCGACGAGCCGGCCCTGGTCGAACAAAAGCACCCGCTCGAAATCCTCGAGCAGGGGCAGATCGTGGCTGATGACGATGATGCTTTCCGGCAGCTCCATCATGGTCTTCCGCACGAGCGCCCGGTTCTTGAGATCGAGCTGGTTGGTCGGTTCGTCGAGAATGAGGATATCGGGTCCGGTCACGAGTACAGAGCAGAGCGCGGCCATCTGCAGCTCGCCACCGGAAAGCTCATGCGCCCGCCGCGCGCCGAGATGGCCGACGCCAAAGCGGCCAAGAATACCCTCGACCGCCGCCTCGATTTGCGTCTTGTCATATCCGCGCGCCTTCAGCCCATAGGCGATATCGTCGCGCACGATGGGCAGGATGATCTGGTTCTGCGGCGACTGGAAGATATAGCCGACTTTTCCAAGCACCTCGCTGGCGTTGCCGACCGTGTCGAGCCCATCGACCAAGACGCGTCCCGTCGTCGGCTTGACGAGCCCGTTGATCAGCCGCGCGAAGGTCGTCTTGCCGGAGCCGTTGAGGCCGATCACCCCGATGCGGCGCTCCTGAAGCGTGAGATTCAAAGGAAACAGCGCAGTGCGCGTGCCATAATCGACGCCGGCGTTGTCGAAGCGGATATCCAAGCGCTTTCCCTGTTCAACAGTGTGATCGCGGAGCTATAGCGCATCGCTTCGATTTATCAAATCAGGGCCTCTTTGAAAGCATGGGAATTTATGCCTATGATCCGCTTATGACGAATCTGCTTTCGAATCGTGATGCCCGCCGCGTGTTTCTTGCCAAACAGGGGCTTGCCAATCCGCCCAACCGCGCCTTGACAAAGGCGGGGCTGCTGCAGCTCATCCATGACATCGGCTTCGTGCAGGTGGACAGCATCGCAACCGTCGAGCGCGCCCATCATCAGATCCTGTTTTCGCGCAACCAGACCTATCGGCGCGAACATCTGACGGAGCTTCTGGAAAAGGATGGCGCGCTTTTCGAGAACTGGACGCATGATGCCTCGATCCTGCCGAGCGCCTTCTTCGTCTATTGGAAGCACCGCTTTCGCCGTGAAGAGGAGGCGATCATTGCGCGCTGGCGCAAATGGCGCGGAGAGGGGTTCGAGGCGGCTTTCGAGGAAACCTACGAGCGCGTGCTGAAGAACGGCGCCATTACCGCCCGCGAGGTCAAGGCGGAGGATCACGTCTCCGGCGGCTGGTGGAACTGGCACCCGAACAAGACGGCGCTCGAATATTTCTGGCGCACCGGCAAGTTCGCCATTGCCGGCCGCACCAATTTCCAGAAGGTCTACGATCTCGTCGAACGCGTCCTGCCGGCCCATTTCCATGAGCCGGAAGTGGAGCATGACGAATTTGTCGATTGGGCTTGCCGCAGCGCGCTGCAGCGCCTCGGCTTTGCCACCTCGGGCGAAATCGCCGCTTTCTGGGATCTGGTGACGCCGCAGGAGGCCAAGAGCTGGGTCGAGACCCATCGCGACGAATTGACCGATGTGCTGATCGAGCCTGCCGGTGGCGGCAAGCCTCGACCCTCCTTAGCTTTCCTCGACTTTCATGACACGCTCGATAGTCACGCCGAAGCGCCGGCGCGCATCCGCGTTCTCAGCCCCTTCGATCCCACGCTACGCGATCGCAACCGCACCGAACGCCTCTTCGGCTTCTTCTACCGCATCGAGATTTTCGTGCCCGAGCCGAAGCGCGAATATGGCTACTATGTCTTTCCGCTCCTGGAAGGAGACCGTCTGATCGGACGGATTGACATGAAGGCCGACCGCAAGGCGGGAACACTGGATGTCAAACGCCTGTGGCTGGAACCGGGTGTCAAAGCATCTTCCGGCCGGCTGGAGAAGCTGGAAGCAGAGCTGGAGCGCGTTGCCCGTTTCACCGGTGTCGAGAAGGTTGTGTTTCTCGACGGCTGGCGAGAATGACCGATATTCCTTGTTCGGGAAATCGCCTGCGGATTGCGTTGACGGGAGAGCGAAGCGGCCTCTGATCTATGGGAACTGCGATCGCATGGACACTATTCGGATTTTCGATGGGCATAACGACGCGGTCCAGTTCATGCTGGATTATAGACCTGACGGCCGCGATTTTCTGGTTCGGTCCGAGGCCGGGCATCTCGATCTTCCGCGAGCACTCGAAGGCGGCTTGGCCGGCGGATTATTCGCGATGTATGCCGCGCCGGAACATAAGCCGGTGGACGATCTGACGATCACCCATGATGGCTACGAAGTCCGCTATGCCGAGGCCCTGCCTCCGGACCATGCCCACCGGCAAATCGACGGGCAGCTTTCGGCCATAAGGAAGCTGATCGGGCGCTCGGGTGATAGAATCCGTCTGGCAACGAGCGTCAGCCAGATCGAGGCGGCTCGATATGACGGCGCCTTTGCCATTGTGCTCCATATGGAAGGCGCCGACGCAATCGGCCCCGATCTCGCCTATCTGGATAGCCTCTATGATGCCGGCCTTCGGTCCCTGGGTATTGTGTGGAGCCGTCCGAATATCTTCGGCTATGGCGTTCCATTCACCTATCCGAGATCGCCCGATACCGGACCCGGCCTCACCGATTTGGGAAAGGATCTGGTTAGAAGATGTAACGAGCTGGGGATCATGATCGATGTTTCCCATCTGAATGAGCGCGGATTTTGGGATGTCGCCGCATTGAGCACCGCTCCGCTCGTCGCCACGCATACCTGCGCCCATGCCATATGTCCGTCGACCAGGAACCTGACCGATCGGCAATTGGACGCCATTCGAGATACAGGCGGCGTCGTCGGGCTGAATCTTGCCGTCAACGATATCCGCGCGGATGCCAATCTTGACGAGGACACCCCGCTCGAAGCGGTCATCCGCCAGATTGACCATCTCAGCGCCCGCATCGGCGCGGATGGGGTCGCGCTCGGATCAGATTTTGACGGAGCGGTCATGCCTCGTGAGATCGGAGATGCAAGTGGCCTGCCACGCCTCATAGAGGCCATGAGCAAGAGCGGATTCGATGAACAGGCTTTGCGAAAATTCGCCTATGATAATTGGCTTCGCGTATTCGGCCGCACGTGGCGGAATTGATCCCAGGCTTTGTCACCTCCCCCTTGAGGGGGGGAGGTCGCCGCGTAGCGGCGGGTGGGGGTGATCGTGTGGAGCATCACCCCACCCCGGAGCTACGCTCCGACCCTCCCCATCGAGGGGAGGGTGGAAATCAGCAGATTTCCGTTGTGGCGATCTTGATGCCGAAGCTTTCGAGGCCGACATAGTGCCGCTCAACACTTGCAAGCTGCAGCAAAACCACTTCTATTAGTTCGGATGCAGCGCGTTTCAGACCGCCACCTCTGGTGGAGGGCATGCTCATGGGGGCGAATAGTCGGAGGAGCACCTGAAAACGGAGGGTTCGTTGTCGTCACCAATTCTCGAGGGCAGAAATGTCAGGCTCCGCCCGCCGTGTGCCGACGACGCCGAAGTGCGCTTCGCTTTGGGTACGAATGCAGAGATCGCGGAGATGTATGGCGTCAACAAGGAGGACATCAAGCCCGTCACCCGGGAGGGCGCGGCGCGATGGGTTCAAGGTATTGCCGATCACCTTCACGCATGGGTCATCGAAATCGACGGCGCCTTTGCCGGCGTGATCAGATTGGACAACGTCAATCGCCAGGACCGGCGCGCGACGATGGCAATCGGGATTTATGATCCGGCGTTGCTTGGCAAAGGCTTTGGCACGGAAGCGATTGCGCTTCTGCTGGATCACGCCTTTGGCGAGATGAAGCTGCATCGCATCGGAATACGCGTGCTCGCCTACAACAAGCGCGCCATCCGAGCCTATGAAAAATGCGGCTTCGTCGTTGAAGGAAGGGAGCGGGAGACCGCTTACGTCAATGGCAGCTGGCACGACGACATCATGATGGGCCTGCTGGATCGCGAGTTTTAGGTACCTCCCCCTGGAGGGGGGAGGTCGCCGCGCAGCGGTGGGTGGGGGTGATCGTGTGGGGCATCACCCCACCCCGGAGCTTCGCTCCGACCCTCCCCCTCGAGGGGAGGGTGGAATCAGCAGATTTCCGTCGTGGCGATCTTGATGCCGAAGCCTTCGAGACCGACATAGTGCCGTTCGCGGCTGGTGAGCAGCTTGATCGAGCTGACACCGAGATCCTTCAGGATCTGTGCGCCCAGCCCGATTTCCAGCCATTCGCTGTCGCGCACCTGTGCCTCGGCATGGCTTTCGCGTTCAGCCTGGCGCGCCTTGCGGCCATTGTCGAAATGACCGACACCGACGGAACCTTCGCGCAGGTAGACGATGATGCCGCGGCCTTCCTCGGCGATCTTCTTCATGTAGAAATCGACCGGACGGCGTTTGCCGAACAGATCCTCGGCGACGCTTTCGGGATGCAGGCGCACCGGGATATCGACGCCGTCGCGGATATCGCCGAAGACGACGGCGAGATGCTGCATCGGGTCCCAGGGCAGCGAATAGGTATGGGCGCGTGCCTTGCCGAATGGCGTTTCGATATCGAAGCTGGTGCCGAGCTCGATCAGTGTTTCCTTGCGCTGGCGATAGGCGATGAGGTCGGCGACGGAGACGAGCTTCAGCCCGTGCTGCTCGGCGAATTCGACCACCTGCTGGCCGCGCGTCACCGTGCCGTCGTCATTGACGAGTTCGCAGATGACGCCGATCGGCGGCAGGCCGGCAAGCTTGCAGAGATCGACGGCGGCTTCCGTATGACCGGAGCGCATCAACACGCCGCCTTCGCGGGCAACCAGCGGAAAGATGTGGCCGGGACGGACGAAATCCGCCGGGCCGACATTCGGGTTGGCGAGGTTGCGCACGGTCAGCGTCCGGTCGTCGGCGGAAATGCCTGTCGTCGTGCCGTGCTTGAAATCGACGGAGACGGTGAAGGCCGTGGTATGGGCGGAGTCGTTTTCCGCCACCATGGCGTTGAGGTTCAGCCGTTTGGCTTCCTCGCGCGGCATCGGCGTGCAGACGATGCCGGATGTGTGCCGGACGATGAAGGCCATCTTGTCCGGCGTGCAATGAACAGCGGCGACGATCAGGTCGCCTTCGTTTTCGCGGTCGTTATCGTCCATGACGACGACGATCTCGCCGGCTTCGAAAGCCCGGATGGCATCGACAACACGCTTCTGGTCGTAAGACATTTCGAATTTCCTACCTCTGCCGGCCCGTCTGGCCGCGATCCCTCAGATAATGATCGGCAACGGCGCAGGCAACCATTGCCTCGCCGATCGGCACGGCGCGAATGCCGACGCACGGATCGTGGCGGCCCTTGGTGCGCACATCGACATTGTTGCCGTCGGCATCGATCGACTGACGCTCGGTCAGGATCGAGGAGGTCGGCTTGATGGCGAAGCGCGCAACGATCGGTTCGCCGGTGGAAATACCGCCCAAAATGCCGCCGGCGTGATTTGACAGGAAGATGCGTTTGCCGTCATTGCCCATGCGCATCTCGTCGGCATTTTCCTCTCCGGTCAGCTCGGCGGACGCAAACCCTTCGCCGATTTCGACGCCCTTGACGGCGTTGATCGACATCAGCAGCGAGGCGATATCCTGGTCGAGCTTCCCGTAGATCGGAGCGCCGAGACCGGCTGGCACGCCTTCGGCCACGACTTCGACTACGGCGCCGATCGAGGAGCCGGCCTTGCGGATGCCGTCGAGATAGTCTTCCCACACCGGCACGATCTCAGGATCCGGGGCGAAGAAGGGGTTCTGGTCAACTTGAGCCCAATCCCAGTTGGCGCGGTTGATCTTGTGCTTGCCGATCTGCACCAGTGCCCCGCGGATGGTCACGCCGGGCACGACGAGGCGGGCAATACCGCCGGCCGCGACGCGTGCGGCTGTCTCGCGCGCAGACGAGCGCCCGCCGCCGCGATAGTCGCGGATGCCGTATTTGACGTCATAGGTATAGTCGGCATGGCCAGGACGGTAGCGCCTGGCGATCTCGCCATAATCCTTCGAACGCTGGTCGGTGTTCTCGATCAGCATCGAGATCGGGGTGCCGGTCGAGATCATCGTCTCGCCGTCCTCATCCATCATCACGCCCGAGAGAACCTTGACGAGATCGTCCTCGCGCCGCTGCGTGACGAAGCGCGATTGCCCCGGTTTACGCTTGTCGAGCCAGGCCTGGATGTCTTCGAGCTTGAAGCGGAGGCCGGGAGGGCAGCCATCGACGACACAGCCGAGCGCCGGACCATGGCTTTCGCCCCAGGTGGTGACGCGGAAAAGATGACCGAATGTATTGTGCGACATTGGAAACGACCGGTTTGCTGCAGCCCGATGAACAGACCGCCTTTTCTCTCTTGCAATTGCGGCACACTCATAGAGCATGATGCCGAAAAGTGTAAGCGGTTTTCGGGCGGCTCCGTGCTCTACTTATTTGATTCCAATGCCGGATGATCGAGGCCGGTTCTGCCTTGCTCATTCGGGGGCCAAAAAGCTGGCCAGACAAAATCTTTCTTTTCGCCGCCACGCAAGCGCCGCTCGACGCCGTCTTCCGCGGGCAGCGGTATGGTAAACAAAGATTAATCCGCACTGTGGATTGTGACGGCGCATTCACCAATTGGGCGAGCGAAGCCACTATTGGGGGCAACTTCCGCCATATTCGGCGTGTTTTCTACACCGCATAAGAAATCACAATCAAATCGACCTGAAGGGTGAACGACCATGCGCTTTTTTGTAGCGACGCTTTTGGCCACGGCAAGCCTGCTTGCGCCCGTCGCAGGCTTTGCCGAAAGCGCCGATGTCGAGGCAACGATCAAGAAAGTCGATGCGAAGAACTTCAGCATCACCCTGGATGACGGCAAGAACTATCAGGTGCCGGAGGATTTCGATTTCAATGGCCTGCAGGCCGGCGTGAAGGTCGTCGTTTTCTACACGGAAGTCGATGGCAAGCGCGTCGTCAACGATCTCGATATCGTTCAGTAAATGCTGGTGCCGCCGGGCGGCCGGCGGCTGGGAAGTTATTCGAGCTCGGGAAAGGTCGTTCCGCCACGGTTTCGCAGATCCTCGCCATCCCTGTTCTCGATACGGAACCGCTTTACATCCAGCCGATGATTTTCATATGCGGATCGACCTTCAGGATCTGGTCCTGATGAATCGGGATTTCGGCGGCCTCTTCCTTTTCGACATCGCCGATCAGGCGAAACAATGTGCGGATGACGCCGCCATGCGTGACGCAGACGGTTGGCCGGTCGACGGATGTCAGCCACGAGCCGACGCGCCAGGAGAGGATTTCGTAGCTTTCAGCATCATCGCCGGGCGGGATGAAATCCCATTTGTTCGCCTTGCGCTCGGCAAGACGATCGGGCTCAGTCGCCTTCAGTTCCTTGAGGGTGAAGCCTTCCCACGCCCCGAACGACAGCTCGACCAGCCTGTCGTCGGTGCTGTAGTCCTTGGGCGGCAGGCCCATGGCGTCCCTCGCGATCTCCATGGTCTCGCGCGTGCGGCGCAGGGGGCTGGCGATGAAGTCGAAGGGCCGGTTTTCGAAGGCGAGGATTTCGGCAAGATCAATGCCGTTCTGCCGTGCCTGCTCGCGGCCGATGGCATTGAGATCGATGTCCCTTTGCCCCTGCAGGCGGCGTTCGGCATTCCAGTCGGTCTGACCGTGACGTATCACATAGAGGATGGGCGACACGGTCAGATTTCCTGTTTTCAGTCCTTCGCGACGGAAATGTCAGGCGCGTCCACGGCCTTCATGCCGACCGTATGGTAGCCGGAATCGACGTGGTGGATTTCGCCCGTGACGGCCGTCGACAGATCGGACAGCAGATAGAGGGCGGAGTTGCCGACCTCGTCAATCGTAACGGTCCGCTTCAGCGGCGCATTGTATTCGTTCCACTTCAGGATGTAGCGGAAATCGCCGATACCCGAAGCTGCGAGCGTCTTGATCGGGCCGGCCGAAATCGCGTTGACGCGGATGCCGCGGCCGCCGAGATCGACGGCGAGGTAGCGTACGCTTGCTTCCAGAGCCGCCTTGGCGACACCCATGACGTTGTAATGCGGCATGACTTTTTCCGCACCGTAATAGGTGAGGGTGATCATGGAGCCGCCGTCATTCATGATTCGCTCGGCGCGCTGCGCAACCGCCGTGAAGGAATAGACGGAGATGTCCATCGTCTTCGTGAAGTTGTCGCGGCTGGTATCGAGGTAGCGGCCGGTCAGCTCATCCTTGTCGGAGAAGGCGATGGCGTGCACGACGAAATCGATCTTGCCCCATTTCGCTTCAAGCGTGTCGATGACGCCATCGATCGTTGCCGGCTCGGTGACGTCGCAATGGCCCGCCATGAAGGCGCCGAGTTCCTGAGCAAGCGGCTCGACGCGCTTCTTGAGGGCGTCGCCCTGCCACGTCAATGCGATTTCGGCTCCGGCATCCGAACAGGCTTTGGCAATACCCCACGCTATCGAACGGTTGTTTGCGACGCCGAGGATGACGCCGCGCTTGCCTGCCATGAGGCCAGTGGATTGAGCCATATTCTGCTCCCTTGAACTTTCGAATGACCCTGCCTATGGCATAGGCCGTTCCCCTGTTCAAGCATCGTAAAGATCATCAACTGTTAGGGATCGTAACAAAGGGTGCTGTTGTCACTAAAATTTCACAGGAAAAGCCCTTCACGCATGCTACGCATCAGATCAGTAACCTTATCATCTGGTTTTTCCCAAAGCATCAGCCGCAATTCGACGACGAGATCACCTTTCCCGCCATTGCCATCGGGCAATCCCTCGCCGGGAATGCGAACGATCTGATCCGAACCGGACCAGGCCGGCACCGTCAGCTTGACCGGTCCGTTCAGCCCCTCGACGGTAGCCTCGCAGCCGAGGACGGCGTTCTCGATGGTGACGGGCAATATCGTGCGCACATCGCTGCCGTCGAGCGTGAAGCGCCCGTCGGTCGACAAATGGACGGTGATGGCAACGTCGCCGCGCAGCATGCCCTGCAGTTTCAACCCCTGGCCCTTCAGATGCAGCACCTGGCCGTTGGCGATATCCGTCGTCGCCTGGAAGCGTGCTTCACGGCCATCTGACAGCGGAACGGTGATCCACCGGCTCTTCAACATGTCGTCGAGCGTCACGGTGGCTTCGGCGGCAACCTCGGGCGTCTTTTCCGGCGGCTTCTCCTGGACATTGCCGCCGGTAAAGCGGCGCACGAGCGAACCGAGGATGCCGAAGGTGGAGCGTGGACCGGCGGGAGAGGTTCCCGTCGCCAGCAGTTCCTCCTCCGTGTGTATTTCTTCAGCGGCGGTCGCGTAGGCCTCCTGCTGCTTTCCGGCGTGCTGCGCTGCGGTCTCGGTGGCTGCGGCTTGATCCTGTTGCTGCGCGCGGCCCGACTTTACCCCGAATATGCGCTCGACCATATCTTCAGGTGTCTCGCCTGCCGCATTGTGCTGAGCCGATGCCGCGGAGGCGGCTGCCTTGCGCGCATTCGCCCGGGCAAGCTCCTCCATGATCTTCTCGGCATTGGCGCGCGCGGCCTTCGCACGATCGGCAGCCTCGCGCGCCGCCTGGCGCTGCTGCATGATCGTCTGTTCCTGGCTCTGGCCCTTGGCTTCCGCCATGCGCGCGATCTGATCGTAACGGCTGCGCTTCTGCGGATCCTTCAGCGTCTCATAGGCGCGGCCGATTTCGGCGAAACGCTCCGACGCCGTTGGATCGCCCAGATTGTGATCCGGATGCGCGGACTTTGCCAGTTTGCGCCAGGCAGCCTTGATTTCGTCGGCTCCAGCATCCTGTTTCACGCCCAACACCTTGTAAGGATCGCGCATCTTTCCCGCCATTATTCATGGGTATGCCAGGCTCCGTCGCAGCATCCCAAGCAAAAACCAATTGATCGCGCTTCATCCCCTTGCTTCCCGTTGGGGGAGGCACGGCCGATGCGCGTATGAACCGATCCTGCGGGAAGAGTTGCTAATCAGGCGTTACGCCGGGCGGAAACCATCGGCTTCCATTTCCGCACATGGTTAGCCGATCGCTAACGACGAATGCCGAGAAGCCGTAATGGCATGGCGCATCGATCATCCTGCCGTTCGGCCAGGTCGATGGCACGCGGAAAACGACACGCGGAAAAAGAGGGTAAAGCGATCAGCCGGCTTGCTGGAAACTCAGCAGCTGCCATTCGCCCTGACCAACGAGGCAGGTCCTGCCGGAAAAGTTGGCGATGCCCTGGTAGGAATGGCGGCTGGTGCGGAACTGCCGGCAAACCACGCCGGATGCATTGCTTTCGACGATCGTGTCGATGACGCCGGCGCTGCCCGTGGAAGCGTTAGCCCAGGGAATGGACTGGCCGTTGAGCTTGTGAAGATCCGCGGAAGTGACTGCGTTGCGCACCGTGGTTTCGTCGGAAATGCTGTCGGTGGTCACAGGCGCCGTCGGCACCGTGCCGGTCGATACGCTGCGATCGACCTTGGCCGAGCTCAGGTAGTCCATGCCGCCGCCAACGCAGCCGCCAAGGGTGAAAAGGGAGACAAGGACGACAGCCATCGTCACGCCTTTTGCAAGCTTGCGCTTTGTATGAACGGTCGACTTTGCTATGACTTCCACCCGAACGTTTTTGGCTAGCCAGAGGGGCCGGCGGTTATTGGGAATTGCGGAGTATTTGAACTAATATGTCGGAAAACGAGTTAACAAGCGGTGACTTCACCGAGCAGAACGAACCTTTCGCTCTTTTCGCGGCCTGGCTGCGCGAAGCGGAGACCACGGAGCCGAACGATCCGAACGCGGTCGCCTTGGCAACGGTGGATAAGGATGGATTGCCAAATGTCCGCATGGTTCTTCTGAAGGGTTTTGATAGCGACGGATTCGTCTTTTATACGAACTTCGAAAGCCAGAAAGGTCAAGAAATTCTTTACCACAAGAAAGCGGCCATGTGTTTCCACTGGAAATCGCTGCGCCGCCAGGTGCGCCTGCGCGGCGTGGTTGAAGTGGTGAGCGACCAGGAAGCGGATGAGTATTTCAAGACCAGGGCGCGGGGCAGCCGCATCGGCGCCTGGGCTTCGAAGCAGTCCCGCCCGCTCGAGGGCCGCTTTGCATTGGAAAAGGCGGTTGCCGAATATACCGCCCGCTATGCTATCGGCGACATTCCGCGCCCGCCCTATTGGTCCGGTTTCCGCATCCGGCCGCTGTCGATCGAGTTCTGGCATGACCGGCAGTTCCGCCTGCACGATCGCATCGAGTTTCGCCGCGAGGTGCCGGAAGGCGCCTGGCAGAAGGTGCGGATGTATCCTTAAGATCCATGCCGTTTCTCAGGCCCCATCAATCGCATGGGAATGCCGGAGGCAAGTGCCGATGCATAGCGGGGCTTCTGGTAATGGCCGTTCAGCGATAGCCGCGGCAGGAGCGTGGCCTCCGTGCCGTTCGCCGGCATGATCGTGCCCGGGCGCGTCGTGACGCCGACGGAAAAGCCCAGTTCTGCCGCGAGCCTGCCCTCGCGTGGCGATACGGCTTCAAGCGTGCCGTAAGGATAGGCGATCGAGATCGGCCGCCGTCCGGTGATATCGGCGACATAATCGGCCGAAAGCGCCATTTCCGCCGCTGCCTCCGCCTCCGGCAGCCGCGACAGCGCGCGATGGCTTACCGTATGCGCGCCGAGCGAGGCGAGGGGATGGCGAGCGAGCTGCGTCAACTCGCCCCGATCCATGATCGATGCGCGGACAATGTCGAGCGGTTCCAGACCGTGACGGCGGGCAAGCGCGTCGATCCGGCCGACGGCTTCGCTTTCATCGTGGCCGTGAACGAAGGCGGCGAAGCGGGCAAATGCCGCATGCTTATGGCTTTCCTTGCCCAGCGGCAGGAATTCGTCGCCGGAGCCGAAATCGAATGTCAGCCGATCCAGCCGGCCGAGCAGCTCGGCGAGCGTTTCCCACCATATGCTGTGGCTCCGCTCCGAGAGCCCCTGGGCAACGAAGACGGTGAAGGGCGCACCGTGACGGGAAAGGACCGGCAGGGCGTGATCGAGGTTGTCCCGATTGCCGTCGTCGAGCGTGAAGGCGACAAAGGGCGGCTTGCCGGCGGCATTCGCCAGTCGCGCCGGAAGAGCGTCAAGAGCGATGAATTCATAGCCATCCTTTTTCAGCCGCGCGATCGCTCGGTCGAGAAAATCAGGTGAGACCTCGAGATGTGCATTGGGCGTAAAGCGGCGGGAAAGGGCAGGGCGGACATGATGAAGAGTGAAGATGGCGCCGAGGCCGGCAACGTCGCGCATCAGGCCGGCACCCTTCAGAATTGCGGCAGCTTCCAGCCCGCTGGAAATCATCCTGCGCTTGAGGCGGACCTTGATGCCCTGTTCCATGCGGATCGACCCCGTTGACCAACGTCAACGCTCTAGCGCATCCCCGTTAAACCTTACTGAATCTTTGCCATAATTTCCAATGCGTTAATGGTTATTTTACCAGGAACGGCAAAATTGAAGAACTATCGAGGCTGTTGCCTCAATATCGCACCGGTATCAGGCTTTTTGTCGCAAAATCATACAGGGATTGATGCGGTGTGTTGGCATTCTTTCGGTTGGGGACAATTATGAAAAGACTTTTGATGGCTCTGTCTGCGGCCGTCTTGCTGCTGAGCGCTCCTGCGGCGAGCTTTGCCGGCAGCGCCTATTTCATCATGGATGCGAAGACCGGCAAGGTACTGGCATCAAGCAATGCCGATGACCTCAACCATCCGGCATCGCTGACCAAGATGATGACCTTGTACATGACCTTCGAGGCGATCCATCGCGGCAAGCTCAGCTGGAGTACGAGAATACCGGTATCGCGTTTTGCCGCCGCCAAGCCGCCGACCAAGCTGGGCCTCAAGCCCGGTAGCACAGTGACCGTACGCGAAGCAGTCGACGGCATGATCATCAAGTCCGCCAATGACGCGGCAACCGCCATGGCGGAGGCCCTCGGCGGCAGCGAAAGCGGCTTCGCCCGGCTGATGACGCAAAAGGCGCGGGAAATCGGCATGCGCCGCACCACCTTCCTCAATGCTTCCGGCCTCCCGAACATGCAGCAGTGGACGACGGCCCGCGATATGTCGACGCTCGCCGTCGCGCTCATCAACAACTACCCGCAGGAATACCGGCTCTTCTCGCAGTCGAGCTTCAGCTATCGCGGCCGTAGCGTTCGCGGTCACAACAATCTGATGTATCGCTATGAAGGCATGGACGGCATCAAGACCGGCTATACCAATGCCTCCGGCTTCAATCTCGTCAGCGCAGTGCGTCAGGGCAATCGCCGCGTGATCGGCGTTGTCATGGGCGGCGCCACGGCGCGCGGCCGCGATGCGCTGATGGCATCGCTGCTGGATCGCTATATCCCGAAGGCAACCCCTGTTCCGTCATCGCGCCTGTTTGCAAGTGTCGGCGGCGGCAAGGTTCCGCAGCAGGTCGAAGTGGCTTCCGTCTCCGACGATGTTGCCGTGGATGTCGACGCCCAGACCACCGCGACGACGACGCCGGCGCCGGCGCGCAAGCGCGTCGAGGTCGTCCCGATGGCATTTGCCGCGGCCTCGAACGTCACCGTACCGATGGATCGCCCGGCTGCGATGGATGAGATCCTCGTTGCCAACAAGCCGGCGGCGACGGGCAGCTGGCAGGTGCAGATCGCCGCGACGCCGACCGCGCAGGCCGCCAAGGATCTGCTGTCCGAGGCCAAGTCCAGGGCCGGCAATGCGCTTGCCAACGCGTCACCCTACACCGAAGCTGTCGGCAAGGGCGGCAACACGGTCTATCGCGCCCGATTCGTCGGTTTTGCGAGCCGCGACGATGCGAATTCCGCTTGTTCCGCTCTGAAGCGCAAGGATTTCGATTGCATGCTGCTGCCGAGCAAGGGCTGAGCATAGTTCCAATTCGATAAAGTCGAGCCGGCGGGGCAAACTCTGCCGGCTCGACTTTTTTGTAGGAATCGTTCATGTCTGTTGAGAACATAAGAGGAACGATATCGATGCTGTCAGATCTGATGAAGCAATTCGAAGCGGCTTCGGCAACCTATGCCGCCGATAACGGCCTGGACCGCGACGACGACTGGTTCGTCCTGAAACTCCAGGAGGAAATGGGCGAGCTGATTCAGATCTGGAACAAGATCACCGGCCGGGGGCGCCGCAAGGGCATGAGCGAGTCCGAGCTGGCAACGGCATTGGCCGACGAGACGGCGGACGTGCTCGGCCACATCCTTCTCTTCGCACACCGCAACGGCCTCGATCTCAACGCCGCGGTCGAGCGAAAATGGCGCTTCCGCCCGCACGAATAAGACCCGTACGAATAGGGAAGGCGGTTTAAGCCTTTGTGCCACCGACGGTGATCTGGTCCATCCGCAGATGTGGCTGACCGACGCCGACAGGCACCCATTGGCCCGCCTTGCCGCAGTTGCCGATGCCGGTATCGAGTTTCGTGTCGTTGCCGATCATCGAAACGCGCTTCATGGCATCCGGCCCGTTGCCGATCAGCATGGCGCCCTTGATCGGCGCGCCGATCTTGCCATCCTCGATGAGGTAGGCCTCCGTGCAGCCGAAGACGAATTTACCCGACGTGATATCCACCTGGCCGCCGCCGAAGGAGACGGCGTAGATGCCCTTCTTCACCGAGGCGATGATCTCGTCCGGCGTCTTGTCGCCGCCAAGCATATAGGTGTTGGTCATGCGTGGCATCGGCGTATGGGCATAGCCCTGGCGGCGGCCGTTGCCGGTTGCCTTCATGCCCATCAGCCGCGCATTCTGCCGGTCCTGCATGTAGCCGACGAGCTTGCCGTTTTCGATCAGCACGTTGTAGGCCGAAGGCGTGCCCTCGTCGTCGATGGTGATCGAGCCGCGGCGGTTCTCGATCGTGCCGTCATCGACGACGGTGACGCCGGGAGCGGCCACTATCTGGCCCAGCAGCCCCGCGAATGCCGACGTCTTCTTGCGATTGAAATCGCCTTCCAGCCCGTGGCCGACGGCTTCGTGCAGCATGACGCCCGGCCAGCCGGAGCCCAGCACGACGTCCATCGTGCCCGCCGGCGCCTCGATCGCCTCGAGATTGACGAGTGCCTGGCGAAGCGCCTCATCAGCGCCGTGATGCCAATTGTCCTGTGTGACGAAATCGCCGAAGCCGATGCGCCCGCCGGTGCCGAAGGAGCCGGATTCCTGCCGGTCGCCGTCACCCACGATCACGGAAATGTTGATGCGCGTCATCGGCCTGACATCGCGCACGCGATGGCCATCGGCGCGAAGGATGTCGACCACCTGCCAGCTCGCGGCGATGGATGCCGTCACCTGGCGCACCTTGTCGTCCTTGTCGCGCAGATAGCTGTCGATCCGCTGCAGGAGCTTGGCCTTTTCCTCGAAGCTTGGCGTGCCGATCGGGTTCTCGTCGCCGTAGAGCACCTTATTGGTGCGCTGTGGTGCGGCCGCATAGGAGCCGGCATAACCCGAAGTGACCGCGCGCACGGCATCGGCGGCGCGTTTCAAGGCGGCTTCGGAAAGATCGCCCGCATGGGCATAGCCGACGGCTTCGCCGGCAACGGCGCGAAGGCCGAAGCCCTGTTCCGTGTTGAAGCTGCCGCCCTTCATCCGGCCATTGTCGAATGTCAGCGATTCTGCCTGGACATGCTCGACGAAGAGCTCGCCGTCATCGGCGCCAGACAGCGCCTCGGCGACGATGCCGCGCAGCTTGGCTTCATCGGCATCGAAAAGGGTAAGGAGATCGGTATTCATGGATCAGTGCTCCGTTCAGAGCCGATGTAGGCTTCGCATCGCGCAAGAGCAAGCCCATCGCGTCAGGGAAGCGCGTCGTAGCCGTCCGCAAAGCCCTTCAAGTCCACAGGAATGCCGATGCCTTCCTCCGGCGACTGGAAGACGATGAAGGTTGCCGTCGCGCCGCTGCGCAGCGTCTTCAGCAACTCGTCCTCGAGCACGACCTCGGCATAGCAGCCATCGGAGAAGCAGCGCACGAAATAAGCGCGGCCGATATCCTTGCCGTCGATATTGAGGCCGAGACCGTTCGGCAGCAGCACGCCGAGCGGCGCAAGCACGCGCAGGATCTTCGACTTGCGATCGGCCGTCTTCAGCACGACGACGGAAAGACCGATTTCCGGGCGGTCCTCGGCGATGACATTCTGCATCAGCGCGCATTGCTCGGTCGAGGCGCCGGCCGGCTTGTCGCAGACGACGGACCATGCGCCGTGGCTGGAGCGTACCGTACCCGGAGGTTGCGGAACCTGGCTCGTGGGAACCTGCTGCGTATGCGGTTGCGGCTGGCCCTGCTGTTGGGGCTGCAATTGTTGGGTCTGCTGCGCCGGCGGCTGAGTCTGTTGCGCCTGCTGCGCCCATGCGGGTACCGCGGCTGCAGCAGCAACGCTGCTGGTGACAAGCAAAAGCCGGGCGAGGGAACGAAAGCCCATGGAAACCTCTAGATTCGAATCAGTGCCGCTATTG
Organism: Rhizobium sp. BK289; assembly: GCF_014193575.1. NCBI lineage: Bacteria > Pseudomonadati > Pseudomonadota > Alphaproteobacteria > Hyphomicrobiales > Rhizobiaceae > Rhizobium > Rhizobium sp. BK289. Next base: position 241,408 of record NZ_JACHZO010000008.1, read on the forward strand.
TTGAAGCCCAGGCCGGCAAATGAAAAGCCCCGGCTGCTGGATTCCAACCGACTACGGCGGAAATACGACGTCTACCCCATTTTGTCCCGGCGGCGCCATGGACCATCATGCAATTTTTCGTATGATGATGAAATGCTTGCCATGTCCGGGGCAGGCATGGGGGATATTCGCGCAAAAATGCCGCACTAACAAATCTCTTGAGTTGTTGCGGAGCATCCCAAACTGTGGTTTGAAGCGCAATGGATTGTAGGGATACTGCGTTTGAGGAAGATCTGGGATCAAACGCTGGAGGGAGAGACATCGTGATTAAAAGAGCTTACGCGGCTCTGACGGCTATGATCTGTCTGCTTTTTGCGACAGGCAGTTATGCCGATCAGCCGAGACCCTGGGAAACCGGTATGCAGCAGGCGGCGACCGGCAACATGCATCAAATCCGCTGGTTTGAGGCATACACGCTTTGGTTTATCATTCCGATCACGCTGCTGGTTCTCGTCCTCCTGGTGGTGGTTATGGTGAAGTTCCGGGCTTCCAGGAACCCGGTTCCGTCCAAGACGAGCCACAACACCCTGATCGAGGTCATCTGGACCATCGGCCCGGTCCTCGTCCTTCTCTTTCTGGCCATTCCCTCCTTCAATCTTCTCACCGATCAGCTGACATTCCCCGAGCAGACTGACGTGACCGTCAAGGCGACGGCGACGCAGTGGCAGTGGAATTATGAGTATGAGAACACCGGCGCGACGCCGGTCGCTTTCGATTCCTTCATGCTGAAGGAGCAGGATCGCACCGCCGCCGGCAAGGACGACAAGTCCAGATATCCACGCCTTCTCGCCGTCGACAACGAAATGGTTGTGCCCGTCGGCAAGAACGTCCGCGTCCTCGTCACGGCAGCGCCGGCCGATGTCATTCATTCCTTCGCAATGCCTTCCTTCGGCGTCAGGATCGACGCCATTCCCGGTCGCCTGAACGAAACATGGTTCAAGGCCGATCGAGAAGGCCTTTATTATGGTCAGTGTTCCGAGCTTTGCGGCAAGGATCACTCTTTCATGCCGATCGCCATCCGCGTCGTCTCCGACGATCAGTACAAGCAGTGGCTGGCCTCAGCCGCAACTGATCTGAGCAAGGCGAACAAGGCTCTGATGGCCGCCGTCGACCAACCGACGACCGTCAAGGTCGCCGAAAACACGGCCAAGTAGGAGGGGTAGGAACAATGGCTGGATCCAAGGCACACGACGATCACTCGCACGCTCTTCAGGACGCGCACGCGCATGACGATCATCACGCGCACAAACAGACCTTCGCCGAGCGTTGGCTGTATTCGACGAATCACAAGGACATCGGCACGCTCTATCTGATCTTCGCGATTTTCGCGGGCGTGATCGGCTTCCTCCTTTCCGTTGCCATCCGCATGGAATTGCAGGAGCCGGGCATCCAGATCTTCAGCGGTCTGGCGTCGATGGTCTACGGCTTTTCGGGCGATGCCGCCATCGATGGCGGCAAGCAGATGTACAACGTCTTCGTCACCGCTCACGCGCTGATCATGATCTTCTTCATGGTCATGCCGGCAATGATCGGCGGCTTCGCCAACTGGATGGTGCCGATCATGATCGGCGCGCCTGACATGGCCTTCCCGCGCCTCAACAATATTTCGTTCTGGCTTCTCGTCCCGGCCTTCCTGCTGCTCATCCTCTCGATGTTCGTCGAAGGCCCCGCAGGCGCCTATGGCGCGGGCGGCGGCTGGACGATGTACGCGCCCCTATCAGGTACGGTCGGACACCCAGGCCCGGCGATCGATCTGGTCATCTTCGCGCTGCATATCGCCGGTGCCTCCTCGATCCTCGGCGCGATCAACTTCATCACGACCATTCTCAACATGCGCGCTCCGGGCATGACGCTGCACAAGATGCCGCTGTTTGCCTGGTCGGTGCTGATCACCGCCTTCCTGCTGTTGCTGTCGCTGCCGGTTCTGGCCGGCGCCATCACCATGCTGCTGACGGACCGCAACTTCGGCACGACCTTCTTCGCGCCGGAAGGCGGCGGCGACCCGCTGCTCTACCAGCACCTCTTCTGGTTCTTCGGCCATCCGGAAGTCTACATCCTGATCCTGCCCGGCTTCGGCATGATCAGCCACATCATCTCCACCTTCTCGCGCAAGCCGATTTTCGGCTATCTCGGCATGGCCTACGCCATGGTCGCGATCGGCGCCGTCGGCTTCGTCGTCTGGGCCCACCACATGTATGTGACCGGCCTCTCGCTCGACACGCAGCGCTACTTCGTCTTCGCGACGATGGTCATCGCCGTGCCCACAGGCGTCAAGGTCTTCTCGTGGATCGCGACGATGTGGGGCGGCTCCATCCAGTTCCGCACGCCGATGATCTGGGCACTTGGCTTCATCTTCCTGTTCACGCTCGGCGGCGTCACTGGCGTTCAGCTCGCCAATGCCGGCCTCGACCGCGAACTGCATGCGACCTACTTCGTGGTGGCACACTTCCACTACGTTCTGTCGCTCGGTGCCGTCTTCGCTATCTTCGCCGCCTGGTACTACTGGTTCCCGAAGATGACCGGCTACATGTACAATGAGCGGATCGGCAACTGGCATTTCTGGATCACCTTCGTCGGCGTGAACATGGTGTTCTTCCCGCAGCATTTCCTGGGTCGTGCCGGCATGCCGCGCCGCTACATCGACTACCCGGACGCCTATGCCGGCTGGAATTTCGTCTCCTCCATCGGCTCCTATGTCGCAGCCGTAGGCCTTTGCTTCTTCTTCTGGGGCGTTATAGATGCATTCTCGAAGAAGCGCGTTGCAGGCGATAATCCATGGGGCGAGGGCGCAACCACGCTCGAGTGGCAGCTTTCGTCGCCGCCGCCCCACCACCAGTGGGAAGAGCTGCCGCGCATCAAGTAGCCTGTTTCCGGACGCCGTGATAAACGGCGTCCGGCTCAACTGACAATTGGAACAAAGAATGACGCTCATCGACAATCACGACGCGCTCGCAAAGCAAGGCGATACCGGCCTGTCGGAAGCGAGTGCGCGCGATTATTTCGAGCTCTTGAAGCCACGCGTCATGTCGCTGGTCGTCTTCACCGCCTTCACCGGTCTGGTGCTGGCTCCCGGTCATATCAATCCGGTGCTCGGCTTCATCGCCATTCTCTGCATCGCCGTCGGTGCGGGCGCCTCGGGCGCCTTGAACATGTGGTATGATGCGGATATCGACGCCGTGATGAGCCGCACCGCGCGTCGGCCGATACCTGCCGGCCGCATCAAACCGTCGGAAGCGCTGGCCTACGGCCTCGTATTGTCAGGCTTCTCAGTGACGATCCTCGGCTTGGCCATCAATTGGCTTTCCGCTGGCATCCTGGCCTTCACTATCTTCTTCTATGCCGTCATCTACACGATGTGGTTGAAGCGTTCGACGCCGCAAAACATCGTCATCGGCGGCGCGGCCGGCGCCTTTCCGCCTGTCATCGGCTGGGCCTGCGTGACCGGCAGCGTGACGATCGAGAGCATCGTGCTCTTCCTCATCATCTTCCTGTGGACGCCGGCGCATTTCTGGGCGCTGGCCTTGTTCAAGATGGGTGACTACGAGGCCGTCGGCGTGCCGATGCTGCCGAATGTCGCCGGCATTCCGACAACGAAAAATCAGATCGTTGTCTATGCCGTTCTGACTGCCATTGTCGGCGTCGTCCCTGCCTTCATGGGCTTTGCGAGCCTGGGTTATGGCGTCGTCGCCGCGCTGCTGGGGGCGATCTTCGTGCACTGTTCCATCGCCGTCTGGCGCATGGCCGACGGCGACGTGAAGATGGTGCCGGCAAAGAAACTTTTCGGCTTTTCCATCTTTTATCTCTTCGCGATCTTTTCCGCATTGCTGATCGACCGGCTCGTTGCCGTGCTGATATCGGGCGGCGTTGGAGGCTGGCTATGATCGATCTGGTCAAGCTCACGGAAGCGCAGAGGAAATCGCGGCGCGGGCGCAATATAGCGCTTGGCCTGGTGCTTGCTGGCCTGGTGATCCTGTTCTACGCGATCACCATCATCAAGGTCGGCTCCGGACACGTTTGAGGAGGCGTGATGGAGGGGGAGGTCACAAAGAGCACGAGAAGCGGCGGCCGTAACAACGGCATGATCGTTGCCATGTGCCTGAGCTTCGTCGTCGGCATGAGCGCCATGTGCGCCGCTGCCGTGCCGCTCTATCGCATGTTCTGCCAGGTGACGGGTTATAACGGCACGACGCAGCGCGTCGAGCAGGTGTCCAACCTCATTCTCGACAGGCAGATCCAGGTTTCCTTCGACGCGAATGTCGCACCCGGTCTGCCCTGGAATTTCAAGCCGCTGCAGAAGTCGATCAGTCCGAAAATCGGCGAAACGGTCGAAGTCAAGTTCGAGATCGAGAACAAGTCGGACAAGATGGAGCGCGGGCAGGCGATCTTCAACGTCTCGCCGCTGGAAGCCGGGGTCTATTTCAACAAGGTCCAGTGCTTCTGCTTCAATGAGACGGATTTAGCACCTGGGGAAAAGCGTGAGATGTCGGTGGTTTTCTACGTTGATCCCGAGATCGCCAGGGCTGTGGAAACCAAGACGATCAACGCGCTGACACTGTCCTATACCTATTACCCGCGGGAGGGCGCAAAGCCCGTCGCATCCAATGACGGCGCTGTAAAGCCGGTGGAAAAGAAACTTTGATGGAGAGTGCTTTCGGTTTGACCGGGAGCAATATGGGAAAAGTTATTCGGGGATTGCTGATATGGCCGAAGTGCATCAGAGAAAACACGATTATCACATTATCGAGCCCAGCGCATGGCCGATTACCGCGGCCATCGGAGCCTTTGTGATCACCTTCGGCGGTGTCTGCTTCATGCGCTATCTCAATGGCGGCGCGATGCATCTGTTGGGGATCAATTGGGCGCAGCCCTGGCTGTTCTTCATTGGCCTCGCCGTAATCCTCTATGTCATGTACGGCTGGTGGGCCGATACGATCAAGGAGGCGCATGAGGGCGCGCACACCCGCGTCGTGTCGCTGCATCTGCGCTACGGCATGATCATGTTCATCGCCTCCGAGGTGATGTTCTTCGTCGCCTGGTTCTGGGCCTATTTCGATGTCAGCCTGTTCCCGAACGAGGCGATCCAGGCATCGCGCACGGCCTTCCTCGGCGGCCAGTTCCCGCCGAAAGGCATCGAGGTTCTCGATCCTTGGCACCTGCCGATCTACAACACCATCATCCTGCTGCTGTCGGGCACGACGGTCACTTGGGCACACCATGCGCTGCTGCATGGCGACCGCAGGGGGCTGCTCCAGGGCCTGACGCTGACGGTCCTTCTCGGCGCGCTGTTCTCCTGCGTGCAGGCCTATGAATATGCCCATGCGCCGTTCGAATTCAAAAATTCGATCTATGGCGCGACCTTCTTCATGGCGACCGGCTTCCACGGTTTCCACGTGTTGGTCGGCACGATCTTCCTGATCGTCTGCCTGGTCCGCGCCATCAGGGGTGATTTCACGCCGAAACAGCATTTCGGCTTCGAAGCGGCCGCCTGGTACTGGCACTTCGTCGACGTGGTCTGGCTGTTCCTGTTCTTCTGCATCTATATCTGGGGCAGCTGGGGCGCGCCGGTCGCGGCTGGCTGATCGGTATCGATCTCTGGAAAACAAAAGGCGGGCGCTCAGCGCCAGCCCCTAACTGAAATGTGGAATGCTTTCTGTCGCGAAACTCTTATTTTGCGAGCGGGTTTTGCGACAGATTTCCCTCTGAAAATCAGCGGTTCCGATTTTGTCGCAAAACTTAGGAGATTTGCGGCTTTTGCACGACACAGAAAAGATTGCCGTCAGGGTCTTGCAAAACCACATAGTCGGCATTTTCCGGATAGCGCCACGGGTACTGTTTCGCTCCGATCGTCAGCAAACGATTGACTTCCTCCTGCTGGCGATCGGTATAAAGGTCCAAGTGCAGCCAGCTTCTCCGCCAGCCGCTTCGGTCGCGAGCCTGAAAGGAAACATTCGGGCCGTGGCCTTCAGGATCATGAAGCACAACCCAGTCATCGCTCACAGGCTCGCGCGCGACGTAATGCAAGGCTTCCTGCCAGAACGCGACCATGCGCTCAAATTCACAGCAATGGATCACGATCGAGCCAATTTTGATCATTGTGGCTGCCTTCTTCGCGACATGGCGTGCTCTCGAGCGGAATAAAGTGATATGGGCTGTCGCAAAAATCCCCGAAACCTGCGACGGGATGTTTGCCAGATTACTTTCTAAGCATAGGCTAGGCACCAGCCGGAACCGCGAACCCAACATTGTTCAGTTGGTAGGTCATCATTACGGTACAGCCGCGTCACTCTCTTGTGCTCCCCGGTCTCGAATGCCACCGCAAGTGCTTTTTCCGATTCCGCGTCGCGCATTCCTTCACACGGGAAGATGGCCACCGGCGAAATCCATTGCGCATGGAATTCCCCACCCCTGCGCGTCACGAGGAACACCGCTCCTCGGAGGTGCATGTTGTTCCAATTGCTGCTGGTGAATCCAAGGTCGGTCGTCAGCGGGAGGATGAGCCTTCCGCCATCATTGAGCCGGTCCAGCCAGATATCTGCCGGTCGCGTTGCTCCCGCGTTCACATAGATCACATCGGCTGCATCGAAAGCCACGGAGCTTCCATCTCCCTGGACCACGGAAACGTTCCGACAGGGAGTAAGATTTGCTTTCGCCTGCGTAGCAAGCTCCGGATCGAACTCGATCGCCGTCACCTTGCCAGAGGCAGCAACGAGGTTCCCCATGATCGCGGAATAATAGCCGGTGCCAGCCCCAACATGCACGATATGCTCACCTGCTCGCGGCGCGGCTTGCGAAAGCAGGAAGGCATGAAGTGACGGCTGCCCGTTGTTGATGTGGCGCTCCGGGACGATGCCAACGATCTCATCCGTATAAAGGTAGACAGGATCGGCGGTCGGGGTCTGAACATAGGCTTTCCGCATTCGGAAGATCGGCCAGGGGCCAGAACCAAGAAAATCTTCTCGCGGCACTTCGGCAAACGCTCTTTCGATACGCTCATCGACAATTCTAACAGCCGCCGTGATCTGCTTCGCATAAGCTCGACGCACGATCTTCAATTCGTCCGGTGTCATCGGCAGAACCAACTCCAAAGAATAATTTTCCCGTCGCGAAATTCCTAGTCAAAGCGACAGTTCTGCGACGCACGCAGAATGCCCCACGAAGATACTTCCAACAAGATAAACCGCCTGAAACGCTCATGTCACAAGGGGTTCGGTAGCGGCATTTACTTGGATTCCACGTTAGGTCAGGGGCGGGCGCTCAGAATCCGCCCTTTGTTTTGGTATCCTCACTCTCTTGAGGCAATCTTCTCGAATGCCGTCGGATGAGGCAGATCTCTAGCAAGCAACTGCCGGATTTGCTCGGCGCATGCCTTCGGGCTGCTCATGGACGTATCGACCTCCAGATCGTAGATCCCGGGCAGGTGCACCTGTTCCTGCCAGGCGATGACCGGCGCGGGGATGGGCATATCCGCTCCGACAGCGACGTAAGTGCCCTGTCTTTCCGGTCCTTCCGCCAGCCGCCGCTGCATCACGACATCGAGCGGGCAGCGCACGCCAACGAACAGAGCAGGCAATCCTGCCAGCCATCGGGCGCAATCGGCAAGAATGCCGAGCGGCTGCGAATAGGCATCGTGATGGCCGAATTCGGCGACGACATTCAGCCCCATGCGGCTATGTGCGGCGATCGAGGCATAGAGTGCGGCATAAAGGCGCTGGACCAGCGGTTCGAGATCGGGCCGCTCACCGCCGGGGCGCAAGCCGATGCCCGGGCGATAGCGCGGGGGCGTCACATGTCGCACATAAGCGTCGACACCGAGATTGACCCATACGCCTTCGAATTCAGCCTGAATCACCTCGACGATGCTGCTTTTTCCGGATCGCGGCGCACCGTTCAGAATGACGATCTGGCCTGGCTGCAAGGCTTCGCTGAATGCCATAAATCCAATCCTTTTGTATGCTTTACAGGCGGATGGCGGTGATATCCGAGCTTTTCGATTGGACGGATACGCGCATCGCGGTTACTGATGGTGCTAAGGGGCGAAATCCATGTGTTCGCCCGCAATGGCAGACTGACAGAGACAGAACTTTGAACTCAGAGCAAGACAAGACGCCGGACGGGGTATCCCATAGCGACAGCGCTCTCTTCGCGCCCGTCGATCCCTTCAAGGTTGGCATACAGGGATGTTGCCCGCGTTGCGGCCAAGGCAAGCTCTTCGATGGCTTATTGTCGCTGAAACCGCGCTGTGCCGCCTGTGATCTCGACTATGCCTTCGCCGATGCCGGTGATGGTCCGGCTGTCTTCGTCATCCTGATTGTCGGTTTCATCATCATCGGTTCGGTCTTGTGGATGCAGATCAATTATGCGCCGCCGATCTGGGTCTACATAGTGCTGTTCGCGCCGTTGACGATCATTCTGTCGCTTCTGTCCCTGCGCTGGTGCAAGGGCATTCTGATTGCCCTGCAATATCGCAACAACGCCGCCGAAGGGCGCGTCCACCGTGACTGAGTCTGCAGTGCCTGTGCGCCGTGCCAATCCCTTATGGCAAATCGCCAAGGCGCTGCTTCTGCTCGTCGCGCTCGTCATTCTGCTGGGCCTTGGTACATGGCAGGTCGAGAGGCTGCAGTGGAAGGAAGGCCTGTTGGCCGATATCGCCGCCCGCAAGGATGCGCCGGCCGTACCCTTGTCGGCGATCGAAACTATGGCGGCCTCCGGCGGCGACATTGAGTATCGCGTGGTGACCGCCACCGGCCACTACCTCAACGACAAGGAGCGGCATTTCCTCGCCACCCATGACGGCGATCCCGGCTTTCATGTCTATACGCCATTGCAGCTGGTCGATGGCCGCTACCTCTTTGTCAATCGAGGCTTCGTGCCCTCCGAGGCAAAAGAGCCCGAAAAGCGCAAGCAGGGTGAAGTGACTGGCGAACAGACGATCATCGGCCTTGCCCGCGCCAAACTCGCCGAGCGGCCCGGCGGCATGCCGGACAATGATCTCGCCAAGAATATTTTCTACTGGAAAGATCTGGATGTCATGGCTGCCAGTGTCGGCCTGCCGAAGGACAAGGTGCTGCCCTTCTTCATCGATGCCGACAAGACGCCCAATCCAGGGGGCTTGCCGATCGGCGGCGTCACGATCATCGATCTGCCGAACAATCACCTGCAATATGCGGTGACCTGGTATGGCTTGGCGGTGGCGCTGGCAGCGATCGTCGCCATATCCTGGTGGCGTAAACGCCATCCGGACGCGCCCTCACAATAGAGACATGCAATAGAATAGCTTCATTTCGATGGAATATTCCGCTAGAGCATGATCCCAAAAAGTGCGCAGCGGTTTTTGGATAAGATCATGCGGACTGAATGGAGCAGGCGGCAGGGCAGCCCTATCTATGGCTCAAGCCACTGTCGCATTTCGGAAGAGATATGAACATAGCCATTTCCAAACCTGACCTGACCATCCGGCTTTGCGGGCCGCGCGGCTTCTGCGCCGGCGTCGATCGCGCTATCCAGATCGTCGTTCTGGCGCTGAAGGCCTATGGCGCACCCGTCTATGTCCGCCATGAGATCGTGCACAATCGCTATGTCGTCGAAGGGCTGGAGGCCAAGGGTGCCATCTTCGTCGAGGAGCTGGATGAAATCCCGGCCGAGCATCGCGCCCAGCCCGTCGTCTTCTCGGCGCATGGCGTGCCGAAATCCGTGCCGGCGGATGCCGATGCGCGCAATCTCTTCTATCTCGATGCCACCTGTCCGCTGGTCTCCAAGGTGCACAAGCAGGCCATGCGCCATAATCGCCTCGGCCGCCATGTCGTCCTGATCGGCCATGCCGGCCATCCGGAAGTGATCGGCACCATGGGCCAGCTGCCTGAGGGTGCCGTGTCGCTGATCGAAACCGTGGAGGACGCCGACGTCTACCAGCCTGATGATCCGGACAATCTCGGCTTCGTCACGCAGACGACGCTCTCTGTTGACGATACCGCCGGCGTCATCGCGCGGCTGCAGGAGCGCTTCCCAAATCTTACTGCACCAGCGGCAGACTCGATCTGCTACGCCACGACCAACCGCCAGGAAGTCGTGAAGGAGGCGGCGCCGGGCTGCGATCTCTTCATCGTCGTCGGTGCGCCGAACTCGTCGAATTCCAAGCGCCTCGTGGAAGTGGCGCTGAGGGCAGGGGCGAAGAAATCCGTCCTCGTGCAGCGCGCCGCCGAGATCGATTGGGACGATATCGGCGATATCAAGACGGTCGGTTTGTCGGCTGGTGCATCTGCGCCAGAAGTCATCGTCAACGAGATCATCGAAGCCTTCCGCGCCCGCTATAATGCTGTGGTGGAACTTGCCGAAACTGTGAAGGAAACCGAGAATTTCCTCGTCAATCGCGAGCTTCGCAGTATAGAGCTGACGACAGCAGACATGGCTTTCGTCAACGGCGAATAGCCGACCTAAGGCGCTCAAGTTCGGGACTGTTTCGTGGCCGTTTATACCGATATTACCGAAGACGATTTGAAGTGGTTCCTGACCGAATATGATGTCGGCGAATTGCTCTCTTATAAGGGCATTGCCGAAGGCGTCGAGAACTCGAACTTCCTCTTACATACGAGCCGCGATCCGCTGATTCTGACGCTTTACGAGAAGCGCGTCGACAAGGGCGATCTGCCGTTCTTCCTGGGGCTGATGCAGCATCTGGCGAGCCGCGGCCTATCCTGTCCACTGCCTTTGCCGCGCCGTGACGGCGCCTTGCTCGGTCATCTCTCCGGCCGCCCTGCCGCCCTGATCTCCTTCCTCGAGGGCATGTGGCTGCGCAAGCCCGAGGCGCATCACTGCCGCGAGGTCGGCAAGGCGCTGGCCGCCATGCATATTGCCGGTGAAGGCTTCGCCATCCGCCGCACGAACGCGCTGTCGCTTGAGGGCTGGCAAGCGCTCTGGGAGAAATCCGAAGCACGCGCCGACGAAGTCGAAACCGGCCTGCAGGACGAAATCTGCGGCGAACTCGATTTCCTCGCAAAGCATTGGCCGAAGAATCTGCCGGAAGGCGTCATCCATGCCGATCTCTTTCCGGACAATGTCTTCTTCCTCGGGGACAAACTCTCCGGTCTGATCGATTTCTATTTCGCCTGCAACGATCAGCTCGCCTACGACGTCTCGATCTGCCTCAATGCCTGGTGCTTCGAAAAGGACCATGCCTATAACATCACCAAGGGCATGGCGCTGCTAGAGGGTTATCAGAGCGTGCGACCGCTGAGCGAGGCTGAAATCGCCGCTCTGCCGACGCTTGCCCGTGGCTCGGCGCTGCGCTTCTTCCTGACGCGGCTTTACGACTGGCTGACGACGCCGGCAGGCGCCATGGTCACCAAGAAAGACCCGATCGAATATCTGCGCAAGCTGCGCTTCCATCGCCAGATCGCCTCTGCGGCCGAATATGGGCTGAAGGCATGAAGCACGTCGATATTTTTACCGACGGCGCCTGCTCGGGCAACCCCGGTCCCGGCGGCTGGGGGGCGGTGCTTCGCTATGGCGAGGTGGAAAAGGAACTCTCCGGCGGCGAAGCAGATACGACCAACAACCGCATGGAGCTGATGGCGGCGATCTCGGCGCTTGGCGCTCTGAAAAGCCCCTGCGAAGTCGATCTCTATACCGACAGCGTCTACGTCAAGGACGGCATCACCAAATGGATCTTCGGCTGGAAGAAGAACGGCTGGAAGACCGCCGACAAGAAGCCGGTGAAGAATGCCGAGCTGTGGCAGGCGCTGGACGAGGCCTATAACAGGCACCAGGTGACGCTGCACTGGGTCAAGGGGCATGCGGGACACCCGGAGAACGAGCGGGCCGACGAGTTGGCGCGCAAGGGCATGGAGCCTTTCAAGCGGAGGTAAGAGCGAAGATCCTTCGTTCTCGGCACAGACTTTTCACCAAAGGCTATTCCGGTTTCGGACTCTTATCGATGCTTTGCGCCGCACGATCAGAGCGGATAGTTCGAGTAGATCATCTTGAGATTTGGATCGTTGGCGATGCTGACGGGAGTCACGAGGCTCTGGTTGAGGATGTATCGATAGCACTGGTCGAAATCGTAGCCGCGTTCCGTGCATTCGCTGTCGCGCTTCCAGCGTGACTGAACGAGCTTTCTGACAAGGATATTGTCGATGTTTAGCTCCGATATTTTTTGCACCTTGCCAATCTCCAGACCTACCGCTTTGTAAGCGAGATAGGGCAGCTCGCTGCAATAGATCGCATCGTTGTTGAAGGAGAAGAAAAGATCGTAGGGTTTGCCGTAGAATGTGCGGGAATGCGATATGAGCTGTCGCGCCGTTTCAGGTGTGAGACGCTGATCGCGATAGATCGTAACCCGCTTCAGCAAGCCGCGATTGACCCAGGTTTCTAGCGGCGTTTCCTTGACCTTCTCTGCGGCCTCTATGACAGTGATGGTCCCGTGATCATTCTTGATGATGCCCATATGCGAAAAGGTGGAGCTGGTCGCGAATATGATGGCGCTTGATTGGTTGCTGGTCGATGTCTGAAAAATCAGGTCACCATCGTTAAGCGGAGGATAATCGCCACCAGCAGTGGCATAGAGTGTTCCTGCAACAAGGCAGGCCAATAGGATCGCGGCGGCTATCAGTTTCTTCATGCCATCCCCGGAACCAATTGAAAGTTCTTGATCAATTTATCTTCTTGAAAACACTTTTCGCGCTGAAAGATGGCATCTGGAAGGCTGGGCAACAAAACAGATGACGATGTGGCGGCAATTCCAGCGGGAGTCATCGAGCGGATACTTCCCGAAGGCAGGGATAAGGCAGGACTTGCCGCGCCGTACAAGGCGCGATCACCTCAGGATGTGATCGAGCGCGCTTCTTACACGCGGCCTTTCGGTTACGGAGAGCGGCAGGATCGGGCGCGGTGGATCAATCCGGCAAAGGTCGAGCGCTTCGGCAATCGCGTACATGACACGGAAGCTGCCGAACTCCTTGAACAGGCTCCATAGCGGCTGGAATTTTTGATCGAGCCGTTCCGTTTCGGCGGTGTCGCCGGCTTGGGCAGCCCGTGTGAGGGCCAGCGCTTCGGCGGGCAGGAGACCGGCGATCACGCTGTACCAGGCGTCACAACCCGCCAGTAGCCCGGCCGCGGCTCCCCAATCGCCGCTATAGCCGATGGAGAAATCCTTTGGCGTTTCCTGGCGCAGAAGTCCCATCTCTCCCTTGAAATCGCTCTCCGGCGGCAATGGCATCTTCACCGCCACGATGTTCGCCACCTTTGCCAGCCGGGCAATCAGCGCGTGGCTGAAGGTAAATCTCGTCGTGCCGGGATTGTTATAGATGCAGAGCGGCAGCTCGCCGGCCTCCGCGACGGCTGCGAAATGCTGGTAGACCTCTTCCTCCGTGAGTGGAGTATAGGACATGGGGGCAAGCAATAGCCCGTCCGCGCCGGCAGCCCTGGCGTCGCGCGCCAATGCCTGAGCCTCGTCGGTTCGCAGCGCTCCGACGCCGACGATGACGGGGATCTTGCCGCCGACACCTGTCATCGCGGCCTCAACGGCGCGCCGCCGCTCGTCGCGTGACAGAAAGGCGTAGCCGCCGGTGCTGCCGAGCAATCCAATGGAATCGGCGCCGGCCAGATGGATGCGTTCAAGCAGGCGTGTGAGCACTGCAATATCAACGTGTCCGGAAGCATCGGCCGGGGTAATGGGGAAGGCCGAAAGACCAGTAAAGAGCGTCATGATCGTCTTCATCCTTCCTTGAGCTCCGGACAACCGCGGCGATCGAAAACAGGCTGTTTGCCCATGAATACGCCGCGCAAGTCATATCCCGCTCAACAACTTGGTGGCAATCATCCACATGGTAAAAGCAATGAGCGTTTCCAGAATGCGCCAGGATGCGGGCTTCGCAAAGATCGGTCTCAGCCATCTCGCGCCAAAGCCAAGCGAAAAGAAGAACAGGAAGGAACCCGTCATGGCACCCGCCGCAAATGAAGCCTCGTTTCCCGGAAACCGGGTCGAGATCGTGCCAAGCAGCGCGACGGTATCGAGATAGACATGCGGGTTGAGCCAGGTGAGCGCCAGGCACATGGCGAGCGTCTGCCGGAAGCTCGCTGATTTCGCTTCTCCGGCGGCCAGCACCGCCGACGAACGCAAGGCGGAATAGAGGCTCCTTGCCCCATACCAGATGAGGAAGGCCGCTCCCGCATAGCGCATGACCGGATCGAGCCAGGGAAGCAGGGCGGCGATCTGGCGAAAGCTCGTCACCCCGAGCACGATGAGCGCGGCATCGGAGAGGGCGCAGGCGAGGCAGACGGCGAATACATGTTCGTTGCGAAGGCCCTGGCGCAGGACGAAGGCGTTTTGCGCACCGATCGCGACAATCAGGCTGAGGCCCATCGTGAGGCCTGTCAGGTAAATCGAAAAATTCATGCTCGAAGCAATTCCGGTAAAAGTGCGAAGCGGTTTTCGTCCGGAATTGCGCAAAAAAGAAAAGTTTTAGCGAAATGCTCCGAAATGAATGAGCCTTTCAGTATCGCCATATGTGGGTTTAGGCTAATTAATGTTGCTAACCCGGATTAAGAAAAACTAAGCTATGCTCGACTATTCAGCTCTCCGTGCCGTCTCAATGGTCGTGCAGACCGGCAGCTTCGAAAAGGCTGCGGGCATTCTGAACGTAACGCCGTCGGCCGTCTCGCAGCGGGTGAAACAGCTTGAGGAGCGCCTCGGCGTGGTTCTGATCGCCAGGAGCAACCCGTGCACCGCGACGGAAAAGGGCGAATGGCTCTGCCGCCATATGGAGAATGTCGGCATGCTCGAAGACGAGCTGTTCGGGCGCCTGCCGGCCCTCGCCGATCCGGGCGAGCCCCAGCAAAAGGTAATGCTTCGCATTGCCACGAATGCCGATAGCCTCGGGACGTGGTTCGTAGAGGCCATATCCGGCTTTGCCAAGCGCTCTCCCTATCTGCTGAATATCGCCATCGATGACCAGGATCATACCGCCGAATGGCTGCAGCGCGGGCGGGTGATCGCGGCCGTCACCAGCCTGGAAAAGCCGATCCAGGGATGCCGGCGCACATCCCTCGGTGCGCTCCGCTATCATGCGACTGCAAGCCCCGATTTCATGGCCCGGTATTTTAAAGCGGGCGTGACCCCGGAAGCGATCGTGAATGCGCCGGCCTTGACCTTTAACCAGAAGGACAGGCTTCAAAGCCAGTGGATACGCCAGACATTCGGAAAGGATTTTACCTATCCGAGCCACTGGCTGCCGTCGACACAGGGCTTCGTCGATGCCAGCCTCTCAGGCATGGGATGGGGCATGAATCCCATCCAGCTCGTACGGGAACATCTGCAGGCCGGGCGCTTGGTCGAGCTGATTCCCGATACCCCGCTGAACATCCCATTATATTGGCAGGTGAGCCGCCTCGCGGCCGATCGGCTTGCCGAATTAACGCGTGAGATCATCGCAACAGCCAAATACCATCTGTCGGCGTGAGCTGTGCTTCGAGCTGAGCAGTTTACAATTGGCTCCGCTGCCTGGAACGGAATGTTCGCGAATCGGCGCCTTGCCCCGCTGCCCTTTACCTCTATGCTGCTCCCGATTTCCAGGGAGACTGACTTATGATCCTGCATTGCGTTTTTCTTAGACTCAAATCCGCCCTGACACAGGAGGAGAAGAGGGCGCTCTTCGAATCCGTCGCCGCCTTGCAGAAGGTCATTCCGGGTATTGTCGACGTGAAATATGGGCCAAACGTCTCGCCCGAGGGCCTGCATGGCGGCTTCGCCGATGGATTTGTCGTCACTTTTGAAAGTGCCGAAGCGCGCGATGCCTATCTAGTGCATCCTGATCACGTCGCTGTCGGCGAACGGATCGTTTCGTCCACGGATGGCGGCCTGGCCGGCCTGATGATCTTCGATTTCAATCTTTAATGGAACGGGCGGCAGGCGCAGGCTTCGACCATGCTCATGCCGGCCGCCTGGGCGCGACGACCCGGAGGTTCATCTCGGAGCGCAAGCGGAAGCCCATTGCCCTGTAAAGCGAGATCGCAGGCGTGTTCGTGGCACGGGCGTGCAGGTAGACGGTTTCGTCTCTCGCCGAGATTTCGCCGGCAACGAAGCGGAAGAGCAGGGTGCCGAGGCCCCGTCCCTGAAAATCTGGATGGGTGCAAAGGCCGCTGAGTTCGGTAAAGCCAGGCTGGCGCATGCGCTGGCCGGCCATGGCAACGAGGCGGCCATCGATCTTCACACCCCAAAATGGGCCGAGACTTTGGGCGCGCAGCGTAAACGGGCCGGGTTCGGTCAGCGTGGCCAGGGCAAGCATCTCCGTTGCATCGGCTTCCGTCAGCGCTTCGATCCGGCTGTCGGAAATCCGCTGATAGGGCCGTTCCGCGATCATCTGCACCAACTTGCTTTCGGAGACGATCGTCAAGCCCTGGGGGAGTGGGAGAGGGTTGGCTTCCACGAGCGCCATGATCTCGCCGGCTGCCGGCAGACTCTGCAAAGCCTCCAGGCTTTCCGACGTATCATCGGCAGGCGCGGCGAAAGGCACGATGGAAGGTGGATAGCGGAGGGCATGCTCGCTGCCTTCGGCCAAGGTCGCGTGGGCGGTACGAAGCGCGCTCCAGGCCGGCCGGTCGAGAATATGGCTCATGGTTTCTGCTCCTTGTCGGGATTGCCCCGACGGGCAAGCGGCGCTTCGGCAAGCCCGTCCTCGATTGCGGCGAGTTGTTGCAGGATCGGCCTGGAACTCTCGCCGCAGAGCTCCGTTACCGCCTGTTCGATACGCGGCCAGACGAATCGTTTCGAATAATCGACGAGTTCCTGTCCTTGCGGGGTCAGCGAGACCAATCTTCGGCGCTGGTCTTCGGGCGAGGCCTGCATGTCGACATAACCCAATTCCAAAAGCTGAGAGATGGTGCGCGTGGCTCCCGGCTGGGTGATGCCGACAGCTTGCGCAAGTTCACCGATGGTAAGCGGACCAGCCCGATCGATTGCGGCCAGGAAGGGATATTGGGCAGATTGTAGCGAAACGCCAAGCTCCTCCATAATCTGCTGGGTGTCTGCCTGAAGTCGTTCGCCGATGCGACGAAAGCGGCTGCCGAGACAAAGGAATCCCAGCGATTTCACGATATCCTCGACCATGGCGATCCTCAACTCAATTTCATAACTAGTTATATAAATTGTTATGCAATTGCCGTCAAGTCATGAGTGCTGCAGCATGCTTGGGTTGGATATTGAGGTATGGGAGAAGCCGCGGGCATATGCCCGCGGCCATGCTTGTTCGGCTGCTTCAGCTCGACTTCGCCATCGCTGCAGCGAGTTGATCAACGTTATAACGGAACATTTTTTCATAAGTCGAAGCTGGCCCGTTGGCCTTTGACAGCGATTCGACATAGAGCTCACCGCCGGGTTCGGCGCCGGTTGCCTTGGCAACCTGCTTGACGAGGCGCGGGTCGTTTGAGTTTTCGAAGAAGTAAGTCTTCACATGCTCGGTCTTGATCTGCTCGATCAGCTGGGCGACCTTGGCAGCCGAGGCTTCCGTCTCTGTCGAAAAGCCAATCGGAGCAAGGAAGTTCACCTTATATTCGCGGCCGAAGTAGCCGAAGGCATCATGGCTCGTCAGCACTTTGCGGCGATCGTCCGGAATCTTGTCAAACTTGCTGTGCGCATAGGTGTCAAGCTCAGTCAGAACCTTCGTGTAGCGCTCGGCATTGGCCTTGAAATCGGCGGCGTCGGCCGGATCGGCGGCGGAAAGAGCCTTTTCGATATTGGCGACCCAGATCTTCACATTGATCGGGCTGTTCCAGACATGCGGATCGGTGACGGTCTTACCGTCATCCACCATGGTGCGGGTGTTGATGCCTTCGGAAGCGACAACAGGCGTTCCCTTGTAGCCGGATGCGCTGATCAGCCGGTCCATCCAGCCTTCCAGGCCTTCGCCGCTGACGAAGACGACCTTGGCAGCGTTCAGCGTCTTGGCATCGGCCGGAGACGGCTCGAATTCATGGGGGTCGCCGTTCGCGCCGACGAGGCTCGATACCTTCACGTGGTCACCGCCGACATGCTTGACGACATCGGCGAGCACGGTGAAGGACGCCACGACATTGAGCGTTTCGGCAGAAGCGGGTGCAGCGACGCCGAAGGCGACGAAGGCTGTTGCAGCCGCAGAGAGAAGCAGTCTCTGTTTGTTCATGCGAGTCTCCTTGTTCGGATTAGCCCCGGAGATGGGGACGGGGGAAGAACCGCCGGGCAAGGCCCGAGGGTGCGAAGAGAATGGAGAAGCCGTAGATCAGGCTGGCGGTGATGATGATCGTGGGGCCTGAAGCAAATTCGAGATGGTAGGAGGCAATAAGGCCGAGATAGCCTGAAGCCATCGCCGTGCCCGTTGCGATCGCCATCATGGCAGGCAGGCTGCGCGACCAGAGCTGCGCCACGGCGGCCGGCAGCATCATCAGCCCGACGGCCATCAGCGTGCCGAGCGCCTGGAAGCTTGCCACGAGATTAAGCACGACCAACAGCAGGAACAGGAAGTGATAGAGCGGTCCGCGTCCGCCGACCGCACGCAGGAAACCGGGATCGAAGCATTCCATCACAAGCGGCCGGTAGATGACGGCGAGCGCCAACAGCGTCACTGTGGTGATCGCGCCGATCTGGTAGAGGGCAGGCGCATCGATTGCAAGAATGGTGCCGAAGAGCACATGCAGAAGATCGATATTGGAGCCGCGCAGCGATACGATGAGAACGCCCAGCGCCAGCGAGGTCAGATAGAAGCTGGCAAAACTCGCATCCTCCTGCAGCACGGTCGTGCGGCTGACGAGGCCGGAGAGCAGCGCCACCGAAAGGCCGGCCACGAGCCCGCCAAGCCCCATGGCCGTCAGCGACAGCGAGCCGGCAATGAGATAGCCGATAGCAGCACCAGGCAGGACGGCGTGGCTCATCGCATCGCCCATCAGGCTCATGCGCCTGAGCATCAGGAAAACGCCGATAGGCCCGGAGCCGAGGCCGAGGCAGACGCAGGCAATCAGCGCGCGCCGCATGAAGCCGTAATCCGCGAAGGGCGCGAGGAAGATGTCGTAGACGGTCATTCGGCCGGCTCCCGCTTCGCGAGTTCGCCACTGTCATGCTCCTCTTCCGGCAGGCATGCTTCGGCCTCCTCGTCCCAGCTTTCGGCCATGGCGCGCGCCTTGATGAGGTTCGTTGGGCTCATGACATCTTCCGTCCTGCCCCATCCTACGAGTTCGCGGGCGATCAGCAGCGTTTCGGGGAAATAGCTTTGCACCTGCTCGAAATCGTGCAGCACAGCGATGACCGTGCGTCCCTCCCGGTTCCATCTCAGCACGAGGTCGAGAAGATCGCGTGTCGTGCGCTGGTCGATCGCGGTGAAAGGTTCATCCAGGAGAATGACACGGGCATCCTGCAGCAGCAGCCGCGCAAACAGTACCCGCTGGAACTGCCCGGCTGAAAGCGAGCCGATATGTCGGCTTTCGAAGCCTGACAGACCGACGATGCCGAGCGCATCGCGCGCCCGTTCGGCATCTTTGCGTGAAAATCGGCCGAAAGCACCGGCATTCTTCCAGGCGCCGAGCATGACAGTATCGGCGACCGAGATCGGGAAGAGGCGGTTCATATCGGCCGCTTGCGGCAGATAGCCGAAGTCGTTGCGCGTCAGCGGGCCGCGATCGACCGAGCCTTCCGCCGGCCGCAATTCGCCGACGATCGCTTTCAGCAGCGTCGACTTGCCGGCCCCGTTCGGCCCGGCAATCGCCGTCAGGCTGCCGGCGGCAAAGCCGCCCGAGATGTGGTGGACGGCCGGATGGCGCTCATAGGTGACGGTGAGATTGCTGAGGCGGATCAGATCGTTCATGCCAGCGCCACCGCCCAACCGATGGCGGCCCAGAGCACCGCAATGCCGATCGCCACATAGGCAAGGCGCATCAAGGCCGAGCGCCCCATGAGGGACGCTGCGAAAGGATCACGGTCAAAAGGCATTCCGGCGCTTTCAATTATGTAATAACATTACATGTTGTAGCCGATGAAATACGGCGAAAAAGAGGCGGAGAGTAGATTGGCAGTGGCCGAGCACCGGTAATTGGCGGCCTGCGTCAATAATGCTATAGATAGAGCATTATCTGTCATTCACTGGCCTGACGTTACGGGAGAGATGCTTATGAATGTTTCTATCGGTGAACGCTGGGAAAAATTCGTTGAGAAAACAGTGGAAGAGGGGCGTTACAGCTCCGCCAGTGAAGTTGTGCGCGAAGGTCTCCGGCTCGTAGAGGAGCGGGAGGCGAAAATAGCAGCGCTACGGCGTACTCTGGAGGCATCGATCGATCGCGGAGGCGATGTATCTGACGAGGAGCTTGGCGCCGCTTTGGAAGCCAAGGCGGCCGAACTGCCAAAAGAAAGCCGTTGAGTGCCTCGGCTTCGTTATACAGCCACAGCCCAGGATAACATCCTGGATATTCTTGTATTTATAACGCGTCAAAGCGGCAGCCCAAAAGTCGCTTTGGAATTTACTGGGCAATTACGCCGCAAGTGCGCAAATCTCGCCGCTTTGCCAGGTCACATGGGCCGCCTGCGGCCGGAGTTGAGAAACGACATGCGTAGCTTTGCATTTCGCGGATATGTGATCTTCTTCCGCTATATCGATGATGTTTTCGAGGTTGTGAATGTGCTCGAAGGACATCGCGATTTCGATGCCCATTTCCACGAGGACAAATAAAGAAAGAGCGCCTCTGAGGCGCTCTGCATTTTCCATCTGAATGATCTTAAAGCTGCTCGATCATCGCAGCCGCACCCGAAACCGTTGCCTGGCCGGGACTTTCCTCGATGTTCAGTGTCTTCACTACGCCGTCTTCCACCAGCATGGAATAACGCTTCGAGCGGATGCCGAGGCCGCCGGCGGAGAGGTCGACATCGAGGCCGAGCGCCTTGGTGAAGGAACCGTCCCAATCGGCAAGGAAATGAATCTTGCCCAGGCCGCCCGATGATTGTGCCCAGGCGCCCATGACATGCCAGTCATTGATGGCGACCACGGCGATGTCATCGACGCCCTTGGCGAGAATCGCGTCGCGGTTCTCGAGAAAGCCCGGCAGATGATTGAGCGAGCAGGTGGGCGTAAACGCGCCGGGAACGGCAAAGAGCACGACGCGCTTGCCGGCAAACAGCTGCTCGGTGGTGATCTCGACCGGGCCGTCGGCGGTCTTTTCCTTGAAGGTGGCGGCAGGCAGCGTGTCGCCGATGGCGATAGACATGGTTCTCTCCTCGGGTCGTGAATTCGGGGCGCTGCTGCGCCGCCGATGGTTTGAAGCGGGTGCAGGAAACTATAGAGCAATTCCAGGAAAAGTGCGCAGCGGTTTTCCGCCCGGATGCATAGATACAAATACTCCAGGTCCGGCCTATTCAAGCACAAGGCTGGTTTCCATCGCCCGATCGCCGTCGACGATCAGAATGCCCCAGCTCTTGCCTTTCGGATCATAATTCTTCGGCAGCTTGCCGATCTCAATATCGGTCGAGAAGGTGCTCCCATCCCGTTTTGCGTTCATTTGCTGGAAGAACACATAGCCCGATGGTCCCGTCACATAGATCGTTGGCGCATCGCCGGTTGCCTCCGGCAATGCCAGCTGCAGCGAAAGCGTCTTGGCATCGGCGGAGATTTTGTGGCTCTGAACAGCGAAATGGGATGAAGGGGCTTCCGGCAGCAGTGCTCTGGCAGCATCCAGCAGGGCGAGTTCATGTGTCGTCGGCTGCTCGCCGGCCGGCAGCGGCAACGAATAATCAGCTTGGAAGGGGATGCAGATCTCCTTGCACAGGCCTACGAAAGCGGTCAGCTTGAGTTCCGCCGGCGTCTTGCCGGTCACGCGAAAATCGAGCGGCAAGATCACCGGCGCATCATAGCCGATCTCCTTGATATTGCCGACCGTGATCTGCTTCGGCACAGGATAGCCGGCCTTTTCCAGCGTCACGCCGCTATCGGGTGCCGGCGTCACCTGAGGCGGAATTCCGCCCTGGCCCGGTTCGCGCCAATAGGTGATCCAGCCGGGCGCCGGTTCGATCTGCAGGGCGGCGCGGATATGTCCTTCCGCGCCAGGCGCAAGCGCTATCAGGCGCATGCGTCCACCTTGATTGTCCATCCATTCGCTCATGGCGGCATGGGCCGTTGCGGCGGTGAATAGAGAGGCGGCGAACAATGCCGAGAGGCGTATCGGAGTGCTTATTCCAATCATGAAACAAGGATTTAACGGATCGAATTGCCGGGGGCCAGCATGACGGAAGAGGGAAATGATCATTTTCAGTTGATTGATTTATGACATTGCCCCATCTTGATTAAAGGCGGTGCAGTTGGAGACTGCGGTCAGGAGGCACGATGTCCCTATCGACGCTGAAGAATAGACGCGAAAGAGGTTTTCTCGACGGTCAGTTCCTGATCGCCATGCCGGGCATGGAGGATCGGAACTTTCACCGGACGGTGGTTTATATCTGTGCCCATTCCGACGCAGGTGCCATGGGTTTCGTCATCAATCGGGCCCAGAAGCTGACATTCACCGATGTCCTCTTGCATCTCGAAATGATCAAGGACGACGATGCCATCGTGCTTCCGCAAGGCGCACGGGATTTTCCCATCCAGACCGGCGGTCCGGTTGAAAGCGGGCGCGGCTTCGTCTTGCATTCCGACGATTACATCAGCGACAGCAGCATTCCGGTCAGTGACGATATAAGCCTGACGGCGACGCTCGATATCGTCCGGGCTATTTCCAAGGGAAGCGGTCCGAAACGTGCGACGATGCTGCTCGGTTATGCCGGCTGGGGTGCCGGTCAGCTCGAGGCGGAGATCGGCAATAATGGCTGGCTGAACTGCCCGGCGAACGAAGAACTGATCTTCGACCGCAGCCTCGATAACAAATATGATCGGGCCTTGGCCCTCATGGGCATCAACGCCGCAATGCTGTCGCCGCACGCTGGCCACAGTTGAGCTGATTTGCGTTGTTTCGGAACGAAATAGCCGATGTGACGTTTCCCCGGCAGCGCAACGGCAATTCCGCCGTGCCAGCCAGGGAGGCGTCAGACATGAGCAGCACGACCGACAAGGTATCCGGTAAGGTGAACGAAATCGCCGGCAAGGCCAAGCAGATGACCGGCAAGGCGACCAACAACAAGGACATGCGCGCCAAGGGCGCTACGCAGGAAGCCAAGGGCAAGATGCAGACCGCCGTTGGCAAGGCCAAGGACAAGGTCAAAGGCGCGGTCGACCGGATGTGACCGGCTGTTGTATATTCCAATCCGTGCTCGCTGTTCCGTCTGAATTGACGTCGTAGCAGCGATGTTGGGAGGAAGAGCCTGTTACGGAAACGTGGCAGGCTCTTTGTTCTCGCCAATCTTGCATTTCCGAGGGGAGCATGCGGCTTTTCACCTGCGACCATTGCGGCCAGCCCGTCCATTTCGACAATAGGCAGTGCGTCCGCTGCGGCCATCAGCTCGGCTTCGTTCCCGATCGCCTGGCGATCTATGCACTCGACGCCGTCGACGATGTGACATGGCATCCTGTTTCCGAGCCTGAGAGGCCTGTGCGCTTCTGCGCCAATGCCGAGCTCGACATCTGCAACTGGCTCGTCGATACTGGCGATCCGCAGCCCTTTTGCGTCGCTTGCCGTCATAATCGGCTGGTACCGAATACCGATACGCAGCAGGGTATAGATCGCTGGCGGCGTATCGGTCAGGCGCAGAGGCATCTGTTCTATTCCTTGCTCCGCTGGAATTTGCCGCATCCCGATCGGCAGCAGGATCCGGATGGTGGCCTGGTTTTCGATTTCCTCGAGGATGAAGTGCAGGGCGGTACCGTCGTCCCGGCCATGACTGGCCACGAGGAAGGGTTGATCGCCATTCGCGCCGCCGAGGCGGATGATGTCACGCGAGAGCAGACGCGCGCCTCCATGAACGAGCCCTATCGCACCTTGCTCGGTCACTTCCGCCACGAGACGGGTCATTTCATCTGGAACAAGCTTGTTCGCGACCGCGGACGGTTCGACGGCTTCCGCGCTGTCTTCGGCGATGAGCGCGCCGATTATGGTGCGGCGCTTCAGGCCCATTACGACAATGGCCCTCCCGCGAACTGGCAGGAGAGTTTCATCAGCGCCTATGCTAGTGCGCATCCGTGGGAGGATTTTGCCGAGTGCTTCGCCCATTATCTGCATATCGTCGATACGCTGGAAACGGCGCGTTCCTTCGGACTGGCGATCGACCCCTATCGCTATCACGACATGGCCGCGGAGGTGGATTTCAATCCCTATGAGGCTGAAAGCGCCGAACAGCTCGTCAATGCCTGGATCCCGTTGAGCGTGGCGATCAATTCCATCCAGCGCAGCATGGGACAGCCGGATTCCTATCCCTTCATCCTCTCGCCGCCGGTGGTTGCGAAGCTCGACTATGTAAGGGAACTGATCGCCAGTGCCTGAGCGGCGCTGCGATCCATCGGCGCCGAGTAGGGGGAGGGACTAGGCGCGTTTCGTCAGCGGAAACCGTTCCTTCAACAGACGGAGCACCGAATCCGATCCCATCGGCGGGCCGAAGATGAAGCTCTGGCCGTAGGTGCAGCCGATCTTGGCCAGTTCCAGCGCATCCTCTTCGGATTCGATGCCTTCGGCGACCACGCGCATGTTGAGTTCGCGCGCCATGGAAATAACCGAACGCAGAAGAACAGCCTTCTTGTCGCTGTCGTCGCGGACCATCGCCTTGTCGAGCTTGATCGTGTCGAAGGGGAAGCGGGTGAGATAGGCGAGCGACGAATAGCCCGTGCCGAAATCGTCGAGCGCCAGACCGATGCCTGCGTCGCGCAGCTTGTCGAGCACGAGCCGCGCCTGTTCCGGATTCTCCATCACCTGCGATTCCGTCAGCTCCAGCTTGATACGGTTTGGGTCGCAATGGGTTTTGGCAAGCAGGGCACGGATATCGTCGTAAAGCTCGTTGTTGAGCAGCTGCACGCTGGAAAGGTTGATGGAGACGAACAGCGGCAGGTCGCCGGTCTGTCGCTGCCATGCCTTCAGGTCGTTGGTCGCCTGTTCGAGCGCGAACATGCCGAGCGGGCCGATGATGTCGGAAGCCTCCGCGATCGGAATGAATTCCGTTGGCGGAATATTGCCGCGCTTGGGATGCTCCCAGCGCATCAGCGCCTCGAAGCCTGCGACCTCGGCATCTTCCAGGCGGACGATCGGCTGATAGACCAGCGAAAGTTCCTTGCGCTCGACGGCGCGGCGCAGATCGGTTTCGAGCTGCAGCCGGTCGGTGCCGAAGCTGCGGAAAGCCGGCTGGAAAGGCTCGACGCGATTGCCGCCGGCGCGCTTGGCGCGATACATGGCGAGTTCCGCATCGCTCAGCATGCCGGCCGCATTTTCCTGCTGGTCGACCCACGACGTCAGCCCGACCGATGCCGTCAGGATGATTTCACGATTGGCGAAATTGATCGGCACCATGATCGCCTTGCTGATCGCGTCGGCAAAGTCGGCGACCTTGGCTGGATCGCGTTCGGAAACGAGGATGAGGCCGAACTGGTCACCGGAAAGACGCGCCAGCGTATCCTGCGGCTTCATCAGGCGGCGAAGGCGACGGGTCAGCGCGATCAGGATATTGTCGCCTGCGGCAAAGCCCAGCGTATCGTTGACGAGCTTGTAGCGATCGATGTCGATGACCATGACCGTCGGCCGCAATTGATTTCCATCGGAAGCCAGCGTCAGAACGGCCTGCAGGCGGTCGAGAAAGATCTGGCGGTTCGGCAATCCGGTGAGATTATCGTGGACGGCATCGTGCAGCAGCCGTTCGACTGAATTCTTCTGTTCGGTAATGTCGACGATCGTGCCGACGCAGCGGATGATCTCGCCGTTCGACCCCAGCACAGGCCGGGCGCGGATTGACAGCCAGTGGAAATGCCCGTCTTCGGCACGAATTCGGAATTCATGGTTCAGCCGGCCGCGCCGATGTTCCAGAAGCACGTCGAGTGTGGCGCGGAACCGATCGCGATCGTCGGGATGCAGCCGCGGCAGCCAGTTGCGCGCCGCGCCATGCATGGTGCCGGGCGAAAGGCCGAGCTTCATCGAGATATCGGGCGTCGTCACGACGCGGTCACGGGCGACGTCCCAGTCCCATACTGTATCGCCGGAGCCCGTCAGCGCCAGGGATTGCCGTTCCAGATCCGAGAACAGGCCCTGCTGGAAGGCGCCGCCGGCAAAGGCGTGCTGCATGACTGTGAAGCCGATCAGCAGAACGATGAGGACGAGGCCGCCGCCGAGCGCAGGCTGGATGATGTCGTTGTCGAGCTTGCCCATGACCGTCATCCAGGCTCCGAACAGCCAGACGAGGATCAGCGCCCAGGCGGGCACGAGCAGGATGGCACGATCATAGCGGCTGAAGCCGAGATAGATGATGAGCAGCAGACCCGCCGTTGCGGTCAGCGCCAGCGACAGCCGTGCAATGCCGGCCGCGATCGATGGATCGTAGATCGCCACGCCGAAGAGCAGGGCGAGGCCGAGAACCCAGGCGAGCGTCACGTAGCCGAGATGGGCATGCCAGCGATTGAGATTGAGATAGGTGAACAGGAAGATCACCAGGCTCGATGCAAGCGCCACCTCCGCACAGGCGCGCCATATTCGCTGGTCGCCGGAGGTTATGGTGATGAGCTTGCCGAGGAAGCCGAAATCCACGCAGATATAGCCGAGCACGGCCCAGGCGAGAGCCGCCGTCGCCGGCAGCATCGACGTGCCCTTGACCACGAAAAGGATGGTCAGGAACACCGCCAGCAGGCCGGCAATGCCGAGCACGATGCCGCGATAGAGCGTGAAGGCGTTGACTGTATCCTTGTAGGCGTTCGGTTCCCAGAGATAGAGCTGCGGCAGGTTCGGCGACGAAAGCTCGGCAACGAAGGTGACGACGGCACCAGGGTTCAGCGTGATGCGGAAGACATCGGCCTCGTCGCTCGGCTGTCGGTCGAGCGCGAAACCTTCGCTCGGCGTGATCGCGACGATGCGCTGCGAGCCGAGATCGGGCCAGAAGACCTTCGAATTCACCAGGCGGAAATGCGGAGCAACGATGACGCGCTCCAACTGCTCTTCGGAGACATTGGCGAGCGCGAAGACCGCCCAGTCGCCCTGGTGGTTCGGCGAGGAGGAGCGGACCTCGATGCGGCGCCGGATGCCATCGGCGCCGGCCGCCGTCGAAACCTGGAAGGCTTCACCTTGATTTCTGTAGATCTCCGTCGTCGCCGTCAGATCGAGAGCGGTATCGTCGCGCGAAATTTTTACGGGCTCTGCCGCATGCGCCATTCCGGCGATCAACAGCATCACGGTGGCCGCAAGCGTCGCGATAACAGCACATAGCCGCCGGGCCATCGTTCCCGTCTGCGTGAATCCGGCGATCATCGCTTGTCGAGGTTTCGGTTCGGGTTGGCGTCGGATGCCAACCTTGAAAACATCACATGGTCGCGCCACTGACCGTTGATTTTAAGATAACCGCGCAAATGACCTTCCCGCTGGAAACCGGCTTTTTGCAAAAGCCGCATGCTACGCTCATTGTCCGGAATACAGGCTGCTTCAATTCGGTGCAACTCAAGTCCGGAAAAGATATAGGGTATAACCAATTGAAGTGCGGCGAACATATGGCCCTGACCGGAATAACGCTCGCCCATCCAATATCCGATCATGCAGCTCTGCGCGGCACCGCGGCGAATATAGCCGATCGTAATCCCGCCAACCAGGGTCATGTTTTCCCGCAGGAAGATGAACAGCGGTATCGCCTGGCCGGAACTATATTCCTGCTTGCCGCGGATGATGCGGGCCCGATAGGCGCCCTCCGTCAGCTCGTCATGCCGCCAGGTCGGCTCCCAGGGTTCCAGGAAGCGGCGGCTCTCCGCCCGGAGCCTATGCCATTGGTTGAAATCGGAGTAGCGCGGCAGGCGCAGCAAATATGTATCGTTTTCGAGTTCAACCGCGTCCGAATGACGTGAGAGAAACCGAAAGACAGATTTTTGCATGCCGCCAAGCACTCCCCCGAGAATTGAACCCATAGGCTCGCGGCATGCCCTTAGCCGCTTGCGCTTTTGGAAGCAGGGGCCGGTGACGACAGTGACGTGACGATGTCTTCCATCGGCGCGAGCTGCTCCAGCGGCCCGATCGCCGAAAGCGTCGGTACTGTATCGAAGAACAGACGGCCGGCAAGATCCGTCAAACGATCGATGGTGATGCCTTCCAGGCGTTCCAGCATCTCCTGGTTCGGGATGGGGCGGCCGTAAAGCATCATCTGCCGGGCGACCTGACCGGCGCGGGCGGCCGGGCTTTCCTGGCCCATCAGCAGCTGAGCCCGGATCTGGGCGCGGGCGCGCTCGATTTCCTGCTGCTGGATATCATGAGACGACTTGTGCAGCTCGTCGATGATGACGGGCAGCAGTTCCGGCAGGTTCTCGCC
Organism: Rhizobium sp. BK289; assembly: GCF_014193575.1. Lineage (NCBI taxonomy): Bacteria > Pseudomonadati > Pseudomonadota > Alphaproteobacteria > Hyphomicrobiales > Rhizobiaceae > Rhizobium > Rhizobium sp. BK289. The sequence continues at coordinate 269,849 of NZ_JACHZO010000008.1, forward strand.
GCCGGTCGCGGCATGGATGCCGAAGATGCCCGTGTCGGAGAAGCCCCAATGAAAGGCATAGACCGAATAACAGAGGCCGCGGAATTCGCGCACTTCCTGGAACAGGCGCGAGGACATGCCGCCGCCGAGGATGTTGGCGAGGATTTGCGAACAATAGAAATCGCGGGTGTGATAGGCGCGTCCCTCGAAGCCGAGCAGGATCTGCGCATCCATCAGGTCACGCGTTTCCCGGATATTGCCGCCGATATAGCGGGCAGGCTCGATAACGGGCGGAGCGGACGGTTTCGTCGGCAGGCTGGAGAAGCGTTCCTCGACCTGACGTACGAAGCTTTCATGATCCACAGCGCCGGCCGCCACGACGAACATGCGATCGGTCGTATAGTTGCGGCCGAGGTAATGGCGGATCTGTTCCGGCGAGAAGGAGACGACCGTCTCCGGCGTGCCGAGAATGGCGCGCCCGAGTGTCTGGCCGCGATAGGCGACTTCGGAAAACTTGTCGAAGACGACATCGTCGGGCGTGTCGTTCGCCGCATTGATTTCCTGCAGGATGACTTGCTTTTCGCGCGCCAGCTCTTCCTCGTCGAAGGCGGACTCCGTCAGGATATCGGCAAGGATATCGACGGCCAGCGGCACGTGATCCTTTAAAACGCGGGCATAATAGGATGTGGTTTCGGTCGAAGTGGCAGCGTTGACTTCGCCACCGACATTCTCGATTTCCTCGGCGATCTGCCGGGCGGAGCGCCGTCCCGTGCCCTTGAACGCCATGTGCTCGAGCAGATGCGCGATACCGTGTTCTGCTTCCGTCTCGTTACGCGAGCCCGATTTGATCCAAACGCCGAGTGCCACGCTTTCAAGGTGTGGCATCGATTGGGTTGCTACTGTCAGCCCGGACGCAAGCCGGGTGCACTCCACTGTCATCGCTTGTCTTTCCGCGTCTGTTACTCCCCGGCCCGGGCGTGCTTGCCGATAAAGCCTTCAACGGCTTTAAGTTCCGGATCGAGAATGTCGAAACGCTCCTCCCTGGTCATCAGACCAGCAAGCCACGTCGGAAGCGCCGGGTCAATACCGGATGCGGATTTTACTGCGGCGGGGAATTTTGCAGGATGCGCGGTGGCGAGCGTTACCATCGGGCTGCTGGGACGCTCGTTCTTCGCGGCGACGAAGGCTCCGATCGCCGTATGCGGATCGAGCAGATAGCCCGTGTCGGCAAGGGTTTTGCGGATCGTTTCGGCCACCTGCTTCTCGCTGGCGCGACCGGCGCGGAAGTCCTTCTTGATGAACTTCAGGACCTCTTCGCTGATCGAAAAGCCGTTCGACTGCTTCAGGCTCTCCATGGCGGCGCGCACCTTGGATGCATCGCGGCCGTTGGCTTCGAACAGCAGCCGTTCGAAGTTGGAGGAAATCTGGATATCCATCGACGGAGAGGTGGTTGCCTTGACGGAACGCATCTCGTAGCGGCCTGTCTTCAGCGTGCGTGCCAGGATATCGTTCTCGTTGGTGGCGATGACCAGGCGCTCGATTGGAAGGCCCATGCGCTTAGCGACATAGCCGGCGAAAATATCGCCGAAATTGCCTGTCGGCACGGTGAAGGAAATCTTCCTGTCCGGGCCGCCAAGAGCGACCGCGGTGGTGAAATAATAGACCACCTGCGCCATGATTCGCGCCCAGTTGATGGAATTGACGCCGGAAAGCTTGACCTTGTCGCGGAAGGCGGCGTCGTTGAACATGGCTTTGACGAGGTTCTGGCAATCGTCGAAATTGCCCTTGATCGCCAATGCATGCACATTCGCCGCCGTCGAGGTGGTCATCTGCCGCTGCTGCACCGGCGAGACCTTCCCATGCGGAAAGAGGATGAAGATGTCGGTACGCTCGCGCCCGGCAAAGGCGTCGATCGCCGCACCACCGGTATCGCCCGAGGTGGCGCCGACGATGGTCGCCCGCTGGCCCCGCTTCTCCAGCGCGTAATCCATCAGCCGCGCCAGCAGCTGCATGGCGACATCCTTGAAGGCGAGTGTGGTGCCGTGGAAGAGTTCCATGACGAAGCTGTTTGGCCCGGTCTGGACGAGCGGCGCCACCGCGGGATGCCGGAAAGTGGCGTAGGCATCGTCGATCATGCCGCGAAAGACGTCGGCGGGGATCTCGCCGTTGGTGAAGGGCGAGAGGACCGCGAAAGCGACCTCCTGATAGCTCTTGCCGCGAAAGGCGCGGATTTCCTTCTTCGTCAGGACAGGCCACTCACGGGGAACGTAAAGCCCGCCGTCACGGGCAAGGCCGGCCAGAAGAGCGTCACAGAAGCCAAGGGCAGGGGCTTCTCCCCGCGTTGAGATGTAATCCACGGTCTTAGAATTCCTTTGGTCGCAAAATTGCCTGAGTGATCGATTGAGAGGGTAATGGAACGAAGCGACGGCGGCCTGTCTTTTTGCGTCGGATCAGCCGCGTGGTTTTCGCGTTTGCGCAAGGCGCGTGAGAACGGCGCCATGCGGCGGCTGTCTATGGCAATGTGTCGATCTCGAAAAGTGAGCCAAAACGGTGTCTACCCAATCGATTTTTCGCTGCGTCGCTGGTATAGACCATCGCCAAGTGTCATAAAAGGCCCGTTTGACAGGCTGCAGGCCGATAATGTGAAATATATGGAGAGGGTGGAATAATAGTGTTTGGCAAGGTTTCGCGTCGTCTTTTCTCCGCTTCGCTTCTGACATTGCTGACGGGTTGCAGCACTCTCGGTATTGGCGGCAATAGTGAAAAACAGCCGGCAACGGACGTCACGGTGGCACCGCAAGCGAGTGCCGCGACGGCGGCTCCGACCGGTGGTCAGACCTATGTTGCCGGCAAATGCCCGCAGGCCGTCATCCGCGACGAGGATTCGGTCTATCGCACCTACGCCAAGGGCGCCAAGGACGATCCGAACCAGCTAGTCTATCAGGCTTCGCTGGCGCAGGCGACCCGCCAGTGCACCAGCGACGGCGCCAGCCTCGGCATTCATGTCGTCGCGCAAGGGCGCCTGGTTGCCGGGCCGATGGGCAGCTCCGGCAAGGTCACCTTGCCGATCCATGTCGCCGTCATGGACAATGACAATGCGCTCTATAGCAAGACCATCATGTATACTGCGGAGATTCCGCCGGGCGAAACCACGGCGCAGTTCCTCTTCACCGACGACGATATCCAGGTTGCCGGCGGTTCCGGCGGCTTCACCATCGTCCAGATCGGTTTCGATCAAGGCCCGCAGAAGCCGGCAAAGGGCGAGAAGCCAGCGCGCAAGAAGCGTCACTAAGGTTGGAGTCAAGCGGTAGGCAGTAGGCAGTAGGCAGTAGGCAGTAGGCAGTAGGAAAAGATCACCTTGTCCTTGCTGCCGCCGGCACTATAGCCGCAACATTTATTGCCTATTGCCTCAGAGCACGCCGTCCCATTCGGCGAGCGCCATGACGACGCCCGGCAAGTCGGCCATGCGGCTGACGACGGTTTCGGCGCCGGCGTCGGTCAGCCGATCGGCGTGAGACGGATAGGTGTGCGATGCGCCGGTGAAGCCGATGACGCGCATGCCGGCGGCACGCGCCGCCTGAACGCCGTGAACCGAATCCTCGACGACGATCGTATTGGCCGGGCTGACATTCATCTGCTTGGCGCCATGCAGGAAGATGTCCGGCTTGGGCTTGACGCGGTCGGCGCCGAGATCCTTGGCGGAAAAGATATTAGGAGCAAACAGCTTGAAGTAGCCGACCTTCGTCAGCATCATCTCAAGCCGTTCGGAGCTGGAATTCGAGCAGATGCAGCGCGGCATCGGCAGGCGCGACAGCGCCAGCGGAACGCCAGGGATAGGCTGAACGTCGCTGGCAAGCGCCAGGTCGAGCAGCTTTTCCGATTTGTCGAGCAGCGAAGCGGAGAGGGGGATGCTGGCCTCGCGCTCGACTTCGAACAGGATGTTGCGCCAGGTCATGCCGGCGAAGCGCTCGCCCATTTCCTCGGTGCTGATCGGATAGCCCGCATCGGTCAGCAGTTTGGATTCGACTTGTGCCGCGATGATTTCCGAATCGACCAGAACGCCGTCGCAGTCGAAGATGATGAGGTCGAAGCCGTTGCTCATGAGAGGTACTGCCTTTGATATGGGCTGGATTCGGCATGCTTCAGGGAAGGCCGTCGATGGTTCGGAGCATGCTCTGGAAAATGACGGTCGGGCTTTACACGATCTGCCCGCAAAGCTCAACCAATTGGCGGGCATGGCTGCGCTGCAGTGAGCGAAAGGGTCGAAATGCGCAAAAGAGGTGATGACGATTTCTTGTCGCTCGACATCGGCACTCGACATCGGCCCTCGACATCGGATTGACCCGCCTTTAAGGATCGGCCATGGCCAAGGAGCGCGACGACACCATTGCCAGCCGCATCAGCCGGGTGCTTGCCGACCGCATCATCCGCGGTGAGATCGCGCCCGATGCCCGCCTGCGGCAGGATCACATCGCCGAGGAGTTCGGCACCAGTCATGTGCCCGTGCGCGAAGCGTTCCGGCGGCTCGAGGCGCAAGGACTGGCGATCAGCCTTCCGCGTCGCGGCGTGCGCGTCGCCTCCTTCGATCTCAAGGAAGTCCGCGAGGTCGCGGAGATGCGGGCGGCCCTTGAAGGCCTTGCACTCAGGCATGCGGCCCCGCATCTGACGCCTGCCATTTTGGACGAGGCCGAGCAGGCGACGCGTGACGGCGATGCCGCCGGCGATGTCCACGCCTGGGAGGAGGCCAATCGCCGCTTCCACCGGCTGATCCTGGCACCCTGCGGCATGGCGCGCCTGCTGGCTGCCATCGATGACCTGCATGCCGCCAGCGCTCGCTTTCTCTTCTCAGCCTGGCAATCCGGCTGGGAAAAACGCACCGATCACGACCATCGCGCCATTCTAGCCGTGCTTCGCCAGGGGCGGGCCGACGAGGCTGCCGCAATCCTCCAGAAGCATGTGCAGTGGATCGGCCGCGCGCCGGTCCGCACGCCTTCCGGATCGACGCGCGAAGCTTTCGCAATCGTTGGCTGAAAATTATAGATAATTTTAAGGCGGAGGGTCGAAGCTTCTTGGACGACGACTCTCACAGAGAATGTCCGCCATCCTGGCATCGCTGCATTTCGTTCGACGCCCGGCTGTGGTCCCCTGTGCTTTCTGATTTTTATTCGCCTTATTTTTCAACGCACTCCCGAGCTTTACCGGAATTTGGTGTCGCTGCCACTTGCCTGATTTCGCGATCTCTCTCATAAAATAGATGAGACTAAAAATTATCTATAATTTTGAAAGGAGAGCCTATGTCCCTGTTGCAGCATCAAGATGAAGTCGCTTTCGATCCGCTTCGCCTTGGTCAGCGTTCGCTTGTTACCAAGGCTGTGTTCGTTCTCGCCGGAACGTTGATCCTGGCTTTGGCATCGCAAATCGCAGTGCCGATGGTGCCGGTGCCGATCACCATGCAGACATTCGCGATTACCATGATCGGTGCGCTTTATGGCTGGCGTCTTGGTGCGGTCACCGTTCTCGCGTGGCTGGGCGAAGCTGCGATCGGCTTTCCGGTGCTCGCCGGCGGGGCAGGCGGCATTGCGTCCTTCATGGGTCCGACGGCGGGTTATCTCGCATCCTTCCCGATCATTGCCGCCCTCGTCGGCTGGCTTGCCGAGCGAGGTTGGAGCGGCAATCGCGTCGTGCGTAGCTTCCTTGCGCATCTCTCGGCCAACATTCTCTGCCTCGCGATCGGCGGCGCATGGCTTGCAACGCTGATCGGTGCGGAAAAAGGCTGGCTGCTTGGCGTCGCGCCCTTTGTCCTCGGCGCCGTTCTCAAGTCCGCGCTTGCAGCGACGGTGCTGAAGACCATCCAGGTCTATAGCGGCAAGGCGCGTCTGAATTGACCGTCAGGCTTCGCGCCCACCATCTGCTCTGCATGCTGACCTTCGTCGGTGAAGGCTATACCTCGGCCTTCACCGACAATTATCGCCGCATCGCCGAGCGGCTGTCGGAAGGGGAGGAGATCAAACTCGTCTCCGGCCCCGATGACATCTGCGCTCCGCTCCTGAACGGGGAGGAGCCGCACTGCTTCAAGGCTTCCGTCGTCGAGCGGGATACGGCTGCCCTTGCCGATGTCGCGGCCTTGTTAGGCGAAGAGATCGGTATAGGCGCGGTGCTGGTGCCTGATGCCGTCCTGCTTTCTAAGCTCCGTCGCAATTTCGCCAGCGGTGAAATCCGCCATGCCTGCATCGGCTGTGAATGGGGTGAGCTCTGCAGCCGCATTGCTGCAAGCAATTTCAGCGGTGTCCTGATCAAGGCAGCCTAAGGCGTGTTAGTCAGCCCTGGCTGCGAGGCCTCTGGCTGCCGGGCGCCATCGCTCAACTCAAGTGGAAAGAGCGCCAGAAAGCGGCGCTCGCCCTCGGGCGTGAAGAAGATCGAGCGGCTGTTTTCGGTGCGCCGCGCCCATCCCTTGTCCAGGAAATTCGAAAGCAGCGCCTTCCCAAGGCTGCCGGCGAGATGCGCGCGCCGCTCGCTCCAGTCCAGGCAGGATCGGCAAAGCGGGCGGCGGCTTGAGCGCAATCCGGAAACGTCGATGCCGATCGATCCCAAATGCTTCTCGCCGATGGCTGTCAGGCTCAGACCTTCGCCCACGGCGAAGATCGACCCTGCCTCGATCAGGCTGTCGAGCATGCGTACGCCGTAGTCGCCGGCCAGATGGTCGTAGCAGATGCGCGCCTTGCGCAGCGCCGGCTCCTTCGGGCCGGGACGATGGCGCAAATGGCCGCGGCTGGCTGCAAAACCCATGATGCCCTCGAGCAGCTTGCCGACCCGATCATCCGCTAGCGTGAAATAGCGATGACGGCCCTGCTTGCGCTGTGCCAGCAGGCCGCCCGCTTCGAGCTTGGAAAGATGGGCGCTGGCGGTCTGCAACGTCACGCCGGCAGCCGCCGCCAGTTCCGTTGCCGTCAACGCCCGGCCGCCCATCAGCGCCGTCAGTATATTCGCTCGCGCGGGATCGCCGATCAGCGAGCCGATCTGTGCTATGTCTGGACCTTCCTTCATACTTCGATCGTAACCGAACCATCTCCGTCCTGCAATGTGCGAGAACAGTGCCATCAGCAAAGGAGAAAGCCAATGATCACTTGTTTCATCCGCTATCAGATCGATCCGTTCAAGCAGGACGCCTTCGCAGAGTATGGCAAAGCCTGGGGCCAGGTCATCCCGCGCAACGGCGCGGACCTGATCGGCTATTTCGCCCCGCATGAGGGGTCACTGACGACCGCCTACGGCATCTACAACATCGAAAATCTCGCCGCCTACGAGGCCTATCGCAAGAGCCTCGCCACCGATCCGCTGGCGCAGGCAAATTTCGATTTTGCCCGACGCGAGCGCTTCATCTTGCAGGAAGACCGCATTTTCGTGAAGAATGTCTCGCTGCCGCATGCTCCGAGGATATCGCCATGATCGCAGTTATTTTCGAAGTCGTTCCCCATCCCGACGAACGTCAGCACTACCTCGACATCGCGGCAAGGCTGCGCTCCGAACTCGAAACCATCGAAGGCTTCGTCTCCATCGAGCGCTTCGAAAGCCTCACTCAACCGGGTAAGATCCTGTCGCTGTCCTTCTGGCGCGACGAGGCGGCCGTTCGTGAATGGCGAAACCGCGAGGCCCATCGCGCCGCCCAGAAAGCGGGGCGCAAGACGGTCTTTGCCGATTATCGCTTGCGTGTCGCGCAGGTGCTTCGCGATTACGGTATGACGGAACGAGCAGAAGCACCCGACGACAGTCACGCAGTCCACGATATTTAGGGCTTTCAACGCGATAGCGCCTTTCGACAAGGCCTGCATACCCGGCGGTTTCGTCGGGAATGCAGAAAATATGACGCCGCTTTAGCCTTTGGTAACCAAGTTAGGTAACCATAACACTCAGTTAAGAGCACCGAGTAAGTGTAACAGCGAGTATCACATGGCGTCAGTTTTCCCGCTTGCCGACCTCAGGACTTCAGCCGTTCCGGGGTCCTGGATCGACACGATCATCAAGGGCGATTGCGTGGCCGCTCTTGAGGCACTGCCCAATCAATCCGTCGACGTCATCTTCGCCGACCCGCCGTACAATCTCCAGCTTGGCGGCACGCTGCATCGTCCGGACCAGTCGCTGGTCGACGCCGTCGATGACGAGTGGGACCAGTTCGCCTCCTTCGAAGCTTATGACGCCTTCACCCGCGCCTGGCTGCTCGCCTGCCGCCGCGTGTTGAAGCCGACGGGCACGATCTGGGTCATCGGCTCCTATCACAATATCTTCCGCGTCGGCGCGACATTGCAGGATCTGAACTTCTGGATCCTCAACGACATCGTCTGGCGCAAGACCAATCCGATGCCGAATTTCAAGGGCCGCCGCTTCCAGAACGCGCATGAGACGATGATCTGGGCAAGCCCGAACGCCAAGGCGAAGGGTTATACCTTCAATTACGACGCAATGAAGGCCGCCAACGACGACGTGCAGATGCGCTCCGACTGGCTGTTTCCGATCTGCAGCGGCAACGAGCGGCTGAAGGGTGACGACGGCAAGAAGGTTCATCCGACACAGAAGCCGGAAGCGCTGCTTGCCCGGGTCATCATGGCCTCGTCTAAGCCCGGCGACATCATTCTCGATCCCTTCTTCGGATCGGGCACGACCGGCGCCGTTGCCAAGCGCCTCGGCCGCCACTTCGTCGGCATCGAGCGCGAGCAGGATTATATCGATGCGGCCAGCGCCCGTATCGCCGCCGTCGAGCCGCTCGGCAAGGCGGAACTGACCGTCATGACCGGCAAGAAGGCGGAAGTGCGGGTTGCCTTCAATACGCTCATCGAAAGCGGCCTCGTCAAGCCCGGCCAGGTGCTGACCGATGCGAAGCGCCGCTATAGCGCCATCGTGCGGGCCGACGGCACGGTTGCTTCCGGCGGTGAGGCCGGTTCCATTCATCGCCTCGGCGCGAAGGTCCAGGGCCTTGATGCCTGCAACGGGTGGATGTTCTGGCATTTCGACGACGGCCGTTCCCTGCGTCCGATCGACGAACTCAGAGCCATCATCCGCAGTGACCTGGCGAAGGTGGAGTAGCCTCAGCCATCTCCGGCAAACATATCCGCCTTCTTCCGCCGTGTACCTCCAGTCAGGGAAGAAGGTGAAATGCGCAGGGCCTTGCCGGACGATCTATCCGGCAAGGCCTTGCGCGTCTTTAGCTTCAGATTTTAGAAGTCCTGGTAATCCGTGACATCGACGCGCACGACGCGGCCGTCCTCATCGAAGGTGATCGTTTCCTCGCCCTCGCGGATCAGCGGCTTGCCCGTCTTGCTGTTGGTGGCGCGAACCGACCAGACCGCACGGCCCGAAAGCGGCGTCAACGTCTCCACCAGGGAATTGGACGCGGTCTGGTCCGGATAAGTATCGAAATAGCCGCGGAAGGCTTCCATGATCGCAGCGCGGCCGGCGAGGCTGCCGACGCCGTTCGAAACATAGGTGGCATCCTCTGCGAAGAAATTCTCGATCGCCTCATAGTCGAGGCGATTGATTGCGTCATGGAACAGATCGATACGTTCTGCAGGGTCAAAGATCATCGGCTCAAACCTTTATGCCATGGGCGGCGAGATCGCTATGCAGCTTCTCGGCACCGGTGAAGTGAACTGCATGCCAGCCGGCAGCCCGCGCACCTTCGACGTTCGGATAGGAATCATCGATGAAGATCGTTGAGGCCGGGTCGAGACCGAAGCTCTTGGCGTGGGTATCATAGATCGCGACATCCGGCTTGATCAGGCCTATATCGCCGGAAACCGTCACGCCGCGCGGCTTCTTGAGGAAGGGATAGCGCTCCTGCGCCTCGCGAAAGGTGTCGGAGGCAAAATTGGTCAGCATGGTGACGTCGCGACCTTCCGCGATCAACTGTTCCAGAATGGAAACGCTGTCGTCATAGGCATGCGGAACCATCTCATGCCAATATTTACGGAAGCTGCGGATTTGTTCTTCCCGTTCGGGATGATCGGCGATCAGCAGGGCCTCGGCGTCTGCCCAGGTGCGGCCGCGATCCTGCTCGAGGTTCCATTCATGAGTGCAGAGATTGGCGAAAAACCATTCGCGCTCGGCATCGTCCGGAATGATCCGGCTGTAGGGAAGGTTTGGATCATAGTGGATGAGAACCTTGCCGATATCGAAAACGATATGCCGTATTTCCGTCGTCATAAATGAATTCCTGCATCTGATTTAAAGGCTTTTTGCGAACGCATTGGGAATAGCCTGCGCGATCGCTTTTTTCATGACTGTTGGCAGTGCCTGGTCTTCAAGATTTGTAACCGGCGCCCACCATCCGTCATGGTTGTCACTCTGCGACACCGACTTGGCACGCCAGATCGACAATCTCAGTTCGAAATGCGTGAAGACATGTGTCACCATGCCCGCGGGCTGCCAATCGGCGGGGAAGGGGGCGGCCCCGATGCCGGTCTCGCCGTCGATCCGCGCCGTCCATCCCGTTGTCGGAACCTCGGTCATCCCTCCGAGCAACCCGCTTTCAATGCGACGGCGCAGGAAGATCTCACCCTCGTCATTGACGGCGACGAAGGCCGCGCCCTGGCGCACCGGCTTTTCCTTCTTGGCCGCCTTGACCGGGAAACGTTCGGGATCATGCCCGGCCAGCGCCTGACAAGCGCCGTTGAAGGGACAGAGCGAACAGACCGGGCGTTTGGGCGTGCAAATCGTCGCGCCGAGATCCATCATCGCCTGAGCAAAATCGCCCGGCCGGTCGGCGGGCGTCAGCAGCGCTACCTTCTGCTTCATCATCGGCTTGGCGCCCGGCAGCGGCGCCGAAATCGCGTAGAGACGGGAAATTACCCGCTCGACATTGCCGTCCATCACGGCTGCCTGGCGATTGAACGCGATCGCGGCGACGGCGGCAGCGGTGTAGTCGCCGATGCCGGGAAGCGCGCGCAAGCCATCCTCGGTATCGGGAAAGCGGCCACCATGATCGGCGGAAACGGCTTCGGCACATTTCTTCAGGTTGCGGGCGCGCGCGTAGTAGCCGAGCCCGGCCCAGGCGGCCATCACGTCGTCGTTCGCGGCGGCTGCGAGATCATCAACCGTCGGCCAGCGCTCGAGGAACTTCGCGAAATAGGCTTTGACCGCCGGCACGGTCGTCTGCTGCAGCATCACTTCCGACAACCAGATGCGATAGGGGTCCGGCTTGACGCCGCGCGCGGCCATCGGCGGCGAGACCCGCCAGGGCAGGTCACGGTGGTGTCGGTCGTACCAGGCAAGCAGCGATGCGGCCGTGGGGGATTCTAAAGTCGTGGTCATGATTTGCCGCGTCGAGGGGAAGTGCTCTATACTTGGCCAAGCTGCGTCGGGCGATCAAGGTGCCTGACGCATAAAGCCTGTGTAGAGACCCGGTTGAAATGAGTTATCCCCGAAAAGGCGAAAAGCAGATTTCCGAGCTGACCAACGGCATCGTCGATCCGGTGCTGGCAAAGCGCGCGGGCATCAACACGACGCTGCTTGGCTGTTGGGACGAGATCGCCGGCGAGGATTTTGCCGACTGCACGCGGCCGGAAAAGATCGCCTGGGCAAAGCGAACAGGCCCCGGCATAGATGACCGGTTTCAGCCAGGTGTCTTGACGATCGCCTGCGAAGGCGCCCGCGCGCTCTTCCTGACCCATGCGCAAGGCGAACTCATCCAGCGCATCAACAGCTTCTTCGGCTTCTATGCCGTCAATCAGATCCGCATCGTGCAGAAGCCGGTCTCAGTCGCATCCAAGCGTTCGCGCACACCGCCGCCGCTGAAGGGCGAGGCGGCCCGCAAGCTGGCTGACATGATGGACGGCATCGAGGATGAGAAGATCAGAGCTGCCGTTCAGCGCCTGGGCACGGCGATGGCCTGGAAGCGGCGATAGGGGATAATCCGGGCTTGCCTTTCTGGTAATGACACTGTCATACTCAAGGCGAAATGTCTACGAGGAGCTGGATATGCGAAGAAGCAAGCCGATCACGGTTACACTGGGTAACCAGCAGCGTAGTGTGGATGCCCGGCTGGAATCGGGCGCTTACGATTCCGCCAGTGAAGTTCTACGCGCTGCTTTGAGGGCATTGGACCGTGAAGAAGAAGTCATCAATCAACTAATGCGTGCAAAGATCCGGGAGGCGCTCGATGACCCGAGACCTGGCAGAGATGCGGATGAGGTTTTTGATAAAGTTGAAAGAATTCATGCCGAGCGAATGAAAGCCGCCGGTCGTGACATATAAGGTCTCTTTCAGTGCTCTTGCCGAAGAAGACGTTATTGGCATCTATGAGTTCATTGCGAAAGATAGTCCGAGCCGCGCGTTGTCATTTATCCGAAGGCTTCGGGAGCAGTGCGAAACACTTAAGACAATGGCGGCCCGAGGGCCTCAACGCGAGGGTTTAGGTCCAGGTGTTCGTATTATGGTATTTGAGCGGCGGGTTACCGCCGCTTATCACATAAAGAACGAGCAGGTCGTTATTCTACGTCTCTTTTATGCTGGGCAAAATATCCCATCGATCTTGCTCGACGAACACTGAATTCTCATACATCCGCATCGATTCCGAAGGCAATTTCAGCTTTTTGTCTTTCCCAGGTCACAATTCTTTGAAGAAAGTTGGCCAACCGTGCCTTGTTAGCGGCAAGCTGCCGTTATATCGCATGAAACATTCGAAGACCTCTTTCAACGACGGGTGACTCTATGCCGATGTCCGACATGCTCTTGACCAAACGCCACCTGCTGGGCGGCTCTGCCGTTGCAGCCCTCTCCGTGGCGTTTTCTGCCGTTGCAGGCACCGCATCCGCCGCAACTGCAGAAGATGAAGTGCCGCCTTCGGATGGCAATGTCGACATGAACGAAGTGCTGAAACCCGGCCCGCTGCCGGAGATCGCACTCGGCAAGGAAGATGCGCCCGTCAAGATCGTCGAATATATGTCGCTGACCTGCCCGCACTGCGCGCATTTTGCCGTCACGACCTTCGACACGATCAAGCAGAAATACGTCGATACGGGCAAGGTTCGCTTCATCATCCGCGAATTCCCGTTCGATCCGCGCGCTGCCGCAGCCTTCATGCTGGCCCGCTGCGCCCCGCAGGAACAGTACATGCCGATGGTCGAAATGCTGTTCAAGCAGCAGATCGCCTGGGCCTCGCCTGACGTCGATGGCCGCGCTGCACTGCTGCAGATGTCGAAACTCGCTGGTTTTACTGAGGATAGCTTCACGAAATGCTTGACGAACCAGAAGCTTCTGGATGATGTCAACTCAGTACGGGAACGCGCAGCCAAGGATTTCGGCGTCAATGCCACGCCGACCTTCCTGATCAATGGCAAGCGCTACGCAGGGGACATGTCTGTTGGTGCCATGTCGAAGCTTATCGACAGCCTGCTCTGATCCGCGCCTTTTTCGATCACAGGCGGGCGGCCGAGGTCGCGCGCCTGCTTTCTATTACCTCCCCCTTGAGGAGGGAGGTCGCGCGGAACGCGCGGGTGGGGGTGATTTCTGGGGTGAACGCATGATCACTCCACTCCGGACCTTAGGTCCGACCCTCCTCTTCGTGAGGAGGGTGGAGATCAGTCCATGAAATTCAACAGACTGAGACTTGTCGGCTTCAAATCCTTCGTCGAACCGGCAGAATTCGTCATCGAGCGCGGCCTGACCGGCGTCGTCGGCCCCAACGGCTGCGGCAAGTCCAATCTTGTCGAAGCGCTGCGCTGGGTGATGGGCGAGAATTCCTACAAGAACATGCGCGCTTCCGGCATGGATGACGTGATCTTCTCCGGCTCCGGCAACCGCCCGGCCCGCAACACCGCCGAAGTGGGTCTCTACCTCGACAATAGCGATCGCACCGCCCCCGCCGGCTTCAACGATAGCGACGAAATCCAGGTGACGCGCCGCATCGAGCGTGAGCAGGGCTCCGTCTATCGCATCAACGGCAAGGAAGCGCGCGCCAAGGATGTGCAGCTGCTGTTTGCCGATGCCTCCACCGGCGCCCGCTCGCCGTCCATGGTTGGGCAGGGCCGTATCGGCGAGCTGATTCAGGCAAAGCCCCAGGCGAGACGCCAGCTGCTCGAAGAGGCGGCGGGCATTTCCGGCCTGCATTCGCGCCGGCATGAAGCCGAGCTGCGCCTGCGCGCTGCCGAAAGCAACCTCGAGCGGCTTGACGATGTGACGTCGCAGCTCGAAAGCCAGATCGAAAGCCTGAAGCGTCAGGCGCGGCAGGCCAACCGCTTCAAGATGCTCTCGGCCGATATTCGCGCCCGCGAAGCCATGCTGCTGCATATCCGCTGGGTGCAGGCCAAGGAAGCCGAAGCCGAGGCCGAAAGCGCGCTCAACCAGGCAACCGCGCTCGTCGCCGAAAAGGCGCAGATCCAGATGGAGGCGGCAAAGGCGCAGGGCATCGCCAGCTTCAAGCTGCCGGAACTGCGCGACGATGAGGCGAAGGCCGCCGCTGCTCTTCAGCGCCTGCAGATCGCCCGCTCGCAGCTGGAAGAGGATGTCAACCGCATCCTGCGGCGGCGCGACGAATTGATCCGTCGCCTGGCACAATTGGCTGAGGATATCAGCCGCGAGCAGCGGCTTGTCTCTGATAATGCCGCGATCCTGGCAAAGCTCGATGCCGAAGAGGCCGATCTCGCCGATATTCTCGCTGATTCCGGCAGGCTTGCCGAGGAAACGCGCGTCGCTTTCGAAGAGGCGGCCGCCAAGCTCGCCGACAGCGAGCGCATCTTTACCGCTCTGACCGCGGAACGCGCCGAAGCCGCGGCCGCCCGTAACCAGCTGGAGCGCGCCATCCGCGATCTGGCCGATCGCAAGATGCGGCTTGAGCGCCAGGCTGACGAAGCGAACGGCGAGCTTGCCGCCATTGACGAAAAGATGGCTGATCTCCCCGACCCCAGCGAAAAACGCGATATGGTCGAGGCGGCAGAAAACGTCGTTGCGGATGCGGAAAGCGAGATCCAGCGCGTTGAAGCTGTTCTTGCCAAGGCGCGTGAAACCGAGGCGCTGTCGCGTGGCCCTGTCGAGCAGGCGCGGGCGCGTCTGAATGCGCTCGAAACCGAGGCGCGGACCATTTCCAAGATGCTGGCGGCGGGTGATACGTCCGGCGCCTTTTCGCCGGTTGCCGAAGAGCTGCGCGTCGACCGCGGTTTTGAGACGGCACTGGGCGCAGCGCTCGGGGATGACCTGGAATCCTCGCTCGATTCCGAGGCCCCAGTCTATTGGTCCGATAATGGCAGCGGCGCCACCGATCCGGCTCTGCCGGAAGGCGTCGCGCCCCTGATCACCCATGTCGGCGCGCCGGCGGCACTGACGCGGCGCCTGCGCCAGATCGGCATCGTTTCGGCCGAAGATGCCTTGCGGCTCATGCCGGACCTGAAGCCGGGACAGCGGCTGGTCACCAAGGACGGTGCGGTTTTCCGCTGGGATGGCCATGTGACCGGCGCCGATGCACCGAGTGCCGCTGCGTTGCGGCTGGCGCAGAAGAACCGTCTCTCCGAGCTGGAAGCGGAATCCGAGCTTGCGCGTGATGTGCTTGCCGAGGCCGAAAAGCGTCTGTCGGCCGCAGCCGAGGCAATCCAGGCCGAAGAGGGACAGCTGGCGACCGCCCGGGACGCCAGCCGGCTTGCGGCCCGGCATCTGGCCGAAGCGCGTGAAGCGCTCGCTGCCGCCGAGCGAGCCTCCGGCGATCTCATTCGCCGCCGCGACGTCATCGCCGAGGCGGTCAGCCGGTTGCGGGAGCAGCTGGAAGACGTGGCCATGCAGGATGAAAATGCTCGCATCGAACTGGAAGACGCACCGGATCTCGACGCTATCGATCTGAAGCTGCGCAACCAGCAGGCGGAGGTCGCGACGGATCGCGGCGCCCTTGCGGAAGCGCGTGCTCGCCATGAAGGCCTGAACCGGGAAAACGAGGCGCGGCAACGTCGTATCCTCGCGATCCGCCAGGAGCGCGATACCTGGCGCCAGCGCGCTGCCAGTGCCGAGGAACACATTCAGACGCTGCGCGACCGTGAAGAGGAAGCGCGCGAAGAGGCGGCCGAACTTGATCTCGCCCCCGATGAATTCGACGACAAGCGCCGCGCCTTGATGAATGAGCTGCAGAAGGCCGAGGAGGCACGCCGACAGGCCGCCGACCGTCTCGCCGAAGCGGAGGTCGTTCAGCGCGAGGCCGATCGCCATGCGACGACGGCCCTCTCGCAACTGGCAGAAAGCCGGGAAAAGCGCGGCCGCGTCGAGGAGCGGCTGGTGTCTGCTCGTGAACGCCGGCAGGAGAGCGAACTGCGCATTCGTCAGGCGCTCAATGTCGAGCCGCACGAGGCCATGCGCCTGACCGGCGTTTCGGCAGTGCAGACCATACCCGACCTCCGCGAGGTCGAACGCGAGCTGGAACGGCTCAAGATCGAACGCGAGCGCCTTGGTGCCGTCAATCTGCGCGCCGAGGAGGAGAGCAAAGAGCTGACGGAGCGGCTGCAGGCACTGATCAAGGAGCGCGATGATGTCATCGACGCCATCCGGAAGCTGCGCGGCGCGATCCAGAGCCTCAACCGCGAGGGCCGAGAACGTCTGATCGTCGCCTTCGATATCGTCAATGCGCAGTTTCAGCGCCTGTTCACCCATCTTTTCGGCGGCGGCACCGCCGAGCTGCAGCTCATCGAGTCGGACGATCCGCTGGAGGCGGGCCTCGAAATTCTCGCCCGCCCGCCGGGCAAGAAGCCGCAGACCATGACCCTGCTTTCCGGCGGCGAGCAGGCACTGACGGCCATGGCGCTGATCTTCGCCGTGTTCCTCACCAATCCCGCGCCGATCTGCGTTCTGGACGAAGTGGACGCGCCGCTCGATGACCACAATGTCGAGCGCTACTGCAACCTCATGGACGAGATGGCGGCCTCCACAGAGACTCGCTTCGTGGTCATCACCCATAATCCGATCACCATGGCCCGCATGAACCGGCTCTTCGGCGTGACCATGGCGGAGCAGGGCGTCTCCCAGCTCGTGTCCGTCGATCTGCAGACCGCCGAACGGCTGCGCGAAATCGCTTGAGCACTGTCCCCCGTCAGGATTGAGAAAACTGTTCCCGTTTCGACAAGAAATTGCTGCGTCGGCTGCCGTGCGTCATGAAAGCGTGCTAGTTTCGTTTTTCGATCAACAACATGGGCGCTGATCCGCCCGGAAGGGAAGTATGTCTGGTTCGACTGGCGGTATTTTCGACATCCTCGGAATACTTGCCGTATTGCTGCTCGTCGCCGCCAACGGCTTTTTCGTTGCCGCCGAGTTCTCTCTGGTTTCCGTCCGCCGCAGCCGTGTGACGGAACTCGTTGCCGAAGGGCGCATGAACGCCAAGGCGCTGCAGAAGGCAGTCGATAATCTCGATGCCAATCTGGCGGCGACACAGCTCGGCATCACCATTTCGTCGCTCGCCCTTGGTTGGGTCGGCGAACCCGCTCTTGCTCATCTGCTGGAGCCTCTGCTCGATTTTCTTCCCGGAACATGGGCCGCAGCTGGATCGCATGCGATCGCCGTCGCCATTTCCTTCATCATCATCACCGCGCTTCATATCGTCCTTGGCGAGCTTGCGCCGAAGAGCCTGGCCTTGCAGCGCAGCGAGGGCACTGCGCTCGGTGTCGTGCGGCCGCTCGGCCTGTTCCTCTTCCTGTTGCGCCCGGCCATCACCGTGCTTAACGGCCTCGGCAATCTCGTCCTTCGCCTCTTCGGGCTGCGCCCGGGGGCGGGCGAGGGCTCGCTGCATTCGCCGGCCGAGATCAAGCTCCTGATCGCCGAAAGCCAGGAGGCCGGCCTGCTGGAACAAGCGCAGCAGGATCTGGTCGAGCGCGTCTTCAATATCGGCGACCGCGATGTCTCCGATATCATGACGCCGCGGCTGGAGGTCGAATGGATCGATGCCGACGACCCGCCGGAGGAAATGCAGAAAACCATTCGCGAAAGCCGGTTCGAGCAGCTTCTCGTCGGACGCGGATCGATCGATGAGCCGATCGGCATGATCCTGAAGAAGGATCTGCTTGACCAGCTTCTGAACGGCGAACCGCTGAACCCGATGGCCGTCATCCGCCAGCCGCTGGTCGTTCACGAGTCCACAGCCGTCTTCAAGGTGCTTGAAAACTTCAAGCGCGCCCCCGTCCGCCTCGCCATGGTCATCGACGAGTATGGCAGTCTGGAAGGCATCGTCACGCAGACGGATCTGCTGGAGGCGATCGCCGGCGATCTGCCTGATATGGACAATGACACGCCCGACGTCATCGAGCGAGCCGATGGATCGTTGCTGATGGAAGGCATGATGCCGGTCTACGACGCCTTTGCGCGGCTGGGGCTGCGCTTCGGCGAAGAGGACGTCAATTTCCATACGCTTGCGGGCTTCGCCCTCTACCAGCTCGGCCATCTGCCCGAAGTGGGCGAAAGCTTTACCTTCGGCGGCTGGCATTTCGAGATCGTCGATCTCGACGGCATGCGGATCGACAAGATTCTGGCACAGCGTGAGCCGCAGGCTTAGCCGTTAGGAGCGCTGAAGTGATCCGGAGGCTCCCGGTTTTCGATCAATCGATTGAAATCGGGAGGTTCCGGATCATATTTATTGTGCAGCGCAACATTTTGCCGCATTTGTCGATTTTCATTTGTGGCTCAATGAATTAAGTTCAACCGGAGGAGTTGGACGGAGACGATGACGAAGTGGGTCTATACATTCGGCGGCGGCAAGGCCGAGGGGGGCGCCGGTGATTTTGAACGGCTCGGCGGCAAGGGCGCTAACCTTGCTGAAATGTGCAATCTCGGCCTGCCAGTTCCGCCGGGGCTGACGATCGTCAGCGACGTCTGCGCTTTCTACTACAAGAATGGCCGTAACATCCCCGAAGAGCTGAAGCCGCAGGTCATGCAGGGCTTGCAGCGGATGGAGGCCATTACCGGGCGCAAGTTCGGCGATACCGTGCGGCCGTTGCTGGTTTCCGTGCGTTCGGGCGGCCGTGCATCCATGCCGGGCATGATGGACACCGTCCTCAATCTCGGCCTCAACGATGCCACGGTGCAGGCGCTCGGCCATGATGCCGGTGACGCCCGCTTCGCCTGGGACAGCTATCGCCGCTTCATCCAGATGTATGCCGATGTTGTCATGGGCCTGGACAACGAGGTCTTCGAAGAGATTCTGGAGGATGAGAAGGCGCGGTTCGGCCACGAGTTCGATACTGACCTTACCGCCGTCGAATGGCAGCATGTCGTCTCGATCTACAAGACAGTCATCGAGGAAGAATTGGGCGAAGCCTTCCCGCAGGAGCCGGAAGTGCAGCTCTGGGGTGCCGTCGGCGCGGTCTTTGCCAGCTGGATGAACGCCCGCGCCGTCACCTACCGGCAATTGCACAATATTCCCGAGGGTTGGGGAACCGCCGTCAACATTCAGGCGATGGTGTTCGGCAATCTCGGCAATTCTTCCGCTACCGGCGTCGCCTTCACCCGCAATCCGTCGACCGGCGAGAAGGAGCTTTATGGCGAATTCCTTGTCAATGCGCAAGGAGAGGATGTCGTTGCCGGCATCCGCACGCCCCAGAGCATCACGGAAGTCGCCCGCATCGCGTCGGGCTATGACAAGCCGTCGATGGAAAAGCTGATGCCTGAGGCCTTTGCCGAGTTTCGGAGCATCTGCGCGCAGCTGGAATCGCACTACCGCGAGGTCCAGGATCTGGAATTCACCATCGAGCGCGGCAAGCTCTGGATGCTGCAGACCCGAAATGCCAAGCGAACTACCAAGGCGGCGATGAAGATCGCCGTCGACATGGTCGATGAAGGGCTGATCTCGGAAGACGAAGCGGTTTCCCGCATCGAGCCGACGACGCTGGACCAGCTGCTGCACCCGACGATCGACCCGCGCGTCCACCGCGAGGTTATCGGCTCCGGTCTCCCTGCATCGCCTGGTGCTGCCACCGGCGAGATCGTCTTCACCGCAGAAGAGGCAATTATCGCTGAAGAGGAGGGCCGCAAAGCCATCCTCGTGCGCATCGAAACGAGCCCGGAAGACATTCACGGCATGCATGCCGCCGAGGCGATCCTGACCACACGCGGCGGCATGACCAGCCATGCGGCGGTGGTTGCCCGCGGCATGGGCATTCCCTGCGTCGTCGGCGCCGGCACCATGCGCATCGATATGCGCAATGAGAAGCTGATCGGCATCGGCGTCACCTTGAAGAAGGGCGATATCGTCACGATCGATGGATCCACCGGTCAGGTCCTGAAGGGCGAAGTGCCGATGATCCAGCCGGAACTGTCGGGCGATTTCGGGCGAATCATGGCCTGGGCGGACCGCTCGCGGCGTATGACGGTGCGCACCAATGCCGACACACCTGCCGATGCGCGCGCCGCCCGTTCCTTCGGCGCCGAGGGCATCGGCCTTTGCCGTACTGAGCACATGTTCTTCGAGGGCGATCGCATCCATGTCATGCGCGAGATGATCCTCGCCGAAGACGAAAAGGGGCGCCGGGCCGCCCTTGCCAAGCTCATGCCGATGCAACGCCTTGATTTCACCGGCCTCTTCACCATCATGCATGGCCTGCCGGTGACCATCCGCCTGCTCGATCCGCCGCTGCACGAATTCCTGCCGAAAACGGATGAGGAGATCGTCGAAGTGGCCGGGATCATGGGCATGGAGTCAGCCGCGCTGCGCCAGCGGGTCGATGCGCTGCACGAGTTTAATCCCATGCTCGGCCATCGTGGCTGCCGCTTGGCGATTTCCTATCCGGAGATCGTCGAAATGCAGGCACGCGCAATTTTCGAGGCGGCGGTTCTGGCCGCGCGCGAGACGGGGGCTGCCGTCGTGCCGGAAATCATGGTGCCGCTGGTCGGCTTGCGCTCGGAGCTTGATTACGTCAAGGCCTGCATCGATGAGGTGGCGCGTGCCGTCATGACCGAAGCGAAGATGAAGATCGACTATCTCGTCGGCACGATGATCGAGCTGCCGCGCGCAGCCTTGCGTGCCCATATCATCGCCGAAGCGGCCGAGTTCTTCTCCTTCGGCACGAACGACCTGACGCAGACGACATTCGGCATGTCGCGCGATGACGCCGCCGCCTTCATCCCGACATACCAGCGCAAGGGCATCATCGAGCATGATCCTTTCATATCGCTCGATTTCGACGGGGTCGGCGAGCTCATTCGCATCGCGTCGGAGCGTGGCCGCCGTACCCGCAACGACATGAAGCTCGGCATTTGCGGTGAGCATGGTGGCGATCCCGCGTCCATCCACTTCTGCGAGGATATTGGGTTGGACTACGTATCCTGCTCACCGTTCCGCGTGCCGATCGCGCGGCTTGCGGCGGCGCAGGCGGCGATCAAAGGGCGAGCTTGATTTCCTTAAGGTCAGCGGCGCCAGTAGCCACGGTGATATACCGGGCCACCGACCACGATCGTCGGCCCCCAGAAGAAATCATCATTGCTTTCCATGAAGGCTCTTTGATCTGCTCGCCGGCTAAGATCCTGGTTCATCAGGCAGTTGGCAAAATTCTCCGACCCACGCCTGAAGCCGTAGCCGCTGCACCTCGCCTCGTCGGCCGCCCGGATTTCCTCGGCCGTCTGGCAGGAGGAAAGCACGAGGGTGATGGTGAGGAAGGAAAGGAGGGAAGCGGCTATACGCATGACTTTGTGTCCTGAATGCTGATGTGCAGACACGAACTATAGCGCCGCGCGGCATGGCGCGAAAGGCACATCGGACCGTAGGCGGGATCGCCTATGCGGCTTCCTTCGGCTTTGCCGGCAATCGCCGCAGCACATCGACGAAGGCATCGGCAAACTGCAAAAGGTGCTCGGTTTCACTATCCGGTTGCAGCAACCGGATTTCCGTGCCGTCTTCGTCGAGCGCGGCAAAGAGAGTGCGCATCGTCGCATCGCCTTCGGGAATGCGGATGACCGCCAGCCTGCGGCAATCGGGGATCAAGCCCGCGGCCGGAAGGTCGAACAGGAAGTCGCCGCGCGCCGCCGAAGCGGCGTTTCGCACGGCTTCGCAGAAGCCAGGCTCTCCGCCGGAAAAGCCTTCGAGCGAAAGCTCCAGTTCCAGGAGTTCCAGCGGCAGGATCGGATCGGCCGCGTCGCCCCGGGCAATGGCCGCTGCCGGCAACGGTTTGGCGGCGGCGTCTTGAGAAACTATCGGTTCCATCTCACCAAGTCCTTTCACAGCCTCGATAAAACGCTGAAGAATGGCCTTTTTTGGGAATTTAAGCAAGCGCTCACGTTTTTGGTCTAGGCGTTACTGGTTTCTGCCTTGACGAAACATGGGGCGTTGATGTCGTGACATTCGATTTATTTTCGCCGTTTCTTGATCTAAACATAAGTCGCTTTCCGGGATTCGGTGCATCCGCCTTCCGATCCGACGCGCCGACGAGCCCTTGATGACCATCCGCTTCGACCGTCCCGTTTCACATGCCGCCCGCGCCGCGCGTTTGATCGCTTCATTTGCCCTGGTGCTCTGCGGGGTGACGCTGATCGGCTATCGTTTCGGGCCTCTGGAAACGCCTTATTTCGTGCTGCTGCTGCTGATTTCGGCCGGCTGCGCCGTGCTATCGGTGTTGCTGGCGCTGGTCGGCCTTGCCCAGCTTTGGCAGAACGCCGCCATCGGCGGCGTCTCCGCCGTCAAGGCGCTCGTCTATGCCGCCTTGCCGCTTGCCATTTTCGGCTTCGGCGCCGAGCGCTATTGGAGCCGGCCGCCGATCTACGAGATTTCGACCGATCTCAACGAGCCGCCGGAATGGCTGGCAGCGCCGGACGCCAGGCAGCTGTGGCTGCCGCCGCGCCATCTGGTGACGCAGCAGGAGCGTGAGGCGCAGTTCGATGCCTATCCTGCTTTGATCAGCCGGCGCTACGAGGGGGCTTCCGACCGCGTGCTGGAAGCGGTGCGCAAGGTCGCTCGTGACCGTCACATTACCATCGTCAAGGCGGATGGCGCCGACGTGGCCGACCCGAACGGCAATGCGAAGCCGAAGCGCCGCACCCGCCCGCAGACCGTCAATCCCGCGCAGAATGACAGTGCGGCGGGCGACGTGCCCGATATCGTCCCGGTGCCGACGCCGCGTCCCTTCCGTGATGGTGTGGCGGAACTCATCCGCCAGAATACCGACGTCGTCCTGCAGGGAGAAACCCGCACCCGCATCTTCGGCCTGCCATGCGACATGTTGATCCGCATCCGCGAGGAGGCGGAAACCACGCTGGTCGATATCCGGGTCGCCTCCCGCTACGGCCAGAGCGATCTCGGCGTCAGCGCCGACCTGGCTGATGGCTATCTGAAGGCGCTGGATGCCGAGTTGCTCGGCATCGCCGGAAGCTGAGCCTCGCCAGCCCTTCTTGGGGCGGGCAATCGTATGTGCGGCATGTCGGCGCCGTAAGCTCCTTCTCCCCTTGGGGAGAAGGTGGACCGAAGGGTCGGATGAGGGGGTTATCTATTTGAATTCATGGATTTTGATGGTCTTGGCGGGCACCCCCTCATCCGCCTGGCGGCACCTTCTCCCGCTGGGGAGAAGGGGGACAGCGGCAATCTCCGCTCATATGCGATACCCCTCTCCCCGACGGGAGAGGGGACCGTGCCTGCCATCAAACTTCTGAAATCGCCGATAGTCACCCGTCTCAGCTCAAGCCGGGCGATAGGCCCCGAAAAGCGCCGGCGGTCCATCGGTTTCCACCTGGCCTTTCTCGACCAGATCTTCCAGATGCGCCAGCACCGAAAGGGCGGCAGCTCCATGTAGGCGCGGGTCCGTATCGCGATAGATGGCCTTCACCATGTCGGGGATCAGCCGGTCCCCGGCCTTGATGCGTTCCAGCACGGCGCGCTCGCGCATCCGCCGGTGGGTCCGCAATCCTCGCATGAAGGAGGCTGGCTCCTTCACCGGCCCGCCGTGTCCGGGCAGAAACAGCCGGTCTTCCCGGGCAAGAAGCCGCTCCAGCGAAGCCATGTAATCCGCCATGGAGCCGTCAGGCGGCGCCACGATCGAGGTCGCCCAGGCCATGACGTGGTCGGCCGAGAAGACGATGCCCGTGCCCTCGAGCGCGAAGCAGGCGTGATTGGCCGTATGCCCCGGCGTTAGCAGTGCCGTCATCGTCCAACCGTCTCCGGAGACGCTTTCGCCATCACCAAGCACGATATCCGGCTGAAACTCCATGTCGGAGCTTTCGGCAAAAGGATTGACCTCGCCCTGATGGAGCGGCCGCGCGGCCCGATGCGGCCCTTCGCCGACAGTCAGCGCTCCCGTCGCCTCCTTCAGCCTTTTCGCCAGCGGCGAGTGATCGCGGTGGGTATGGCTGACGAAGATATGCGTGACCTCGCGCCCTTTGAGCGCCGCCATCAGGGCAGCGAAATGTTCGTCATTCTCCGGACCGGGATCGATGACCGCGACCGATGAGCTGCCGACGATATAGCTGTTGGTGCCGTGAAACGTGAAGGCGCTGGGATTGTTGACCGTCATCCGCTCGATGCCGGGCGCGACTGGTACGGCGCGGCCATAGGCGGGTTCGAATGCAAGGTCGAAGTCAGGCGTGCTCATGATTGCTTGTATTCGATTTCGATGAATGACATCGGCTCGGAGCCGGCATTGACGACATTGTGTTCGACGCCGGCCTCGCGTCGATAGGCGGCGCCCTTGGCGATATCGACACGCCTGATGCCGCCGGGCTCCTCCAGCAGAAACTGGCAATCCGTCATCGGCACCACGACATAACCGAGACCATGAACATGATGGCCGGTATCGGCGCCGGGCTCGAAATCCCAACGCGTGATGCGGCAGACGGCATCATCGAGAAGCACGGTGGGCACGGCCGGTGGACGGGCGCGAAACTGGCTCATCGGATCTCCTCATGCACAATGCAGTGCAGCAAGACCTACCATAGCCGCCCGAAAAGCACACAGAAATATGCGTCCGCGCATCACTTAGTCATTGTAGCGCGATGCGACCTTTGCTAATCAGACGCCGATTTGGCTGGTATGACAGCCATTTCCTCTGTTGGGGCGTCGCCAAGCGGTAAGGCACCGGTTTTTGGTACCGGCATTCCCAGGTTCGAATCCTGGCGCCCCAGCCAAGCAATTATGGGTCCGTTCTGGACACATAGGTTACGGTTTATTCCTGAGACATAGGTAACACCTTTGGGCCGAAGGGGTTCGGCAGTGGTTCGAGCCTGCATGTCTCGTCATCGAAATATCCCAGATCGTAATCCATGAAGCTTGCGAGCCAGATATGGTCTTCGACCTGTTTGATTCCAACGGCCTGTCCGGCAAAAACCAGACTGAAATTGATCTTCTTTCGTTTGTAACAGATGCGGCCGCATGTTGTGACGGTCACGGTCTGGTCGTGGAACGGATAGTCGAGCTCCGGCAGGCCGTGATAAGGTCGTGATGAAGCGTGGTAGCGCTCTGCCGGGCAAGCCATATTGAGGGCCTGGTGTGGCCGCTCGGTGTTAAATTCTTCGACGAAGTCGTCAAAGCGGGCCTGCTGCTGCAGGAAATTGGCGCCGGCCGGCTTGGTGGTTTCCAGCTTGAGTGTGAGATGCATGCGTTCGTGGCGGCCGTTCTGCTGCGGATTGCCTGGCTTGATGCGTTCGATGTCGATACCGAGCCGGAGCCACCAGACCGCCAGTCGCGACAGATTGAACAAGCCGTTGGGACTGGCGAAGGGGACGCCATTGTCGGTTCTGATCGCTCCGGGCAGGCCGAACTCCTTGAAGACGCTCTCGAACACGGTGAAGGCGTAAACTTCCTTCGTCGTGTGCAGCGCTTCGCAAGCCAGGAGATAGCGGCTAGCGAAGTCGGTGATCGTCAAGGGATAGCAGTAGCGCTTGTCGGCGAGCATGAACTCGCCCTTGTAATCGGCGCACCACAGGTCGTTGGCCTGGCGGGGTTGGGAGAGCGGCGTGCCTTCCGCCCTGTTGCGCCGTCGCTTGCGGTGCTGGACCAGCCCGTTGCGGTCGAGCACCGCATGCACGGTCGAGATCGCCGGCGTTTGCACGTCCGGATAAAGCCGCGCCAGTCGTTCCCTGATCTTCGGTGCGCCCCAGTTCGGCTTCTCCTGCTTGGCACGCACAATCAGCTTCTCGATTTGGAAAGGAAGCTGATTGGCGTGCCGGTAGGGACGCCGCGAGCGATCCGTCAGTCCTTCCAGCCCGCAGGCATTATAGCGGCTGATGATCTTGTGGCCGGTCTTGCGGGAGATGCCGAACTCGCGGCATAGCGCCGCGATCTTCTCGCCATCCAGAACCCGCGCAACGAATTTGAGACGCTCGTCCATGCGGTTACACTCCTGCCAAGGCACCTTCGCTCTCCTCGCAAAGGCCAAAAGTGTAACCCATGTCTCCGGTATGAACTGTCACCCTTCTCTCGGGAAGGACATATTGCGCAATGAAATCAAGCGGTTAGCACATCAGAGAATTCGAAAACGGAACACTTTTTCGGTGCATAATTCCGGATCAGCGGCTGGGCGTCCCATCAGCACGCGGTTGCTTTCCTTGTTGCCGCACTCGCATCGGACTTGCTACGGGCTTACAGCCATCATGAATTTCCGCCCCACATCAGTGAACCGCAGTTCCTTAAACATACGAATGCCCGTCTGAATGCTGTTGCCGTGCTCATCTTTGTCAAAGATCGGCTCTTGATTTGTGGCGTCATAGAATGCGGTGACACCCAGTGCATACAAGTGTTGCCCGTAAAACTCGATATTCTCCGGGAAGACGAGACCGTCGCGCGGTATCTCATCAATCTCCATCGCGACGGGACCAAAGCGGTTCGATTTCCGGTCGTAGTCTTGAGTGAATTGCTGGCGGAAAGAACGCCCCTCCCTCTTCTGAAGCGCCCACATGGCATTGAGCAAGGCCGCTTCGTCCGGCGATAGCTGCTTTATGATCTGCGAAAAGGCGGGGTGCGCATCATGAGCGCGCGTCTGATCCATGCTCGTGCTTAAAAGCTGCGAGAACATTTCAGATATCGGGCTGTCCTCTGGTTCATACCGTATGCCTTCAAGGATCGGCCCTAAGATCTGCGGGGGAGGAGGAAGCCGGTTATCTTCCGCAACGCGACCAACAGACTTGTCGAGGAAAGGGCGGAGCTTATCTTGTAGCGCCGCCGCGATCTGAAACGGCGCAAAGACAAGCCGAATGGTTTTCGCGATATCTTCCGCAAGCATTCCAATTTGCCGGGCGGCGGGCTTTGCTAGGTCGTCGTAGGTATCTCTAACTGGGATTTGCTTAGCAACTTCAATGGCTATCGCTGTCGCAAGGTCTATCTCTTCTGCCATCGCCGTCTATCCTGATTCGCGGATGAAGCTACTGTAGCAATAAGCCCGTCTATCTTCACCGGCGAGATCATGTTCATGCCTCCCGCTGGAACTTCGGTTTCCAGCCACGCACTAGGCCGTTACCTATGAGCAGGGAGGCTGTCTCAAGCTGATCATGAAGGAAGGCGGCATCGGCGATCACACTGCGCAGCGCAGCCAGGGCATCCCCGCCGTGAGCATCGAGAATGGCTTGTACGAAGTCTTCTTGGCCGGATGTTATTTCGATGCGCTGGGCCGTTGGTATAGGGGCACTCCTGAGGATAGAATAAGTTCCTATTTTGTTCTCGTTGCCGGGCGAGTCAAGCCCGTCGCATAAAAGTCGTTTGATAGCCGCCATTTGCTCGCGCCATCATCCAAAATCGCAGATGGAGGTGATTCGATGAAGCAAAATTACAGTCTAAAGCATGAACCATTTGCTTTGAAAATGTGAGCGGCGATACCCTTGCAGACGCGCGTAAATCGAACGAAGGATGCCATGGAAAATAGCCAAGATAACAAGGGTCAACGCGTGAACAGAGTTATTCCACTGATATCACTCATACTTATCCCGTTCTTGACGATATTTTTTTCTCACTTCCTTGAGACAGGTAAAGATGACTTCGAACGCTTTCGATATGCTAGCGAAATATTATCAAATGACAAATCTACGACAGAGTTGAAGAATTGGGCGTTGTCCGAGGTATTATCTTATATGGAGAAAAATAACTCCCCTAAGGCAGACATGGATGCCGAGAAGGCAAAGCTATATGCATTAATTGTTGGCCCTATCTTAAACAAAAATAAGGGGATGTATTGCTATAATATTAGCTCTGCGCTTGATCAGATGAAAACCGAAAATCCCAATTTAGCGAATAAGCGAAAAGATTTCATAGATACAGTAAAGTTAGATAATATTAACGTTAAGCAGTCGGACGCGTTGAGAAAATACATAAAAGATTCTATTCAACAAACCAATGATCAAGTTGATTTTGTGATTTCTTCTGTTAAATTGTCATGCGAACAGGTCGATCAAGGTATTGATGATCTAGCAAAGAGACCACCCAATCCGGACAAAAATCACGGAAGATGATGACTGTTTATCTGTTTGAGGTATGTAAACGCCCGCCGATCTCCCCTGGCGGGCATTGTGCCGTTAAGTGACTGGCTTCCTCCAAGTATTGTCTGAGAAAACTCTGCCGCGGCGATTGTTATTCCAACACTTAAATATTGTTTGACCTTTTTCCTCCATCTTGTTCGCCATCATCTCGATACAGGCGATCATGAACCACGCTTCCCAGGAACTGCTGCTTTCCATCGTTGCCCCCTGCCACAATGAGGAGGAGGGGCTCGGGGAATTTTGCCGACGGGCGGTGGCGACGGCGCGGGGGATTGCCGGTGAGGCCTTTGAGATCATCCTGGTGGATGACGGATCGACCGACGGCACCTGGGAGGTGATTGCCTCGGCCGCGGCTGAGACGCCGCAGGTGCTGGGCGTGCGCCTGATGCGCAATCACGGTCATCAGCTTGCGGCGACCGCCGGTCTTGCCGCCTCGCGCGGCGAGCGGGTGCTGTTGATCGATGCCGATCTGCAGGATCCGCCGGAACTGTTGCTGATGATGATGCCGATCATGGATCGCGACGCGGATGTCGTCTATGGCCAGCGTGTGCGCCGGCAGGGGGAGAGCTGGTTCAAGCTCGCTTCGGCTTCGCTCTTTTATCGGCTGCTGTCGCGGCTCGCCTCGGTGGCGATCCCGCGCGATGTCGGTGATTTCAGGCTGATGCGCCGCCGCGTCGTCGATATTCTGCTCGCGATGCCGGAGCGGGATCGCTTCATCCGCGGCATGGTAAGCTGGATCGGCGGCAAGCAGGTGGCACTGCCCTATGAGCGCGATGCGCGCTTTGCCGGCACGACCAAATATCCGCTGCGCAAGATGATCAATTTCGCGCTCGACGCCATCACCAGCTTCTCCACCGTACCCCTGCGCATCAGCACCTGGCTCGGCCTTGCCAGCGCCGGCTGCGCGGCCCTGCTGCTCGTCTATACGCTTATCCGCTGGTTCGCCGGCGAGACGATCGTCGGCTGGTCGAGCATCATGGCGGCAATCACGGCCTTCAGCGCCATCCAGCTCATCTGTATCGGTATCATCGGCGAATATGTCGGCCGCCTGGTGCAGGAAAACAAGCGGCGCCCAATGTTCATGATCGAAAGCCTGCTGCAGGGTGGCCGCTCGCTTGAAATCCCCAGCGACTTCTCCGATCTGGACGCAGCGGGCAAGCGGCGCGCGCTTGACCGTGCCTTGAGCGGCTCCGGCGAGATGGCTGACAATGCGGAGCAGGTGAGGGCGGTCCGCTGATGCCGCAGCCACCGGAAAATGCGGCTGTTTCCGCGACCATGCGCGAAACAGCCGATACGGATGCCGCCATCGTCAGGCAGAGGCCGGGTCTGGCGATTTCAGCCTTTCTGATTCTGGTCGCGATTTTCGTCACCGTTTTCAAATTCCCGCCGATCCTCGATTATCCCAATCATTATGCTCGCATGTGGCTGCTCGCCGGCGGCATCGACACGCCGCCATTTCATCAGATCTATGCGCTCGATTGGAACAGGACCTTCACCAATGTCGGCATCGATCTCGCCGCCTATTGGCTGGGGCCGCTGATCGGCGTTTCGCTGCTGGCGCGCAGCCTTCTTTTCCTGGCGATCGTTCTGCCGCCGCTCGGCGCGATCGCCCTGCACCGGCGCCTGCATGGCGGCGGCTATTATTGGCAGATCGGCATATTATATTTCGCCTGGTGCGCGACGCTGATCGGCGGCTTCATCAATTTCCAGATCGGACTCGGCATGGCGCTGCTTTTCGCAAACGCCGACCACGCCCTGCAATCGCGCAATCCGGCCGTGCTGTTCGTTTGGCGCCTGTTCGCCGGCCTGCTGCTGACGGTCATGCATATCTTTTCGCTGGGCTTCTACATGGCGCTCGTCTGCGGTCTCGAATTCTCGCCGACGGCGGCGGCCTTGAGATCACCCGGTACATTCCTGCGCCTGGGGGGCAGGCTTCTGATCGCGATGCTCGCCTGCACGCTGCCGGCGATCTGCCTGTTTCTCTACCAGCCCGTCTTGCCGGATGGCGGCGGCGGCCTGGATGCCTCCTGGAACGATTCACTCGTGCTGATCCTGGCCAACCTGATGTCCGCGCTGTGGAGCTATGCGCTGCTGGCCGACATGCTGCTCCTGATACCGCTGATCCTCCTCTGCACCTATGCGATGCGCACGCGCCGTCTGACTATTCATGTTGGCATGGCGATCGCCGCCGCCGGCCTGCTGCTTCTGTCCTGCATCGCGCCGCGCCACATGCTCGGCACCGGCTGGATCAGCTGGCGCTTCCCGATCATGACGGCGCTTGCGGCCATGGTGATGATCTGCCCCTTGCCGCGTCTGCCGCGCCGCCAGGCTTTGATCGTCATGCTCGTGCTCTCGACGGTCGTGCTCGGCCGAACCGCCTGGATCGGCTTCAACTGGTGGCAGGGGGATGCAGATGCGGCCGCCGTTCGGGCTGTGCTGGCGTCGGTGCCGGAAGGCGCGGCGGTCCTGCCGGTCATGCGGCAGCCGGATGGGCACGGTTTTGCGGATCATCGCTACTTCGCCTGGAATCAGGATACGTTCCGGCATCTGCCGACGCTTGCCGTCCCCTACGCCCATGCCTTCGTGCCGACGGTCTTCACTGCTAAAGGCAAGCAGCCGTTGACGGTCTTGCCGCCCTGGAGCGGCATCGCCGTACCGGAAGGCAATCTATTCTCCATAGGCCTGCTGGATTGCCCCGATGAAGTCAGGGCCGTCAGCGCCATCGCGCCCTATCTCGGCGATTGGCGGCAGCATTTCGATTTCATTCTGCTCGTCAATGCGGATGTTAGGGATCGCTTCGGCGGTGCCGTGCCGCAAGGCGTGAAGCTCGCCGCCGAAACGCCCTTTGCGAAACTCTATGCCATCGATAGGGCCTTCACGCCGGTGGCAGATGCACCACCGCGCAAAAGCTGCGCCGAGCTTGCCGCAGCACACGGATAAAGCCTCAAAACGCAGACGGGCGGCCCTCTCAGGGCCGCCCGCTGGCATCGTCTCGTGATGAAGCTTTACAGCACCGCGCGTTTCAAGACGCGCCGAGATCGCTGTAATACTTTGAAATGCTGCATAATTGTCCCTTAAATCGATTCCGGTTCAAGGAGTTATGCGGCAGCCTCAGCTTTCCGCTGCTTCTGCCTTTTCCGGCGGAGCCAGAAGCTCGGTGCAATAGGACGAGCCGTTGACACCCGGCTGGTCGCCGAGAATCTTGACCGAGCGGATCTCGTAGCTCTGGTTGGTGACGATATCGGCCTTGCAGCTGAGGGAGCGCTTGCCGGCCTTCTTGCCATCCTTGTTGACGATAGTCACGTTCTTGTAGCCGCCGCGCCAGGTGTAGACGCGGTTGCCGCCTTCGTCGCGGTCGGAGATCGGCGGGCCATAGGCCGCGAAGAAGCGGCCTGCGGATTGGCCCTGCCAGCGATCCTGAACGGGGTTCTTCGCAAGCAGCGGAAGGGCTGCCGTCGTTGTCGTCGTCGTGGTGCTGCAACCGGCGAGCGCCAGCAACAGTCCAGCCGCGGTGATCATGCGGATATTCATCGTGTCGTCCTTGAGCTTCTGTCACGCATAAGGTTGCGGAAAGGCCGCTGTCCCACGGCATTTTCCACCTGTCCCGCTTAGGGCTTTAGCGCCAAAGCCGGCAAAAGAAAATTCCCATCCGCGTGTACAAGCGGGATTTTACTTGATCTGTTGCGTCTTTTGCACGCCGGCAATTCCGTGCCTCGTTTCCTGCCGATTTTCTAGGCAGACGCAGCTGTAATTTTTTCGTCAAAAATCAAAAGGTTTTTTGAGATTGGTGCTTGTGCATCAAAAATGGCTGGTCTATAGAAGCGCCGCTGGTCACGGAGTGTAGCGCAGTCTGGTAGCGCACCACGTTCGGGACGTGGGGGTCGAGTGTTCGAATCACTCCACTCCGACCAGCTTAAAACACTGATCTTCCTCCCGAAAAAATCTCCCACAAAAATGTAATCTGAAATCTTGCCCGAAGGCCGCGTGGCTATCGTCTGATATAGACTTGCTCCTTCTGTTCCGCGACATGCGGCCTGGAGATCGGCTTGCCTGAGATCATCTTCAGCCGCCGCACGGCTGGCTTGGAGCCTGGACATGCGCCTCCGTCTGCATTGCGGCTAACATCAATCCACGCATCAGGCCTGCTTTTGTAAAACCGGCTCTTTTTGTCGCCCGAAGCACTATATACAAGGAAGAGGGACGTGCATCCGACTCGGGCAAGAGTTCGGCTGGCGGTGCTGAAGCGGAGTGACGGAATGGATCTTGTTGACGGGGCGGCCCGAGTGGCCGGGGAGAAATTTGCAGGTAAGCAAAGGCGCCGTGCCGTGGGCTCGGGCGCCATGGGGCGGAGAATGGGGATAGCTACGGGCCTCGGCGTATTGGCGCTGAGCGCGGTGTTTCTCCTCGGCCCCAGCACCAATTCGCTGCGTGCCGCCGATTGCGGGAATGTCGCAGCACCGGGCCTTGATTGGAGCGGCTGCAGCAAGACCAACATCATGCTGCCGAGCAGCGATCTGCATGGCGCCAATCTCGCGGGCGCCCATTTCGACAGCACCGATCTGAGCGATGCCAACCTGACTTCCGCCAATCTCGAAAAGGCGACGCTGGTGCGCGCCTGGCTGAAGAATGCCAAGGCCGACGGCGCGAACTTCGCGAAGATCGAAGCCTATCGCTCCGATTTCACCAACGCCTCCGCCAGTGGCGCTTCCTTTGCCAATGCCGAATTGCAGCGAGCCGAATTTGCCGGTGCGCAGCTCAACAATGCCGATTTTCAGAAGGCCGAGCTCGGACGCGCCGATTTCGACAAGGCTGTGCTGACGGGCGCGAATTTCTCTTTCGCCAATCTATCCCGGGCGACGCTGAACGGCGCCGTGATTGATGGCGCGACCTCCTTCAGCGGAGCCTTCATGTATCTCACCCGCGTTGAGGGGCTCGATCTGTCGAAGGCAAGCGGCTTGCAGCAGGCGCAGATCAATCTGGCCTGCGGGAACAATACGACCATATTGCCCTCATGGCTGAAGGCGCCGTCCAGCTGGCCTTGCCCGCCGGACGAGAAGGACTGACATTTCTCCAAACGGCATCTTCGAAAGGCCAGTTCATGTTCGTGGAAAAAGCGATCCGAAACGACAGCAAGACCGAATTCTATCGCGAGCTTGCCGATCAGCTGAAGGCTTTGCTGGATGGCGAGCAGGATCCGATCGCCAACGCCGCCAATACTTCCGCGCTGATCTTCCAGATGCTGCCGGATCTCAACTGGGCGGGATTTTATTTTCTGCAGCGGGAAGACGAGCTGGTGCTCGGGCCGTTCCAGGGCAAGCCGGCTTGCGTGCGCATTGCGGTCGGCCGCGGCGTCTGCGGGACGGCGCTCGAAAGGGCGCAGTCGATCCTCGTCGAGGATGTGCACGCCTTTCCCGGTCACATCGCCTGCGATGCGGCCTCGCGATCGGAGCTGGTCGTGCCGCTCTTCCGCCATGGAAAAGTCTTCGGCGTCATCGACCTCGACAGCCCGCTTCCAGGCCGTTTCGACAGTGACGATCAGGCCGGCATCGAGGCGCTGGCTGCAATTTATGTCGCTTCATGCAAGGGGAATGGCTGAGGCCGGGAAAGGCCGAACGTCACGCCGTCGTGATCGATATGGCAAATCGCTCATGCGATGCCTATATTGGCTCTGCAAACACTCCCTTAGCGCTGATCGAGCTTCATCCGGCCTTCTCGCGTCCCCTAGAGGACCCGGCCCAGCTCGGAATGCGTGCCGAGGGACATGGAGAACAACAATGGGCAAATACAGCAAGACGGCAGAGGCCATCGCCAAGCTTACCCCTGAACAATATCGCGTGACGCAGCAGAGCGGCACGGAACGTCCCGGCTCCGGTGAATATCTCTATAACAAGCAGCCGGGTATCTATGTCGATATCGTCTCCGGCGAGCCGCTTTTTGCCTCTGCGGACAAGTTCGATTCCGGCTGCGGCTGGCCGAGCTTTACCAAGCCGATCGAACCCGCCAATGTCAGCGAATTGACCGACATGTCGCATGGCATGGTGCGCGTCGAAGTGCGCTCGGCCAATGGTGACAGCCATCTGGGTCATGTTTTCCCGGATGGACCGATCGACCGCGGCGGCCTGCGCTACTGCATCAATTCGGCTTCCCTCCGCTTCGTGCCGCGTGACCGCATGGAGGCAGAGGGCTATGGTGCCTATATCGATCAAGTGGAGGATGTAAGATGACAACGGAACGTGCAGTTCTCGCCGGCGGTTGCTTCTGGGGCATGCAGGATCTTATCCGCCGTTACAATGGCGTCATCTCGACGCGCGTCGGCTATAGCGGCGGCGATGTTCCTAATGCCACCTACCGCAACCACGGCACCCATGCCGAGGCGATCGAGATCATCTTCGATCCGCAGAAGATCAGCTATCGCGATCTGCTGGAATTCTTCTTCCAGATCCACGATCCGTCCACGCGCAACCGCCAGGGCAACGATGTCGGCTTGAGCTATCGCTCGGCGATCTTCTACACCAGCGAAGAACAGAAGCAGGTCGCGCTCGATACGATCGCCGATGTCGACGCTTCCGGCCTGTGGCCTGGCAAGGTCGTCACCGAGGTCGCGCCGGCCGGCGATTTCTGGCAGGCAGAGCCGGAGCACCAGGATTATCTGGAGCGCTATCCGAACGGCTATACGTGCCATTTCGTCCGGCCGGGCTGGAAGTTGCCGCGCCGGCAGGCTGACGCAGCGCAGCGCGCGGCCTCCTGATGGAAGGATCGGCCGGCATCGGCCGGCTGAACCTCTATCTCGGCACATGGGAGGTGAAGCGGCGGATCATCGACCGCTTCAATCGCTCCGTGATTACATTCGAGGGGCAGGCGTTCGTGACGCCTGTCCAGTTCGAGGAACATGGCGATACGCGAAGCGAGCACGCGACGCTGAGAAGCAGCCGCACCTATCGGCTCGATGACGCGCACGACGATCTCGTCGTGCGTTTTCCCAATCTTTCGGAATTCATTCGCCTCGGTGAGGGTGCGTCACAACGCGTCATTCATCTTTGCGGTCCCGATCTTTATCGAGGCCGTTTCTTCTTTCGGACATCCGATGCCTGGGCGGAGATGTGGCATGTGCGCGGGCCCAGAAAAAACTATCTGAGCCTCGCACACTATTGCCGTGTTTGAGCCGAGTTAACGTACCCGTCGCCGTGCCTGAACGGCCTTTGCCAGATCTTCCAGCGTGCGCACCGAACTCGGCCAGTCGATGCAGCCATCGGTGATGCTCTGGCCATAGACCAGGGGCTTGCCCGGCACGAGGTCCTGGCGGCCGGCAACGAGATTGCTCTCCATCATCATGCCTTTGATCCGCCGGTCGCCGGCTGCGACCTGTTCCGCGACTGACGTGACGACGAGCGGCTGGTTTTCCGGGTTCTTGCTGCTGTTGGCATGGCTTGCATCGATGATGATGCGCGGCTCGAGCCCGACCTTGAGGGATTGCTCCGCCGTCGACTGCACGCTGGCTGCGTCATAATTGGGCTCTTTGCCGCCACGCAGGATGATGTGGCAATCCTCATTGCCGCGCGTCGAGGCGATCGCCGCCAGGCCTTCCTTGGTCACCGCCGGGAAGTGATGCGGTTGCGATGCCGCGACGATCGCGTCGAGCGCGATTCGCACATCACCATTCGTGCCGTTCTTGAAGCCGACGGGGCAGGAGAGGCCTGATGCCAGCTGCCGGTGCACCTGGCTTTCCGTCGTCCTTGCGCCGATCGCACCCCAACTCACCAGGTCGGAAATATATTGCGGCGTGATCGTATCGAGATATTCGCAGCCTGCCGGCAGGCCGATCTCATTGACGTCGAACAGCAGCTTGCGGGCGATGCGCAGCCCTTCCTCGATGCGGTAGCTGCCGTCGAGATGCGGGTCGTTGATCAGGCCCTTCCATCCCACTGTGGTGCGCGGCTTCTCGAAATAGACGCGCATGATGATTTCGAGATCATCGGCAAAGCGATCCCGTTGTTCCTTCAGCCGCGCGGCATAATCGAGCGCTGCGACCGGATCATGAATGGAGCAGGGGCCGATGACGACGATCAGCCGGTCGTCTTCGTCGCGCAGGATGTTGTGGACGGCGTTGCGCGCCCCGGTGACGGTCGCCGTCACCGCCTCGTCGCGGGGGATTTCGTCAATGATCCGAGAGGGCGGCGTCAGCGCCGTGATCTCGACAATGCGCAAGTCATCAGTGGAATTCAACACGGTATCGGTTCCTTTAAGGGTCATACCGTAGCGACAAAAAAGCCGCCAGGTAGACTAGCGGCTGTTCGGGTCTTTGCTGTCGTGTCTTTTCTAACTACGCACAGGCCCGCCTCCGCTGAGAGCAGCGGTACGAATAAAATCGCGAGGCATATGCATGGGCGAACGACATGGGATGTCTCTACGACAAAAAATGCTGGATGTCGATGCGTTGATGATAGGGAAATCCGGGCAATTGGCAGCGCGGTTATTCGCTCGGCAATCGATGCGCCCGCGCATGGCGGCCGACGCACGCCATCCGCAAATGAATCGACCCCTTCTCGGGAAGACCGGCCCGACTTCGCTGGAAGTCGGACCGGTCCCCATCCGATCAGGGGTCAAGTCAGATCAGATCTCAGTAAAGTGGTATTAGAAGCTACGCTGGAAGCGCAGGACACCAGCCCACTGGTCCTGATTGATGGAGTCCCAGTTGGTGTAGGAAACTTCCGGGGTGATCTGGAGGTTCTTGACCGGGTTCCAGCGGACGTTTGCGGTTGCCGCGAAGATCTTCGAGTCGGTGTAGGCAACCTGAGCGTTAGCCTGCAGCTTTTCGTTGATCGGAACGGTGACGCCGCCCCAGACAGCCCAGTCGCCCCAGCCGATACCCTTGGCAGCGCCGCCGCCGTTGGCGTTTGCGTACTTGTTCAGCTTGTCGCCGTCGGTGTTCCAGCCGCCCATCACGAAGGCCTTGAGGACGCCGAAGTCGGCATCGACGCGAGCCTTGATGGCGCCTTCTTCGACGATCGAGTCATAACCGCCGACGATCTTGAAGCCGAAGTTGCCAGCCTTGTAACCAGCACCGGCAACGACGTCCGGAGCATAGTGGTCGGAGCTGTCTTCGCCGTTGACGCCCGTAGCGCCCGAACCGGAGTTCGTGTCTTCAACCGAGATCACAGCCGTGAAGCCGTTGCCCGCGTCGTAGTTGTAGGTCAACTGGTTGAGTTCGTACGGACCGTCATTGACCACGTCGTCGTTGATGACGTTGCCGGCGTAACCGATGTACGAGTTGTACTGGGAGTCAGCCTTACCGACGAGGAAGCCGCCGAGGCTGATGTTTGCGAACAGCAGCTTCGTGGTGGTCGCGCCGCCTTCCTGCCAGTCCCAACGGATGACCGTGTTGGTCTTCAGCGGGCCGTATTCGGTGTCGGTCGCAGTGTCGAGGCTCAGATGAGCGCGCGTGTGCCACAGCGTGCCGTTCCGGCTGGTCGGGTTGTAGGCATCGTACCACTTGCCTTCGGTACGGACATAGCCGCCGATCTTGAGGCAGGTTTCCGTGCCCGGAATGAAGAAGTAGCCAGCGCCATATGCGTCGCAGATGCGGACATATTCGAGCGGTTCCGGCTCAGCAGCAACGATAGCGTCAGCCGCGTGAGCGCCAGAAACTGCTGCCAGAGCAGCAGCGGAGCCGAGAAGAAGGCTCTTGATGTTCATAAAAACTCCAATCCAATATAGATTGGGCATAGGCTATCGCGCCGAAAAATCGACGTGCCTTTCCCTATCCCTGTTTAAAAACCCCGACTCGGGAGAAACGGGCCCCACCCGCTTCTGGTCCTTATTAGAGACGAATTCCTATAAAGTTATATGATATATTTTTCTCAAAATGCCTTTTCCGTGGTTTTTAAATTTCAGTTGCAGGAAAGCCACATTTGCAAATGCAGATAGTAAGTAACGCATAATATTGGCTGCGTAATAATCATTTCGAGGTACGAAATGGCCGCCATCGTGATTTCAGTCTTCTTGCGGATACTATGAGATGAGATCGGACGGCAGCGGCTAGTGGCCATTTTGCGTTTTGGCCGCGGCAATTATACTCGACCAGCAGCAGAAAGTGCTCCGTCGAAAGAACCGTTGGTTGTTTCAGGAGGATGCAGGCCGCTTCGAGGCGGAAACGATCAGCCTGCTGAGTGCAGAGCCGATCATGATGCCCCAGAGCCCGCTGGTCATCCCGACGATGATATCGAATGTCGAGCCATAGTTGCCGTCTGCCACGAAATGCGACACGGAAAGCGCAAGCACGCTGCCGATCATCAGAAGGCATGTGAAGGAGGGGGATTGCGGGTAGGCGAGGCGGGCAAGCATGCCCGCTATGCAGAGAGCGCCGGCACGAAAGATATCGAACGGATTGCCAAATGCGGCCTGCCAATTGAAATGCGCAAGCGTTACGCCGATGAGCGCCGCTATGTAGGTCCAGGCAATAGTTTTCAAAAACCGGTCTGATATCATGGGGATATCATATAGCAGCAGCGTATATGAACGCCAGTCTCGTGCCGTTCGGCCGATTGTCCGAGTGCCGATTCGGCGCGCACATTTTATGTGGCGACGAAACATAATGTTGCGTCGCTCCATGGTGTTCGATCCTTGTCGGCCTTTGATTTGCCGCCTTGCTGTGCCGCGATCGCCGGCCGGATCGCCGGGACCGAAGCCCCGGGCCGGTTGCTGATGCTGCCTTACCCTTTCGATGCGCGAAGCATCTCTTCGTCCTCTTGCAATTGATCCGTGTCTTCAGTGCTGACGGCCGATGACGTCCGGCCGAGGAAAGAAAAGACGACGATTGCAGTGATGAGGGTGATGGCCGTCAGCAGCCAGAGCAGTGCGCTGAAGGCGTGGCCATAGTCTTGAATGAGGACGTCATGCCCGATCGCCGGCACATTCGAGGCCGCCGCCGCCAGATTGCCGGTGACGAGCTGTTGCGCCGCGGCCGAAGCATGCTCTGCTGCCGAGGCCCCGAGTTTCGATTGGATAAGAGCGGACAGAACGGCGCTGACGACCGCGAGTGCCACGCCTTCGCCGGCGACGCGGGTGGTGCTGAAGATGCCGGTTGCCATGCCGGCACGCTCCTTGGGAACGACGCTGACGGCAAGTCCATCCATCAGGCCCCAAGGCAGGCTGATGCCGACGCCGATCGCAAGCAGCGGACCGATGAGCGCGGAAGGAGCCGAACCCGCCGTGACATGGCTGAGCCAGAACAGACCTGAGGCCGAGATGACAAGGCCGGTGCCGCAGATCGTTGCCGGGCTGAACCAGCGGGTCAGAAGCCCGGCGACGATCGGCAGGATGAGCAGCGGCGCTGATAGCGCGACCATCATCCGGCCTGCTGCGATCTCGCTCATGCCTTCGATGCCGACGAACCGCACGGGCAAAAGGATCAGCAGCACGACGAAGGCATAGGCGGGTGCCGCCGCCAGCAGCTGCACGCCGACGAAGCGCGGATAGCGAAACAGGCTGAGATCCAGCATGGGCCGCTTCACGATGCGCTCGATGATACCGAAGGCCAGGAAAAGCAACGCCGCACCAATCAGCAGGCCGATGACGAGCGGATCGCTCCAGCCGGTTTCGGGTGCGCGCAGGACACCATAGGTGAACAGCGTCAAGGCAAGGGTGAAGCTCAGCGCACCGGGCCAATCCAGTCCCGCCGCATCCGGATCACGTGATTCGCGCAGAAAATAGGCGCCAAGTCCGAGGGCGAGCAATGCCAGGGCAACCACGAGAACGAAGATCGATGACCAGCCGAAGGCATCGATCATCAAGCCGGAGGCGATCGGCCCGAAAGCCAGCCCGACGCCAAAGCTGGAGCCGACGATGCTGAAGGCCCGCATGCGCGCCGTCCCGTCGAATTCCTGGGCGAGCGAGGCCATGCCGCCGGAAAAAGCGGCGGCGGCACCAAGGCCCTGCAATGCCCGCAATATGTCGAACCAGACGATGTTACCGGCGAGCGCCAGTCCGGCTGAGAACAGCGCGAAGCAGGCGACGCCGGTCAGGAAGATGCGGCGCCGGCCAAAACTGTCCGCCAGCGCGCCTGATGCCATCAGGCAGCTGCCGAAGGTCAGCATGAAGGCATTGGTGACCCAGTTAAGCGCAATCGGGCTGCCGCCGAGCGTTCGGCTGATGGCGGGGAGGGCGACGGCCGGGCCGGTGAATGTGAGCGGCATTGCCGCTGCGGCGCAGCAGACGGCGACGAGCACGAAGAATTTCTCGGTCGCGCTTGCGACCTTTGTCTGAGATGAAATCATCGGATTACCATTGGGTTCGAGCAAGGAGAAGGCCGCGGGCTATGCTGGGAGTGATGCTGGCCGGAAAGGCCGCCCACGAACCTGAAATGACCCAAAGAGGATAGTTTTGCTGCAATCGAATGATAATACCGCTATAGCTCCATATATACCGGAATAAAACTCTCGAATGAGGATATACCTATGGATCGCTTGAGCGGATTGACGGCCTTCGTTCGCACGGCGGATCTCGGCAGCTTCGCGGCCGCCGGGCGTGTGCTCGGCCTTTCTGCATCGGCCGTCGGCAAGGCGGTCAGCAATCTGGAGCGCCAGCTCGGCGTTCGGCTGCTGCAGCGCTCTACCCGCAGCATCCGGCTGACCGAGGAGGGGCGTCTCTTTCATGAGCGCTGCCGGCGCGTGCTCGACGATCTCGACGATGCGCAGGCATCGCTCGCTCAAGCTATTGCCGTTCCGCGCGGACGGCTGCGCGTCAGCGTGCCGATCGTCAGCTATCATTTCCTGCTGCCCGTTGTGCCGGAATTCGTCGCCCGCTACCAGGATGTAGAACTCGACATCGATTTCAACGACCGCATCGTCGACATGATCGAGGAAGGGGTCGATGTCGCGATCCGCAGCGGCCAGCTGCCCGACTCGCGGCTGATCTCGCGGACATTGCGGCCGTTTCAGATGCTGCTCTGTGCCGCGCCCAGCTATCTTGAACGCTTCGGCATTCCCGATTGTCCGCGCGCGCTCAACGAGCATCTGGCCGTCAGGTTTCGCTTCCCCAACAGCGGCAAGCTGCAGGATTGGCCGCTGACCATGCCGGAAGGCGAGCCGGAGTTGCGCATGCGAACGGCCTTTTCCTGCAACAATATGGAGGCTGTGCGCGGCGCGACGATCGCCGGCCTCGGCATCGGCTGCATGCCCGATTTCCTCGTGCGCAGCACGCTTGCGGAAGGAAAGCTCAAAACGGTTCTCGACGATTTCATCGATGAACCCGGCCATTTCCATCTGCTCTGGCCGTCCAATCGCCATATGTCGCCCAAGGTTCGGGTTTTCGTCGATTTCCTGAGCGAGCGGCTTTTCGCGAAAAGCTGCGATGTTTTGCCGGCCACGGCTGCTGTTTGAAAAAGAGGCCCGGCAGCCGGTTTGAAGCCTGCATGCTGGCCAGGCGGTATATTTCCCCGAATTGCCGTCGAAACGGTTGTCGGCGGCATTCGATTTTGCAACGGTAGACATCTACGTTTTAATTTGCCGCGCCGATTTAAGGATTGGCGGCCGCCAAATTTGGAAATCACGATGAGCCGTTTCTGGAGCCCCATTGTTCACACCCTGACCCCCTATGTCGCCGGCGAGCAGCCGACGATGGGCGGCATGATCAAGCTGAACACCAATGAAAGCCCTTACGGGCCTTCTCCGCTTGCGCTGGAGGCAATTTCGAAGGCGACGTCCGACAGGCTTCGGCTCTATCCCGATCCGACGGCGCGGGAGTTGCGCAGCGTGATCGCCGAAAGCTTCGGGATCGACAAGGACGAGGTCTTCGTCGGCAACGGATCGGACGAGGTTCTGGCCCATACGTTCCAGGCACTGCTGAATCATGAGGAGCCACTGCTTTTCCCCGACATCAGCTACAGCTTCTATCCGACCTATTGCCGCCTTTACGGAATCGAGTTCCGGCGGGTTCCGGTCGATGCCGAAATGTGCGTCCGCATTGACGATTATCGCCAGCCCTGCGGCGCAATCATTCTGCCCAATCCCAATGCGCCGACAGGGATTGGCCTGCCTCTAGTCGATATCGAAAATCTTCTTAGGAATCATCCCGATCAGGTCGTCGTCATCGATGAAGCCTATGTCGATTTCGGCGGCGAGAGCGCCGTCCCGCTTGTCCGGACATACCCAAACCTCTTGGTGATCCAGACCCTGTCGAAGTCCCGCGGGCTTGCCGGCTTGCGAGTGGGCTTCGCCGTCGGGCAAAGGCCGCTGATCGAGGCCTTGGAAAGGGTGAAGGACAGCTTCAATTCCTACCCCCTCGATCAGCTTGCGCAGGCAGGTGCTGTAGCCGCCTGGAAAGACCGGGACTGGTTCGAGCGTCATCGCGCCTTGATCATTGCCAGCCGTGAGCGCCTGGCCGTCGGGCTCAAGGAACTCGGCTTCCACGTCCTCCCGTCCTCCACGAATTTTCTGTTCGCACGGCATCCGAGCCGTTCAGGCGCGGAACTGGCGGCAGAGCTGCGGAGCAGGAACATTCTGGTACGACGGTTTTCCGGCGAGCGTATCGACGATTTCCTGCGTATTACCATCGGTACGGATGATGAGTGCGATCGGCTGGTAGCGGTTCTCGGTGAAATATTGCAGTAACACTGGCTGTCTCGGAAGAATTTGCTTCAGGGCCTTAAAAAGACCAGGAGCTGCCTCAACCGCAGTCGTGCTGTCACCGCAAAGCGGCAAATGAAAAAGGCGGCGGAGCCAAGCCCGCCGCCTTCTGTCATCACATGCGATAGCGATCAGATGTCGCTTGCCGCGTTTGCCCAAATTTCCGCTGCCTGTGCGGCGGTGACGCGGCGCACATCCGTTTCATCGCGGCGGTTGGCGAAGAGTTCGCTTGCCATGATCTGCTCGGCAAGATCGGCCGGCAGCGACAGGAGAACGCGCTGGCCATCCTTGTGGATGCCGCCGACATCGGAACGCTTGCCGGTGATCATGCCGCCCGCAACCGTGTTGTTGCTTTCCGGATCGATCAGGATGAAGGAGCCGGTCGAGCGGTTTTGCTCATAGGGATCGAAGATGGCACTCTCGTCGAAGGTCAGGCGAACCTTGCCGATAGCATTCATCCACAGCGCCTGCGCCGGAGCCCAGGCGCCGGTCTTCAGCTCAAGCTGCGCGATCGGCTGTACCTGAACACGCTGGCGGCGGCTGCCGCTCTTCAACCAGTAGCGCTTGCCGGGTTCGATGCCTTCCGGCTGCAGCGCGACGATCTGGGCATCGAAGGAAAGGCCCGTCTGCGGCTGGCTGTCGATGGCGACGATCATGTCGCCGCGCGACACGTCCACCTGGCGGTCGAGGACGAGCGTGATGGCGTCGCCTGCGACCGCGGCATTGCGCACGAGATCGAAGGTGACGATCTTCGAGACATTGGCCACCATGCCCGACGGCAGGATCATGACGCTGTCCCCCGGCTTCACCGAGCCGCCGGCAACCGTACCCTGATAGCCGCGGAAGCTTTCGCCGGGGCGGGAGACGCGTTGCACCGAAAGACGGAAGCCGACCGTCTGCGCGGAGCGAACGGTCGCCAGTTCCAGCGTTTCGACCAGCGTCGGGCCGGTATACCACGGCATGGCAGCCTGGCCGGAATAGACGACGTTTTCACCCTTCAGCGCCGACATCGGGATGGCCGTGATCTGCTTGACGCCGAGCGAAAGGGCGAATTCGCGGAAGTCGTTGGAGATCTTCTCGAAGCCGGCACGGTCGTAGTTCGTCAGGTCGATCTTGTTGACTGCGAGCACGAACTGCTTGATGCCGAGCAGCGACGCGATTGTGGCGTGGCGGCGGGTCTGCTCGAGGATGCCCATGCGCGCATCGACCAGCAACACGGCGAGATCGGCGGTAGAGGCACCGGTTGCCATGTTGCGGGTGTACTGCTCGTGACCGGGCGTGTCGGCGACGATGAACGAGCGCTTGTCCGTCGAGAAATAGCGATAGGCGACATCGATGGTGATGCCCTGTTCGCGCTCGGCCTGCAGACCGTCGAGCAGCAGTGCGAAGT
Source organism: Rhizobium sp. BK289 (assembly GCF_014193575.1). Taxonomy (NCBI): domain Bacteria; kingdom Pseudomonadati; phylum Pseudomonadota; class Alphaproteobacteria; order Hyphomicrobiales; family Rhizobiaceae; genus Rhizobium; species Rhizobium sp. BK289. The sequence goes on from NZ_JACHZO010000008.1 coordinate 314,225, forward strand.
CGGGCAGGCCGAGGTCATTCTGCTTGCCGGTGGAATCGCGCTGCAGCGTGGCGGCTTGGTCTTCCTTGACCGCTTTGGTATCCCAGAGGAGACGGCCGATCAGCGTGGACTTGCCGTCATCGACACTGCCGCAGGTGATCAGGCGAAGCGGGCGCGAATCGCGGAGAGCCTTGGCCGGTTCGGCGGCAGACCCAACAGCGGGCCCCACAACAGGCATCGTGACGACGTTGGCGTTTGCGGTCATCTCAGAAATATCCTTCACGCTTCTTCTTTTCCATGGAGCCGGACTGGTCGCGGTCGATAGCGCGTCCCTGACGTTCGGAAACCGTGGCGATTTCCAGCTCTGCAATGATGTCTTCAAGGGTCGTGGCGGTGGAGCGGATGGCCCCGGTCAACGGGAAGCAGCCGAGGGTGCGGAAGCGGATCACTTCCTCGCGCTTGGTTTCGCCCGGCAGCAATTCCAGCCGCGGGTCCGCGGCCATGATCATCATGCCATCGCGCTCGACAACCGGGCGCTTGGCCGCGAAATAGAGCGGCACGATCGGGATTTCCTCGGCCTGGATGTAGCGCCAGATATCCACTTCGGTCCAGTTGGAAAGCGGAAAGACGCGAACGCTTTCGCCCTTGCGGATCTGGCCGTTATAGATGTTCCAGAGTTCCGGGCGCTGGTTGCGCGGATCCCAGCGATGGTCCGGCGTGCGGAAGGAATAGATGCGCTCCTTGGCACGCGAGGCTTCCTCGTCGCGTCGAGCGCCGCCGAAAGCGGCGTCGAACTGGCCGGCATCGAGCGCATGGCGCAGCGCTTCGGTCTTCATGATGTCGGTATAGCGGGCCGAGCCATAGGTGAAGGGCGTGATATTCTCCGCCTTGCCGCGTGGATTGATGTGCTCGATCAGGTCGAGATCATACTTCTTCACGATCTCGTCGCGGAAGGTGATCATCTCGGCAAATTTCCAGCCGGTGTTCACATGCAGGAGCGGGAAGGGGACGCGGCCGGGATAGAAGGCCTTGCGCGCCAGATGCAGCAGTACCGACGAATCCTTGCCGATCGAATAGAGCATGACAGGACGCTCGAATTCGGCGGCAACTTCGCGGAAGATATGAATCGCCTCGTTTTCGAGTGCCTTCAGATGCGGATCGAGGGGCGGCTTGACGCTTTGCGGATTGGAGATTTCCGTATCCGGACGGCTATCGGGCATTGATGACTCCAGAACTTTCAAATGTGCCGGCCGGAATATGGACCGGAAAGAATGGATGCTTTGGCTCCCTAGATATCGGCGGCGTAGGAAACGCGCCTTGGATCGAAAGCCGGGAGCCGGCGGGTATTTTACTGTGCGGCGGCTGTGATCTCTTCATGAACGTGCAGACCGCATTCGCGCTTTTCGTCGTTTTCCCACCACCAGCGGCCGGCCCGCTCGGGCTCGCCCGGCTTGATCGCCCGCGTGCAGGGCTCACAGCCGATCGAGGGATAGCCGCGGGCATGCAGCGGGTTCACCGGAACGCTGTTATCGGCGACATAGGCGCGGATGGCATCGATGTCCCAGTCTGCGAGCGGGTTGATCTTGATCAGGTTGCGCTCGGGGTCGAATTCGGCGAAGGGCGTATCGGCGCGGTTGGCGGACTGGCCGCGGCGCAGGCCGGTGATCCAGATGGTGGCGCCCGAGAGTGCCCGCGCAAGCGGCTTCAGCTTGCGCACGCCGCAACAGGCGTGCCTGGCTTCGACGCTCTCATAGAAACCGTTCAGACCGTATTTTTCCGCATAGGCATCGATATCGGCCTGTTCCGGCTCGTAACGGACGATGTTGATATCGTATTGGCTTTCGGTCTCGCCGATCAGGGCGAGCGTTTCCGGGAAGAGACGACCTGTCTGCAGGGTCGCCACTTCGATCGGCAGACGGTGATTGCCGATCTCCGCCGTGATCACCTGATCCTCGATCCCGAGCGACGTCGTGAACACGGTGCGACCTCCGAGGCCGGCCACGAGAGACAGACGGCCAGCAAGATCGAGCGATGCGAGTTGGCTGTTGAGCGTCGCGGCGTCTTCAATGGATGTAATGGCAGTCATGGGGGATCCTGTCCTGATATTGGCAGGAGTATCGCAGCTCGTGACGTTTGCGGACAGAAAAATAGATTTCGAAAGGGAGCGGCTGGAGAGTAAATATCTCCATGAAGCAGCACCGATAAGGAAAAGCGACCGCCCCGGCTGTTAACCAAGGCGATTTGCCGCGGGAAGCGGCCCTTCGGAAGCACTTGATATGGCGAGCCATGTTTAAGTGCTTGCTTTAATGTCTATAGAAATAGTAGAGTTACACATAGCTTGTCAAATGGAAATCGGAAGTGATGCCCAAAATGATGCGCTGCGGTGGATTTTGCGCTAAACTATTGGCATAGCGACAAAGAATGACAACAAGTCTGGGTTGCTAACGTTTCCTGGCCGTGCGCCAAGGGTGTGAGTGCTTCGAAATTGCCCCGGGGACGAGGGCTGAGGAGTTCTGTAGCGGACCGGGCGAATCGCTCGACCGGACGTATCGCATGTGTGTGTGAAGCGGTTCGAAATGATTACTCAGAAAGCAAAATATGCGCTGCGGGCGCTGTCTGCCTTGGCCCAATCCGAGGCGGGCGAGCCGATGATGATTTCCGACATCGCCGCCCAGCAGAAGATTCCGAAGAAGTTCCTCGAACAGATCCTTCTCGACCTGAAGCATCAGGGTATCGTCATAAGCCGTCGTGGCAAGCAGGGCGGTTATCTCCTGCGCAAGCCGGCAGACGAAATCACCTTCGGCGAAATCCTGCGGGTCATCGATGGGCCTCTGGCGCCGCTGCCCTGTCTGTCATTGACAGCCTATCGCCGCTGCGACGATTGCGACGGTGAGCAAAACTGCGAAATCCGCCATGTCTTCGCCCGGGTGGCGGATGCGACCCGCAAGGTGTTGTTCTCGACGACGATCGCCGATGCCATTGCTCAGCCCGATGGGGCTGAGGTCACGAGGTTGATGGCCTAATCAAGAATCGGAATGGCAGGCCCTGGGCCTCAACCGGCGGCATGCTCCTCGCTGCCTTCCTTCTCCATGGCCCGCCGGGCGCGGATGGCCGCTGCGATGAAGACGCGCGACAGGCCGTGATAAAGCGGCTCGCGCGAGAGCAGCCGGGACGTCACATAGCCGATCATCGATACCGCCATGATCGGGATGACGGCCTGATGATCGCCCGTCATTTCCAGGATGATGACGAAGGCCGTCATCGGCGCCTGCACCACGCCGGCGAAATAACCGGCCATGCCGAGGATCGCAGCGAGTGCGATGCTGCCGCCGACCAGCGTGCCGACTGTGCTGCCGAAACCAGCGCCGACAGCAAGCGATGGGGCAAAGATGCCGCCGGGAATGCCTGAAATCATAGAAAGGAAGCTTGCCAGTAGCTTCTCGACGAAGAAGAGCAGGGGCAGGGCATGTCCTTCCACCGCTCCGCGGGCTTGCTCGTAACCGGTGCCGAAGGTTTGGCCGCCGGAGAGCACCCCGACGGCGGCAACGACAAGACCGCAGAGACCGGCCAGGATCAGCATGCGTTTCAACGGCTGCGGTTGTGCCCAGCGGCGGATACGGATGCCGGCATAGAGCGCCAACCCGCTGAAAGTGGCGCCAAGCGCGCCGCCGCCGACACCGCAGATCAGCATGACGATCCAGTCCCGAAGCATCGTCGGCGCGGCGTCGGCCGTGCCGAAATAATTGTAGCTGCCGGAAAGGCCGAGTGCGGCAAGGCCGGAGAGGATGACGGCCGTCAATACCAGGCCATTGGCGCGGGACTCGTAGGTGCGGCTCATCTCCTCGATGGCAAAGACGATACCCGCAAGCGGCGTGTTGAAGGCGGCCGCGATGCCCGCAGCAGAGCCGGCGAGGATCAGCCCCTTGGCCTGCGCCATGCCGCCGAAGCGGGCAACGGCCAGCATGAAGGAGGCGCCGACCTGCACCGTCGGCCCCTCGCGGCCGATCGAGGCGCCACTCAAAAGGCCCAATATGGTCAGCACGATCTTGCCGAAGGCGAGCCGCAGCGACAACAGCTTGGTGCGATCCTCTTCATGATGCAGATGTCGCGCGGCAATCGCCTGCGGGATGCCGCTCCCCTGCGAATTGGGAAACAGCGTCGCTGCGAGATAGGCAGATAGCACGAAGCCGAGTGGCGTCAGCAGGAGCGGCAGCAGCCACATCCATTCGCCGGATTGCGTCACGCCGGTAAAAGCCCGCTGCGCCAGATCGGCAAGCTTGGCGAAGCCGACGCTGATGACGCCGATCGCCAGGGCACCTGTCCAGAACACCAAACGCGGTCGCCAGAGATTGAAAGACCCCCAGAAAACACGGGAACGGCGGAGCAGCTTGGACTTGCGGTAGATAGGGGGCATGGGACGTGTGACCGTTATGCTGGCCGGCATGCCCTTTGGAGGCATTTTCCGGGCCGCTCACCTCGTGGGGAGAATTGCGATATCGATCTTTCTTACAGAATTTCCTTTTGCGGCCAAGGCTTAATCCACGTGTTGACCGTTTCGAGCCATCGAATAGAATGTATCGCAATTGCAATGCAAAGGAGCCGATGAATGAAATCCGCTTCCATACCCCCCTTGAGGGTTGATCCCGCCTTGCGCGCCGCTGCTGAAAGCGTGCTGCGAGAGGGTGAGTCATTGTCAGCATTTGTGGAAAGTTCGCTGCGTGCGCAGATTGAACACCGCCGAACGAGGGCCGAATTCATCGCTCGCGGCCTTGCTGCGCGGGAGGATGCGAGGAAAACAGGCGTGTATCATAGCGCTGACGACGTGCTGGGAATGCTGAAGCGCAAACTTGAAGCTGCAAAAGCGTCCGGACGAAAATGACCTTTGTAGTGCGTTACACCCAAGGCGCGCTCGATGATCTCGAACGACTCTATGACTATCTCTTGGTAAGAGACATCGAGCTTGCGGAAAAAGCCTATCAGGCGATCGCCAAGGCAACGGAGTTTCTGGAGAATTTTCCGTTCAGTTGCCGCAAAGCGTCGGCGGACGACGCATTTCTCCGCGAACTCGTCATTCCTTTCGGCTCGTCAGGTTATGTCGCTCTATTCGAAATCGAGGATAGCGAGACGGTGACGATACTAGCGATCAGGCATCAGCGAGAGGAGGATTACCACTGATGCGCGCCCATCCTACCGATCGCTCGTCTCCCATCGCGGATTGATCCAGGGCTCTTGGTTCGAGCGTGCCAGCCTCGGCTTGCCAAGGATGTGGTCGGCCGCCTTTTCGCCTGTCATGATCGAAGGACCGTTCAGGTTGCCGTAGGTGACATGCGGGAAGATCGAGCTGTCGGCGACACGCAGGCCGTCGACGCCGATGACGCGCGTGTCGGGATCGACCACCGCCATCGGATCGTCTTTCGAACCCATCTTGCAGGTGCCGCAGGGATGATAGGCGCTTTCCAGATGTTCGCGCAGGAAGGCGTCGATCTCATCATCGGTCTGAACGTTCGGTCCGGGCTGGATTTCCGGTCCCCGATATTCGTCGAAAGCTTTCTGCCCGAAGATTTCGCGGGTAAGGCGCACGCAGTGGCGGAATTTCTCCCAGTCTTCCGGATGGCTCATGTAGTTGAAGCGGATAACGGGATCCGCCTTCGGATCGGGGGAGCGCAGCGTGACGTTGCCGCGCGATTTCGAGAGGTTGTAGCCGACATGCACCTGGAAGCCATGGCTCTTGGCGGCCGCCTTGCCGTCATAGCTGATGGCGACGGGAAGGAAGTGGTACTGGATATCGGGCTGTTTGACGCCGGGTGCGGAGCGCAGGAAGGCGCAGGCTTCGAACTGGTTGGAGGTGCCGAGGCCCTTCTTGAAGAACAGCCATTGCGCGCCGACGATCCCCTGCATGTACCAGGGCAGCCAGGAATAGAGCGATACCGGCTTCAGGCTCGTCTGCTGGAAATAGAACTCCATATGGTCCTGCAGGTTGGCGCCGACGCCCGGCCGGTCGGCCTTCACCTCGATCCCCATGTCGCGCAGATGTTGCCCAGGCCCGATGCCGGACAGCATCAGCAGCTTCGGAGAATTGAACGAGGAGGCGGAGATGATGACCTCGCGGTTTGCCTTAATGATCTCGATCTTGCCGTCCCGCTCGACTTCGACGCCGGTCGCGCGGCCGTTTTCGATAATGACCTTGCGGGCGAAGCAGCGGATGAGGTTTACGTTCGGCCGCTTCAGCGCAGGCTTGAGATAGGCTGTCGCCGCAGACCAGCGTCGGCCCATCCATGTCGTCTGCTCCATCAGGCCGAAGCCTTCCTGCTTGCTGCCGTTATAATCCTCCGTCGCCTCGAAGCCCGCCTGCTTGCCGGCCTCGATGAAGGCGTGGAACAGCGGGTTGCGGGCATCGCCCCGGCGCACATGCAACGGACCATCCTTGCCACGCCAGCCCTCTTCACCGCCATGCGAATGCTCCATCCGCTTGAAGTAGGGCAGTACGTCGGCATAGGCCCAGCCCTGCGCACCGAGCGCCTCCCAGCGGTTGAAGTCTTCCGCATGGCCGCGCACATAGACCATGCCGTTGATCGAGGAGGAACCGCCGATCACCTTGCCGCGCGGCGCGGTGATGCGTCGGTTGTTGAGCTGCGGTTCAGGCTCGGAAAGATAGCCCCAATTGTAACGGTCCATGCTCATCGGCCAGGCAAGGGCCGCCGGCATCTGGATGAATGGGCCGAAATCGCTGCCGCCAAATTCCAGAACGATGACCGAATGCTTGCCGTCCTCCGACAGGCGGTAAGCCATGGCGGAGCCGGCCGAACCCGAGCCAACGACGACGAAATCTGCTTGCATGACGATGTGCTCCAGGTGGAAAGGGGCGTAAATCGAAGGGTCTACACCCTCCCTTGAGGGGGAGGGTCGACCGCAGGCCGGGGTGGGGCGATTGCTGCTATACGCGTTGCGGCTGGTCACCCCCACCCGCCGCTTTGCGGCGACCTCCCCCTCAAAGGGGAGGTGGATCAATAAGGCGCCTGTACCGGCCCCATGCCGACATAGACGGTCTTCAGTTCTGAATAATGCTCCAGCGCCGCCAGCGAGTTCTCGCGGCCGAAGCCGGATTGCTTGGAGCCGCCGAAGGGGATTTCGACCGGGCAGAGATTGTAGGTGTTGATCCAGAGCGTGCCGGCTTCGAGCTGATCGACGACGCGGTGGGCGCGGGTAAGGTCGGCGGTGAAGACGCCGCCGGAAAGGCCGAATTCGGTGGCATTGGCGCGGGTAATCACCTCGGCCTCGTCATCGAAATCGAGAACGCACATGACCGGCCCGAAAATCTCCTCGCGGGCGATCGTCATCTCGTCGGTGACGTCGGCAAACACGGTAGGCTGGATATAGTAGCCTTCGCCGGAGACATTGTTCGGGATGCCGCCGCCAGTTACGAGCGTTGCGCCCTCAGCCTTGCCCTTTTCGATGTAGGACAGTACCTTCTCACGCTGCGCCCAGGAGACCATCGGGCCGATCTGCGTTGCCTCGTCCATCGGGTCGCCGATGAGCATGGCGTCTGTGCGGGCCTTCAGGCGCTTCAGGAATTCGGGCTTGATCTTGCTGTTGACGAAGACGCGCGTGCCGTTCGAGCAGACCTGGCCGGTCGAATAGAAATTGCCGAGCATGGCCCCGCCGACCGCGCTATCGATATCGGCGTCGTCGAAGACGATCAGCGGCGACTTGCCACCGAGTTCCATGGTGACATGCTTGAGGGTGCCGGCCGCCGAAGCCGCCACCTTGCGGCCGGTCGGCACCGAGCCGGTCAGCGATACCTTCGCCACATCCGGATGGTTGATCAGCAGCGGCCCGGTTTCGCGGTCGCCCTGGATGATGTTGTAGAGACCCTTCGGCAGGCCTGCCTCAATAAGGATTTCGGCGATCTTCAGCGCGCCGAGCGGCGTGTTTTCCGAAGGCTTAAACACCATGGCGTTGCCGGCGACGAGGGCCGGTGCACCCTTCCAGCAGGCGATCTGCTGCGGATAGTTCCATGCGCCGATGCCGACGCAGACGCCGAGCGGCACGCGCTTGGTATAGGCGAAATCACCGCCGAGCGGGATGTAGGAGCCGTTGAGACCGGCCGCCGCGATGCCGCCGAAGAATTCGAAGCTGTCGGCCCCGGAGGTCGGGTCGGCCACGATGGTTTCCTGGATCGGCTTGCCTGTATCCAGCGTTTCCAGTTCCGAAAGCTCGCGGTTACGTTCGCGCATGATCTCGGCCGCTCGCTTCAGGATGCGGCCGCGCGCCGTTGGGCTCATGGCCGCCCATTCCGGCTGCGCACGCTTGGCACTGGCGATCGCCTTTTCGACGATGGCAGGCGTTGCCGCGTGCAAACGGGCGATCACCTCGCCGGTCGCCGGATAGATGCTTTCGATAAGAGTGCCGTCGGTGTCCTCGACATATTCCCCGTCGATGAAATGCGAGGCTTTCGGTTGTGCGCGCATTATAGAACCCTCAATTCTTCGTAGGACACCATGACATGCTCTTGAAAAGCAGGCCGCTCGGTGAGGTTTTCGTAATAGCGCTGCAGCCGTGGATGGGCGGGGCGCTGGATGTCTATGTCGAAATAGCGATGGAGCGCATGGCCGAACTGTATGTCGGCCAGCGTCAGATTATCGCCGGCTAGGAAGCGATGCCGTCCGAACTGCGACTCGGCGATGTCAAGCTTCGCACCGAGGGCAGTTATAGCCGTAGCGATCACCTTCTCATCGCGCAGGGCAGGGGCAGTCCGCACCGCACGCCAGAATACCGGGCCGGTGAAATTCAAGGCGATGTTGATCTTGGCCCATTCGGCCCATTTGTCGATCTGGGCGCGATGGCGCGCATTCTTCGGCCAAAAGGCATCCTCGCCATATTGCGTGGCGAGATAGCGCAGGATGGCGCCGGTTTCCCAGAGCGGCTCGTCGTCGCCGTCGCGCAGCACCGGAACGGTGCCGTTCGGGTTCATCGCCAGGAATTCAGGAGTGTCGTTGACGCCATAGGTGAAGCCCGCATCGATGCGCTCATAGGCAAGACCGAGTTCGCCGATGCACCACATCAGCGCCTGCACATTCGATGACGATTTGCGGCCCCAAACGGTCAGCATGGCTTCAGCCTTTCAACGCGTTGAGATGGGTCGTCAGGTAATCTTCCGTCAGCGCGATCGAGGCCTCGGTGCTGATCGGCGCGGAGCGAAGGCCTTGGCGGATATAGAGCCCGTCGATCATGGCAGCCGCGCCCTCGGCGATCCGCCCAGCGTCGCCGGCCGGGCACAGAGCCTTGAGATTGGCGACCAGATTCGAATGCAGGCGGCGTGCGTAGATGACGAGAAAGCGCCGCGTCTCTTCCGAGCGCTGCGCCTCGGCATAGAAGGCGAGCCATGCAGCGATCGTTTCCGGCGCGAACTGGTCGGCCTGGAAGCTGACGCGGATGACGGCCGAGAGCTTTTCGCGCGGCGTTTTCGCGGCTTGCAGCGCCGTCACGACGCCGTCGCGCAGCCGCTGTAGATGCACGCGGACGGTCTCGATCAGCAGCTGTTCCTTGCTGCCGAAATAGTGATGCGCAAGGGCAGGAGAAACGCCGGCCTGCTTGGCGATTTCGGACATGGTGACGGTCAGCGAGCCGTGATCGCCGATCACGCGCATCGCGGCATCCACCAGCGCCTTGCGGCGCACGGGTTCCATTCCGACTTTCGGCATGCGTCAAACTCCAGTCTGGGAACTAGAGTGTATTTTTGATTGACTGATCAATCAATAAAAAAATTACACGAAAAGCGTTCCATGGCAAAAAATCCGCAACCTCTTTCCGCCAAGCATTTCTGTGCCATACTTCCTCTTAGGAGGAGGTGCAGTCATGGTCGATATTCTTGATGAAGTCCCGTCATCCGCAATGCGTAACAAATGGGGCTGGTTTGTCGGGCTCGGCATATTGCTTCTGATCTGTGGCGGCATCGCGCTCGGCAATCTGTTCCTGGCCACCGTCGCCTCGGTCTATTATGTCGGCATGCTGATGCTGATCGGCGGCATTGTGCATCTGGCCCATGCCTTTCAGGTGCGGGGCTGGGAGCACATCCTGTTCTGGGTTCTCAGCGGCCTGCTCTATACGATTGCCGGCGTGCTTGCTTTCGCCAATCCGCTGTTGGCCTCGGAAGCTTTGACGCTGTTCCTCGCCATCGCGCTGCTCATTGCCGGAACGTTTCGTGTCTGGGTCGGCCGCAAGCTGAAGCCGGAGCGCGGCTGGGTCTGGATCGTCATCAGCGGCCTTGCGACCGCCGCCGCCGGCATCGCCATCGCGGTCGGCTGGCCGGTCAACAGCCTCTGGATCCTCGGCCTTTTCCTGGCCCTCGATCTGATCTTCCAAGGCTGGACGCTGGTGGCCTTCGGTCTTGTGCTCAGGCGGTAGGCGATCTTCCAAAAGGGGTAACGAACTGCTACTTTTTGACAAGGAGCGTGAGCGGCGCTACTCTTTGTCCCTCCGCTAATAAGGCGGAGCGGCGTTGAGTTATTGTGACGGCGGTACCTTCATTTGGAAACACGCATGTCCGGGACATGCCCTGAAGGCACTGTCGAGGCCGCGGAACATGCTTTCAGCCAAGTTTCCGCATAACAACGTCAAGGGAGGAATATCATGCCAATGGTAACGGTTTCCATCTCCCCGCTTCAGGCTGCCGGCATCCGTGCAGCGGTCGATACCGGCACCTATGCCTCAAGCAGTGAAGTCGTGCGGGAAGCTTTGCGCATGTGGGATGCAGCCCGCAAACGCGATGACATTTGCGACGTGCCGCATGCGGCCAACGATGGCGGAGACACGGCAAAAGGCAGCCGTTGCGTCGCCGATATGTTTGCCGATTACGACGCGGAACGGCACACGCACAATTAGTTCACAAGCTGCTGGCGATAGCAGCGGCGCGTGCCGGCGCACCGTCTGCCTCCCGTCCTGACGAATGGTTAACATTGCTTTACCATTCATGAAACTTTCACATGCGGGAAAGGTTTCGTTGACGCTTATGGCGCATCTTGGGGCGAAAACGCGGTAAATCCAAAGTTTTACTTAAATAAATTAGAACAGAATCCGCAAGTGGAGATGGGCATGTCACTGACTGCCGCGGTCGAGCCGGGCGTATTGCGCCGATATGCCAGCGACCAGATTGTCACTCTCGCCAAGCTCGTTATCGAGAATGCATTTCAGCCGATCGTCGAGGCGGGCACCGGCGCCGTTTTCGGTTACGAGTCCCTCATGCGCGGACAGGAACGCATCGGTTTTGCGAGCCCGGTCGATATCCTCGACGAGGCCGAGCGCACTGGCCAGCTTCTCGGTTTGGAGCAGATGGTCACCAGCCGGGCGCTGGCGAAGTTCGCCACTTTGCCCAATATCGCTGCCGCTACCCTTTTTCTCAATCTGGATGTCCGGTTGATCCCGCAAGGTGCAGCATTGATGGATGGCCTGCTGCAGCACATGCGGAAGGCCGGGATCGCGCCTTCGTCCGTCTGCTTCGAATTCTCCGAGCGCTTCGACAACACCATCGTACCCGGGTTTCGCGATCTGGTCGCCCGGATGCGAAATGCCGGCTTCAAGCTGGCGATCGACGATTTCGGTGTCGGCCACGGCGAAATGAAGCTCCTATCCGATTACCCGATCGACTATCTGAAGATCGACCGGCACTTCATTGTCGGAATCGACCGCAGCGCCCGCAAGCGCCATATTCTCCGGCATCTCGTCAATATCGCCCATGTGCTCGGCACGCGCGTTATCGCCGAGGGTATCGAGACCGAGGCGGAATTCCTGACCTGCCGCGAATTCGGTGTCGATCTCGTCCAGGGCTGGTTCATTGCCCGCCCGACAGTGCTCGTCAACGAGCTCAAGCCAAGCTTTCCGCATCTGCAGGAGCTCGGTAAGGTCGCCCGCAACAGTCAGTCGCTCGATGAAATCCTCATCCGCAAGCAGATCGAAGTGCTGCCGACCATCCGCGAGAGCGACAGCATCGACAGCGTCTTCGAGCTTTTTCGCCGCAATCCGCGCCGGGCCTATTTTCCGGTCGTGAATGCCAATGACGAGCCGCGCGGCATCATCCATGAATATCAGCTGAAGGAATATATCTATCAGCCCTTCGGCCGCGATCTCTTGAAGAACAAGGTCTATGAGCGTTCGATCTCGCATTTCGTCGAAATGGCGCCGATCGTCGGCCTCGATTCCGATGCCGATACGCTGATGGCGATCTTCGCCAACATGGAAAGCAGCGATTGCCTGATCGTCACCGAAGGCACGCATTATGCCGGTATCGTCTCGGCCGCCTCGCTCATCAAGGTCATCAACGAGAAGCAGCTGAAGATCGCTCAGGATCAGAACCCGCTGACCGGCCTGCCGGGTAACCGGGCGATCCACGATTTCATGCAGAGCGCCGGCCGCGATGGCGATGAGATCAGGCATTTCTGCTATTGCGACTTCGACAATTTCAAGCCGTTCAACGATGCCTACGGCTTCCATCTCGGCGACCATGCCATTTCCTTGTTCGCGGCACTGATGCGCCGCTATTTCTTTGCCGAGCGCCATTTCCTCGGTCATGTCGGCGGCGACGATTTCTTCATCGGCGTCACCGGCTGGAGCATGCAGGAGCTGCGCGAGGTTCTGGATCGGCTTCTTGTCGATTTTCATGCCGACGTCCTCGATCTTTACTCGGCCGAGGATCGGGCGGCCGGCCGCATTCGCGGGCATGACCGCAGCGGCGCCAAGGCGGAATTCCCGCTGATGCGTTGCTCCATCGGTATCCTGCAATTGCCCGAGGGACTGGTGATCGACAATATCAACCGCGTCAGCACCTCCATTGCCGGCATCAAGACGAAGGCAAAGGAAAGCGATATCGGCATCGCATTTCTCGGTCTGGCCGAGACGAATTGACGCCCTCCCATGACAGCTCCTTTTCAAGCGCTCTGCGCTAAACTATCTCCACTGCTTTGCTGGGAGAGGAGATAGCGCCATGCCCTTGCCATCTGAAATGCGTTTCGTGGATTTGCCATCCTTTGGCGGACCGGAGGTCATGACCATCGGCCGCCGGCCTTTGCCGGTCCTGAAACCGGGCGAGATCCTCGTCCGTGTCGAGGCTGCCGGTGTAAACCGCCCGGATGTGGCGCAACGGCAGGGCATTTATCCGCCGCCGAAGGATGCAAGCCCCATCCTGGGTCTCGAAATATCAGGCGAAGTGGTCGACGTCGCGCCGGGCGTGACGGAGTTTGCCATCGGCAACAAGGTCTGCGGCGTCGCCAATGGCGGCGGCTATGCCGAATATTGCGTCCTGCCCGCCGGCCAGGCGCTTCGTTTCCCGAATGGCTATGACGCCGTGCGTGCAGCGGCTTTGCCTGAGACGTTCTTCACGGTCTGGGCCAATCTCTTCCAGATGGCCGGCCTGACGGAAGGTGAAAGCGTGCTGATCCATGGTGGCTCCAGCGGCATCGGCACGACGGCAATCCAGCTTGCCCGCGCCTTCGGCGCGACGGTCTACACCACGGCCGGTTCTAAGGAAAAATGCGAGGCCTGCGAGAAGCTCGGCGCCAAGCTGGCGATCAATTATAGAGAAGAGGATTTCGCCGAGGTCATCAGGGCCGAGACGGAACATGGCGTCGATATCATCCTCGACATGATCGGCGCCGCCTATCTGGAAAAGAACCTCGCTTCGCTTGCCCGTGACGGCTGCCTTTCCATTATTGCCTTCCTTGGCGGTGCGGTGGCGGAGAAGGCCAACCTTGCGCCGATCATGGTCAAGCGGTTGACCGTGACCGGTTCGACCATGCGTCCGCGCACGGCCGAGGAAAAGCGTGCCATCCGCGACGACCTTCTCTCCCAGGTCTGGCCGCTGCTGGACGAAGGCACCGTCGCCCCGGTCATTTATCGGACCTTCTCTTTCGACGACGTGGTCGAGGCGCATCGCTTGATGGAAAGCAGCGACCACATCGGCAAGATCATGCTGAAGCTGGCTTGATCGTCAGCGACAGGGCGATGGCGACGAGGCCAGGTATGGCCATCAGCGTATAGAGCCATGTTGCGGCAGAGAGGCCGCCGGCAATGCCACCCGGATGGGTCAGGCCTGCGCCATTGACAATGACGCCCGCGAGCGCGGCACCGAATGCGCCGCCCAGCGACTGCGTCATCGAGATCGCCGCCGAGGCCTTGTCCTGTTCGGTCCTGCGAGCGATGCCGATGATTCTGGTCACGAGATGCGCCCATCCCAAGCCGACGCCGAAGCCCATCAGGAACATGGCGATCACGGCCGGCGTGAATTCCGTGAGTTCGGAGAAAGGCATTGTGGTCGCCAGGAATGGGATCAGCGATGCCGTGGCTGCGGTTTCCAGAAGGCAGCCGGCAATGATGGCGACCGCCGCTGGCCTCCCCGAGAAGGAGTTGCTGAAGAAGGCCGCAATGGTCCAGCCGAGCGCCACCAGCGCCACGAGATAGCCCGAGACCAGCGGCGTTACGCCATGGAGCGTCTGCAGGAAGTAGGGGATATAGATGTCGCTCGTCAGCACCAGCATCATCGTGAATATCGTCAGATAGAGCCGCGCGATGGGGTTGCTGAGCATGACTGCCCCATAGGGCAGGAGGCGCACCTCGCTCTTGCGCTCGATCAGCACCATCGTTGCAACAAGAGCGACCGAAACCGCAATCAGCGTGGCCTTGTAGGATCCATGTTCGATCGTGCCGGCAATGCTGACGAATAAAACTGCGGCAAGCAGAAGTATGATCTGGATCAGCGGCGTTCTGGTGTCGATCCGATCGTCCGCGACATCGGGCAGCAGCCAGCGCCCCGAGAGCGCCATGAGGACAGCCACCGGCACGAGGATGAGAAAGGCCTCCCGCCAGGCGCTCCCCGCGGCGAAGAGGCCGCCGAGCGTCGGTCCAAGTACCGTCGCTACGCCCCAGATGGCGGCGTAGAGCGTCGAGGCCCTGCGCCACAGGGGTTCCGGATAGATGAAGCGGATGAAAGCATAGGCAAGTCCGGACAACATGCCGGAGCCGTAGCCCTGAACGGCGCGCCCGATCAGCAGCACGGGCATGGTGGGCGCGATAGCGCAAGCGAGGCTGCCGACGCCAAAGGCGAGTGCCGCTGCAACATAGACGGCGCGCAAGCCTATTCCCTTCGGCCTGGTCGCAACCGTGATGGAGCCAAGCACGCCTGCGGCGACGAAAAGCGTCGTCATCCATGAGAATAATTCGAGGCCGCCGATGTCGCGCACGATCGAGGGGGCGATCGTGGCGGTGATGTAGGATTCAACGGCATAAAGCGTGACGCCCCCGCCCAGCATCAGTGTCGCAGGCAGAAGTCTTGGCGAGAACAGCGTGAAGATGGAGGCTGATTTGAGGGGAACAGTGGTTTCGATGCTGGACATCGGGCGATCCTCGGTATTTCCCTAGCGGTTGATTATTTTCCAAGTTATAATTTGGAAATTACATCCTCGCCAGATTAAAACAAGAGAAAACTTGGAAAAATGCGTCAGTCACCCGCCAATCGAATTCTGATCCTGTTGAAAACCGACGGGCCGCAGCTGGCAGCCGCCATCGGCGATGCGCTCGGCATATCGTCGGAGGCGGCCCGTCAGCAGCTAACGAAGATGGCGGAGGAGGGACTGGTCGAGCCGGTGGCGGAGGCGGCAGCCGGCAGGGGCAGACCGCGCCAGCTCTGGCATCTGACGGCTGACGGCAACAAGCGATTTCCCGATGGCCACGCGGATCTGACCGCCACGTTGCTTGCGACCATGGCCAGCCAGTTGGGACAGGGCGCCGTCGACACCGTCATCTCCGCCCGCGAAACGGAAACGCTTCGGCGCTACCGCAGCGAGATCGATATGGCGGCCAATCTGCCGTCGCGCGTCGCAAGCCTCGTAGCTATCCGCACGCGGGAAGGCTATATGGCCGATCACTGGCAGGACGAGGACGGTTCGCTGGTGCTGGTGGAGAACCATTGCCCCATCTGCGCGGCCGCATCTGCCTGTGCCGGCTTCTGCCGATCCGAGCTGGAGACTTTTCGCATGGTGCTCGGCGCTGATGTCGAACGGGAGGAGCATATTCTGCTCGGCGCCCGGCGTTGCGCCTACAGGATCCGCGACGCGGCCTGAGAGATCGCTTTTTGATGCTGGCCGCCGGCATCGGCGATTGGCAATCAATGGTGCAGCGGCTATCACTGCCCGTCTGGCAAATTAAAGGCAGCTTCCATCATGTCCAATCCCGTCTGCGTCGATGTCACCCGTGGCAACCAGGTCGAAAGCCATCACCGTGGCTCGGTCGTTGTCGTCGATGGCGATGGAAAGCTGGTCTTCTCGCTCGGCGATATCGAAAGCGGCGTCTTTCCGCGTTCTGCCTGCAAGGCGATGCAGGCGCTTCCGTTGGTCGAAAGCGGTGCCGCGGATGCCTATGGCTTTGGTGACAAGGAATTGGCACTCGCCTGCTCATCCCACAATGGCGAGGACGAGCATGTGGCGCTCGCCGCCTCGATGCTGGCGCGAGCCGGTCGCGATGTCGGCACGCTCGAATGCGGCGCCCATTGGTCCTTCGACCAGAAGACCCTCATCCATCAGGCCCGCACCATCGACAAGCCGACGGCGCTGCATAACAATTGCTCCGGCAAACACGCCGGCTTCGTCTGCGCCTGCTGCCATCAGGATATCGATCCCAGGGGCTATGTCGGCTACGATCACCCGCTGCAGCAGCAGATCCGCGACACCATGCGGAGCCTGACCGGCACCGTTCTTGCCCATGACAATTGCGGCACGGACGGCTGCTCGATCCCGACCTATGCGGTGCCGCTAAAGGGACTGGCACATGGCTTTGCCAGGATGGCGACGGGCGCCGGCCTGGAGCCGCTGCGCGCCAAGGCGTCCCGCCGGCTGTTGGAGGCCTGCATGGCCGAACCGTTTTACGTCGCCGGCACCGATCGCGCCTGCACCAAACTCATGCAGATCGCTCCCGGCCGTATTTTCGCCAAGACCGGCGCCGAAGGCGTGTTTTGTGCCGCGATCCCCGAGCAGGGTATTGCCATCGCGCTCAAATGCGACGATGGCACGACTCGTGCCGCGGAGGTCATGGTCGCGGCGGTGCTGGCCCGTTTCTTCGAGAAAGACGACGCAGTACATGCCGGCCTCATGGCGATGGCCGACAGGTCTTTCAGGAACTGGAACGGCATCCATGTCGGCAATATCATGCCGGCAGCTGCATTGACTGCCTAGAGCGGTTCACGGAATCCCCGAACCGCTCTATCTCTTTGTTTTCACGCAATTCCGGACGGAAAACCGCTGCGCACTTTTCCTGGAATTGCTCTAGCCTCCGTTCTTCGGTTCAGCCGATCGTCTGCCGGGCGGGCGCATGCTGCCGGACGATCCTGTATTCCTTCCAGATCAGGATCATCACCACCAGGTCGAAGACGGTGAGAATGACAAGCCCGATCCCGTGCGTTTCGGTGAAGCGGTAGAGCTGGTAGACGATGAAAAGCCCCAGGGCGACCAGTGAAGCCGGATAGGCCCACATCTTGCCCTTGAGCAGCCCGATGACGAGCAGCACCTTCACCAGCCCGTGGCTGAGCAGATAATAGGCATAGAAGTCCTTTGTGCCGACCGAGAAATCCTGCGCCCACGCGAGCAAGTGTGTCGCGATAAAGTCCTTGGGATCGTTGAGCAGCTCGGGCTGCGTGATCCTGTTTGCCAGGCGAAGGATGGACTCGGTGCTGACGAGCGCAAGCACGATGCCGCCGATGCATTCGATCAAGGCATGCGCGCCCTTCAGGAGAACACTGATTTCGAAGAGCTGATGAATGCGGCGTTCGTTCACGGGCGATCTCTTGGGCATGGTGATGCAGGCTTGATCGGCAACAACGGCAAGGCAGGCCGATGTGTGAGCGGCATAGGATCAATCTTCGGCCGTATGATGATGATAATGCAAATTGCGTAAAGCGGACTCGCAACCGACGTCAGGCCAGCAAGAGTGCAAGCTCGGTCTCCCGATAGGGTGCCAGGCTTTCTTCCGCAATATCGGACGGCACAACGAGGCCTGACACATCCTTCATCGGCAGGATCTGGTATGGGGAGGCCGCATCAAGCTTTTCGCCCGTCGCCAGTACATAGGTTTCGGCCGAGCAATGGGCGATATGCCGCTTGATAGCCGCCTCCTCGAAATCGCCGGTCGAAAAGCCGCGGGCGGGATGGATAGCTGTGACCCCCAGAAAGAAGATGTCAGCCCTTATGGAGGCGATCATCGCCATGGCGGCCGCACCCGTCGCCACCATCGAATGCTTGTAGAGCTTGCCGCCAATGAGGATCACCTCGGCGGCGGGATGATGCTCCAGTTCGCCAGCGATCGTCGGGCTGTGGGTGACGATGGTGGCGGCAAGATCCTTCGGGAGCTGACGAGCGATCTCGGCATTGGTGGTGCCGCCATCGAGAAACACCGTCTGGCCCGGCTGGATCATCTTGGCCGCATAGGTGCCGAGCCGTCGCTTCGCATCGGAGGAGACTGTCTGCCGAGCGGTGAAATCGGGTAGCTCAGGTGACAGCGGCAGTGCGCCGCCATGCACGCGCTTCAGCAGCTTCTCCGCTGCCATCTCTCGCAGATCCCGGCGGATCGTGTCTTCGGACAGATCGAGTTCATCGGCCAGAACCTTGGCGATCACTTGGCCGTCCCAGCGCAATCTGTCGAGGATGAGGGCTTTGCGTTGGCTGGTCAGCATGTCCATCTCTGCACGATATATCACGAATGATCACGAATTTATCAGAATCGATTCGACATTCAAGGAAATATGCGCATATTCGTGCAAATTCCTGCAGGAAGCAGGTGTTCAGAATGGAGACATGACATGTTGATCCTGATTGCAGGCCCGTATCGCTCCGGCACCGGCGATGATCCGAAAAAGATGGCAGAAAACCTCAAGCGCCTAGAGGAGCCGTCCTATGCTCTGTTCAAGGCAGGCCATCTTCCCATGATCGGCGAGTGGGTTGCGCTGCCGGTCTGGCACGCCGCCGGCGGCAAGCGCGTCGGGGACGATCTCTATGAAGAGATCTTCCACCCGACAGCTGGCCGCCTGCTGCAGCTTTGCGAGGGTGTGCTGAGATTGCCCGGCGACTCCAAGGGCGCCGACAATGATGTCCGTATCGCCCGCGAGCGCGGCATTCCCGTCTGGCACAGGCTGGAAGACGTGCCCGGCTGCGCCTGAACGCGAGCCGCCCATCCCCATTGAGCCAGCCCATGGGGATGGGCGTGCATGGCCGATCGATCAAAACCTTTTGTGGCGCCCATCAGCATCACCCACTTCCGTATCGGCCGGGTTCGCTTTAGCTTCCTCGCGGAATTCAATCGAGGAACGGAACATGCTGACATTCTATTTTGCGCCCGGAAGCTGCGCGCTCGCCAGTCTCATCGCCCTGGAAGAATCTGGTCTCGCATATGAGCACCGTCGCCTCAACCTCGCCAATGGCGATCAGCGCCAGCCGGACTATCTGGCCATCAATCCCAAAGGTCGCGTTCCGGCCCTGGTGACCGACAGAGGCGTCATCACCGAGAATATCGCGATCATGGCCTATATCGCCCAGATCGCACCGGCCGCCAAGCTGGCACCGCTCGACGATCCCTTCGAATTCGCGCAGATGCAATCCTTCAACAGCTATATCGCGACCACCGTTCACGTGAACCATTCACACAAGGGACGCGGCTACCGCTGGACCGACGATCCCGCTGCCATCGAGGCAATGAAGGCCAAGGTGCCGCAGACCATGACCGAAAGCTTCGCCTTGATCGAGGACAAGATGCTGAAAGGCTCTTGGGTAATGGGAGAGCAATATACCGTCGCAGACGGCTATCTCTTCACCATGGAGAAGTGGCTGCCGGGAGACGGTGTCGATATCAAACAGTTCCCCAAGGTCAGCGCGCATTATCAGCGCATGCTCGAGCGCCCGGCCGTTCAGAAGGCGCTTGCCGTCGAACAGGGCTGATGTGGATCAGCCGAACGTTGCCAGAAGTTTTTTCGGGGCGCGGTATCGCCACGCCTCGATCAAGCGTAGCTCTAGTTCCTCGTCATCGATCGCACCAATGCGCAGCGGCAGGGATGGCCAGCCGACATAGTGATCGGTCTGGAAATAGATCTCCGGCGCCATTTCCATCAGCTGCTCCTTGCGGTCGAGCGGCAGCGACAGCACGATGGTCTCGTTATTCTTCACCGTCACGAATGCCTTGCCGCCGACCTTGAAAGCCGGTAGGCCGTAATGCAGGCCGGGTTCAACCGCCGGCAGCCGGGCTTGCGCGATAAGCCGCTGCAATCGTTGGGCGATGACGTCCATATCGATGACCGATGTCATGTTTTACGGATATAGAGCAGGTCTCTGTCAGGCGCATTCTTCCGGCTGAACGCACCGTTTGTCTATAGGCCGCCCGAGATTTTCCGGCATGAGCGGCAGGTCGGCCAGTTCTTCCAGCGACATGCTCGCGAGCATTGGGTGCTGCAGCGGATCGTTTTCCTGTTCGCGATCCTCTTCCTGTAGATGATTGAAGAAAAGCTTCAAGATCGACATGTGATTGCCTCCTTGGATCCCCGCATCGATGCAACCCAAGGAGCATCGGCCGGCGGGGTAGCGGCACTTTTCAATTTCATATTGCAATAATCGCGCGTATTCCCGCTTTGCGCAATTGAGAATGCCGAGATGCTGATATAGATATTCTATAATGAGAAATCTCAACAACGTTCATCTGAATGGCTTGCGCGCTCTTGAGGCGGTCGGGCGGCTCGGTTCGCTGCAGGCGGCCGCCGACGAACTTGGCGTAACGGTCGGCGCGGTTAGTCAGCAGGTCATCAAGGCGGAGGCGCAGCTCGGGCGGCCACTATTCGAGCGAACTCCAAAAGGCATGACGGCCACGGCATCGGGGCTGGCGGTATTGACGAGGCTTGGCGAGGGCTTTCAGGCGCTTGCGGCCGCAGTCGCGCTTGCGCAGCACAAGGATGAAAATATCCTCACGATTTCGGTCGCGCCGGTTTTTGCAGCCCGTTGGTTGGTTTATCGGCTCGACCGCTTCGCCAGCCGCCACCCGGATATCCGCCTGCGCATCGATGCCACCACGCGGCTCATCAATCCGGCGACGTCGGATGTCGATATCGGCATTCGCGTCGGCAGTGGGCAATGGCCCGATGTCAAAGCCGAGCTGCTGCTGGCGCAGGAAGTGTTCCCGGTGGTTACGCCGCAGATCGCCGCCACGCTGCGGGAACCGGCCGATCTCCTGAAAGTCCCCGCCGTGATCGACGGACACGCGATGTTCGGCTGGGAGGTCTGGCTGCGCAAAGCCGGGCTTTCAGGCCATTGCATGGAAGAGCGGCACATCTTCAATGACGCGTCGCTCTGTCTGGATGCGGCTATAGCGGGGCAGGGGGTGATGCTCGCCTGGCAGACGCTGGCTGCCTATGCCCTTCAGCAGAAATGCCTCGTCGATCCCTTCGGCATCCGTGTAAAGACGGGCTTCGGCCATTATTTCGTCACCGCCGAAGGCGTGCGCGAACCTAAGAAGGTGACCGCCTTCAAGGCCTGGATTCGCGAAGAGATGGAAGAGAGCATGCGTCTCTTCCGATAGAAGCTATCAGATCGGCTCCTGAGCGCGCGTCGCCTGCATGGCCTTGTAAGCATCGCGCGACTGGCAACGCTCGATCCAGGCTTTCATCTTCGGACGCGCATCGAACAATTCCTGTTCGGTCTGGGCGTAGCGCAGTACTTCCGCGAGATTGAGATCGGCGGCGGTGAAGCGATTGCCGACGAGATAGTCCTGGTTTTGCAGGTGCTTTTCCAGCACGTCGAGCGGTTTCTTCAGTGAGCGGCAGGCGACTGCGATCCCCGTCTTGCCGGCCTCGCTGTTTTCCTGGGCATTGTCATAGATGCGGACGAGCGCGACGCTGTAGGGCTCGACTTCGGTTGCCGCCCACATGGTCCACATCGACATCTGCCCTTCTTCCTCGATCGTTTTGCCGGCCAGCGGACCGCCATACTTGCGCGCGAGGTAAAGGTTGATGGCGAGCGATTCATGCAGGACGAGATCGCCGTCCTTGATGCAGGGGATCATGCCCATCGGATTGACGGCCAGGAACTCCGGCGACATCGTATTGATCGGCGCATCGGCGGCAAGCGGGTTGGGCAGCCGGCTCGCCTGGATGACAGGCACGGATTTGAACTCGACGCCGAGCTCATTAGCCATCCAATAGTTGCGCGAAGCGCGCGAGCGATAGACACCGTAGATCGTCAGCATATGGGTCTCCCAGATTCGAGTCGGCGCGACATTATTGGTCGCTTGGGAGGAGCGGAAGGCCTTGCCGCTGATATCTCGATGAAAGCTTGTGATGGAATGGTGTATAGATAGCTGGGCCGCCTCGTCCTCCGAGGGCTGATGGCTGGCATAGGACAAGCACGAAAATATCAGACAAGTCCCCCAATTCTTTGCAAATCATGCTGTTGATGCTTCGCCTTCGTTCGGAAATTAGCGTCGGCGCATGCTAGAATTCCAGCATGATTTTCATCGGAAGCGGTAGGAGGCTTCCGGCGAAATTAAACATGCGCATTCGATGACTGCGATCTCGGGAGGAGAGCAGATGCTTGCGACCAGTGTATCGCTAGACGACAAATATACCGCAGAGGAAGGCCGCGTCTTCATGACCGGCCTGCAGACGCTGGTACGCCTGCCCATGACGCAGATGCGGCGCGACCGCGCTGCCGGCCTCAATACGGCAGCCTTCATTTCAGGCTATCGCGGCTCGCCGCTCGGCGGTTACGACCAGCAGCTCTTGAAAGCCAAGACTTATCTCGACGCCCACGACGTCACCTTCCAGCCCGGGATCAACGAGGATCTTGCCGCGACGGCCGTCTGGGGCTCACAGCAGGTCGGCCTTTCGCCCGGCGCCCGCAAGGATGGTGTGCTCGGCATCTGGTATGGTAAAGGCCCCGGCGTCGACCGCTCCGGTGATGTGCTGAAGCACGGCAATGCCGCTGGCACCTCCAAGCATGGCGGCGTCCTCTGTTTCGCCGGCGACGATCATTCCGCCAAATCCTCCACCATGCCGCACCAGACCGACCATGATTTCATGTCTGCGGTCATCCCGGTCATCTATCCATCGTCCATCCACGAATTCCTCGAATACGGCCTGCTCGGCATCGCCATGTCGCGTTATTCCGGCTGCTGGGTCGGCATGAAGTTCATCGCCGACACCATAGAAACGACGGCTGCCATCGATCTCTCGGGGGAAAGGCGGCAATTCGTCCTGCCGACCGATTTCGAAATGCCGCCCGGTGGTTTGAATTTACGCTGGCCCGATCCGCCGCTGGTGCAGGACGATCGGCTGCAGACTTATAAGGCCTATGCGGCCATCGCCTTTGCCCGTGCCAATCGCGTCGATGAAATCACGCATGATGTGCCGAACGCCCGCCTCGGCATCATCTCGTCCGGCAAGGCCTATGAGGATGTGCTGCAGGCGCTGCGCGAGCTGGAGATCGGCCCTCAGGAAATGGCCGCGATCGGCCTGCGTATCTTGAAAGTGCGTATGCCCTGGCCTCTGGAGCCCGAGGCTGTCAGACATTTCTCGGAAGGGCTCGACGAGGTTCTTGTCGTCGAGGAGCGCCGCGAGATCATCGAAAACCAGATCAAGCAGCAACTCTTCAACTGGCGTGCCGATGTCCGTCCGCGCATCGTCGGCAAGTTCGATGAGCACGACAAGCCCTATCTCAGCCTATCGGCGGCATTGACGGTGGGCGCAGTGGCGCGAGCGATCGCAGGGCGCATCGTCAAGCTCGATCTCGATCAGGGCCTGCATGACCGCATCGCCGCCAAGCTTGCCTATCTTGCCGAGCGCGGCCAGATCAGCCGCAGCCATGTCGCGCCGCTGAACCGCACACCCTTCTTCTGCTCCGGCTGTCCGCACAATACGTCGACCCGCGTCCCTGAAGGCAGCCGCGCCATTGCCGGCATCGGCTGCCACTACATGGTCACCTGGATGGACCGCAACACCGAGACCTTCACCCAGATGGGCGGTGAAGGCGTGCCATGGACAGCGATTGCGCGTTACACCGATGAAAAGCACATGTTCGTCAATCTCGGCGACGGCACCTATTTTCACTCCGGCATTCTCGCCATCCGCCAGTCCGTCGCCTCCAAGGTCAACGTCACCTACAAGCTGCTCTACAATGATGCCGTCGCCATGACCGGCGGCCAGCCGATCGACGGCTATCTGACGCCGCAGCTGGTGACGAAGCAGCTGCATGACGAGGGCGTCAAGCCGATCTATCTGCTTTCGGACAATCCCGCCGCCTATCGCGCTTCGGAACTCGCGCCCGGCGTCAAGGTGCTGCATCGCGACCATATCGATCAGGTAATGCTGACGCTGCGCGAGACCGAGGGGTGTTCGGCGATCGTCTATGTCCAGACCTGCGCGGCCGAAAAGCGCCGTCGCCGCAGCCGCGGGCTGATGGAAGACCCGGCGAAGCGCGTCTTCATCAATCCGGCTGTCTGCGAGGGCTGCGGCGATTGCTCTGTGCAGTCCAACTGCATCTCCGTCGAGCCGCTGGAAACCGAATTCGGCCGCAAGCGCCAGATCAACCAGTCGAGCTGCAACAAGGATTTCTCCTGCGTAAAAGGCTTCTGCCCGTCCTTCGTGACGGTTCATGGCGGCAAGCGCCGCAAGCGCAAAGCACTTGATCATGCCGATGTCGATGTGCCGATGCCCGAAATTCCCGTCATTGGCGATCGGCCCTGGAATATTGCGATTGCCGGCGTCGGCGGCACGGGCATCCTGACCATCGGCGCTATCCTCGGCATGGCTGCGCATCTGGACGGCAAGGTGCCGATGATCCTCGACATGGCCGGCCTTGCCCAGAAGGGCGGCGCGGTCATGAGCCATCTGCGCATTGGCCATAATCAGGCCGATGTCACCTCCTCGCGCATCGTCAATGGCGGCGCGGATCTCCTGTTTGCCGCGGACGAGGTGGTGGGTGCCTCCAAGGATGCGATCACGCTCTGCTCGCCGGGGCGCACGACAGCCATCGTCAACACTGGGCTCATGCCGGTCGCCGATTTCGTCCGCAACCGCGATTTCGATTTCAAGACCGGCTCGATACAGCACACCATCGCAAAGACCGTCAGCGAGAAGTCCGTCTTCCTCGATTTCAACCACGTCGCGACCGAGGTGACCGGCGATGCCATATCGACCAATATCCTGCTGACCGGCTTTGCCTGGCAGCGCGGCCTACTGCCGCTGTCGCTCGAGGCGATCGAAAAGGCGATCGAACTGAACGGCGTCGCGGTCAAGGCCAGCCTTTCCGCCTTCCAGTGGGGACGGCTTCTGGCGCACGATCCGCAGGCCGTGCATGCCATGATGGCCGAGCCGGAGAAGGGCAGGACCCTGGCGGAGATGAGCCTCGACGAGCTCATCAAGCATCGCAAGGCTCACCTGACGGCCTATCAGAATGCAGCCCTTGCCGAACGCTATGCCGCTTTTGTCGCCCGCGCCAATGCGCTGGCCGCAAAAGAGCGGCTTTCGGATAAGGTGCCCTTTGCCGTTGCCGTCACCTATGCACGCGTTCTGGCCTACAAGGATGAATACGAGGTCGCCCGCCTGCTGACGGATCCCGCTTTCGAGGCGCATCTGCGCGAGGAGATGGAAGGCGACTTCAAGCTGGCCCTCAATCTCGCGCCGCCCATCCTTGGCGGCAAGGATCCGAACGGCCGGCCGAAGAAGCGGGAGTTCGGCGCATGGATCCTACCGGTGCTGCGGGCGCTTGCGCCGATGAAGCGTCTGCGCGGCACGCCCTTCGATCCCTTCGGCTATATGGCGGAACGCCGGCTGGAGCGTCGCCTGATTGCTGAATATGAAGGGGTTGCCGAGCGGGTGCTCGCCGGTCTGCGCCACGACAACGAGGCCGAGGCCCTTGCCATCCTCTCGCTCTTTGATGAGATAAGGGGCTTCGGACCGGTCAAGGAGGAGGCCGCCCGCAGGATCACCGTGAAAATCGCTGACAAGCTGAAGGCCTATGAGTCGCCGCAGGAGAAGCAGGGCAAACAGCCTATGCCTGCCGATGCTGCATGACGGCGCCGGCCGAAACTTGAAGCGGGTATGAAGAGATATAGGTTCGTAAGGATCGCGCGTTCGGGACGATCGGGAGGAGAAGCCGGATGTTTGCAGGGGGATTGAACTTTGCGCTTGGCGAGGACATCGAGGCGTTGCGCGAACAGGTGCGCCGTTTTGCTGCCAACCGTATCGCACCATTTGCCGATGAGATCGACCGCAACAACAGTTTCCCGATGCATCTGTGGCGGGAGATGGGTGATCTCGGCCTGCTTGGGATCACCGTCGACGAAGCCTTTGGCGGAGCGGGCCTCGGTTATCTCGCCCATACGGTGGCGATGGAGGAAATCAGCCGCGCTTCCGCCTCCGTCGGCCTGAGCTACGGCGCCCATTCCAACCTCTGCGTCAACCAGATCCATCGCAACGGCACGACGGCGCAGAAGGAGCACTACCTGCCGAAGCTGATTTCAGGCGAGCATATCGGTGCATTGGCGATGTCGGAGCCCGACGCCGGCTCCGATGTCGTCTCCATGAAGTTGCGTGCCGAAAGGCGCGGCCGCCGCTATGTGCTGAACGGCAGCAAGATGTGGATCACCAACGGTCCGGATGCGGATGTTCTCGTCGTCTACGCCAAGACCTCGCCGGATGCCGGCCCGCGAGGGATCACCGCCTTCATCGTCGAGAAAGGCTTCCCCGGATTCTCCGTGGGCCAGAAGCTCGACAAGCTCGGCATGCGCGGTTCAAACACCTCGGAGCTGATCTTCCTCGATTGTGAAGTGCCGGAGGAGAATGTTCTAGGTCAGGTGGATGGCGGCGTGCGCGTGCTGATGTCGGGTCTCGATTACGAGCGCGTCGTGCTCTCGGGCGGTCCCATCGGCATCATGGCCGCCTGCATGGATGTGGTGCTGCCCTACATGCATGAGCGCAAGCAGTTCGGCCAATCGATCGGCGAATTCCAGCTGATGCAGGGCAAGCTCGCCGACATGTATGTGACGATGAATGCCGCGCGCGCCTATGTCTATGCGGTGGCCGCCGCCTGCGATCGCGGCGAGACGACCCGCAAGGATGCCGCAGGCTGCATTCTCTACTCCGCTGAAAAGGCGACGGCGCTGGCGCTCGAATGCATCCAGGCGCTCGGCGGCAATGGCTATACCAATGATTATCCCGCCGGACGGCTGCTGCGCGACGCCAAGCTCTATGAGATCGGCGCCGGTACATCCGAAATCCGGCGCATGCTGATCGGCCGCGAGTTGTTCGGCGAAACGGCCTGATTTCGAATTCCATTTTACTCGATCCGCGAGGCCGCATGACCGTCCTGAAGTCAGAGATATCGACGCATACGGATCGCTTCCGCGACAATCGCGCCGCCATGCTGGAGGCGATCGGCGTCGCTGAGGCTGCGGCGTCGCAGGCGGCGGAAGGCGGAGGGGCGCAGGCGCGCGAGCGCCATGTCAGCCGTGGCAAGATGCTGCCGCGCGATCGCGTCGCCGGCCTGATCGATCCCGCCACGCCGTTTCTGGAAATCGGGACGACTGCCGCTCATGGTCTCTATGGCGGCGAGGCGCCGGGTGCCGGCCTGATCGCCGGTATAGGCCGCGTTTCCGGCCGCGATTGCATGATCGTCTGCAACGATGCCACGGTCAAAGGTGGTACCTATTATCCCATCACGGTGAAGAAGCATCTGCGTGCGCAGGAGATCGCGGCCGAGAACAATCTGCCCTGCATCTACCTCGTCGATTCCGGCGGCGCCAACCTGCCGAACCAG
Source organism: Rhizobium sp. BK289 (assembly GCF_014193575.1). Taxonomy (NCBI): domain Bacteria; kingdom Pseudomonadati; phylum Pseudomonadota; class Alphaproteobacteria; order Hyphomicrobiales; family Rhizobiaceae; genus Rhizobium; species Rhizobium sp. BK289. Next base: position 342,025 of record NZ_JACHZO010000008.1, read on the forward strand.
GACGAGGTGTTTCCCGATCGCGATCATTTCGGCCGCATCTTCTACAATCAGGCCAATATGTCAGCGGCGGGCATTCCGCAAATCGCCGTCGTCATGGGGTCCTGCACCGCGGGTGGCGCCTATGTACCGGCCATGTCGGATGAAGCCATCATCGTCGAGAAGCAGGGTACGATCTTTCTCGCCGGTCCGCCGCTGGTCAAGGCGGCGACCGGGGAAGTGGTCTCGGCCGAAGATCTCGGTGGCGGCGATGTGCATACGCGCCTTTCCGGGGTTGCCGATTATCTGGCGCGTGACGACGCCCATGCGCTTGCGCTGGCCCGGCAGGCGGTCGCCAATCTCAACCGCCGCAAACCCGAGAGTGTCGAGCTTCGGACGCCCGAGGCACCACTCTACGATCCCGAGGATATTCTCGGCATCGTCCCCTCCGACCTGCGCACGCCATATGACGTACGCGAGGTCATCGCCCGTATGGTGGACGGCTCCTGCCTCGATGAGTTCAAGGCGCGCTACGGTACGACGCTGGTCTGCGGCTTCGCTCACATCCATGGCATCCCAGTCGGCATCATAGCCAACAACGGCGTTCTCTTCTCGGAGTCGGCGCTGAAGGGCGCGCATTTCGTCGAGCTTTGCTCGCAGCGCAAGATCCCGCTGGTCTTCCTGCAGAACATCACCGGGTTCATGGTCGGCCGCAAATACGAAACCGAGGGCATCGCCAAGAACGGCGCCAAGCTGGTGACGGCCGTGGCTACGACCAAGGTTCCGAAGATCACCATGCTGATCGGCGGCTCCTTCGGTGCTGGCAATTACGGCATGGCCGGTCGCGCCTATTCACCGCGCTTCCTCTGGACCTGGCCCAACAGCCGCATATCGGTCATGGGCGGGGAACAGGCGGCGGGCGTGCTCTCCACCGTACGCGGCGAGGCGCTGGCCCGTGCCGGCAAGCCCTGGACGAAAGAGGAAGAGGCCGCCTTCAAGGCGCCGACACTCAGGATGTTCGAGACCCAGAGCCACCCGCTCTATGCATCGGCCCGCCTCTGGGACGATGGCATTATCGATCCGCGCAAGAGCCGCGATGTGCTGGCTCTTTCGCTTTCAGCAGCACTTAACGCGCCGATCGAAGACACACGCTTCGGTCTGTTCAGGATGTGAGGAGATGGAGATGAAACGCGATGCCATCAATGCCAAGAATGCGCCGCAGCCCCGCGGCGGCTACGCACAGGCCGTGAAGCTGGAGAATTTCGAGCGATTGCTTTTCATCAGCGGCCAGATTCCGACCGATGTCGACGACACCCTGCCGGAAGGCTTTCAGGCGCAGGCCCGCCAGGTCTGGCACAATATCGACGCTCAATTGAAGGCGGCCGGCATGACGAAGGACGACATCGTCAAGGTCACGACTTTTCTCGCCGACCGTCATCACACGATGGAGAACCGCGAGATCCGCAGCGAATATCTCGGCTCGCTCGCGCCGGCGATGACTGTCGTGATTGCCGGCATTTTCGACAAGGCCTGGCTGCTTGAAGTCGAAGTCATTGCCGCGCAATAGGGTCAGCCGATGTTTTCGAAGATACTGATCGCCAATCGCGGGGAAATCGCCTGTCGGGTCATCCACACCGCAAGGCGCCTGGGCATCCGCACGGTCGCCGTCTTTTCCGACGCCGATCGGGATGCGCTGCACGTGGCGCTGGCCGACGAGGGCGTTCATATCGGCCCGGCGGCTGCGAGCGAAAGCTATCTTTCGAAAGAGAAGATCATTGCCGCCTCAAAGCGGGCCGGCGCAGAGGCCATCCATCCTGGTTACGGCTTTCTCTCGGAAAATGCCGATTTCGCCGGGGCGGTCGAGGCCGCTGGTCTCGTCTTCATCGGTCCGTCGCCGGCCTCGATCCGAGCCATGGGGCTCAAGGATGCGGCCAAGGCGCTGATGGAGCGGGCCGGCGTGCCCGTCGTTCCCGGCTATCATGGCGATAGGCAGGATCCCGGCTTTCTTACCGAGCAAGCTGATAACATCCGCTTTCCCATTCTCATCAAGGCGCGGGCGGGCGGCGGCGGCAAGGGCATGCGCCGCGTCGACCGGCTGGAGGATTTCGACGCCTCGCTGCAGGCGGCAAAGCGCGAGGCGAAATCCGCTTTCGGCGACGATGCCGTGCTCATCGAAAAATATCTCGTCAAGCCGCGCCATATCGAGATCCAGGTGTTCGGCGACAGCCAGGGCAATGTCGTGCACCTCTTCGAGCGCGATTGTTCGCTGCAGCGCCGGCACCAGAAGGTGATCGAGGAGGCGCCGGCGCCCGGCATGACAGAGGAGATGCGTAGCGCCATGGGCGAAGCGGCGGTTCGCGCCGCCCGCGCCATCGATTATCGCGGCGCCGGTACCGTCGAATTCATCGCCGATGTTTCCGACGGTCTGTCGCCGGATCGCTTCTTCTTTATGGAAATGAATACCCGCCTGCAGGTCGAACACCCCGTCACCGAGGCGATCGCCGGCGTCGATCTGGTGGAGTGGCAATTGCGCGTGGCGAGCGGCGAGCCGCTGCCGAAAACGCAAGGTGAGCTCACCATAAACGGTTGGGCTGTCGAAGCCCGTATCTATGCCGAAGACCCCTCGCGCGGCTTCCTGCCGGCAACCGGCACGCTTTCCCGCCTTCGCTTTCCCGAAGGCGATGTCCGCATCGACGCGGGCGTGCGCGAGGGCGACAGCATCACTCCGCACTACGATCCGCTGATCGCAAAGCTGACGGTGCACGCCCCGGATCGCGCCGCTGCTTTGGCGAAGCTCACGCGCGGATTGGAGCAGGCGCAGGTCGCCGGGACCACGACCAATCTGGATTTTCTCATACGGCTCAGCCGCCAGTCGGATTTCGCCGCCGGCCGTCCGGATACCGGACTGATCGACCGAAACGCGGAAGCGCTGACCGCGACGCAGCAGCCCGATGACGCAGCCCTTGCCATCGCCGCCGTTGTCGAGGCGGGCGGCTTTGCTGAAACCGCTGGCAACGATCCCTGGCATTCGCTCGGCGCCTGGCAGCTTTGGGGCGAAGCAAGCCGTCCAGTTACGCTGCACTTTGCCGGCAGCCATAAGAATTGCCGGGTGACTGCAAAGGGTCGGATGTTTTTCAGTGTCGCCTTCGAAGATCGCTCCATTCTCGTCCGTCTCTTCGAAGACGATGATGTTGCCCGGCGTGTCGAAATCGACGGCCGGCAGACCCATGTCGATATCTTCGCAACATCGGCGGGCCTGACATTGTTCCTCGACGGGCACACCCATCATTTCCACCGGCTCGATCCGCTTGACGGCGCGGAGGAGGCTGCTAGCGGCGATGATCGCGTCATTGCGCCGATGCCCGGTCTCGTCAAGATCGTCCGCGTGCGCGAGGGCGACGCGGTGGCGAAGGGGCAGGCGCTGATCATCATGGAAGCCATGAAGATGGAGCTGACGCTTTCGGCGGCGCGCGACGGCATTGTCGAAAGCCTGCATGTCGGCGAGGGGGATCAGACCAGCGAAAGCGCCGTGCTTCTCTCGCTTCGACCGGAGGACGCGGCATGACCGAGAAGCTTTCCAATCAGGTCACCATCGTCGAAATGGCGCCGCGCGACGGCCTGCAGAATGAGAAAAAGCCGGTCGATACCGCGCGCAAGATCGAGCTGGTGGATCTGCTCTCCGATTGCGGTTTCGAGCGCATCGAGGTCACCAGCTTCGTCAGTCCGAAATGGGTGCCGCAGCTTGCCGATGCCGCCGCGGTCATGGCCGGGATAAAGCGGCATTCCGGTGTCCGCTACGCAGCGCTGGCACCCAACATGCAGGGTTTTGAGGCAGCACTTGCCGCCGGTGCCGATGAGGTGGCGATCTTCGCCTCAGCATCCGAAGCCTTCTCCATGCGCAATATCAATTGCTCGATCGCCGAAAGCATCGAACGCTTCCGGCCGGTCGCGGCAGCCAGCAGGGATCGCGGCATTCCGTTGCGGGGCTATGTCAGTTGCGTCGCCGAATGCCCCTATGAGGGCGCCGTGCCGCCGCAAAACGTCGTGAGCGTTGCCCGGCAATTGCAGGCGCTCGGCTGCCATGAGATCAGCCTTGGCGACACGATCGGCAGAGGCGAACCGGAGGCCGTGGACAGAATGCTGGAGGCCGTTCTTGCCGAACTCCCCGCCGCCATGCTGGCCGGCCATTTTCACGATACGTCAGGCCGGGCATTGGACAATATCGGTGTCGCTCTCGACCGGGGTCTGCGGGTGTTCGACGCTGCCGCCGGCGGTCTTGGCGGCTGCCCCTTCGCCCCCGGCGCGAAGGGCAATGTCGATACCGTGGCGGTTCACCACTATCTGGCGCTGCACGGCTTCGAGACCGGCCTCGACGATGAAAAACTTGCCCGCGCCGCCGCCTTTGCCCGCAGCCTCAGGAGCACCTCATGACATCGCAAACGATCCGCATCACTACCGATGACCGCGGTGTTGCCCATCTCACGTTGGCGCGCGCCGAAAAGCACAACGCCCTGTCGGCTGAAATGATCGATGCCTTGACGGCGGCAACGCACGATCTCGCCCGCGACAAGGCGGTGAGGGTCGTCGTGCTCACCGGCGAGGGTGCGAGCTTCTGCGCAGGCGGCGACCTCGGCTGGATGCGCGACCAATTCGACACAACGCGCGCCGGACGCATGGTCGAGGCGCGGCGGCTTGCCACGTTGTTCAAGGCACTGAACGAGCTGCCCAAGCCACTGGTCGCCCGTGTCCATGGCAATGCCTTCGGTGGCGGCATCGGCATCCTCAGTGTCTGCGACATGGTGATATCGGCATCGACCGCCCGCTTCGGCCTGACTGAGGTGCGCCTTGGCATCATTCCCGCCACCATCAGCCCTTATATCATCGCCCGGATCGGCGAGACGAATGCCCGTCCGCTCTTCCTCTCCGGCAAGATCATCGATGCCTGGCAGGCGCATGCCGCCGGCCTCTTGTCGCGGGTCGTGGCGGAAGAGGCGCTGGATGAAGCCGTGGAAGCGGAGGTCCGCCATTTCCTGGCGGCGTCGCCGCAGGCGGCCGCCCGCGCCAAGGCCCTGGCTCGCTCCGTCGGCAGGCCGATCACCGACGGCATGATCGATCACGTCGTCGAGCAATTGGCCGATGCCTGGGAGACCGAGGAGGCGAAGGAGGGCGTCACCGCCTTCTTCGAAAAGCGGCAGCCGAACTGGCGGTCGGCCTAAACGAGTTTGTTGTTTTCGATGGTCAGCTGCGGAAACTGCATGCTTCCCTTGATCAGCTCGCTCGATGCCGGCTTGTCCCAGCGGAAGCCCATGATCGCGGCGTGCTGCATCTCCTGAAAGAGATTGCCAGCAATCACCGCGGAGCCGGCGCCGTCGGCGACCGAGACCACGCAGCCGATGCCGGCATGTCGGACGATATTGCCTGTCGCGACGACGTCGCGGAGATATTGACCCCAGCCGAGCCTCAAGCCCCAGAGCGGTGCATTCTCGATGACATTATCGGCAACAAGCGTATCGGCTTCGGCCGAGATGCCGATGCCAAAGCCGCCATCTTGCGCGTAGGGTGCGGTGAGCGAGAGGTTGCGGATGACATTGCCCGTCACCGAGGCGAGCCTGCCGCCCCTATCGAAATTGGTGACCGAAATGCCGTTGGCGGCGCCATCGATCAGGTTGTTGTCGATCGTGGCGCCAATGAACTCGAATTCGCAGTAGATGGCCGTCTCGCCTGAGCGCAGGCACTGATTGTTCGAGATCTGCACATTCGATGCCGAGTTGGCGCGGACGGCGGTGAAGGCGCAATCCGCGATCTGGTTACCCGAAACCGTCACGCCATCGGCGCGGAAAACATTGATGCCGTTGCCGTTCTGGCCGGTGCCGCCGCCATTGGCGCGAATGCGGGCAATGCGGTTGCCGGTGACGCTGCTGCCATCCTCGGCCTTTTCCCAGCGATGGATCAGGATGCCGCCATTGCCGCAATCCTCGACGCGATTGCCTGTCACCGTCAAACCGGCCGACTGGACGGAATAGATCCCGGCTTCCGCCGCTCCGGAGATGCGGCTGCGCTCGATCCGGCCGCCGCAGCGTTCGAGCTGCAGCGCATGCTTGCGGCTGCCGGTAACTTCGCAATTGTCGATCAGCACCTCGTCGACACCGGTAAATTGCAGGAGGCCGCCTGCATAATCGGCAAGCCAGCGATTGCCGCCATCGAGCACAAGGCCGGAAAGCTCGATGCGTCTGGCCTTGTCCGCATTCATCAAATGGCCGTCGCCGCTATAGACCAGCCGCGAAGCGCCGGGAACACCTCTGATGCACGTATTATTAGGGAGTGTCAGGTTGGAGATGTTGTAGGTGCCTGGTGGCAGGAAAAGCGGCATGTTGTTGCGCGCCGCATTGTCGATCATCGCCTGCAGCTTGCCGCTCATGACGTCGCTGGTTCCCGGCGTCGTCTTCAGCGCAATGGCATCGATCGGCCCCCGCAGCTCGGCACCCGTCATCTTGGCCAGCGACGCGGCAACAACGCGGGGCGCAAGCAGGCCAGCCGCTGCCGAAGCGGCGAGGGAAGCGATGAAGGCGCGGCGTTGGATCATTGTGAGCTCCGGGAATTATGCCGATGAAGCAGAAATCATGCCAGGCCTGTCTGTGTCGTTTTGATACAGAGGCCGCTCTTCAAATGTTTTCGGCCGGCTAGGCCCCGTCGTTTTTCTATTTTATTTACCGGTCCGGCACGGACGATGCCCTGCGTCCGATCCATTCGCGCTAGGGGCGACTCGCCGCGCATGTTACCCCTGCGGCATGCGGATCGCGGCCTTTCAACGTCTGGCACTCTTCGACGCCGTCGAGCAGGCGGCCGAGGTTTTGGCGCGCGATCTGGCCTGGGCGGAAGAGCAGGGCATCGATCTCGCCCTTTTTCCCGAATGTTATCTGCAGGGGCATAGCTATGATAAATCCGTTGCCAAACGCCGCGCGCTTTCTCTGGATGATCCGTATCTGAACGCTCTTGTCGCCCGCTTCGCTGCCGGGGGGACGACGGCGATTGTTGGCCTTTTCGAGAGGAGAGGCGATGCGATCTACAATAGCGCCATCGTCGCCAAGTCGGGCCGGACGATCGGGGTCTATGCCAAGGCGCATCCGCTTGAAAAGGGCTGCACCCCCGGAAAGGATTTCCCCGTGTGGGAGGAAGGGCATTGGCGCTTCGGCATCAATATCTGCGCCGATCTCAGATATCCCTATACCGCGGCGCGACTGGCCAGAAAGGGAGCGGGGATCATCTGCAACCCCATCAATCTCATGCTCCGACCTCACAAAGCCGAGCTGTGGCACAAGCCGGGCATTTCGGGCCTGCAGATATGTGCCAGGCATACGGGCTGCTGGGTGATGGCGTCGGATGTGGTCGGCAGCAACGACGACGGCTGGGTGAGCTATGGCAGCAGCGCCATCGTCGATCCGAACGGTGTCGTCGTGGCGAAGGCGAAGCCCTATTGCGAGGATGTCCTGGTTTTCGACCTTCCGGATCGGCAACCGACACGCGGATTCGATCAAAAAGCTGCCGTCGTCGCTACCTAATCGTGCAAATCGCGCTATCCTCATAGTCATGAGACCCGATCAACTGCTTTATCCGGCGCCAGAGGGCCTGTTCTGTCCGATTGGCGGCTTCTATATCGATCCCGTGCAGCCGGTCGGTCGCGCACTCGTCACGCATGGCCATTCGGATCACGCCCGCTCCGGCCACGCGCATGTGCTCGCCACTCGGCAGACGCTCGATATCATGCGTATTCGCTATGGCGACGGTTTTGCCGGCTCGGAACAGGCGATCGGCTTCGGCGAGGAGGTGACGATCAACGGCGTCAAGGTGCAGTTCCATCCTGCCGGCCATGTGCTCGGCTCCGCGCAGATCGCGGTGGAGAAGGATGGGCTGCGCATCGTCGTTTCGGGGGATTACAAGCGCCGGCCGGATCCGACCTGTGCAGCCTATGTGCCGGTTCCCTGTGACGTCTTCATCACCGAGGCGACATTCGGGCTGCCGGTCTTCCACCATCCCGATCCCATGGCCGAGACGCGGAAGTTTCTGGCCTCGCTTTGCCAATTCCCCGAACGAACGCATCTGATCGGTGCCTATGCGCTCGGCAAGGCACAGCGCGTCACCCGTCTGCTGCGCGATGCCGGCTATGACAAGCCGATCTATATTCACGGTGCGCTCGAAACGCTGTGCGACTACTATGTCAGCCAGGGCATCGAACTCGGCGAACTCAAACCGGCCACCATAGAAAGCCGGGATCAGTCGATCTTCCATGGCGCCGTCGTCGTCGGCCCACCCTCCGCTTTCCAGGATCGCTGGGCGAGGCGGCTCCATGACCCGCTGCCGGCATTCGCCTCCGGCTGGATGATGGTGCGCCAGCGCGCCAAGCAGCTCGGCGTCGAGCTGCCGCTTGTGATCTCCGATCATTGCGACTGGCCCGAACTGACCGAGACGATCTCCGACTTGAAGCCGAGCGAGGTCTGGGTCACCCACGGCCGCGAAGAGGCGCTCGTGCGCTGGTGCGAGCTGCAGGGCATCGCCGCCAAGCCGCTGCATCTCATCGGCTATGAAGACGAGGGCGATTGATGAAAGCCTTTGCCGACCTTCTCGACCGCCTGGTGCTGACGCCGAGCCGCAACGGCAAGCTGAAGCTGTTGACCGATTATTTTCGCGACACGCCCGATCCGGACCGCGGCTATGGTCTGGCCGCCATCGCCGGCACGCTCGAAGTGCGCAATGTCAAGCCCGCAATGCTGCGCGAGCTCGTTCTCGAGCGCATGGACGAGGTGCTGTTCCGCTATTCCTACGATTATGTCGGCGATCTTGCCGAGACGATCTCGCTGGTCTGGGATAGGGAGAGCGATATAGAGCGCCCTGCCGGCGAGCAGCCGAAGCTCGGCGACGTCGTTCGCAGCATGAACGCGCTGGGGCGGACCGAGGTGCGCAGTTTCGTCCGCGATCTACTGGACCGGCTGGATACGTCGGGCCGTTTCGCCTTCCTGAAGCTCGCGACCGGTGCGCTGCGCATCGGCGTTTCGGCACGCCTCGCCAAGCAGGCGCTCGCCGAGCTTGGCAGCAAGGACGTCACCGAGATCGAAACGCTGTGGCACGGCCTGCAGCCGCCCTATGAAAACCTGTTTCGCTGGCTTGCGGGGGAGGCTGAGAAGCCGATCCTGGCGACGCCGGCGATCTTCCATTCCGTCATGCTGGCCAACCCGGTGGAACCTGGCGATCTCGATGGGCTCGACTCGCGGGATTTCGCCGCCGAATGGAAATGGGATGGCATCCGCGTCCAGCTTTCACGCTCCGGGGAGACGAGCAAGCTCTATTCGCGCTCCGGCGACGACATATCCGGCGCCTTTCCCGACGTTGTGGACGCCATGAATTTCGAGGGCGTCATGGATGGCGAGCTGCTGGTCGGCGGCACCGTTCGCTCCAATAGCCCGACACGCAGCTTTTCCGACTTGCAGCAGCGCCTCAACCGCAAGACCGTCACCGCAAAGATGCTGGAGGAGTTTCCGGCCTTCATCCGTGCTTACGATCTTCTGTTCGATGGCGCCGAGGATGTGCGTGCCCGCGGCTTCCTCGATCGGCGCGAGCGGCTGACTGACATCATCGACGCGGCACCGCATGATCGTTTCGATCTGTCGCCGCTCGTCGATTTCTCCTCCTGGGAGGAGCTCGACCGATTGCGCACCGCGCCGCCCGATCCGGTGATCGAGGGCGTAATGATCAAGCGCAAGGACAGTTCCTATCTCGCCGGCCGGGCCAAGGGGCCTTGGTTCAAGTGGAAGCGGGATCCTTATAATGTCGATGCCGTTTTGATGTACGCGCAGCGCGGCCATGGCAAGCGCTCCAGTTACTACTCCGATTTCACCTTCGGCGTCTGGGCGACGACGTCGGAGGGCGAGCAGCTCGTGCCTGTCGGCAAGGCCTATTTCGGCTTCACCGATGCCGAGCTGGAGGTGCTCGATAAGTTCGTGCGCAACAATACTGTCGATCGTTTCGGCCCGGTGCGGGCCGTGCGCGCCGATCGCGATTTCGGCTTCGTGCTCGAAGTGGCCTTTGAAGGCATCAACCGCTCCAGCCGGCACAAATCGGGCGTCGCCATGCGTTTTCCCCGCATTGCAAGGCTACGGCCCGACAAGCCGCCCTACGAGGCGGACAGGCTGGAAACTTTGATCGCGATGATTGACGCCAAGGCTCCTGTTGTCGATGAATAGGGCAGGGCGATTCCTCACCACAATGTGAGTTGGCCTTGCCTTTCGACCCGTGCAGATTTGGGCTGCGCCGGGATATTTGGACAGAGCTATGACCACGTCTGACGACCACCTATTCCGTCTCAATCGCCGTGCGGTTCTGGCCGGCATCGCTTCCACCCTTTTCGCACCCCCTATCGTCAGAGCGGCCGATGACAGCACGACCGGAAGCAAGCCGGCCGAGACCAAGGGCGAGATTGCCCGCAGCGATGAAAAGGCGTCCGATGCGCCGCCGCAGCTTGCCGGCGATTATGCCAAGGAGCGCCATCTGTTCCGGACCGACCTGTTAAGCAAGGGGCCGGCTCCCGATATCTACGAGCCGCTGGCCACGCCATCGACCGCCGATCGGCTTTTCTATCGCAGCGGCGTTGGTGACGAGCTGGAACTCGTCGCCTGGGTCTCCCGCTACACGCGCTCGGCAAAGCCGAAGCCGGCCGTGCTTTTCCTGCATGGCGGTAACGCCATCGGCCAAGGGCACTGGCAGCTGATGAAGCCGTATATCGATGCCGGCTATGTCGTCATGATCCCGTCCATGCGCGGGGAGAACGGGCAGAGGGGCAATTTCTCGGGCTTTTACGACGAAGTTGCCGATGTGCTGGCGGCCTCCAACCGGCTGCGGCACCTGCCGGGCGTCGATCCACATCGCCTGTTCCTGGCCGGACACAGTATCGGCGGCACGCTGGCCATGCTGACCGCCATGTCGACAAAGCGCTTTCGCGCGGTCGCGCCGATATCAGGCAACCCGGATGCCTATGCCTTCTTCGGCCGCTATCCGCAGGATATCCGCTTCAACACCAAGAACCCGCGCGAATTCCAGATGCGCTCGCCACTCTGCTATGCGCACAGCTTCAAGAGCCCGATCAAGCTGTTCCATGGCACCGAGGAAGCCCATTTCGACTCACGTCTGGCGCTGCTTTCGAAGCGGGCGACGGCCGCCGGCGTAAAGATGGAGATGGCAACGGTGCCGGGCAGCCATAATTCGGCTCTGCCGGGCGAAATCGAGCAGAGCATCGAATTCTTCAGGAGTGTCGCTGTCTAAATAACCGCTGACGCCATCAGTTTCTCTATCAGCGCCGCTGCCGCCTCCGCGATCACGGTTCCGGGCGGAAAGATCGCGTCTGCGCCGGCCGCTTCGAGGGCTGCGAAATCCTGTGGCGGAATGACGCCGCCGACGGCGATGAGCACCTTGCCCGCATGGCGGCGCGCGAGCGCAGTTTTCAATTCCGGCACCAGCGTCAGATGACCGGCGGCAAGCGACGATGCGCCGACGATGTCGACCCCCTCGCGCACGGCGACGTCGGCCACTTCCTCCGGAGTCTGGAACATCGCGCCGACGACGACATCGAAGCCGAGATCGGCAAAGGCCGTGGCAATGACCTTCTGGCCGCGATCGTGCCCATCCTGGCCCATCTTGGCGATCAGGATGCGCGGCTTCTCGCCCCGCGCCCTACGGAACGCCTCGACTTTGGCCACGGCCGCATTGAAGACGGGATCTTCGGAGCCGACCTCCTTGCGGTAAACGCCGGAAATGGTCCTGATCTCTGCGACATGACGGCCATAGGCTTTTTCAAGCGCCAGCGAGATTTCACCGACGGTGGCTCTCGCTCTTGCCGCCTTGACGGCAAAATCGAGCAGATTGCCAGTGCCGTTTCGCGCGGCATCCGTTAAGGCATCCAGGGCTGTTTCGACGGCAGCCGTCTCGCGGGTGCCCTTCAGCTGCTGCAGCTTGGAAAGCTGGCGTGCCCGCACCTCGGAATTCTCGACCTTCAGCACATCGACTTCGATATCCTGCTCCGGCTTGGAAAAATTGACGCCGACGACGGTCTGATGACCGCTGTCGATGCGTGCCTGCGTGCGGGCGGCCGCTTCCTCGATCCTGAGCTTCGGAATGCCCTTCTCGATCGCCTTCGCCATGCCGCCGAGCGCCTCCACCTCCTCGATATGGGCAAGGGCGCGCGCGGCAAGATCATGAGTCAGCCTTTCGACATAGGCCGAGCCGCCCCAGGGGTCGATGATCCCTGTCGTGCCCGATTCCTTCTGCAGCAGGATCTGCGTGTTACGGGCGATGCGGGCGGAATGGTCGGTCGGCAGGGCCAGCGCCTCGTCGAAGGAATTGGTATGGAGCGATTGCGTATGCCCCTGCGTTGCTGCCATCGCCTCGACCATGGTGCGGATGATATTGTTCATCGGGTCCTGTGCCGTCAGCGACCAGCCGGAGGTCTGGCTGTGGGTCCTGAGCGCCAGGGATTTCTGGTCCTTCGGCGCAAAATTCTTCTGCATCAGCGCCGCCCAGATCAGCCGTCCCGCGCGCATCTTGGCGACTTCCATGAAGAAATTCATGCCGACGGCCCAGAAGAAGGAGAGGCGAGGGGCGAAACTGTCGATATCGAGCCCGGCTGCGACGCCGGCCCGCGCATATTCGATGCCGTCGGCGATCGTGTAGGCGAGCTCCAGATCCGCCGTCGCGCCTGCCTCCTGCATATGGTAGCCGGAGATCGAGATCGAGTTGAACTTCGGCATTCGCTGGCTGGTATAGCTGAAAATGTCCGAAACGATCCGCATGGAGGGCTGTGGCGGATAGATATAGGTGTTGCGGACCATGAATTCCTTGAGGATATCGTTCTGGATCGTGCCTGATAGCTTGTCCTCGGAGACGCCCTGTTCCTCGGCCGCGACGATATAGAGCGCCATGATCGGCAGCACTGCGCCGTTCATGGTCATCGACACGCTCATTTCATCGAGGGGAATGCCGTCGAAGAGCTGGCGCATGTCGAGGATGGAATCGATTGCGACGCCCGCCATGCCGACATCGCCTGATACCCTCGGGTGATCGCTGTCATAGCCGCGATGAGTAGCAAGATCGAAGGCGACGGAGAGGCCCTTCTGGCCGGCGGCGAGATTGCGGCGATAGAAGGCATTGGATTCCTCGGCCGTCGAGAAGCCGGCATATTGCCGGATGGTCCAGGGCTGCTGGACATACATCGTCGGGTAGGGGCCGCGCACGAAGGGTGCCGCGCCGGGATAGGTCTCAAGGAAGTTCAGGCCGGTGAGGTCGCTTTCACCGTAGGCGCGTTTGACGGCGATGCCTTCAGGGGTTTCCCAGGCTGGGGCGTTGGTTGTCGGCGCGGTTGCCTGCGGTTTGATCCAGGGGATGGTGGCGAAGTCGGGAATCTTGGTCATGGGTTCGAAGCCTCCGTGGACGTCGAAAGTCTGATACCCCCCTCTGTCGCTTTCGCGACATCTCCCCCACAAGGGGGGAGATTAGAAACTTGCGGGGCCTTTCTGCCCCAAACAGATACCGCACCTGCGGCAGCGCGGGTTGGCATTCCCGCTGGGGTCAAATGCTGGCACGAAACGATCTCCCCCCTTGTGGGGGAGATGTCACGAAGTGACAGAGAGGGGTGGGCATTCTCCGCGAATTCAGCAGTCGCCATATGACACCCCCTCATCCAGCCGTACCGGCATCAACCCCATCCCGCCAGCAACCGGCCCCGACGCCCCCAAAACAACCACCGGCCGCTCCGTTTTCATCGCAAACAGCGTCGTTCCCACGATCGGCTTGGCGATGCGATCGGCTCGCGCCTCGGTAATCATCGCCGCAAGCTCGCCGCTGGTGATCACCTTCGCCAATCCACCTTTGCTTTCGATATCGGTGAAAATATCCCATGCCCGCTCGGCCAGTGCATCGGTCAATGCCTCGATGCCGCCGGCTCCGACGGCAGGATCGACGACATGATCGAGATGGCTCTCGGCCATGAGGATCGTCTGCGTGTTGCGCGCCAGGCGCCGCGCCAGCGGATCGGGAATGCCGTGCGTCAGGCTGTGCGGCAGGACGGAGATTTCGTCAGCACCGCCGACGCCGGCTGAAAAGACCGCAATCGTATTGCGCAGGATATTCGTCTCGGGATCGCGGTGGGTGAGCATGCGATAGCTCGTCTCGGCGAAGAGATGCGCCGGCTGCGGATTGGGGACGCCACAGGCCTTGGCGATCCGGGTGAAGATCAGCCGCGCCGCGCGTGTCTTTGCCATCGTCGTGAACTGGTTCTGATCGGCGGAAAGGCAGAGGCTGGTTGCCGCAAGCGCTGCCTCCAGCGAAAGGCCCGCCTCCTCTAGCAGTCGCAAATGGCCGACGAGGCTTGCAGCCATGACAGCCAGTTCCTGTGCTTCGGTGCCGCCGGCATTGTGAACCACGCGACCGTCGGCGTTGACTATCGTGCCACGGAGGCCGCGCTCGGCGAAGCGCTTGATATCCTTTGCAAAGGAAGCCTGTCCTCCATCGTAGGAAAAGGCATCGAAACCGAGATGCAATGTTCTGGCAGCCGGATTTGCAGTCGCTGAAACCAGGGCGTCGAGTGCGCCGGAGGAGAAGCCGTCGAAGCGCAGGACAGCGGCTTTGTCCCATATCGCCGCTGGTGAGCGGGAAAAGCCTGGGCCTTGCACGTCGATGCCGGTGCCGAAGGCGGAAGCGGATGTTTTGGAGACGAGACAGATGCCGGTTGCGCCATTGGCGAGATCGTCATCAAGCTGCGCCAGCGCCCGCTCGGTGCCTGGATCATCCATGCGCTGGATCACCGTCCAGGGCATATCGGCCTGCTGGCGGGAAAGCGGCGTGCCATCGGTCCGCCGCTGATAAAGCGGCTCGATGGCAATGCCGTCATCGGTCCGCGACACCAGCGTCTCTTCGAAATCCTGGCCTTTCAGCGCCCGTTCCACCAGCTTCAGCCAACCCTTGCGGTCGGTCTGATCGAAAATGGCCGGGTCGAGACTGTCGATATTCATGCGATCCTCCGTCCTGCAATGGTCTAACCCATGACGGCGCAAGGGAAAACAGAAGTTTGGCCGATCCGGACAATATCTCGCCCCGGATAATATCTCGACGATGACGCCAGCTTCGCTCCAGCCGCAACAGTCATCATGCGGCCGACCCAATATGTCCCAACTGGTTTCCGATGATGGCCGATCTGCTGCCCGCCTCCCGTCACCTGCTCGCCTCTGCCGCTCTGGCGGCATTGTCCGCCTGCAGCATCATTCCCGATACCGGTGCGACAGATCCGGACCGGTTCGCACAGGAGACAGCGCCGATCTTCTATCGCCCCGAAGGCATCGACCCGCAGAAGGTGCAGCGTCTGCCGGTGCAACCCGTGCCGCAGGCGCGTGATCTCTTCCGCACCCAGTTCCATCAGACCTACGGCCTGCCGACTTTCAATCCGGTGCATCAGGCCATGTATGCCCAGCGAAACGAAGATGATTTCATGCTGCCGGCCGTGCCCTACAAGCGCATCGATCCGCGCTTCCTGCGGCAGGAGGTCGACTACCAGACCAATGAGCGGCCCGGCACCATCGTCGTCGATACGCGAAACCACTTCCTCTATTTCGTCGAGCCGGGCGGCAGGGCCATGCGCTATGGTGTTGGCCTCGGCGCTGCGGGATATGCCTGGCATGGCAGGGGCATGATCCAGTGGAAGCAGAAGTGGCCACGCTGGACGCCGCCGGCCGAGATGGTTGCGCGCGACCCGCAGATGAAGTCGCTGGCGGCGGAGCGCGGCGGCATGAATCCCGGGCCGACCAACCCGCTCGGCGCGCGGGCGCTTTATATCTATCAGAATGGGCGGGACACGCTTTATCGCGTTCACGGCACGCCGGATTGGCAATCGATCGGCAAGGCAGCGTCCTCGGGTTGTGTCCGCATGCTCAATCAGGACGTGATTGATCTCTACAACCGGGTGCCTGATAAGACGGAAATCGTCGTTCTGTAGGGATAATTTACCACAAATTTTCGTGATGTTGCATAAGTGCGATAGCGGGCTCCGGCTACGCTCTTTAGTTTTGCTCCTGTCTCTGCGAACCTCTCGGGAAGCCGAATCAGCTCGCGTGCTGCGGATTCTTGGCTCCCCTTCAATAGGAACGATGCTGTCGACATGAGTCTGCCTTCATCACTATCCCGACGTAATTTTCTCGCCCTTGCTGGCATCGGCGCCGTTTCGACGCTCGCCGGCTGCGCCTCCACCATCGATAACGGCCCGGTCGTCAGCCCGGTGCAATATACCGGCTCGCCAAGGCCGTTCCGCACCTGGTTCTCCAGCTATGATGGCGAGCAGCCCGATCCGGCCGTCATCTATGCAGCCATGGATGATGGCGGTTTCCATATCCCCGCGGTTCCCTACGAGCAGATCGACCGGCGATTTTATCGTCAGCGCGTCGTGGATCCGACCGGGGAAGCGCCGGGTAGCGTAGTCGTCAATACGACGGAGCGTATGCTTTACGTCACCGAACAGGGCGGCACGGCAATGCGCTATGGCATCGGCGTCGGCCGCGAGGGCTTTGCCTGGCAGGGCCGAGGCGTCATTCAGTGGCGCAAGAAGTGGCCGCGCTGGAACCCGCCGGACGAAATGGTCGCCCGTCAGCCGGAGCTTGTGAAGTATTCCATCGCCAATGGCGGCATGGATCCGGGTCTGAAGAATCCGCTCGGCGCGCGTGCGCTTTACATTTTCGAAGACAAGCAGGATTCGCTTTACCGCCTGCACGGCAATCCCGACTGGCGCTCCATAGGCAAGGCCGTATCCTCCGGCTGTGTCCGCTTGCTGAACCAGGATGTCATCGATCTATACGATCGTGTGCCGGAGCGCGCGCCGATCCTCGTGACGGCCTGATTGAATATCATTGAAACGGGCGCCTATTCGGCGCCCCTTTGATTATATCGATAAATAAACCTCCACCTACGGTGGAGGACTGGACGAGTTCTACACGGTAGTTGAGAGACCTCCTGCTTGAACCGCTGGGGTGGCCC
>NZ_JACHZO010000009.1:0-300534 GCF_014193575.1 Rhizobium sp. BK289
CCGAAACACCGGAAGTGTGACTGTCCCTCGATCATCACCTGCATCTCAGTCATCCGTTCTATCGGCGGAGGTGGCCTCTTTCATGTCACCTCCTTTGACTATCCGATTAGATCGGATCTATTCCTATTGACGTCAATCTTGATGCAATTGATCAACATGAGGACCGATGAGCTGGCTGACGGCAGAGCAGGCGCTGAACCTGCTGGGAACGAAATCACAGACGCTATACGCCAATGTCAGCCGCGGGCGCATTCGCGCGAAGCCGGATCCTGCCGATACACGACGCAGCCTCTATTTCACCGATGACGTCAAGCGACTGGCCATGCGTCATGCCGGACGGCGCAAGACCGAGACGGTGGCCGCCGAGGCTATTCAATGGGGCGATCCGGTATTGCCATCGGCGCTGTCGACGGTTTCGAGCGGCAGGCTTTTCTATCGCGGCCAGGATGCGGCGCGGCTTGCCGAAAGCGCAAGCCTCGAAGATATCGCGCGGCTGCTTTGGGACATGAAGCGGCCGTTGCGATTCGAGCAAAGTACGGCTCAGCAAAAACTTCCTTCTCTGAATGCTGCGTTCTCAACATTGGCAGAGCGCATAACAAGCGACCTGCCATCACTCGGGCGTTCGCTTCCGGCCCTGCAGAACGAAGCTGAAAGCGTGCTCGGTACGGTGGCTGAAGCCCTGGCACCGGGCGCGTGGGATCAACCGCTGCATCGGCGCCTCGCGGCTGCCTGGGACCGTCCCGATGCCGCCGATATGATCCGCCGCAGCCTTGTGCTGCTTGCCGATCACGAGCTGAACGCTTCGACCTTCACCGCGCGGATCACGGCATCGGCAGGCGCGACGTTATCTGCGGCCACTCTATCCGGCCTTTCGACGCTGACCGGTCCGCTGCATGGCGGCGCATGGCAGAGCGTGCGCACGCTGATCGCGCGGGCAGCCACGACGGGGGTGGACGAAGCGGTCCGCAGCTATCTGGCGGAAGGACGGCCATTGCCGGCTTTCGGCCATCAGCTTTATCCTGATGTCGATATCCGTGGCGAGGCGCTGCTTGGCTGCTTCAAACTGCCTCCGCTCTTCGCCAGGGTTCGCGATGTCGGCGAGCAATTGGTCGGTGAGCGCGTCAATGTTGATTTCGCCCTGACAGCGATGACCCACGCCTATCGTCTGCCGGAGGATGCACCGCTGATCATCTTCGCGCTGGCACGGACGGTCGGCTGGCTTGCGCATGCCATGGAGCAGGCCACCAGCGGCAGGCTCATTCGCCCGCGTGCGCGCTATGTCGGTCCTCCGATACCATGATCTCATTCTTACCGGACAGCGGGCGCTTTTTGCTCAACTCACCGATAGGTGACAAACGGCTTCGATATTGTGGCCATCAGGATCGAGAATGAAAGCGCCATAGTAGTTCGGATGATAATGAGGGCGCAGACCTGGAGCACCGTTGTCGGTGCCCCCGGCAATGATCCCGACCCGATGGAAATTATCGACGAGTTCCCTGTTTGGAGTGGCAAAGGCGATATGCGTGCCTGTTTGCAAAGCATCGCGCTGACCGATCCAGAAGAAAGCCTTCTGTCCAATGCCGTAACCCGCAAATCTTTCGCCTTCGGCATAAAGGCGTTCTATGCCTATGGAGCGCAATATCGTGTCGTAGAAGACCTTCGATCGCTCGAGATCGCAAACCCCGATCGTGACATGATCCAGCATATCACCCTCCAAAAGTAGGATCGAACTCTATTATCGCTGGCCAACGGCACCAGCGTCTCGGTCGGCAAGCTCGACCCAGCCAATAACGAGTTTGCGGTTGGCAATCAGCCAGATCGTCACCAGCGCGATCAAACCCACAACGATATTGGCGGTGACGAAGAGAATGGGAGCAAGTTGCGTCACTGGGCCGACATCGCCGCGTTCGACAAGGCGCATCGGGGCCGTTGCCAGTGCAGTCGCACCGAAGGTGAAGGCCCAATAAGCGGGGCTGAAGCCTTCTTTCATGATCCAGGGCAGGAGGCGCAACATGATCAGGGCCTGCAGCAAGCCGTAGCCGATCATTGCATGGACGAGCATGTCAGGAGGGCCTTGCGTGACGCTGATATAGGCAAGCGCACCAACGACCGGGGGAGCCAGCTGAATTCCAAGGGTCGGCCTTAGTGGCGGTGCCAGCGCAGGCCCCGTCAGCAGGCGATGCAGCAGGGCGGATTCGATGGCAAGCCAGGCGAAGAAGCCGGCGCCGAAGAAAAGCTGCGCCCATTGCGGAAAGCCAAGCGCCGCGCCGACGATAGCAGTCACGAAGCTGCCGGCGACGCTTGGCAGATAGAGCACGGCTGTCGTCGTGGCGATATCGCGTTCACCCTGCCAGAGCCCTCCGGTGCGCCAGACGGAGAATGCCAGGGTATAGACGGCGCCGATCAGGAATATGGTTTCGGCACCGATACGCGAATAAGGCAAGAGGCCACCGGCCACCAGCATGGTTGCGACACCGATGAGGCCGATGAAGCAGCACTGGACTGGGTGCGCCGCCTCCTTCAAGGACTCCTCGCGCACTAGCATCCATTTCAAAGCGTAGAGCACGATCAGCACCAACCAGACGGCCAGTGCAATAAAGGTCAGAACTTCACCGATCAGTACCGGCAGATGCCAGATGCGGGCACCCACGCGCCAGGCATTGGCGAGACCGGAAAGCCCCAGAACCACCCCGAAAAAAGAAGCTGGAATCAGCGGCAGTTTCAAAGACGCGGCCATATGCCTCCTTTTGACGCCCTCTGTGAGCGCCGCCCGAAAGAGAATGATGCAAAGAACCCGAGATCGATGCTAAGTCCATCAACATGAATGAAGCGCAAAATACAGCTTTCCTCGAAACCGGCAAAGCGCGATCATGGCGAAAAGCGGGAGGTCTGACCAGGCGACATCACAGATGCGTGAACGGGCGAATTTTCCTTCGCTGACCGGCTTATGCATAGCTCGCCCGTCATTTGTTCATTGGAAAATGCTGCGAAATGTCTCTATTGAACATTCAAACGATTAAAACCGTCCTAGGAGACTGAAATATGCAAATCGGAATGATTGGCCTTGGCCGTATGGGCAACAACATGGTGCAGCGCCTGATGAGAGGCGGTCACAGCGCGGTTGTTTTCGATGCGCGTCCGGAAAGCATCGCCGGGCTTGAGCAGCTCGGCGCCACCGGCAGCAAGTCTCTCGCGGATTTCGTATCGAAGCTCGCTAAGCCCCGCGTCGTCTGGCTTATGTTGCCGGCGGCAATCGTCGATCAGGAACTGGCGGCGATCGTCCCACTGCTGGAAGAGGGCGACATCGTCATCGATGGCGGCAATTCCTATTATCACGACGATATCCGCCGTGCCGAAGAGCTGAAGCCGAAGGGCATCCACTATGTCGACGTCGGCACCAGCGGCGGCGTTTTCGGTCTGGAGCGCGGCTATTGCCTGATGATCGGTGGCGAGAAGGAAACCGTACAGCATCTGTCGCCGATCTTCGCAACGCTTGCCCCCGGCGTCGGCGACGTCGCTCCGTCGGCAATGCGCTCGGAAGAGGCTGCCAAGAAGAGCACGGCAGAGCAGGGCTATCTGCATTGCGGCCCATCCGGCGCCGGCCATTTCGTCAAGATGGTCCATAACGGCATCGAATATGGCCTGATGGCTGCCTATGCCGAGGGCTTCAACGTTCTGCGCCATGCCAACATCGGCAAGCAGGACGCGGAGAAGGATGCCGAAACCGCGCCGCTCTCCCATCCGCAATATTACCAGTATGATCTCGACATCGCTGAAATCTCGGAAGTCTGGCGCCGCGGCAGCGTGATCACCTCCTGGCTGCTCGACCTCACGGCCGACGCGCTGCATGGCGACGCAGCCCTTTCGCAATATGCCGGCCGCGTTTCCG
Source organism: Rhizobium sp. BK289 (assembly GCF_014193575.1). NCBI lineage: Bacteria > Pseudomonadati > Pseudomonadota > Alphaproteobacteria > Hyphomicrobiales > Rhizobiaceae > Rhizobium > Rhizobium sp. BK289. The sequence continues at coordinate 3,890 of NZ_JACHZO010000009.1, forward strand.
ACTCGGGTGAAGGCCGCTGGACGATCTCGGCGGCGATCGACGAAGGCGTTCCAACGCCGGTGCTGAGCGCTGCGCTTTATGGCCGTTTCGCTTCGCGCGGGAATGACGATTACGCCAACAAGGTTCTCTCTGCCATGCGCGCCGGCTTCGGCGGCCACCATGAGAAGCCGGCGAAATAAATTTCGCTCTGTCGATGTAATGATCGCGAGCCGGGTGGGTCAAACCTCCCGGCTTTTGCTTGCCCGCTTTGATCGTCCCCCTGAGTTGAGCCGGAAACCCCGTTCACCCTTCCGGGGCACCTTCAGCCCAGCAGATCGGGCCGTAAGAATATGACCGGAGTGGGCGAACCGACTTCCAGCTGCGAGGCATGCGGCGGGCGAACGACAAGGCAGTCGGCGCGCGAAAAGACCTTCATCATCGACGAATCCTGCTTCGAGAAGGGCTCGGCGAGCCAGCCGCCGTCGGCAGCTTTCGTCAGTGTCGCGCGGACGTAATCCTGCCGCTGATCGTTTGCAGCAAAGGGCACGGCAGCACGCGCAATGCCTTCACGCTTTACCGGAGGCAGGGATGCGAGCTTTCTTATCAATGGCTCGAGAAAGAGCAGTCCGCAAACGAGGCTGGAGACGGGATTGCCGGGGAGGCCGAGGACATGCATCTCGCCGAGGCTGCCGACCATCAGCGGCTTACCGGGACGCATGGCGATGCGCCAGAAATCCAGCTTCATGCCTGCAGCCACCATTGTCGCCTGCACCAGGTCGTGATCACCGACAGAGGCGCCGCCGAGCGTGACGATGATGTCGGCCTTGGCCACCTGCGCACGGCCGATGGCGGCGGTAATCTCGTCGCTGTCGTCGGAAACGATACCGAGATCGAGCACATGGGCGCCGGCGTTGCGGGCCAGTGCAGCAATGCCGAACGTGTTCGAGGCGATGATTTGCGATGGCCCCGGTTCATTGCCAGGCGCCACGAGCTCGTCGCCGGTCGCGAGAATCGCCACCAGCGGCCGCCGATAGACAGCCAAGGCCGGATGATTCATGGCGGCAGCGACGGTGAGCCGCGAAAAATCCATGACGATGCCGGCGGAAAGCACCGATTCGCCTTCCAGGAAATCCTGTCCGCGCGGGCGTATATGCTGCCCCTTGCGCAAGGGGTAGGTCGTGCGGATGCGATCACTCTCCAGGCGCTCCGCGTCCTCCTGCAGGAGTACCGAATCGGCGCCGGCCGGAACGGGTGCACCGGTGAAGATGCGAACCGCTTCTCCCTTGCCGACGGCTCCCTCAAAGGCATGACCCGCTGCGGAGGCACCGATGACCTGCAGCTCCGAGCCAGGCGTTGCAGCATCCTCGAAGCGCAGCGCGTAACCGTCCATCGCCGAGGCGTCGAAGGGCGGTTGGGTCAGGCGGGCGGCAAGATCCTTGGCCAGAACCCTGCCTTCGGCCATATCGAGCGGAACGCTTTCAACACGATGGATCGGCGCGGCACTGTCCAACAGGCGTGCCTGCGCTTCGGCAACGGGCAATAGGCTCATAGATCAGGCCCCCGGATGGCGGAAATCCCCCGATTTGCCGCCGGATTTCTCCAATAGAGTGATGCCACCGATTTCCATGCCGCGATCGGCGGCCTTGGCCATGTCATAGATCGTCAGACAGGCGACGGAAACCGCCGTCAGCGCTTCCATCTCGACGCCGGTGCGGCCGGTCAGCTTCGCCGTCGCCGTCACGCGCAGGCCGGGCAGGGCGGCATCCTCCGCGATATCGACGGCAACCTTGGTCAGCATGAGGGGATGGCAGAGCGGAATGAGACTGCTCGTCTGCTTGGCAGCCATGATGCCGGCAAGCCGCGCTGTGCCGATGACGTCGCCCTTCTTGGCGTTGCCTTCGCGAATTAGCGTCAAGGTCTCAGGCTTCATCTTGACGTAACCGGTCGCGGTAGCGCTGCGTGCCGTCTCTGCCTTGTCACCAACATCGACCATATGCGCTTCGCCCGAAGCGTCGATATGGGTCAGGCCGGCCTTCTCGATGCTCATTTCACTCGGCCGCCAGAATGCCGGTTTCGCCGTTCAGCAGCAGTTTCGTCGCCGCCGTCACGTCGTCCTTGCGCATGAGGCTCTCGCCGACAAGGAAGGTGCTGATGCCGACGGCCTCAAGGCGCTTACAGTCGGCGTGTGTGAAGACGCCGCTTTCGCCAACCAGCAACCGGTCCTCCGGCACCATGGGCGCCAGCTTCTCGCTGACCGTCAAGCTTACTTCGAAGGTGCGGAGATTGCGGTTGTTGATGCCGATTAGCGGGGAGGAGAGTTTTAGGGCGCGATCCATCTCTTCGGCGTCGTGGACTTCCACCAGTACATCCATGCCGAGGCCGAACGCTTCATCCTGGAGGCGCTTGGCATCGTCATCGGAGAGCGACGCCATGATGAGCAGGATGCAGTCGGCACCCCAGGCGCGGGCTTCCTGCACCTGATAGGTATCGAACATGAAATCCTTGCGCAGCGCCGGCAGCGAGCAGGTGGCGCGGGCCGCCGTCAAGAACTCCGGAGCGCCCTGAAAGCTCGGCGTATCGGTCAGCACCGAAAGGCAGGCTGCTCCCCCGGCTTCATAGGCCTTGGCGAGGGCAGGCGGGTCGAAATCAGGGCGGATGAGTCCCTTTGACGGACTTGCCTTCTTGATCTCGGCAATCAGGCCGAAAGCGCCGCCATCCTTCTTGGCGAGCAGCGCCTTGTGGAAGCCGCGCGGCGCGGACTGTCCGGCCTGCATGGCCTTGAGATCGGCAAGAGAGAGCTTGGCCTTGGCGGCGGCAATTTCCTCGCGCTTGTAGGCCTCGATCTTTTGGAGGATATCGGTCATGACGTCCTAGTCCTGTTCTTCCTCATTGGAAACGGCGATAAGCTTTTCCAAAGCAACGGCCGTGGCGCCGCTATCGAGCGAATGAGCGGCGAGCTTCATGCCATCATGGAGCGTTTCCGCCTTACCGGCAATGACCAGCGAGGCAGCAGCATTGGCGAGGGCAATATCGCGATAGGCATTCTTTGCGCCGCCGAGCACGCCGCGGAGCGCCGCCGCATTGGCAATGCCATCGCCACCCTTGAGGTCGGCGAGGTCGGCATGCTGCAGGCCGAAGTCGGCCGGCGTCAGTTCAAAGGTGCGGATATTGCCATTCTCGAGCGCTGCGACGGAGGTCTTGCCGGTCGTCGTGATCTCGTCCAGACCGTCGCCGTGCACAACCCAGACGCTCTCAGCGTTCAGATCCCTCAGCACCTCGGCCAACGGCAATACCCATTGCGCCGCAAAGACGCCCAGCAGCTGCCGGCGCGCGCCGGCTGGGTTGGATAGAGGCCCAAGGAGATTGAAGATCGTCCGCGTACCGAGCTCGACGCGGGAGGGGCCAACATGGCGCATGGAAGAATGATGCAGCTGCGCGAACATGAAACCGATGCCGGCCTCGCGAATGCAGCGGGCGATCGTCTCCGGTCCGATGTCGAGCTTGATGCCCAGCACGGATTGCGTATCGGCGGTCCCGGCCTTGGAGCTTTGAGCGCGGTTGCCGTGCTTGGCAACCGGCACGCCCGCGCCGGCAACGATGAATGCCGCCAGCGTCGAGATATTGTATGTGCCGACGCCATCGCCGCCCGTGCCGACAATATCGATGGCATCCGCCGGGGCTTTCACCGGCAGCATCTTGGCGCGCATCGTGGTCACGGCGCCGACGATTTCATCGACGGTTTCGCCGCGCACCCGCAGAGCCATCAGGAACGCGCCGATCTGAGATGGCGTGGCCTCACCCGACATCAGGATTTCGAATGCCTGCCGGGCCTCATCCCGCGTCAATGCCTCGCGATTGGCGACCTTGGCGAGGAAAGGCTTCAATTCGCTCATCGACTATCCATCCTCCCGACCGGGCCTAGCGAGACATCGCCTGTTCGGCGAGGCTCTGGTTGACCGTGACGGCATATTTGCCCTGCAACTGGCTCACCATCTGATCGAGGATATCGTCGCCGGCGGCATTGGCAATCTGGGCAACCTGCTGATCATCATTGCTCAGCGCGTCCGTCGTCGGATTGTCGTTGACATCGGTGACCTTGAGCAGGATCTGCGTCGTATCATCGGCGCCGACGGCAGTGGCGACCGCATCGACCGGGCCGGAGAAGGCGGCTGCGACGCCGCCACGACCCAGAACCGGATCATCGGTCGAGCGCATGATGCTCGTCTTGTTTTCAACGGCAATGCCGAGCGGCGCGGCGATATCGGCAAGCGACTTGCCCTTCTGTGCTTCCTGCTTCAGCTCGGTCGCCTTGGCGGCAAGCGCGATCCTCTGCTGCTCGGCAGTCCAATCGGCAACGGCCTTTTCGCGCACTTCCGCAAGCGGCCGGTCGTGATCGGGCGTGATGTTCATGACGTCGTACCAGATATAGCCGTCATTGCCGACCGTCAGTGGAGCAGGGTTGCCACCCTGGTCGGCCTTGAAGACTTCCGAAAGCAGCTGCTGGCGCGCCGGCAGATCCTTGATCTCATTGCCATTCTGGTCGAGGCCGGTCTGATCGATGGCATCGACGGTGACCAGTTTCAGCTTCAGCTGCGAGGCGGCTTCCTGCAGCGAGGCGCCGGAACCGCGCAGGTCCTCGAACTTGTCGTGGACGCTGGTGATTTCGCTGGCGGCATTGCTGAGCGCAATCTGCTTGCGGATATCTTCCTTGACCTCGTCGAAATTCTTCGCAGTCTCATTCTTCACGTTGGTCACGCGCAGGATGACCGGGCCGAACGAACCGTCGACGACAGGGCTCGTGCCGCCTTCCTTGGCGACGGCAAACGCGGCTTCGGCGACGGTCTTGTCCGGAACCTGGTCCTTGGTGAAGGTGCCGAGCAGCACATCGGAAGGCTTCTTGCCCTGGTCGGAGACGAGCTGATCGAAGGTGGTTCCCGTCTTCAGCGCATCGGCTGCGGCGTTGGCGAGATCCTTGTTGGGGAAGGTCAGCTGCTCGATCGTGCGCGTCGCCGGCGTCGTGAAGCTGTCCTTGCGCTTGTCGAACTGCGCGCGCACCTCGTCGTCGGACACGCTCGCCGGATCGGCGATATCCTCGGCCTGCAGTTTGACATAGCCGAACTTGCGATATTCCGGAGCGCGATACTTCGACTTCACGCCGTCGAACCACTTCTGCAAGACATCGTCGGCCGGCGCTTTGACCGGATCGATATTGGCATTGGTCAGCAGCAGATAATCGATGCTGCGGGTCTGGTCGTGATATTGCTTGACGGCGTCGACCAGGACCTGCGGCGCAGTAAAGCCGTTCGATACCGCCTCGACGATCTGGCCGCGGATCGCAACCTTGCTGCGCTCCTTGATGTAATCGTCAGGCGAAATGTTGCTGTTGCGCAGCAGCAAGTCGAATTTCTGGCGGTCGAAAGCACCGTTCGTCGCCTTGAAGGCCGGATCGTCGCCGATCAGCTTGGCCAGCCGGTCCTGCGAAAGACCGAGGCCCATATCGGCGGCAAGCTGGTCAAGCGAGGCGCCGGCGACGAGCTGCGCCACCGTTTGCTGTCCGATCCCGAACGCACGGGCCTGCTCAGGCGTGATCTGCATGCGCAGTTGCTGGCTGATCGCCTGGATCTGGCGACGGTAGGCAAGACGGAATTCATTGGTATCGATGTGCTGATCGCCAACCGTGACAACCGTATTGCTGCTGCCGCCGGTGATGAGGGACCGCTCGACACCCCATACACCGAAGGCTGCCGCAAGAAGAAGCAACAGGCCCTTGGCAAGCCAGGTCTGGGCGATTTTTCTCAGCACGTCGAACATCGGAAAGCAAACCTCGTCATCATCAAGTCTTCGCACGCGGGCGAAACAATCGGAGTTCCTTAGAACAATCCGAACCGGAATTGAAGAGCCACTGGGGAAATCGCCGGACGGCGGGCAAAGACGCCGGAACCTTTGACAGGCAGCGGCGTTCTAGGAACCAGAAGACAAAGGAGCATACGATGGCAGAAACGAAATCAGCTTCCGCCCAATCTTCTTCCGCGCGAGCACAGACCGAAATGGCAATGGAGGACCTTGCCGCGCAGGTCGCCGCATTGCGCGAAGATCTGTCGAGGTTGTCGCAGAGCATGGCAGCCGTGGGGCAGGGAGCGAAATCTGTCGTCGCGGAAGAAGCCCAGGAGATCACCGAGCAGTTGCGCGAAAGAGTTCGCGAGGAGCCGATCTTCATGGTCGCTGCCGCAGCTGGCATCGGCTATCTCATCGGTCTTCTCAGCCGACGCTAGCTTCAGGTCGAACTCTGACGGGTGGGACGCCCCCTACGTACCACCTCTGCTGCGAAACTGCCGAAAAGGCGCGGGCGAATCGGCCCGCGCCTTTTCAATTGGCGATCGGCAACTCGCCACTGCGGCATCTTTGTGACAGCCCTGCGACATCTTCGACAACTGCCATTTCTTGATTGCCCGCCTCTTGTATCGCATGGGCGCTTACTATATGTGTTAATCATTATAAGGTTGCTTATCAATAGCAGGCTTTTCATACCATGAATTCGACACCCACTCTCGGCTTTCTCCTTCATGACGTTGCCAGGCTGTTTCGCAAGCGGTTCGAGCAGCGCGCAAAGGATTTGGGCCTGACGCGTTCGCAATGGCAGACGCTCGCCTACCTCGCGAACAATGAAGGTATCCATCAGGCCGGTCTCGCGGAAATGCTGGAGATCGAGCCGATTACGCTGGTCCGCATCCTCGACAAGCTGAGCGAACGCGGTCTGGTGGAGCGCCGGCAGCATCCGAGCGATCGACGAAGCTGGCTTCTTTACATGCGCGAGGAAGCCCGTCCGCTGATCGAGACCATGCGCAACATGGGCGACCAGACACGTAAGGAAGCGCTCGAAGGAACCTCGCAGGAGGATCAAGAGCGCCTCTACGAATTGCTTACCCTCATGAAATCGAACCTGCTTAGCGCCTGCCGTTCAAAGGCGGTCGACAAAGAGTTACAACATGGCTGATGCATCTTCCTCACTCCGCGTGCCTGCAAACGCAAATTCCGCTGAACAGACCGAGGCCCCGGTGGCCGAGGCCCCGTCCTCCAATCCCCCACCGCAGCCCGCAGCAGCTGCAGCGGCGGCCCCGGTCGCACCCCCGGAAACGCCGCGCAAACGCCGCAACCTGACGCGACCGGTGCTGTTTGCACTACTGCCTGTCGCGCTCGTCATCGGCGGCTATTACTACGTCACCGGCGGACAGATCATGTCCACTGACAATGCCTATATCCAGGCCGACATGGTGGGTGTTTCGACCGACGTATCCGGCACGGTGATCTCGGTGGATGTGCATGAAAACGAGGTGGTGAAGAAAGGCCAGGTGCTCTTTCGCCTGAAGCCCGACTCCTTCCGGATCGCGCTGGACGGTGCCAAAGCACAGCTCGGCAACGCCAGGAACCAGATCCTGAACCTGCAGGCGAGCTACAAACAGGCCTTAGCCGAAATCGCCCAGGCACAGGCCGACATTCCCTATTACCAGACGGAATTCACGCGCCAGCAGAACCTGATCAACAGCTCGGTTGCCTCCAAGGCGGCATTCGATCAGGCCAAGCACAATCTGGAAGCCGCGCAGCAGAAGGTATCGGTCGCACAGGCCCAGGCGGCAACGACCCTTGCGCAGTTGGGCGGCGAGGGTGCCGCCGATCTGCCCGTCGAGCAAAATCCGCTCTATCTCCAGGCCAAGGCCGCGGTCGACAACGCACAGCGCGAGCTCGACGATACCGTGGTGCGCGCGCCGTTCGACGGCATCACCGCGAACGTGCCCTCGCTTCAGGTCGGTGCCTACCTGACGGCCGCGCAGCAGGGATTCTCGCTGGTTTCCACGAGCCATGTGTGGATCAATGCGAGCCCGAAGGAAACCGAGCTTACCTATGTGCGTCCCGGCCAGAAGGTCGACATTTCGGTCGATGCCTATCCGGGCGTGACGTGGAAGGGTACGGTCGCCAGCATCTCGCCGGCATCGGGCTCCAGCTTCTCGCTGCTGCCGGCCCAGAACACGACCGGCAACTGGGTCAAGGTCGTACAGCGCATTCCGATGATCATCAGCATCGACGACATGCAGGGCAAACCGCCGCTGCGCGTCGGAATGAGCGTCGTCGCCGATGTCGAGACCGGCCATGCCCGCGGCCTGCCTGATTTCATCACCAACCTGCTCGGCCATTCCCGCGGTCAGGATCATGAGTAGCGCGACCAATTCTTCGCCGGCGGCACCCGTCGCCAATCGCGGTGCGATCACCGCCTGCGTCATCCTGTCCGTGATCATGCAGGCGCTGGACACGACCATCGCCAACGTCGCGCTGCCGCATATCCAGGGCGACGTTTCCGCGAGCGCCGACCAGATCAACTGGGTGCTGACGTCCTACATCGTCGCGGCCGCCATCATGACGCCACCCTCGGGTTTCCTCTCGGCAAAATTCGGCCGCAAGCGAGTGTTGCTGGTCGCGATCGCCGGCTTCGTCGCCGCTTCCGTCCTCTGCGGCCTGTCGGAATCATTGGTGCAGATCGTCGGATTCCGCCTGCTGCAGGGATTGTTCGGCGCCTCGCTGGTGCCGCTGTCGCAGGGCATTCTGCTCGATATCTACAATATCGAGGAGCGCGGCCGCGCCATGGCGCTGTTCGGCGTCTCGGTCATGGTCGGTCCGGTGCTGGGACCCGTCATCGGCGGCTGGTTGACCGACAATATCAGCTGGCGCTGGGTGTTCTACATCAACGTGCCGATCGGGGCGCTCGCCTTCTTCGGCATTGTCGTCTATGTGACGGAAACGAAGCTCGATGCGCTGGCGAAGCTCGACTGGTTCGGCTTCAGCATGCTTTCGATCGCGATTGCGGCGCTGCAGCTCTTTCTCGACCGCGGCGAGCAGCTCGACTGGTTCTACTCGAGCGAGATCATCATCGAGGCGCTCGTCTGCGTCAGCGCCTTCTATCTCTTCCTCGTGCACATGTTCACGGCCGAGCGGAGTTTCGTCAATCCACGCCTGTTCATGGACCAGAACTTTGCCGTCAGCATCCTGTTCATCTTCATCGTCGGCGTGACCTATCTGGCTTCGCTGGCGCTGATGACACCCTATCTGCAGACGCTGATGGGCTATCCGGTCGTGACCGCGGGCATCGTCATGGGACCGCGCGGCCTCGGCACCATGTTCTGCATGTTCCTGGTGGGACGCCTGATCGGCAAGGTCGACACGCGCTGGCTGCTGTTCATCGGCCTCGCGCTGACGGCCTGGGCCATGTACGACATGACCGGCTGGACACCGGATGTTTCGCAATGGACGCTGATATCGGTCGGCTTCGTCCAGGGCGCAGGCCTCGGCTTCCTCTTCGTGCCGCTGACGACGATCGCCTTTGCGACGCTGCCGGCACAGATGCGCGGTGAAGGGACCGGCCTCTACAACCTCTCGCGCAATATCGGCTCCAGCGTCGGCATTTCCGTCGTTTCGATGCTGATCACCGAGAACACGCAGGTCAATCATGCCAACATTGCCGCCTATGTGACGCCGTTCAACCGCTATTTCGATGCGGCGGCCGCACAGGGCGTGAGCCCCTTGACGGCTGTGGGACGCGCGACGCTCGACGGCATGATCACCACCCAGGCAACCGTCATCGCCTATATCGACGACTTCAAACTGCTGATGCTGATGTCGATCTTCGCCATGCCGCTATTGGTGCTGCTCCGCAAGCCGAAGGCGCCGCCGGCGGTCGACCACAGCGTCGCGATGGAATAGAGCATTTCCAGGAAAAGTGCGAAGCGGTTTTCCGTCCGGAATGCATTGAGAAATCATAAGACAAGCGTTTCGCGATTCGAAGAGAAGCGAAAATGCTTGCCACGCAGCCTTTCCAGTTTCACTGCGTGGCTCAGCGGCTGCCGGGCACCACCCCGGTGGCCGTTTTTGTTCAATCACGGAAAACGGCGGCTGACAAAGCGCGAGCCGGCAGCTCCGAAACGCCAGAGCGGATCGACATTCTTCGTGATGCCGATGCGCTTGCCGGAGACGACCGGCACCGGTTCCGCCCGAGACACCGAAAACGGCGCCGCATCCAGCGAGCGGCCGTCGAGGCTTATATCGATAGCAAGCGCCTGCGACAGCTTGCCCGGCCCGTTGCAGAGCGAGGCGATATCGGCAAGTCCGCGCCGCCGTATCATCTCCTCGATGCCGTTTTCCGGCTCGATCGCCCGGATGAGCACAGCGCTTCCCTTGGTGCAAACGAAATTCAGGCACCAGTGAATACCGTAGGAGCGGTAGACATAGACGTGGCCGGCCGGTCCGAACATGGCCGTATTGCGCGGCGTCGGTCCCCGATATGCATGAGAAGCCTCGTCATCGGGTAGATAGGCCTCCGTCTCGACGATGCGACCGCCTATGCCGGCGACCGTGAAACGCGCCCCGATCAGGTCGGACGCGACCACGACGGCATCGCGGCTGAAAAAGGCGGTGAGGGCAGGGCCGGCGAGGGGCTTGGTGCCGAGCGACAGGGAATGATCATCAGAAGTCATGGCGAGGAAACTATCCCGGATAGTCGAAGCCATCAACACGACGTTCGCAAAGCAAGACCTTCACAGCCGATGTCGATAATTGACAAATTATAAGCTTAGCTTATTAATAACTTGCTTCAGTCAGATTTGACCCCTGACCAGGCGAAGGTGGCCCGGCCGTCTCCATCGGCCGTACCACCTTATTTCCGGCACTTTGGCGAAACGAATCGCGCATGCTGCCGCGCACTCGGCCGATATCCCTCAACCACAATTCCATCTGATATCGAGAATGCGGGAGAGCGCGGCGGAACAAGTTGACGCGGCGACCAAAGCTGCTAAAAAGCCAGCCGTCGAGTGATTGGGTAGAAAACCGGTAGCACCACCCGGTTCCGAAAAATCAGTACTGCATGGATTTTTCAGCCTTTTCAATTGCTTGGAAGAGTGTCCGAGTGGTTTAAGGAACCGGTCTTGAAAACCGGCGTGCGGGAAACCGTACCGTGGGTTCGAATCCCACCTCTTCCGCCATTGCCATTGTTTTTATTGTTTAATTTTGATATTTTCAGGTCTAAGCACAATCCAGCGTACGTCTCTGGTTATGCTCAGGAGCCGCCCGCTACCGTAGCAGTCGGCGGCTCTCGTTCGTCGATGTCCTCAAGCTCGTCATCCTCAAGGTCGGGGTCGCCGTCAATTAGATCAAGCAAAGCAATAAGCTCGTCGATTCTCTTTTCAATCTCGGCTCGGCGAAAGCGATAGATCGCAGGGCTAGCCAAGCGCCTTTGCTCGCGCCATCTTCTCGTTCCAAGTGGCGCGATGTTCGGCTGTTGAGAGATTTGCTACCTCTTCGCCAACAAGCTTCGCGAACTGATAGAGATTGTCTTCACATCTCGCGGAGAACTTAATGAGGGTCCAAGCCCTGGCTTCGGTTTCGATCGGATCATCCCCTTCAAGCTCTGCAGTTTCGACGGTGTCCACGACGGCTGTTTGGTAATTGCCCAGATAGTTGAGTAATCTTTCAACCTCCTCACCGGCGGCGTTGAGAGCATCGTTCGAGAAAAACTTCGGCTGGCTGACGATACCGCAGAGCGTTGACGTGATGACCTCGATCGCATCATAGAGCGCGTTAAGTTCTTTCATTTTCATCGCACGCAGATTTGGTCGGTTGATGATAAGCACGTCTTCGGCGCCAGCAGGCTCATTCGCGCTGAACATGCGCGCAAAGTTAGCTGCGACCTTGACCTTATCTTCAGCGATAGTGGTGTGGGAAACCTGTTCCGTTGTATTGCGGGCCTTAGCCATATCGAATTCTCCTATATTCGTGATGGTCAGGGCCGGGTAAGAGCGCCAACTCTTGCCCAGCCCGCATATTTCGTATATATGGTATATCTGTTATCGTCAATAAGGCATATGCGAAATATACAAAATGGGTCGTCCTCCGGAATTTCCATTCAAGAAACTCGTCGGTTTTGATCAGGATATGCTTGATGCGCTGGATGAGTATCGGGCGTCGGTTAAGCCGATCCCAAATCAGTCAGAAGCGATCCGGTCTATTCTACGGGATTGGCTGACAAGCAACGGCTTCTTGAAGACGTCGTAAAAGCTTGGATTCTATCCACTAGACTATTTGAAGTATCGTCCCCATCATGGAACCATGATCAGCGAACGGGGGCGAACGTGAGCTTCGAATTTATTCCAGGGCCCACTGGAAATGGCTTTACTGACCAGGAGTTTCTTGCGAGCGCAATACAGGTTCAGAAGCATCACGACGACTTGGCCGAGCAGAATCTTGCCTTTTCCATACTTGGGCTTTTCATACTGTTTCTCTTGATATTCATTATTTCCAAGCGCAAACAGGTTGGCGATGCTGGCGTATCGGCCTTCATTTCAGCGGCTGCGGCGCTGATTCGCGGAAAAAGAAATCTGATAGCCATGACCGCTTCTTTGAAGGCCCGGATCTACGAGGAGGTGGATACCCCAATTGATTCAGGTGGCGGGGACGGTCGGCCAAGATAGCTACCGTCCGTATATCGTCTCGATATGATCAGCGCCGGCCGGTGATCGCCTGGATCAGATCGAAATGGGATTGCCCATACTGCTTTTGGCGCTGATCGTACTGCCGCTGCAGGCTCTTCGACCATGAGGTGTTGCGCAGGGCGTTGATAAACAGCGTATCGAGCGCCGGCCGTACATAGGTCAGGTTCAGATAGGGCGAGTTGTTCAGGATGATGTTGAGCAAGTCGCCGGCCGTCGTCACCGGCTTTCCATCAAAAACCTGATCGCGAGTTTTCAGCGGCAGATTGATGATATCTGACAATGTGCCTACCACCGGGCCGGAGAACGTCTCCAGCGCGCCGCAGTGGAAGGTAGGAAGCTTATTCATCGACTTGCTCCAGATTTGTGTTTTGAACGAGGGCATCGAGATCGACAGGACGCCAGTCCGGCCCTACGGGCGCCGTCGCTTCCGATTGGCAGAAAAAAGGCGATAGAAGATCAAGCTGGGCGGAGAGGATCGCCTTTGCATCTTCCGGTACTCCGTCCATCCGCGGAGCTTCGCTCACCGTGGCGGTAATGCTGTGCATCGCCAGCAGACTCGCCGACGGCACAGCGAAGACAACAGGCGGGTTCAGTTGGCCCAGCAGGAAAACTGTCCTGCCGGCGGCGGTCGCGGTTTTGCCGAGGTAGAGTTTGATGACGCCGAGGCTACCGTTCGTCTCAAGCATTCCACTCAATTCTCGAAAAGGGCCACCCGCCTCAAGCACAACAGCAACAATCTGGCCTGGCAGAATTTCGGCTGTCGCATCGGCCTGCAGCGTCGTTCCCTCCGGCACGAGATCGCCCATGCAGCGGCCGACCGCGAAAATTTCATATGTTCCGACCATAGGTGAATTCTGCCAGTTGAGAGGCCAGCGGCCTCATAGTTGGATCGCGCAAACTGCTGTCTGCCATGATATGATACCCCCTACGGTATTTCGTAGACGCCGGATATCGTGAACGCGTAACCATCCGAGCCGGGATAGGCTGCTGTAGCCGTGACAATGTTGACACTCGCACCGCTAACTTGGCCGCTGATCGCCACTCCGCTAACGGCCGTGCCGCGCCCGGAAAGCATGGATACCGACGACGCCGCGATGCCGCCAGGAAGCGTGCAGAAGATACTACCCGCACCAGTACCGTTAGTCGTGATGCTCCCGGTGATGCAGATCTCAATCGTTTTCCCACGCTTCCGGAAACGACCACTTGCCGATTTCGTCGTGATCGTCCCGGATGCCGCCGTCATCGTTGAGACATAGGCATACCAAATATCGTCCTCGACGGTGTTCCAGTTCGCAGTAGGCCAATTGGGGCCAAGGTTGGAAATGTTCGTGGTGCACGAAACGAAGGTGTTGCTGGCGTCGATCTTGGAATTCGTGACGGTAGCAGCGATCGCAATGCCAGTCACGAAATTCTGTATCGAATTGCCTACGACGGAATTGCTTGCGCTATTCGACAGGCCGATACCGGTAGCATTGCCACCCGGTCCAAGCAGAGTGTTTCCGCTGATCGTATTGTTACCGCCATTGTCGATGGAAAACCCTACGCTGGTGCTCCCTTGCGGGTATACCAGGTTCCCTATGATATTCTGCTGATGGTGATATTGCGTAAAGATCGCCGACTGCTGAACGTTGAAATGGCTGCCGACAACCCAAAGACCAACGCCAGGTGTTACCGCTGTCGAAGGCTGCAGGCTAAGGATACCGTAGTTGCAGGCAACAGCATCGCTGTTCTGGAAATAGAGACCTTCATTAGATTGCTGCATATCTGTTGGGGCAGAACTGAGAACGATGGTTGCGCCCGTCGACTGTCCAGTGACCGTCTCGCCATTGATGAATGTCCCCGTGACTTCCATAACCGCAAGGTTCGAACCACCGTAGCCATCGAAGCGCGCTACGCGAGCTGTGGCGCCACTCGTGCCACCGGTCACGATTTCATGCATCCAGAACGATCCTGTTACGGTGCCAACAAGCTTCTTGAGCACCATGTAGGTGTTTTCAACGGCAGTGTTCCACCACTGGAAATTGCAATCGTGAATGTTCGCAGACGGGCTCAATCCGTCCAGATAGACCGCTGAGCCGCTATAATTTGCCGCGATATCCGCATGCTGGTTGGCAGTGATTTTGCCGATATGGCCATTCCAGCCGTTGCGGATTCGGATGGCGTTGCGCCATTTCTGGCCGCCGGCCTGTTGCGCGCTGATGACGCCGATCGTCACATTCGAGATGTCGTATTCCCGATGTTGCGAGGAATGGAAATAGGGGAACTCGAAGCTGAGCGCATCCTGTGTGCCAGCCGTGTTGCTGGTCAGCATGGTGAAGTCGCGGGCGCCGAAGAATGGGCGGCTATCAGCGGTCGTACTGCTGCCGACGCTATATTTGCTCGATTTGAGCTTGATGCCAGCCGTAGACCCGGTGAAGAGAATGATTGAAAGCTCTTCGCTTTCACCGGTAATCAGTATGTTTTTGCTGGTCGTGATGCTGAGGATGGCGCTGCAGACATGGGATGCAGCATCAATCCTGGCACCGAGACCAATGAGGCCGGCCATCGTAAGCCAGCCCGTGAGCGGAATACGATCGTCCGTAACGCCATCGCCGGCCGTCTGAAACCAGCTCGTGCGAATTGGGCCATTGTAACGGCGGCGCCATGCGAAACTTGTATTGAATGTCGAAAGCGCGAAAAGGCCTTCCTGCGTGTCGGCCGTGATGAGGGCCGAATAAGCAACGGTGTTCACGCGTTCCCAAACCGAGCCGTCGAAAATGGCAAGACCATCCTTGCTGGTATCGAGAGCTTTCAGCGCGGTACGAGAAGCAACATACGGTGGGACGTCGAGAAAATCCCGCGTATCCGCTGCAACGGAATGGCCGAGGATCGTCAGTCCCGCGGTGCCTGGATTCGTATCGCGCAACTCGTCAATATTGGCGCTTTGCTGAGCCGTAAGGGCCTCGTAAGCCGTCCCTGCATCATTGCGGCGGATGTAGCGAGAGGCCGTCGTCGGAAGCGGGCCGGCGATGCTTGCAGCACTGAAATCCGTCTCGACGATAGACAGCAGTGTCGTGCCGATGACGATCGGATTATCGTTCGCGATCTGGTAAACGTTCCCGGCATTCGCGGTCCCGCTGGTCACCAGAATTAGCGTGCCGGTTCTGACGTCATTATTACGGTTGAAATCCTTGGCGCGGCGCCATTGCCCTGTATCGGCCACGTAAATGCCATTCTCATAAGCCGCCGTTTGATCCTTGACGAGCACCCGATCGCCATCAGCAAGGGCTACGCCGTCGATCGTTTGAAGCGCGTAGAGTGAAATATTTCCAGTCGTTGCCGCGCGACACGGACCTTTGATGGCCACTGCCGAGGCCAGACCGTCAGTTCTGTCAATGAGGATCGAGGTCATTGCGTCACTTTCCTGTGGCGATGAATTTGAGAAGGCGCTTTTGAAGCGATGGGACGAGGCTTTCGAACCAGTCAACAACGAAACCCATAGGTTCGGAGCCAATCTCGGCATGAAGATAGTCCATCCTCTTCCAGACTATCGCGATGCCTTCCGCGGCTCTGGACCCCCATTCCGAAACAAGACTTTTTCCCGCTTCCTTCGACGAGAAGTGCTCAATGTCATCATCACCGACTGGGACGACAAACGAAGGAGCTCCCATCGCAATCTGCATGTAAATCCTGTATCGGACGGCCTCTGGGATCGCTTGGTCGAAGCGTTCCATGAACGCTTTCTGATGGCGATGATCACCTAGGTCGCGCACGAAGCTGGCGATTGTGTTTTGAATTTGCTGTATCTGATGATTGAAAGTGCCCATTCGCTCCAATTGCATGACCAATTGGGCGCCTTCTGACGTTTCCATCATCGCTGATCGGCTCTCATTGACCGGCATGAATTCGGTAGGCTCGGTACTGCCCATCTCAGCCGCTGTTATGCGCAGCAGTCGACGGTCAAGCCCCTCAGCGAAATATCGATCAATATCGGTGTCCCGAATCCTCTCGATTTCCGCGCGAGTTAAGGATGAAGTTGACGGTGGGACGTGATGTGCTTCTGAGGACGGATTATCTGCCGTCGGAAGGGCGCCTGAAGAAACAACAAGGTCGTTTGACATGCTTTTTCCCCTACTTGGTTGGGGTGGGGGTTGCACCGGTGCCGCCAAGGCTGAGACCAAGCGAGGTGTTCGTATAGGCGGTTCCTCCTGGATCCATCGCGACGCGAGTTGCACGCGATGTCAGGATCGTAGATGCACGGCCTGAACGAGTCTGTGCGTCGATGGCAGCCTTGCGGCGCGCGGCGACGACCGTTGGGTCTTCCGTGTCGGGCATGCGCTGGACCGGCGCCGGATCGGGAGCCTTTGGCCTGGAAAAGAGATTTGCCATGGGGATTCTCCTGCCTATGCCCGTCTCGGGTACATGTTTGCGAGTGCACGCTCTGCCAAGGCTGCATTGTGGTGCCCACCGCTGACGACGGCGCCATCCCTGAGGCGGACGACGTCATAGCCGGCGCCGTTCCAGCGAATGGCATAGGTTCCATCACTGAACAGCTTCTCCACCCGCTCGGGGAACTGCGTGATCCTCGGCTTGGCGACGACAGCGATATTGCCATCGGCATGGGAGACGATCGCCTCAGCGACCCAGGATTCATCCCACGCCACGATTACCAGCCGGTCGAATTTCTTGAGCGCCTTGGGGCCGCGCTGCACGGCTTGCCAAAGGTCAGGCTCCTTCAAATCGTCGGCAATCGCCTCCTTCGGCAGACGAATGAAGATCTCGCGAAAGACCTGGCCAGCGCTGTTGATGATGACTTTGGACGGATCGACGTTGCGTTTTTGCTCCTTGAGCATGTTCATTCTCCCTCTTCGAGGATTGCGGATAGGGCGGCTTCGGTCTTGGCAATCTCGACATCACGCCACACGCTTGATTTTTTTGTGCCGTCCGGCAGCATCGGGCTGCGAAAAACGCCGCCTGGCAGCTTGATCAAGCCGAGATGTCCGTTGCTGGTGGCTTCAGAAAGGATGGAGGCGACGCGGATGCTCGTGCGGAGATCGACCTCGCTCGGCGACAGGCTGACGGGCACGGGAAATCCGAGAGCGTTGATCGCGGCGGAAGCCTTCAATGTGGTTGCGCTCAACTGCTTCAGCGCGAGCATCAGGCCAACAGCGGCATTCTCCGCGTCATCGATCGCTGAGAGGCGCAAATTCTGCAGATGCCGCAGTTCGGCCTTCTTGGCCTTGATCTGCGCCAGGCGTTCCCGCTCGGTATTTTCACGGCGTCGGCGTTCGGCCTCGACCTCGGCGATCTGAAGGGCGTCAAGCTGCGCCTCCGCATCAAGGATGCGCTTGTGATCGAAGCTTTTGCCCTCCAGCAGGGCGATGCCACGCTCCTGACGAAGCTCATCAAGCAGCGTTTGGGCGGTTTGGCGCCGGGCAGACCAATCGTGCACCACATCCGTCGTTATCGTTTCAACGTGCATATCTGCCTCCAGTCTGTGTCTGGAGCATCCGCTTGCCCTTCATGTTTGCATGGCCCAAATTGACCGTCGGCGCGGAGCGCGCGGCGGTCTCTGTTCGCCTTGTCGATGGGACGTGGACAATAGCGCCGAGCGCGGCGTTCGCCAGGTCGTCCTTTGCACCACGCATGTGATCGATGGTGTCGCGGCCGGTGCGCGTCGTGCGGCGCTCAAGCTGCGAAATCTGGCCAACTAGGCGCGGCAAATCGAGAAGGATCGACGTGCCGGTCATCATCGTCGGCAGAGCATCGAGATAGATCTCAGAGCGGTTGCGCTCGCTCGCGACATACCGAATTCCATGCTTTTTGAAGGCTTCGGACACCCAGCTCCCCGCGTACCGGTCACCGCTCACGGTCGCGATCTTGTAGACATTGAGAACTTGAACGAACTCGGCCACCACGTCGTCAGGCGCAAATGGTGGCTTCACCTCCCGGACACAATCGAGGATCTGCATATCGCCCTCGCGATGGGCGATGCCGAGCGTCATGGAATCATGAACGCCGCCAGACGGGTCGCAGAAAGCCACATAGCGGAATTTCCGGTCATATGGCCGCTCCAGAGCGTTGACCTCGACACAGCGCTCTACGACGGCGCGATCGATGAAGGTCGACAAATCGCCGCGGAACTGCGCATCCCATTCTGCCAGAGCGGCTTCCGGATCGTCCCGCCGGGCATCCTCGATCACCTGCGCGTTGATGGTCGGATTGAAAGCCTGCGTCCCGGCCTGCACGACGAGAACAGAGCCGTCATTGACGCCAAAGCTCGACTGATGCTTGGTGAAGAGCAATCCGCGCTGCGCGTAGGGAGACGAGATGCCTATCAACATGCCGTTCGTCGTCGCCAGCGCCGGCAGCACCGCACGATAGGTCTCGACGTCGGGCAGGGACGTGGTTTCGTCTCTCCAGAAGCCGACCTCATCGAAGATCGCTGCAATCAATGTCCGGCCGCGCACGGTCCGGTAATTGTTCGTGTGCACGGCAATGGCGATATTGCCCTCGAGTCGAATCTCGTCCGACGACATATTCTCGATCAACTGACGCAGGATGGGGCTCTCATCGAAGAAGGCGCGGATGTAGTTGAAGACCGATGCGGCCTGAACGCGAGAGGCAGCAAGCACGAGGATGGTGCCGACTTCGCCAGGGGCGAGCTTTCCGCGGTGGTCCACGAAGGCAGCGATGTACGAGGCCAGAGCAGCAGCCGTGCGCGATTTGCCGCTACGACGGCCAATTATGGCCCAAAGCTCACGAACGCGCTTGTTGGGAGGGTCTCTATCGCCTGCGACGAGATGGAAGCGTTCAAGCTGACCAGCATCAAGCTTAAGGCCGAACGTAGCTCGAAGAATCGATATCCATGTGTTCCATGTCGTGGGATCGCCAAGAGCAGCACCGAGCAGCTTCTTGTCGGTAAGGGCCTGGTCGATGGTGATGGAGCGCAGCCGTGGCGTGGTCATTCGGCGGCCTCGCTGTATTGCTGACTGAGATACTTCTCAAGCGTTGGCGTGATGTCCTTGGCCTTGCGTTCAAGCCCAATGTCTGCCAGCAGCCGGCGCAACGCATTGGTGGCCGTCGTGAACTCGCTGATGTCAAATTCATTGCCATTGGCAAGCAGTGCTTCCTGAGCCTCGCACCACACAGCAATCGTGGTGGCGCGCCGCGCAATGATCATCTTGGCTTCGGATGGGTCTCCGCCCATGTCGACGGTCAACTGAGCAAGAATCTCGCGAACACGGCGCATCAAGACAGATCGGCCGTCGACGCCATCGAGCAGCGCTTTACCGTTGCCGATGCGTGACTTTGCCTGTGGCTTTGTCTTAGCTAGAGCCGAGCTTTTCGCGGCCATGTTTTACGCCTCCAAATCGAGGCACATTGTACTTTCGTTTGTACGCAGAGCAAATGACAATCATAAAAATATAATGAAATCAAACACATTTGGCGGATTATTTCTCCGCCAAGCCCTATTTAAGATTGGCTTTTCCCGGCTTGATTCCGAAGAATTCCAGGGAAGAGATGGTGAGGAATAATATTCTCCCTCACTCTAAGCCCTCGGTGCCAATTTTACCTATCAAAAGCCCTTTTTCGCTACCGCGCTTTCGATTTTGGCGGTCTCAAAGTCTTTTTTTTGTTTTTGTCTTTTTCTTGGTTTCTTGTCTCGGTCTCCTGTTTCTGTCTTGTCTCCTGTCTCGGTATATCGATAGGCTTTGGATAGGGTATCGATATGCTATGATCGTCTCGTCGCTCCGTTCATAAACCCGGTGCCTAATAGGTTGCTCCCTGGCGACGGTTTGCTTGTTAGTCTCTTCTGCTCAGAGGCGAGAAACTCTTCTTCCGCTGCCTCCCGCAGTTGGTCGCTCTCAATTTTCGCTATCAAACGGCTGGTGCCGATGGCGTGTTTGTCGTTCGTTGGGGTGTTTGTCTCGTACCAGCCAACGACGAAGATCTCTGAGCTATCTGCATCGGTGAGGATCAGACCGGCGGAAACGACAGCCTCGCGCGCCTTGATGAACCGATCGAGTTCCCAACCAAGATCCACAGCGGCATAAGCGTCAGGCAATCGATAGCACCCGGTGCTGTTCTGATGCTCGCAGGTGACGAAATACAGCATTGCGAGCCTGGCGTCCGAAGACGCCAGGGAGCGAAAGCGCTTGTCACGCCAGATGAGCGGCGACACCTTTGTGTAATCCCGCATGGTGCCTCCTATCCGAATGCCCGGCGAAGGATGCGATAGTCTCGCGCCAGGGCGATTGCTTCGCACGCTTCGAGGGCGCTCAGATGGAACCTAGAGCGCAGGACAGGCACGAGAGGGTTCGGCGGCTCACGTTCGTCCGCGAGCCACTGAGCGGCCAAGATGACGGCTTCGGAGTGCTGATGATCTGTCATTGCTGACCACCTTCCAAGAGTCGGCGATGCTCGGCCTTATGGTGCGTACGACAATACCACTCGACCAACATCGGCCGATCATAGTCAGGATGGTGGGCCTCTGAATCCTCGGATCCGCAAACCTGGCATGGACGCTTTTCGATCAGGCCGCGCTTGAGAGCCGAACGAAGGGCAGAATGCGCCCAGCGCTCTTTCGGATGGGCAAGGCTCCATTTGGCTTGCCTGGTGATCTTTTTCTCAATGTCCGCCATCATGCAGCGCCCCCAAGCCCACTAAGCTGGCAAATGGTCTTGGCGTGCCAGAAAGTGACCCTGCAACGTCGCATTACTGTACGAATTGCATGCAATTCGGATTGAAATTCTGGCGCTGTATCGGTAGGATTCCAAACATCGAGCGGCTTGGCGGTTGCTACGATTTTCGGAACCCGGTTGGCGCTGGCAGGCGCCGCCGGGTTTATCGTTATAGGCGTCATCACTTATCCCCCCGTTCCCTAGAGGCGATACGAGCTTTCTGCCAGTCCGCGATTTCCGTTTCCAGCCAACCGACGGAGCGGGTGGAAAGCTTGATGGGCTTGGGGAAGGTGCCTTTGCTGATGCGGTCGTAGATCGTCGACCGAGGGAGGCCGGTGAGGCGCTGGACGTCATTACGACGAAGAATAATCTGCATGGTTTCGTTCCTTCTAAGGTCCAGCAAGACTGTGCTGGACGCAGGAACAAGGTCTCAGAAACCTACGATTTAAGCGGGTGGTAATGGGTGGGAATAGGTGGCAATTATTTCCACCCAGCTCTTTGAAGGAAATCGTTCGCGTACTTCTTCGCTTGCTCGTCAGAAGGAAACGCGTTGTCCTTAGCGGCAAGGTTCAGCAGATACCTCCTGACATCGGCTTTGGAGCGCCAGCCCCTTTCATTCTGCGGGTCTGGCAGGCCAATCTCAGCAACTCTCTGCTGAAAGACGCGCTCGTACTCCTCCCAATCATACTTGGGTTTCGCTCCTGACTTATTTTTGGCCGTCGCCGTGTCCGCATCGAGCAGGTGGTTTATCCAGCTATGGAGGCTATCCACGGCGATCAAGCTATCCCCACCCAACGCAGAATCGACATAGGTTGGGCCGCCAGCGTACATGTTGATCGGGTCCCATCGAGTAAGCGACACCTCTTTCTCCGGCGCTTTCGCCAATAGAACGCCTGTTTGAATAGCGTCATCAATGAGTTCTAAGCCGTTCCTAAGACCGGTTCTTAACTCAACTCGGGCCGCTGCCTCGGTTCGTGATATCCAATCAGCCATCGATCGAGCTCCTGATGGTGACGACGTCAGCCGAGCGCGCCGGCATCGAGCAATATTCCGCCCATTCCTTCATTAGGCGACGACGACGATCAAGCATATCTCCGCGACGATAGGCAGCCTCGACCTTATCGCTAACGGCGTGAGCTAGCGCCATCTCGACCAGCTCATTTGGAAAGGCGGTCTGCTCTGCTGCCCAGTCGCGGAAGGTGCTGCGGAAACCATGGACCGTCAGTCCCTTGCCGGGGCGGAGGCCGCGGATCATCTCAAGCATTGCCATGTTCGATAGGGCTTTGCCTTTCGATGCGCCGACGAAGACAATGTCCGCGTCCTTCTCCCTGGGAAGTGCATCGAGAATGGCAATGGCACGATCGCTAAGCGGCACGCGATGTTCCCGGCCGCCTTTCATGCGCTCGGCCGGTATGGTCCACATGCGATTGTCCTTGTCGATTTCTGACCAGACGGCACCGAGCGCCTCGTTCGTTCGAACGGCGGTAAGGATCGTGAACTCAAGGGCACGAGCGCTCGAGCTTTCGTTCGCTTGCAGTTCGGCCATAAGTGGCTGAATCTCACGATAGGCGAGGGCTTCGTGGTGCTTGACCTTGGCGACCCTGCCGCGTGCCGGCAGGAGCTTATCGAGATGGCCGCGCCAGCGGGCCGGGTTATCGCCATGACGGTGCTTGCGCGCGGCAGCCCAATCGAGAATGGTTTCAATGCGGCCTCGAACGCGCGAGGCGGTTTCCGGCTTCTCCTGCCAGATGGGTTCGAGGATCTTGAGGACGAGACCAACGTCAACCGCATCGACCGACAGATCGCCAATCGTCGGATAGACGTAAGTCTTGAGGGTAGAAGGCCACTGTTCGGCATGCTTCGGGTTCTTCCACGTCGCCCGATGCGCCTCGATATACTTCTGAGCACACTCCTTGAACGTCATCATCTTCGCCGTTTGGGCCCTGAGCGCAGCCCTGGTGGCTTTCCGGTCCTCAATCGGGTCAAAACCGGCGTCAAGCTTGATGCGGCACTCCAATGCTTTCTGGCGGGCCGCCTTGAGGCTAATAGTATGAACAGCACCAAGCCCCATTTTCCGCGCCTTGCCGTCGCGCATGAACCGGAAGAGCCACGATTTTGTGCCGAAGGCGGAGACCTGCAGGTAAAGCCCAAGGCCATCGCTGTAGAGGCCGGGCTTAGTGAGCGCCTTTATTCCTTGATCGGTCAGCTTGTTCACTTTTGGCATACGCACATTCCTACGTACAAATCATAGTTGGAACATGCTGGACTTTACAGGACTTGTAAAGACTAAAAATTCCAGAGTTTCTGGGGATTTTTGCTGCGATTTGGATCACATTGGACTTCATAGGATGGCGGAAGGATGACACCTCTTCCGCCATAAGTCATTGATATTTTTGGCAAATTTTGTTGGCATAGTGAGTGTTGATCGAGGCTGATCTGCAACATTGTCAACAGCTAGCTGCAACAATGCCGTAACTGCATACGTGTTGCAGGAGCGCCCGATTCGGTTGCAGCGGGCAGCTTGATAAGAGGCGGCAGAATCCGCCCCTCCCATGTCCTTTTTCTTCGTTTTCGAGACTAGGCGCAGCAACCGCTTTGGGAGGCGGTTAGTCCGCAGCAGGCAGCGCCCCCCTTTGCGTTCTCGACCAACCAGCGGTCACGTGGCTTGCAGCTCGCCGGGCGCGGCAGGAGTTCGACATGGACAGCTCCGCCCCGGAGTGTCGGTAAAGATGCGCAGTAGAGCTGCATCGGTCGCACGCCGTCGCTGACTTCGAAGGTTAGCTTCGCCGATCCGTCGAGCTGCACGTGCTCGGTCACCTTTCGGATAATCGAGTGGAACTTGCCCACAGCCATGTGCGTGCGATCGGCTTCATCGATGTCCCAGAGCTGGATGAATATCTCTGACCAGGCCTCCGGATTGGCACCGCAGTCGAGAGCCGAGAACTGTCCGGCCTTGACCTCTGTGACGTGATAACCGGACTTCACCGGATGTCCGTCATAGTAGAACACCAGAGGAGAATCCTTCGCTCTGGAAAGAATTGAGACGAGGGCGCCCAGGCTAATGTCGTCCGTCTGTATTTTGCTGTTGTCGATGGCATTCATTTCCGGTAATCCTTGTTTCAACAATTCAAGGATTATTGAAATATGGATCAACGTCAAGCCCTGGCGTCGTTCGGCGCCCTGTCGCAGGAGACGCGTCTACAGATCATCCGAATGCTTGTGGTCGCCGGACCCGATGGCATGTCCGCAGGCGCGATCGCCGAGAACGCGGAAGTCTCTCCGTCGAACGTCTCGTTTCACCTCAAGGAACTGGAGCGAGCAGGTCTCATCAACCAGCAGCGGGAGTCCCGCTCGATCATTTATTCAGCGGCCTACGATGCTCTTGGGGGACTTGTTCGGTTCCTGATGGAAGACTGCTGCGCCGGACATCCTGAAATCTGCGCTCCGGCTGTAGCCGTGGCCGCATGTTGCGCGGACGGGGCGACGTCGATGTCGAAGAAGGCGAACTGATGCAAGAGTTCGATCTTCATCGGCGGCTGGCTGCAGAAGCCATCGGAACCGCCTTGCTGGTCGCGACCGTCGTCGGTTCCGGCATTATGGCATCCTCCCTGACGCAGGACACAGCGCTCGCCCTGCTTGGGAATACGTTGGCGACGGGCGCGATGCTGGCGGTGCTCGTCACGGTGCTCGGCCCGATATCGGGAGCGCATTTCAATCCCGCCGTGTCGCTGGTGTTCGCCCTGTCGCGTGTGCTGCCTAGGCGCGACCTAGCTGCCTACATCATCGTTCAGATCGCTGGCGGCGTCTCGGGTACGATGGCGGCTCATATGATGTTCGCACACCCCATCCTCGAATGGTCCTTGAAAGAGCGCTCTGGAGAGAGCCAATGGTCGGCGGAATGGGTTGCCACTTTTGGGCTCGTATCGGTCATTCTTCTCGGCATCCGCTTCGATCGAGGGGCAATCCCTTGGTTGGTCGGCCTGTACATCACGGCGGCCTATTGGTTCACGTCCTCTACATCATTCGCCAATCCCGCCGTCGCGGTCGCGCGCGCCTTCACGAACACCTTCTCTGGAATTCGGCCCGCCGATCTTCCGGGATTCGTTACGGCGGAGTTCATCGGGGCGCTATGCGCCTTCGTTCTGGTCACTTGGCTGCTTCGGCCGACCCCAACCGTGGAGACAGCATCATGAACGTCACCATCTACCACAATCCGGATTGCGGCACGTCCCGCAACACGCTGGCCATGATCCGCAATGCCGGGATCGAACCGACCGTTATCGAATACCTGAAGAACCCGCCCACGCGCGCCCAGCTCGTGAAACTGATTGCCGACGCCGGATTAACTGTCCGTGAAGCTATCCGCGAGAAGGGCACGCCCTATGCGGAGCTGGGTCTCGACAATGCCGACCTGACAGGCGCGCAGCTCTTGGATGCGATGATAAAAGATCCGATTCTGATCAACAGGCCGTTCGTCATCACGCCCTTGGGGACCCGCCTTGCTCGGCCTTCGGAAGTCGTCCTCGACATCCTTCCTGACACTCATAAAGGACCGTTCAGCAAGGAAGACGGCGAAAAGATTCTCGACGCTGATGGGAAGCGCCTTGTCTGAGCGAGTGCCCGTTCTTGCCGTGCTTGCGCTCGGTCTGACACAGATCATCGGTTACGGCACGCTCTACTATTCCTTCAGCATCCTTGCACCGGACATGGCAGCGCAGTTCTCTTGGTCCAGCGAATGGGTATTCGGCGCACTGTCCGTCGCGCTACTGGTCGGCGGGCTGACTGCCCCATGGCTGGGTATCTTATTCGATAGGATCGGTGCCGCCCGTGTGATGACGATCGGATCCTTCGTGGCTGCTGCGGCTCTGACCGTTTGTGCCCTCACGCCTAACAAGGCGGCCTATGTCACCGCACTCATTGCTGTCGAAGTTTCGGCCAATCTGGTCCAGTATGGCGCCGCCTTCGCGTTGCTCGTCCAAATCCATCCTCACGTCGCTTCCCGCAGCATTACCTATCTGACATTGATCGCCGGGTTCGCCTCGACAATCTTCTGGCCGATCACAACCGCGCTCCATGCGCATCTGAGCTGGCAGAAGGTCTATCTAGTCTTCGCAGCGCTGAACCTATTCGTCTGCATGCCGATTCACACTTGGCTGTCTCGCGAAGGAGCTTCGAACCGCGTGAAGGCCTCCACCGCTGCACCCGTTGTCGAGGGCATGCTCCCACCCGCACGACGCCGTATCGGCTTCGCGGTCATGGTCACCGGCTTCTCCTTGATGTCGCTCATTAGTTCGGCTGTTTTGGTACATCTTGTCCCATTGCTGTCCGGTCTTGGACTCGGTGCGACGTCCGCCCTCGTTGGAGCGCTTTTTGGCCCCTCGCAGGTCAGCAGTCGGCTCGTCAACATGGTCTTCGGGAAGAACTTGTCCGCGCTCCATCTAGCAATGATCGCAGCAGTGCTCATCCCCAGCGGCGTCCTTGTGCTTCTGTTCTCAGCGCCATCCGTGCTGGGTGCCATGGCCTTCGCAATCATCTTCGGCATGGGCAATGGCCTGTTGAGCATCGTGACCGGAACGCTGCCTCTGCATCTCTTTGGAAGTGAGGGCTATGGCAGGCTGCAGGGGAAGATGATGGCAGCGCGCCTGATCCTTTCAGCGCTTGCGCCATTCGTGCTTGCCTTCTCGATGGAGAACATCGGCATACCGTCATCTCTCGGCATCACGGCGACCTTGGGTGGACTTTCGATAGTCGCGCTGCTCTCCATCACGGTATTGCGGCAAGAACAACACAGGCCAACCGAGCAGAACTGACGAACGGAATGCTTCGGCGGAGCCGATCGGTCCCACGTCCCGCCCTTGGCGGCACTATGACGACGCTCCTGCTGCCTTGAATCCGCCTAAGCATGCGGCGAATGACAACCGCGATCTTTCTTCCAGACCAGCGATAGACAGCAGGATTGGCCCCACTCGACTTCGTACGGCCTTTTCCGCCCTCACAATCTCAGACCAGACATCGCTGGATTATACAGCCGATAGGCTCCCCCCATTTTCACCTTCCCGTAAAATCCCGGCATGTCACAATCCTTCCCCCATGCCTTGTCATGTCCTTCGCAACACCAATTTCGAAGGAGATGGCAATGATCCGGCAGGGCATCGCAATCGTTTATCACAGCGGCTATGGCCATACGGGCCGTCAGGCGGAAGCCGTGAGGGCGGGGGTTGAGGAGGTGGATGGCGTCGAGGCTATGCTGTTGACGGTGGACAAGGTGGAGCGCCACTGGGATGATCTCAACGCGGCGCAGGCCATCATCTTCGGATCGCCGACCTATATGGGCTCGGTCTCCGCATCGTTCAAAGCATTTCAGGAGGCAACATCGCATGCCGTTCTCGCCAGGGGCTATCTGTGGAAGGACAAGATTGCGGCGGGCTTCACCACTTCGGGGTCACGATCCGGTGACAAGCTTTCGACGCTGATGCAGATGGTGATTTTCGCAGCCCAGCACGGAATGCATTGGGTCGGCCTCGATCTTCCTCCGGCAAATTGTTCTTCAACGGGCTCGGAAGAGGATCTGAACCGCCTCGGCTTCTGGCTTGGCGCGGCGGCGCAGGCGAATACGGATGAAGGGCCGGAGACCGCACCGCCTGCTTCCGATCTCGCCACCGCCCGCCATCTTGGGCGACGGGTGGCGCTGACGACGCTGCAGTTCGTCTGCGGTCGCGACGTCAATCCGTTCGCACATGAACTTGCGGTCCATGTGTGAAATGCCGTCCGACCCGATCTTTTCCGAGCTGCGCCCGCGCCTCGTCAGGCTCGCCTACAGGATGCTCGGGTCGGTCGCGGATGCCGAAGACGTCGTGCAGGATACCTGGCTGCGCTGGCTGGCGGCCGATCGTGCCACGATTCGCACGCCTGCCGCGTTTCTGCGGACTATCGTCACCCGGCTTTGCCTGAACGAGCTGAAATCGGCACGCCGTCGCCGGGAGACCTATGTGGGCTCCTGGCTGCCCGAGCCGATCTTCGATCCGGACGATGGCGATGCGGCCGACGACATCACGCTGCCGTTGATGCTGGCGCTGGAGCGCCTGTCGCCGCTGGAGCGTGCAGCCTTTCTCCTGCATGACGTGTTCGGCATGGATTTCGACGATGTTGCGCTCGCGATCGGTCGCGAGGCTGCTGCCTGCCGCAAGCTTGCCAGCCGGGCGAGGGCGCATGTCACCGAAGCGCGGCCGCGCTTTGCCATCGGCAAAGAGCAGGGGCTCAAATTCGCCACCGCCTTCTTCACGGCGTCGAGAACGGGAGACATGGCCGCTCTTCGCGCTCTGCTTTCCGAAGATGTCGTTGTCTATGCCGATGGCGGCGGCAAGGTACCGACCTCGCTGCGGCCGCATGTCGGGCTTTCCGCCGTCATGCTCCTTCATGAGCAGCTGGCACGAATTTTCCGCGCGCAGCCCTCCCAGCTGGTCCATTATGCCGCCATCGACGGCCTGCCGGGTTTCGTGACGATAGAGGGCGGCAATGTCGCGCAGACGACCGCGCTGCAGATCGAGCAGGAAAAGGTCGTCGCCATCTATTGCACCCGCAATCCGGACAAGCTGCAGCACGTTATCAAGGCTTTGCCGCATTGACGATTGACGGCGCGAAGAGAGAGATACGAAAGCGGTCGACACCGAAGCGTAGAAGGTCGGCGAAGTCTATCACGACGAGATACTGATGCGCCTTGATACAAGTGCCTGAAAGCACTGTTCGAATTTATCCAAAAAATCCCGAGTCCAGTGGCGACTCGCTCTCGTTTGTCACAGAGCTGGACGGCTGATGACGATCTGCGGACGAGCCTGTGTCTCAGCGTGCGTATTGTTGCCGTCACTACTTCAAGCCGACGCCGCTTTACCATGCATTAACCATGACTTTCAGAATTTCTTCAGTGAGCTCAATTTGCATCGCAAAAACGCCAAACTGCAATCATGATTAAAGCACCGTTAGGTGATTGGAGCGTAGCAGGATACCGGAATGAGGGATGTACCGGTATCAGACCTCCGTCAGAGTAATGAGTAGCGGCTTGGGACAGATGACATCAGAAAATCGTGCGGTGACATGCGCAGCGGGTATGCGTTGGTTTGCTCTTTCCCTGATGTGCGCAACCATCACGGCGTGCGGAACGTCTCAGAAGGTTGCTTCGACGCGCAAGCACGGCAAGGAATATTTCTCCGAGAAGGAATATGGCGTGAAGGCGAGCCCTCGCGTCGTCAATAACGGCCCCGTGCCGAAGGGTGGCGGCCGCTTCATGGTCGGAAATCCTTACCAGGTGAAGGGTAAGTGGTATTACCCCAAGGAAGATTACAGCTACAGCAAGGTCGGTATCGCTTCCTGGTACGGCTCGGCCTTCCACGGCCGCCTGACGGCCAATGGCGAAGTCTACGATCAGCAGGCATTGACCGCGGCGCATCCGACCTTCCCGCTGCCGAGCTACGCCCGCGTTACCAATATCGAAAACGGTTCCTCCATCATCGTGCGTGTCAACGATCGCGGCCCATACCATCCCGGCCGCATCATCGACCTTTCCAACAAGACCGCGCAGATGCTCGACCTGCAGCACAGCGGCACCGGCGACGTGCGCGTGCAATATGTCGGCCGCGCCCGCATGGACGGTCATGACGAGCCTTATCTGATGGCCTCCTACATTCCGAAGGGTTCGCGCCTGCCCAGTATCAATCCTGGCGGCCAGATCGCAACCGGTGTGATGGTTGCTTCCGCCGGCCGCATGACGGCGGATCAGTTGCCCGAAACGGATACTCCCTTCCGCGCTAGCCGCCAGCAGCGCAGCTATGAGGCCGCGCCGGCGATCGCTCCCATTCCGCGCCAGTCGCCTTATGCGACGACGGCTTTCGCCGGTTCTACGCCCGACGCCGGTTACGATGGCAGCAAGCGCAACAATCTGCCCCCGATGGAATGGAATGGCGGCGCCATGCCGGCCGCAGAGCCGGCGGAGCCGTCCATGGTCGTTCTGCCGAGAATTGGCCCGATCCCCTACGAGCGGCCGGACTTCCCGCGGCGCCTTGCGAGCCTGACGGATGGAACCCTGGGCTCGACCGTTGCCGCCTACCAGGAGGCTCCCGTCAAGACCGCGTATGTGAACCTCGCCTTCGATGCCGTCATGGTTCGCAATGACGGGCTGACGCAGGAATCGATCCTTTCGTCCTATCGCCGCCAGCATCAGGGTACGACGCAGGCGGACTGATCGGTATCATTGCCTGAATCTCAACCCGTCACTAAAATAATCGTGCCGGTAATCGGATGAAGGGGACGATATGCCAAAGAGTTTGATTCTTTTGTTCCTTTTTGTCCTCGGGCTCGGCAACGCCCCCGCCTTTGCGCAGGCGGCACCCGGTACTTTCGATACGAAAGCCGCGCAGGCATTCATGATCGAAGCCTCGACCGGCACCATCCTGCTTGCCAAGAACGAGGACCAGCTGATTTCGCCGGCGTCACTTGCGAAACTGATGACGCTGGATGTCGTTTTCGACGCGATCGGGCGAGGGCAGATCAGCCTCGATACGGAATATCCCGTCTCGGAAAATGCCTGGCGGACGGGCGGCGCTCCCTCGCGTGCGTCGACGATGTTCGCAGCCCTGAAATCGCGCATCCGCGTCGGCGATCTGATCCAGGGTATTGCCGTGCAGCAGGCGAATGACGCCTGCATCGTTCTAGCGGAAGGCATGTCCGTCAGCGAGCGCGAATTCGCCCGGCGCATGACGGCACGGGCGCGCGAGATCGGCATGCCGCGGGCGACCTTCACCAATTCCACCGGACTTCCCGATGCCAACGATCCCAATGGCGGCGGCAAGGTCTCCGCGCGCGAGATGGTTCTGCTGGCACAGGATCTGCAACAGAAGTACCCGGACCTCTATAAGTATTTCGGCCAGGCCGACTTCACCTGGAACAAGATCTATCAGCGCAACAAGAACCCGATGCTTCTGCTCAATATCGGCGTGGATGGCCTGGGGCTCGGTTTTGCCGAAGGCGAGGGTTTTTCGATCGTCGCCTCCATTCAGCGCGATGGTCGCCGGCTGTTTCTGGCGCTTGGCGGACTGAAGAGCGACAAGGAACGCATTGAGGAGACGCGACGCGTGCTTGAATGGGGCCTCAGCAACTTCAAGAGCCAGCGCATCTTTGCCGATGGCGAGGTGATCGGCGATGCCAGCGTCTATGGCGGCGCCGCATCGACCGTCGGCCTGCGGGCTAAGATACCAGTCGACGTCTACGTCCCTGTGGACACGCCGGATCGGCTATCCGCCCGCATCGTCTATCGCTGGCCGCTGACGGCGCCGGTTGCTGCGGATTACGAAGCGGGAACTCTCCGCGTCTTCCTGGGCGCACGTCTGTTACGAGAGCTGCCGCTTTACACGAAGGAATCGGTCGGGCAGGGCACATTGGGCCGCCGCGCATTCGATGCTCTGATGGAGTTGACCGAGTCGCTGCTGTTCTCCTGGCTGTGGGACAAGCCTTTGCCGAGTTGAGAGGGCCGTACGGCTCGCGAAATCTCTGTTCACACCCCATATAGAGTCACGCACATCGAGACATGCATGGTTCCACCGAGGCATGTCTTGGGTTAAACAGGGTGCGTATCGCATGCCAGACGGATGGCACGCGAAAAGTGCAGGACATGATCATTGGCTGATGCAAACGGATTATTCGTAAGCTTCGAAGGCGGGGAAGGGGCCGGCAAATCCACCCAGATCCGCCGGCTGGCTGAACGGTTGCGCGAGCGTGGCCATGAGGTTCTGGTGACGCGCGAACCTGGTGGGTCACCGGGGGCCGAGGCTGTGCGGCACGTCCTGCTTTCAGGTGCTGCGGAAATGTTCGGCACGCGCATGGAGGCCATTCTCTTTGCCGCCGCGCGCAACGATCATGTCGAGGAAGTCATTCGCCCCGCGCTTTCGCGCGGCACCATCGTCCTTTGCGATCGCTTCATGGATTCCTCACGCGTCTATCAGGGCGTGACGGGCAATCTCGAGCCCGACTATATCGAGGCCCTGCAAAGGGTCGCCGTCAATGGTGTCGTGCCGGACTGCACGCTGATTCTCGATATTCCGGCCGAAATGGGCCTGGAGCGTGCACGCAAGCGGGCCTCGGGCGTCGCCGCGCCCGATCGATTCGAGAAGGAAGAGATGCAGACCCATGAGAAACGCCGCGAGGCCTTTCTCGATATCGCCGCTCGCGAACCCGATCGCTGCCACGTCATCGACGCACAGCGGTCCGAAGACGATATCGCGGCGGAAATAGCCGGGATCGTGGACAAGCGACTTGGCGCCGCCAATATCGCCTCGGGATCGGAAGCGGCACAATGAGTGACGACCGGCCGGGCGTCCTCGACGGCGCCATTCCTCCTCAAGACAATACGAGGCTCTTCGGCCATGAGGAGGCGGAAGCCTTCCTCGCCCAATCCTATCGCTCCGGCAAGGGGCATCACGCCATGCTGATCGAGGGGCCTGAAGGCATTGGTAAGGCAACCCTTGCCTTTCGTTTCGCCAATCATGTCCTCTCCCATCCCGATCCCGCATCCGCACCCGAGACGATCGGCGATCCCGACCCGGCATCCGCCGTCAGCCGCCAGATTTCCGCTGGCGCCTCCCACAATCTGCTGCATCTAAGCCGGCCGGTCGACGACAAGACCGGCAAGGTGAAGTCCGCAATCACCGTGGACGAGGTGCGCCGCGCCGGAAAATTCTTTTCGCAGACCTCCGGCACCGGCAATTGGCGGATCGTCGTCATCGACCCCGCAGACGATCTCAACCGCAGTGCGGCCAACGCCATTCTGAAGATCCTCGAGGAACCGCCGAAGCGCGCTTTGTTCCTCGTGCTTTCGCATGCACCGGGTCGGCTTCTGCCGACGATCCGCTCACGTTGCCTGCCCTTGAAGCTCGCGCCGCTTCCCGATGATGCCTTGCGTATGGCGCTCGAAAATCTGGGCGTGCCGGCCGGGCAGGGGAGCGAATTGCTCTCCGCAGCCAAGGGCAGCGTCAGCGAGGCGCTCAAGCTCCTGAATTACGGCGGCGGTGACATCATCGAGGCTTACAGGCAGGTGCTTTCGGCGGATGGACCCGCGGCCCGCAAGGCGATGCACCGCCTCGCCGATGCGCTTTCGGCCAAGGATAGCGACACGATCTTCGGTTTCTTCGTCGCTCATATCGGCGACGACATCATCGATCGCGCCCGCGCCGCCGCGCTCCACGGTTCCGTTGCCGCCGCCGAAAGACTGGCCCGCCTGCATTCCGAGACCACCGAGCGGCTGAACGTGTCGCAAGCCTATAATCTCGATCGCAAGCAAACGCTCATCGCCATCCTCGGCGAGCTCAAGCAACAGCTTTCGGCATAGACAGGCCACAATTCCCAACGGCAGCCACCACGGAGCCTCCTCTGAATCGTATCAGGGAAAGAGTAGCTTGCAGGCGACGATAGCCAGTGTAACGGCAAGGATGATGCGGACGGACCGCTCGTGCAGGCGCGGCGCCAGCAGGCTGCCGGCAACGATGCCCGGGATCGAGCCCACCAGCAGGGCGAACAGCATCGTCCAGTTGATCTCGCCGATGAACCAATAGCCCATGCCGCCGATCAGGGTCAGCGGCACGGCATGGACGATATCCGAGCCAACGATTTCGCGCACGTCCGTCTGCGGATAAAGCACCAGCAGGACGGTGACACCGAGCGCGCCGGCGCCGACCGATGTCATGGTGACGAGAGTGCCGAGCATGAGGCCGAGGATGACCGTCAGCAGGGCGATGTTGCGTGGCGATATGGTACCGCGTTCGCCGCGCCATTTGCGGATGGCCTGAAGAATCTGGCCACGGAAGATCAGCATCAGCGCCGTCAAAAGCAGGAGACATCCCAGGGACAGGGTGATGGCATGAGCAACGGCGGGGCTCTCGCGATTGACGCCGGCCATGATCCAGAGCATGGCGAGCGCCGCCGGCACGCTGCCTGACGCCAGAAGGCTCACGACCTTCCAATTGACCCGCCCATGCATGCCGTGCACGGCCGTTCCCGCTGTCTTGGTGATTGCGGCATAAAGGAGGTCGGTGCCGACGGCCGTCGCCGGGTGCACGCCGAAAAGCAGGACGAGGAGGGGCGTCATCAAAGAGCCGCCACCGACGCCGGTTATGCCGACCAGCATGCCGACGAAAAAGCCGGAAAAGGAATAAAGCGGCTGAAAGGAACCGATCAAACTCAAATTCACAAGCCCTTGAAGCAGTTGGGCAGACCAATACATAAAGCAATGAAATTCACGGCCGTCTCAGTCCTGCGTTCCAGTCTTGCGAAGGGGTAAAGGCGAGGCGGGGCCAAGTCAAGCAAGGCGCCATCCCCAACTTCCGAATGCTGCGGGCGCGAAACTTGGTGTTTCGCTCCCGGCAAACATGCGCTAAAGCGAGCGGAGCCAAGAATAACAGAGACGCAACAGTAAAAGCGGACCACTGCCCGACATGACCGAAAAAACTCCGTTCTACATCACCACCGCGATCGCTTATCCCAACGGCAAGCCGCATATCGGCCATGCCTATGAGCTGATCGCCACCGACGCGCTGGCGCGCTTCCAGCGCCTCGACGGCCGCGACGTCTTCTTTCTGACGGGTACGGACGAACATGGCCAGAAGATGCAGCAGACGGCGCGGGCCGAGGGCATGGAACCGCAGCAGCTCGCCAACCGCAATTCCGACGAATTCCAGGCGATGGGCAAGCTGCTGAACGCGTCGAACGACGACTTCATCCGCACGACGCAGCCGCGCCACCACGAGACATCGCAGAACATATGGAACCTGATGGCCGATGCCGGCGACATCTACAAGGATTCCTATGCCGGCTGGTACTCGGTGCGCGACGAAGCCTACTACCAGGAAAACGAAACGGAGCTGCGCGCCGACGGCGTGCGTTACGGGCCTCAGGGCACGCCGGTCGAATGGGTGCAGGAGGAAAGCTATTTCTTCAAGCTCTCCGAATACCAGGACCGCCTGCTGAAGCTTTACGAAGAGAACCCGGATTTCATCGGCCCGGCCGAACGCCGCAACGAAGTCATTTCCTTCGTGAAATCCGGCCTCAAGGATCTGTCGATCTCGCGCACCACCTTCGACTGGGGCATCAAGGTGCCGAACGACCCCTCGCACGTCATGTATGTCTGGGTCGATGCGCTGACGAACTACATCACGGCGACCGGCTATATCGAAGACCGCAACAATCCCCGTGCGAAATACTGGCCTGCCGATCTTCATATCATCGGCAAGGACATCATACGCTTCCACGCGGTCTATTGGCCGGCCTTCCTGATGTCGGCAAAGCTGCCGCTGCCGAAGCGCGTCTATGCCCACGGCTTCTTGCTCAACAA
This sequence comes from Rhizobium sp. BK289, assembly GCF_014193575.1. Classification (NCBI taxonomy): domain Bacteria; kingdom Pseudomonadati; phylum Pseudomonadota; class Alphaproteobacteria; order Hyphomicrobiales; family Rhizobiaceae; genus Rhizobium; species Rhizobium sp. BK289. The sequence continues at coordinate 39,433 of NZ_JACHZO010000009.1, forward strand.
GGGCGAGAAGATGTCGAAATCGCTCGGCAACGTCGTCGATCCGGTCAATCTCGTGAACCATTTCGGCCTTGACCAGGTGCGCTACTTCTTCCTGCGCGAAGTCTCCTTCGGCCAGGACGGCAGCTATAGCGAGGAGGCGATCGGCACGCGCATCAATTCCGATCTCGCCAATGGCATCGGCAATCTTGCAAGCCGCTCCCTGTCGATGATCGTCAAGAACTGCGACGGTCAGATTCCGGAATGCGGTCCGCTGACCGACGAGGACAAGGCGCTTCTCGATCAGGCAGATGCCCTGCTTGCCTCGACTCGCGAAGATATGGGCAAGCAGCTCATTCATCGCGCTCTCGCTTCCATCATCGCAGTGGTTTCCGAAACCGACCGCTATTTCGCGAGCCAGGAGCCCTGGGCGCTGAAGAAGACCGACCCGGCCCGCATGGCGACCGTGCTTTATGTCACGGCCGATGTCGTGCGCCAGATCGGCATTCTGCTGCAGCCCTTCATGCCGGAATCCTCCGCGAAACTGCTGGATCTCATTGCAATCCCTGCCGACAAGCGCGATTTCGCGGCGCTCGGCGCGGCGGGCCGACTCGTCGCCGGAACGCCGCTGGAAGCGCCGAAACCAGTCTTCCCGCGCTATGTCGCGCCGACCGCCGAATAAGGTTTTCCATGCTGATCGATACGCATTGCCATCTGGATTTTGCCGATTTCGAAGAGGAGCGCGACGCGATCGTCGCGCGCGCTCACGAGGTCGGCGTCAAGCAGATGGTCACCATCTCGACCAAGGTCAGGAAGCTCGATGGATTGCTTGCGCTTACCGAGCGCTATCCGTCGGTTTTCTGCTCGGTCGGCACCCATCCGAATAGCGCCGACCAGGAGTTGGACATTCAGACGGAAGACCTCGTGCGGCTGGCCAACCAGCACGAAAAGATCGTGGCGATCGGCGAGGCGGGTCTCGATTATTTCTACGACACCGTCAAGCCGGAGGACCAGAAGACCGGCTTCCTGCGCCATATCGCTGCCGCACGCGAAACGCAGCTGCCGCTCGTCATTCACAGCCGCAGCGCCGATGAGGATATGGCCGCGATCCTGACGGAAGAGACGGGGAAGGGGGCTTTCCCCTTCATCCTCCATTGCTTCTCCGCCGGCCCTGCCCTTGCCCAGACCGGCGTCGAGCTCGGCGGCTATATCTCCTTCTCCGGAATCCTGACCTTCCCGAAATCGGAGGAGCTGCGCGAGATCGCCAAGACCATCCCGCATGATCGGCTGCTGGTCGAGACCGATGCGCCTTATCTCGCGCCAAAGCGCTGGCGCGGCAAGCGCAACGAGCCATCCTATGTCGTCAATACCGCCGAGGTGCTCGCCGATACGATCGGCGTCAGCATGGCGGATATCGCTGAAATCACCACGGCGAACGCCTTCCGTTGCTTCTCCAAGATGACGAGGGTCTGACGTCGTGACATACCGGCGACGCTTCACCATTTTGGGCTGTTCATCGTCGCCGGGCGTTCCCCGTATTACCGGGGATTGGGGCGATTGCGATCCTAAGAACCCGAAGAACCGGCGCACACGTGCGGCGTTTCTCGTCGAGCAGATCGCACCGGATGGCGGGATTACCACGGTCGTCATCGATACGGGACCGGATTTTCGTGAGCAGATGATCCGCGCCGGCGTCAGCTCCATCGACGCCGTGCTCTATACCCACGCCCATGCCGACCATATTCACGGCATCGACGATCTGCGCGGCTTCTTCCATATCTCGCATGAGCGGATCCCGATCCATGCCGATCCGCCGACCATGGATCGCATTCGCGAGGGTTTTCGTTATTGTCTGGAGACACCGCCAGGCAGCAGCTATCCGCCGATCGTGCGGCCGGTGCTGATAGAAAGCCTCGAGGCAAGCTTCACGATTGCAGGGGCGGGCGGTCCGATCCGTTTCTGGCCTCACAAGCAGCTGCACGGCGATATTCATTCGCTCGGCTTCCGTATCGGTAAACTCGCTTATTGCAGCGATATCAGTGATTTCCCGCCGGAATCGGTAGAAAAAGTTCAAGACCTCGATGTCCTGATCATCGACGCTCTGCAGTATCGGCCGCATCCGAGCCATCTATCGCTGGAACAATCGCTTGGATGGATCGAACGCTTGGCGCCGAAACATGCCATCTTGACCCACATGCACACGCCACTCGATTATGACACCGTGCTGGCAGAAACGCCCGATCATGTCGAGCCGGCCTACGATCAGATGCAGATCGAACTCGACGTGGAGGATGACGATCTATGAGCGAAGACAGCAGAAAGCTTTCGAGCCTGGAGCGCGTCGAGCTGGCGGCGAGCAATCTGGGTCTGGATATTGCGATCAAGCGTATGGAGCAGTCGACGCGGACGGCCGAGGAAGCCGCCAAGGCAGTCGGATGCGCCGTTGGCCAGATCGTCAAGTCGCTGGTTTTCGTCAACGCCGACACGCATGAATTGACGCTGCTTCTTGTTTCGGGCAGCCATAATGCCGATACGGCATATATAGCAACGACGTACGGTGTTCGACTGAAGCGCGCGGATATCGATCGCGTTCGCGACGAAACCGGCTTCGCGATCGGCGGGGTCGCTCCGATCGGCCATCTCGTCGATCTGCCCGTTTTCATGGACCAGAGCCTATTGGCTTACGACCAGGTCTGGTGCGCGGCTGGGCGCCCGGATAGCATCTTTGCCTGCAATCCGGCGCTGCTTGCCGAGAAGATCGCAGCCATGACGATCCGCATCAAGGCGAACTGAAGCGGCAATCCGCGGGCATTTAATCGGCCGCGCCGCGCAAAGCGCAGCGATACCCACGACCAGGAGGACGTGATGAGTGAGGCAGCAGGCGCAAAAAGAACCGATACGGCTTCCAGAATAATCCGCGCTACGCCACACGCGATCTTCGACGCGTTCGTCAATCCCGAAGCATTGATCGCCTGGCTTCCGCCCAAAGGCATGACGGGACACATTCACGTCTTCGAGCCACATCCAGGTGGCATTTATCGGCTGGCGCTGTCCTATGATGCAGCGGATCATTCCATACCCGGAAAATCTTCCGAACACACCGACATCGTTTCCGGCCGGTTCCTCGAAATCGTTCCTGACAAGCGCATCGTTCAGGCGGTGAATTTCGAATCCGACGACGCAGCCTTCGCCGGTACGATGATCATCACATGGTCGTGGATGGAGCTGCCGTCTGGTACGAAGGTCACCATAGTTTGCGAGAACGTGCCACATGGCATCAGCAGGAAAGATCATGACGAGGGCTTGAAATCGACTCTCGAAAATCTCGACAACTATCTGAAATGAAATAAAAAAATGGCAATCTCTTTATCGCGACCATATCAGCTTTTGTTCCATAATCTATCTTATCTGATTTTTGTATGTAGCCCGGTGGGTTCCATTTTCGAATGCAACAAACACACAGCGTCAGCCATGATTTTTGGACATGGAATGGCCTGCTCTTCTGCGCGATTGAACAGGCCTGCCCTTCACGCCTCCAGTGTCATAACGACGATCCAGGCCTGCCATCTGACGCCTGGGATTTTGAGCAGCAGATTGTCGATCTGTTCGCCGGTGCCCCGAACCGCGGCGCCGAACGGGCTCCTGCGAAACGGAATGGAAGCAAGCGCGGCGAGCCCGAAGAACTCCAGATCGCACTTCGAGAAATATTTGCGCACGATGTCGAAGTCGGATTTCAAGAGCGGGTGCTCATCGACCGTGCGGGCCTCCGGCGTCCGGTTGCGATAGAGATTGATCACGGGGTTGTGGCCGAGCGGCTCGAAAAAGAAGGCCTTGCCGCCGGGTCTGAGCACACGCCGGATCTCGCTGAGCGATTTTTCGAGGACTAGGTGGTGCAGGATTCCGCTGCCGAAGACGACATCAAAACCCGCTGACGGCAGGCTCATGTCCTCAGCATTATCGACCTGGAACGTCACGTTGTCGATTCCGCGGAGAGCTGCCGAATTCGTGGCCTGCTGAATGGCAACATCAGAAATGTCGATACCGGTGATCCACTTGGCGGAGTGCGCGAGACCGATGCTGCTCATGCCGTTCGAGCATCCGTATTCGAGCACGTCCTTTTCGGGGCAAGCCATCCTCACCAGCCGCCAATAAGCATCCACAGCGGCTTTGACGGCGAAATAAAACGAATCCTCCTTGCGCTCCTCCACTGCACCAAAACGTTCATTATGAAAGTCGCGCTCACGCGTCAAACGTGCATCATCATACGTCATTCCGGTCCTCCCAACTTGACCCAATGCGTTGAAATATTTGCTAGCGAGATCTTACAGGAGCATCAGACCGGTCGCGGCCAATGATGGATCCTTCATTTTCGGAGAATACAAACTGAAACCAGATATCTCCGCCTATGCGAATTCGCAGTTCGGCGCGGATTCCTACCAAATCACGACAAGCGCAGCGAACGAGCAACGGTAGACATAGGGCAGTCCGCCAGTTCGGCAATCACTGTTCGTCTATTCATCATGAGAGAGCCCTCTCACCGATCGACCATGAAAAAGCCTTGCGTGAAGGCTCACCCTGTCATGCTGCGGGATTAGCTTCTCCTCGCAGCGACTTCGGAAACGGAGCCACCCCTTATCAGCCGCCAAAAGATCAATGGTCGGCTGAATGCTGAAATCGAGCCGAAATCAGTTCGCCGAGCTTTGCTTGGGAGCGCCGGTCGATACCGTGGCCGTCGTCGCCACCGGGGCCAGATAGGTGTCCAGAAGGCTTGCCATCTTGTCGTCGCGAATCTGGGCGGTCCTCTCCCCCATGACCACGCCGACGACGCGACGGCCGTTCTTCGTTGCAGACGTCACGAGATTATAGCCGGAGGCATCGGTATAGCCGGTCTTGATGCCATCGGCACCGGCGTAGCGATACATGAGATTGTTGTGGCCGCGCAGCTTCATGCCACGGAACTTCATGCCGCGCAGCGAGAAGAGTTTGAACTCCTCCGGAAAGTCGCGCATCAGCGCAATGCCCAGCGTTGCCATGTCATGCGCGGTCGTGACCTGTTCCGGATCCGGCAGGCCGGAGGGATTTTTGAAGACGGTACTGCTCATGCCAAGCTGATGCGCCTTCGCAGTCATGATCTTGCCGAAGCTCTCCTCGGAGCCGCCAAGCTGCTCGGCAATCGCGACAGCCGCATCATTGGCCGATAGGACGACGATGCCTTCGACAGCCTCGCGCACCGTCACCTTACGGCCAGCACCGATCGCGAATTTGAAGGGCTCCTTGCTCTCGGCATTCTCCGACAAGGTAAGCTTCTGATCCCATGTCAGGCGGCCGCCATGCAGCGCCTCGAAGGCGAGATAGAGCGTCATCATCTTGGTAAGCGATGCCGGATAGTTCAATTCGTTCTCATTCGATGCCTCCAGCACCTGGCCGCTACGCGCGTCCACGACGTAACTTGCCTGACCGGCCTGCGCTATCGAAAGACTGCCAAGAAGAGACACGGCCGAAAGCGCCGCGGTAAGAAGCATTGAAGTTGTCTTGAGCATGGAACTCTATCTGGTACTCTGAATTGACGATCCGGGCGGAAGGCACCGCTGAATTTGGAAGGCGATGGATCAGACAACTCTATGGCGGAAAGAAGAACGCTGCCACAAAAAGGACTGCATGAGACATATTTGCTGTGTACTGAGGTTGAGATCATTCGAAGTGCCGGCCCCTGCCGCAAGGATCACGGCCTGCTGCAACCTGTGGTGCGTATGCCGGGGATGACGCTTGAAATCGCTCGGTCAAACCTTTTGGCCGATGGCATAAAGTCCTCCGACCGTCCGCTTCCGGCAGTCACTTCCTGCATAAGCCCTCTCTGTGCAAACGGCACAGTTATGCGGCTCCTCTTCGGAACCTTGCCCCTTCCCGTAGCTTCGGGCCATTCAGCTCCAGAACCATGACTTGCGGACCTCGGTTCGCGCTTCGGCGCGCGTCATGCCGATATCGTGAAGCTGATCGTCGGTCAGGTCGCGCAGGTTCCATCTTGTCTCGCGCTTTTCGAGGTAGATCAGAAATCTTTTGAGCGCAGCCCGCAGCAATCCCGGCTTTCGCCGTTCCCTGCCCGCGTCAGCCGCTGGCGTTGCTCTACCGATATCGATTGTCATCTTCATGCTCCCTGAGCCGCATCAACATGGCTTCAGGATGCACTGGTGTTAGCAGCGAATGAAGCTTATGGTCTTTATGCAATCCATAAGGAATTCTTCTAATGCTCAATCTGGATCAGCTCGCCGCCTTTATCAGCGTCGTCGATCTTGGCAGTTTTACCGCCGCGGCCGACAAGGCAGGGCTGACGCAACCGGCCGTCAGCCTGCAGGTAAAGCTTCTGGAGCAGCGCCTCGGTGTAAAGCTGATCGAGCGTGTCGGCCGGCGGGCGCAGCCATCGCCGGCAGGTGCCGATCTGCTTCCGCATGCGCGCCGCATCGTAGAAGCTTGCTCCATGGCGGAAGAGGCGATGATGCCGTTTCGCGAAGGATCGGTCGGCCGCGTGAGGATCGGCAGCGGCGGCACGGCCTCGATCCACCTGCTGCCTCGCGCCATCGCAACGGCAAAGAAACGCATGCCCGATCTCGAGATCATCGTCCGCATCGGCAATATTGCAGAGATACTGCACGATCTCGAAGCCAATGCGCTCGACCTCGCGGTGGTCGCCCTGCCCGCCTCCGGTCGCTCCCTCGAAATCGAACCATTCCATGACGACGAGCTTTTGGCGGTAGCTCCCAAGGGAAGCGTAATGCCGGATGGCGGACCTGATGTCGAATTCATGAAGGACAAGGCGCTGCTGCTTTATGAAGGCGGCAATACGCGTCGCGCCACGGATGACTGGTTCCGAGCTGGCGGAGCCCAACCGGAGCCCGCCATGGAATTCGGCAGCGTCGAGGCCATAAAGGAGCTGGTCGCGGCGGGCCTCGGATGGTCCATTCTTCCAGACATGGCGCTGAGGCGTGACAAATCGGACCTGTTGGTCACCTCTCCGCTCCGACCAAGACTCGTTCGGCAACTCGGCATGGTATTGCGCCGGGACAAGCATCTCACAAAAGGTCTTCGTGAAATCATGAAATCCCTACGAGAATTCCAGACGATCGGACATGCGATGTGATCGTGACAAGGCATTCTCCGGTCGTCCCGATCCTTCGATTATCTATTTCCACCGCTTGCGGCGCTCGATCTCCTCTTCAGACGGATCCGGCCCGACGAAGGAACCTGTCTTCACCGGCCCATCCGGCTGGTAAGTCGCAAAGATGACACCGGTCGGAGATGACTGTGTGCGCAGCAGTTTCATCGCCGCGGGAACCGCCCCGCCGGCAAACAGCTTCTTGCCGCTACCCAGCATGAGCGGAAAGATCATCAGGTTGAATTCGTCGATTAGTCCGTGGCGCAGCAAGGTCTGAATGAAATCGCCGCTGCCCTGGATGAGGAGATCCGGCCCCTCGCCTGCCTTCAGTTCCTTGATCGCCGCCACGACATCCTTGCCAAGGGACCGGCTCTTGTTCCATTTCAGCTCGCCGTTACCGCGTGTCGCAACATATTTGGTGACGCTGTTGAATTTCGCGGCAATCGGATTGTCATTGTCGATATAGGGCCAATAGGCGGCAAAAATCTCATAGGTCTTGCGCCCGAGCAGCAGATCGAACGGCTTTTCGAACACTTCGAAGAGTGTCTTGAAGGTTTCTTCGTCGGAATAATGAAATACCCAGCCGCCATACTTGAAACCGCCGGTCGGATCCTCATCCGGACCGCCGGGTGCCTGCATGACGCCGTCGAGGCTGATAAATGTGGCTGCGATGACCTTGCGCATGATGTCCTCCTTTTTGCTTGGTGCTCGAAGGACGTCCCGCCGATTTCGATCCCGACATGTCATCGATTATTTTTTGAACACGCAATCTAACGTTCGCGCGGGACTTGTGACCAATTGACTCTTGAACGTCGCCACGGAATCGGCAAAATTCATCCTATCAATACTTTCCCTGAGATACGAACCCGACTGCGGGCCCGCCTCGTTTAATTGTGCTTGGATAAAAGCGTGAGCAGCGATTCATCAAGAAACGCGGCGCGGCCATTGGCCTCGCGCGCGCATATCAACGCGGTCGGTTGGGGCCAGGGCCTCTCGACGATCGTTCGTATCACCCATATGACGCTGCGCCACCCCTGGCAGACAAGCTTGGCCATAGGAGCAACTTTTGTAGCTGCAACGTTGCAGTTGACGATCCCCAGGCTTCTGGGTCGAGCCGTCGACCAGACACAGACGGCGGTTGCTGGTGGCGCTGCCGGCCAGATCGCGGAAAATGCTTTGATGACGACGGCTCTGCTGCTGCTTGTCGTCAGCGTCCTGCGCGGCCTGTTCACGATGGTGCAGAACTATTACAGCGAATCCGTCGGCCACCACATGGGCTATGAGCTCCGCCTCGCCTGTTACGAGAAAATCCAGCAGCTCTCCTTCAGCTTCCACGACAAGGTCCATTCCGGCGATCTCATCACCGTAGGCCTGCTCGATCTCGAAGGCGTGCGCATGTATTTCTCGACCGCCCTGGTGCGCACGGTGTTGCTCACCATGCTGATCGGCGTCGGCGCCTATATGCTGCTGTCGACCGATGTGGCACTCGGCCTGCTCGCCCTGAGCTTCGTGCCCTTCGTCGCGTGGCGCTCCTCCGTCACGCAGTTGCGGCTGCGTTCGACCTGGCTCGAGCTGCAGGAACGGCTCTCGGTGCTGACGCGCGTGATGGAAGAAAATCTCGGCGGTATCCGCGTCGTCCGTGCCTTCGCCGCCCAGGCGCATGAACTCATGAAGTTCGACCGCGCCTCGCATAACGCGCTTTCGCTGGCCCATAAGCGCGTCGGCATCCGCGTCATCAATACCAGCGCCATGAACCTCTCCTTCTTCGTGTCGATGGGGCTGGTGCTCTGGCTGGGTGGTCTCAAGGTCATTGCGGGCGAGATCAGCGTCGGCACACTGGCCTCCTTCCTGACCTTCATGACCATCCTGCAGATGCCGGTACGCCAGCTCGGCCTGATGGTGAATGCCTTCGCCCGCGCATCGACCTGCGGTTCTCGGCTGTTTGCACTGCTGGATCTCGATATTCCCATCAAGGATGCACCGGATGCCAAGCCGCTTGTCGTAACCGACGGTATGCTGCGTTTCGAGAATGTCGACTTCAACTATCCCGGCTCGGAAACGCGGCCGGTGCTGAAGAATATCTGTTTCGAGGCAAGGCGCGGCGAGACGATCGGCATCGTTGGCCCGCCCGGCAGTGGCAAGTCCACCATCGCCCACCTCATTCCGCGCTTCTATGATGTCACGGCCGGGCGGATCACCCTCGACGGCCAGGATATCCGCAAGGCGACGCTGCAATCGCTGCGGCAGAACGTGGCCGTCGTGCAGCAGGATTCCTTCCTGTTCACGACAAGCATCGAGAACAATATCGCCTATGGCGATCCCTGGGCAAAGGAAACCCGCATTGAGCGCGCCGCCGAGTCGGCACAGCTGCACAATTACATTCTCGGCTTGCCTGCCGGCTACACCACGGTCGTCGGCGAGCGCGGCGTGTCGCTCTCCGGCGGCCAGCGCCAGCGCCTGACGATCGCCCGCACCTTGATGCTGAAGCCGGCCGTGATGGTCTTCGACGATTCCACGGCGGCGATCGACGCTGCAACCGAGCAGCGCATCCGCAGTGCCATGAAGCGCTTCGCGCGGGATCGCGTGACGCTGGTCATCGCCCACAGGCTGAGTTCGCTCATGCATGCCGACAAGATCCTCTTCATCGAGGATGGTGAAATCGTCGAGCGCGGCACCCATGAGCAGCTTCTGGCCGCTGGAGGCCGGTACAAGGCGCTTTACGATCTGCAGGTTCGCCCGGAGGACGATGTCATCAGGACATCCAGTGGCGGCACGCTCGAGAGGGCAAAAAGGGAGGTTTGACAATGTCGGAAATCACCGAAACCGAGCGCAATGACGTGCGCGAGGATGGTCGCCGCCCTCCCCGTGCCGTGGTCGGCTCGCACCGCGTCGAAGAGGAGGTCTTCGGCAAGGTCTTCGACAGCAAGATCATTCGCCGCATCTGGGCCTTCGTCAGCCCCTATCGCCGCCAGATCTATATTTCGGTCGCGGCCGTTCTGCTGTTCACGGGATCACAGATTATCATACCGCTCGTCATCCGGCATGCGATCGACAATGCGATGGCACCGGGCGCCATAGACTACTCGGCACTCTGGCTGTCTCTCGCAATTTTCGCGGCGGCAATTCTCGTCAATTACGGGGCGAGCTATGTGCAGGAGACCTTTGTCGGCCAGGTCGCGGAGGAAGTGCTGTTCGACATACGCCGGGCGATGTTTGCGCATCTGCAGCGCGTCTCGCTGTCCTTCATGGACAAGACGGAAGTAGGACGCCTGATGTCGCGCTTGCAGGGCGATGTTAACTCCATGCAGGAATTCCTTGAAACTTCAGTGCTTTCCGTCGGTGACATAGCCCTGCTTTTCGGCATCGTCATCGTCATGCTGTCGCTGGATTTCCGTCTTGGCCTGCTGACGCTTTCCGTCATGCCGATCCTCTTCATCGTGCGGCTGTTCTGGCTGCCGAAGGCGCGCCTCGCCTTTATGAACGCGCATGAGACCAACTCCGTCACCAACGGCGCGCTGGCCGAAGCAATCCATGGCGTGCGCGCCGTTCAGGGCATGCATCGGCAAGGGGTCAACTTCTCGCTTTTCGACGACAAGGCGCATACCAATCTTCAAGCGCATCTGACGGCGGCGCGCTATGCGCAGATCATGGTGCCGATCGTCGATACGCTGACCGGCATGGCAATGGCGATCGTCATCATCGTCGGCGGCTCGATGGTCCTGAACCACAGGCTCGATGTCGGCATCATGGTCGCCTTCCTGTTCTACATCCAGCGCTTCTTCGACCCGATCCGCTCCCTCACCATGCAGTATTCGGTCATGCAGCGCGCCATGGCGTCCGGGCAGCGACTGACCGAGGTGCTCGATGTACCCATCGACATCAAGGATGCACCCGATGCCGTCGAGCTTTCGCGGGACATGGACGGCTCGGTGGAGTTCCGCGACGTCGTCTTCGGTTACAATCCCAAGCATCCGGTGCTGAAGAATGTCAGTTTCAGGGTCAATCCGGGTGAAACCGTAGCGCTGATCGGCCCCACAGGTTCGGGCAAGTCGAGCTCGATGGCACTTATCCATCGTTTCTACGACGTGCAGCAGGGCCAGGTACTGGTCGGCGGTCACGACGTGCGCTCCCTCACCCAGGATTCGCTCGGCCGCCAGATCGCCATGGTGTTGCAGGAGCCGTTCCTCTTCACCGGCACTGTGCTCGATAATATTCGCTATAACAAGGCGGAGGCGACGCGCGAGGAAGTCATAGAAGCTGCCAAGGCCGTCGGTGCGCATGAGTTCATCATGCGTCTTCCGGATGGCTACGATTCCGTTCTCGGCGAGCGCGGCGGCGGTCTTTCGCTCGGCCAGCGCCAGCTCGTGAGCTTCGCCCGCGCCCTTGTCGCTGACGCCAAGATCCTCGTACTCGACGAAGCGACAGCGAATATCGACAGCTACACCGAAATGCTGATCCAGAAGGCACTGGTGAAGCTGCTCGAGGGCCGCACCGGCCTCGTCATCGCCCATCGTCTGGCCACCATCCGCGAGGCCGATCGCATCATGGTGCTGCAAAATGGTCAGCTGCTTGAAAGCGGCAACCACAATCAGCTCATGGCGAATGGCAAACTCTATTCGAAGCTCTATAATCTCAACTACGCGTCGTTCGACGATATTCCGGAGGAGGAAGTCTCCGCTTCGGTGCCGGCGGAGTCGCGAACCTAAAGCAATTCGCGGAAAAGTGCGTGGCGGTTTTCGTCCAGAATTGATTTGAAAACAATGGGATAGAGCGGTTCAGAGATTCCATGAAGAGCTGAACTGCTCCAGACATGCCGCGCGAGCTGTGAGGACATAATCGCCAATGGTCGACAGTATTCTGGTTCTCTACGGTTCCTACCGGTCGGATCGTGTCGGCATCCGTCTTGCGAATTATATCGTAACCGGACTTCGCGAGCGCGGAAACGCCGTCGAACTCATCGACGCCAAGGCGGTTGGACTGCCGATGCTCGATCGGATGTACAAGGAATACCCCAAAGGTTCCGCGCCATCGGCAATGGAGCAGCTTGCCGAGAAAATCCGGGTGGCCGATGCCTTCGTTTTCGTTACGGGCGAATATAATTGGGGCATGCAACCCGGGCTGAAGAACCTGACCGACCATTACCTTGAAGAGTGGTTCTGGCGCCCGGCGGCAATTGCCAGCTATTCCGGCGGCCGCCTTTCCGGCGCCCATGCGGCAGTCTCATGGCATGGCACCCTTTCCGAGATGGGAATGGTCGTCATCTCAAGCACCCTCGCGGTCGCCAATATCTCGGCGGCGTTGGACGTTGACAGTAAACCGACCGGGAGCGGAGGCGATGCGTTGGCAAGAGCTTTCCCCCGTTTTGCTGAGGATCTCGCCTGGTGGACCGAGGCAGCAAAACACCAGCGCGCCCGCAAGGCACCTCCTTACTAAGAACTCGCGGCGTGGCTACAGCCGGGCACATCGCGCTTATTCCCATCTAGCCTCACATCAGCAGATTGAGTTCTCGTTTCGCGCACACGCCGGTTCATGATAGTAACTTGCATAATGCTAGTTACTCATGCTATCTGCCCTGCCCATGCAGAGAACCAGCTTCAGCACCTTCAAATGCCCAGCCGCCCGCGCGCTCGAAAGCGTCGGCGACTGGTGGAGCATTCTGATTCTGCGTGATGCCCTTCAGGGGTTGAGCCGGTTTGACGAATTCCAGAAGAACCTTGGAATTGCGCCGAACATCCTGACGCGTCGGCTCAAGCACCTAACCGATGAAGGCTTGTTCGAGCGGCGTCTCTATAGTGAGCGGCCGTCGCGCTACGAATATGCGCTGACCGACAAGGGTCGGGATTTCTTCCCGGTTCTGATGGCGCTTTTCACCTGGGGCAACCGGCATTTGCCTGCCGAAGAGGTCGCCGTGCGGCTAGCCGACGCCAATACCGGTGAAGACCGCGACCCGCTTCTCATCGACCGCGTCACTGGCCGCGCCTTTCAGCCTGAAGACACGATCCTCGTGCCTGGGCCTGCGGCCGACGAGGCCGTTCATGACCGCATCGCCCAGATGAAAGCATGGTTTCTGGGCTTCGACGCCTGACACAATAGGAGCAAGACATGGATCGTATCGTCGTTACCGGCATGGGGCTGGTTTCTCCCCTGGGTGTGGGTGTCAATGCAAGCTGGAAACGGCTGATCGAAGGCCGTTCCGGCCTCCGATTGCTGCCTGAGGAAATGGTAGGCGACCTCGCCGCCAAGATCGGCGGTGTTGTTCCCGATATAGCGGAGGACCTCGAAGCCGGCTTCGACGCCGACCGCTATGTGCCGATCAAAGACCAGAAAAAGATGGACCGCTTCATCCTGTTCGCCATGGCGGCCACCGAGGAGGCGATCCTGCAGGCCGGCTGGCAACCGACTGACGTCAGCGCTCTGGAACGGACGGCCACGATCATCGCATCGGGCATCGGTGGCTTTCCCGCCATCGCCGATGCGGTTCGCACAGCGGAAACGAAAGGTGTGCGGCGTTTGTCGCCCTTCACCATCCCCTCCTTCCTTGTCAATCTCGCCGCCGGCCAAGTGAGTATCCGCTATGGGTTCAAGGGGCCGCTCGGTGCGCCGGTCACCGCCTGTGCGGCCAGCGTGCAGGCAATCGGCGATGCAGCGCGGCTGATCCGGTCCGGAGAGGCCGATGTTGCCATCTGCGGCGGAGCGGAAGCCTGCATCGACAAGGTCAGCCTTGGCGGCTTTGCTGCGGCGCGCGCACTTTCGACAGGCTTCAGCAATCGCCCCGAGGAAGCCTCCCGCCCCTTCGACAGCGGCCGTGACGGTTTCGTCATGGGTGAAGGCGCGGGAATGCTTGTCATCGAGACGTTGGAGCACGCCCTTGCGCGTGGTGCCACGCCGCTTGCCGAGCTTGTCGGTTACGGCACTGCCGCCGATGCCTATCACATGACTGCCGGGCCGGAAGATGGCGATGGTGCGCGCCGGGCCATGCTTGCCGCCCTTTCTCAGGCTCGCATTTCGCCGGCCGAGGTCAAACACCTGAATGCGCATGCGACATCGACACAGGTAGGCGACCGCGGCGAGATGGAAGCCATCAAGACCGTCTTCGGCCGCGATGGCGGTATCGCTGTCAGCGGCACGAAGGCCGCGACCGGCCATCTTCTGGGTGCCGCCGGCGGCATGGAGGCGATCTTCACTGTCATGGCGCTGCGCGACCAGATCGCTCCGCCGACCCGCAATCTGCAGGATCCGGATTCGGCGGCCGAAGGTATCGACATTGTTGGTGCCAAGGCGCGGCCGATGGCCATGGATTATGCGATATCCAACGGCTTTGGCTTTGGCGGCGTCAACGCCAGTGCTCTCTTCCGCCGCTGGCAGTAATCGCTTCCGCTTGATACCAAAGCGCGCTATGCTCTTCCCATATGGCTGGGATCGAACATGCGCGCTTTTTCCATAGCCGCTTTTCTCTGCTGTATCGCCTTCGCATCGGCCGCCCGCGCAGACGATCCGGTTCGAACGGCACAGAGCCTCATTGAACAACAGATCGAAGCTTTTCTGCACGATGACGCAGCGACGGCCTATTCCTTCGCCGCGCCCGGCATCAAGGCGCTCTTTCCGGACAAGGACACCTTCTTTGCCATGGTGAAGAAGAGCTATCAGCCGGTCTATCATCCCGGCAATTATGCCTTCGGCAAGAGCCGCGCGATCGACAACGGCGCGGTCGTCTATCAGGAAGTGCTGATCACCGGCACCGACGACCAGGACTGGACCGCGATCTATCAGATAACCCGTCAGCCTGACGGCAGCTACAAGATCAATGGTGTGCAGATACTCCCGAAAGCAACGAGCGAGGGCATCTGAACATGGCTCATCCCAAACAAAACAGCGCGCCTCTGAGAAAGAAGCGCGCTGCTCGAGGGTTTGAGCCAGTTGGTGTTAGCCGCGAATTCTAAGCGAATTTTCCGCAGGCACGTTGCCGTCAAACTCCGGACGCGGCTGCGGAATGACGACCGTCGATGCCGGCATTGGCGTATTCGTATAGGTGGTTTCGCCGCTCGAAAGCGGTCCCGAAATTGCCATGTCCGTGGGTGCCGGTGTCGGGATCGGTACCGCAGCCGGGATCAGAACGGCACTCTGCGGCATCGTCACCACCGGGTTGGAGACAGGCGTAAAGGCCATAACCGACGAAGCCGATTGCGCCGGCTGCGTTTCCGGCAGGACGAACGGAGATTGTGGCGCGCCCTGCGTGGGCACATAATTCATGGCAACCTCGTAGGCCGGAAGCGGCGCGGGCGTCTGCAATTCACCATCGCGACCACGCTTCTCATAGAACGCGTTGCCGCCGGCATAAGCGACGTAGTGCATGTTATCGTAGGGGAATCTCAGGCCCTCGGTATGGAAGAACATTGCGTCCTTCACCTGGGGATGCCGTTCGCCGCGCAGGATCTTCGAGGCAGCGACCTCAAGATCGGGCTTTGCCTGATCCTTGACTTCCCTGGTCATCACGCCTGGCGCGAACTGCTTTTCCTGGGCGACGACGCCGCAGATCGTGGGCGGATAAGCACCGGAGGTCAGGCGGTTCATTACGACCGTACCGACGGCCATGTAACCGCTCGGGTCTGAACGCTCCGATTCGAAGTACATTGCACGTTCGAGACAGTCCTTGTCCTTCGTAGTGTAATTGTACGTTACTTTCGCGCCACGAATGGGCTTGGTGGTTTTGCTGGGGGTGGGGGTTGTCTTCTGCGTCGTCGTACAGCTGGTAGCCGCTAGACCGACAACCAATAGCCCTGAAAGACATGCCCCGAATTTACGTTGCGCCCTCAACGGCAAGTGCCTCCTATTTTCGGTAGTACAGCCCTTATCGATCAAGAGAATGCGTTTTAGCCGGATTTTTTCAAAATTCCAAGCGGCCACGCAATCAAATCAGCCAATGACGTTTTTCAAAGGCGGATGGACCGTTTATTCCGATTCGCTATTTTTCCCAATGCTTTATTGTCGCCAGGCTCATTTTGAAACACGGCCGGAAACGGAGATTGCCTAGGGCAAGTCCATTCCAGCCGGCTCAAAATGACGTTGGTTAAGGATAGCAATCAATCGATAATAAATGATTTACCAACAGGGCAAGGTCCATGCGCCAGCCGACTTCGATGAGGATTCGCCCCGGTGCAAAACAATAAAACGACCAATTGCCACGAATGGCCGAAGGTGGCTTCCAGATCTCGCAGCCACTCGATTTCGCCCGTTCGAACAACAGATCGACGGCTTCTCGAGAGGGCTGCATGAAGCCGATATGATAGGTATTGCGGCCAACAGAAACGGTATCGGTACCGCCGAATTTCTCGACAGGCCGGCTGATGACAAGTTCAAGCCCGGCATCATCGCGAAGGATGGCAAGGCCATTGGCGCCCCGCGTTTCCACCTCCGTCAGGCCGAAAACGGAAACAAAAAAATCCCGGGTCGCAGCGACATCGGGAACATGCAGATCCAGGTGGTTCAGTCTCATGACAGCTCCAAAAGGCTTTCCCGCGGAGACATGTCGGTCGATCCGGCCCACATCAACGCGAGGCACTCGACCACAATGGCCAAGTTCCGCGTCGCGGGCTCTCATCACCAATGGCAAGGAGCAGTGCTTCCATATTGGAAGGAGTTGGGCCTACCGAAACCAACCCTGCCTTTTTCGACACGCTTCTGTTAGCGCGAAATCGTCATGGGAGCAAGATCGCGTAGCGCATCCTCATCGTAGCTCAATCACACCGGCTCGAGATCGCCCCTCGCCCAATTCTCCATCGTTTCAGCCATGAAATCGGCGAAGCGGCCTTCGGCGATCGCCTGGCGGATGCCCTGCATCAGTTCCTGATAGTAGGCGAGATTATGCCAGGAGAGCAGCATGCCGCCGAGCGCTTCGTTGGCGCGGACAAGATGGTGCAGGTAGGCGCGCGAATAATCCCGTGACGCCGGGCAATTGGACTGCTCGTCCAGCGGCCGCATGTCCTCGGCATGGCGCGCATTACGGATGTTGACCTTGCCGCGACGCGTGAAGGCCAGTCCGTGACGGCCCGAGCGGGTCGGCATCACGCAATCGAACATGTCGATGCCGCGGGCGACCGATTTCAAAATGTCGTCGGGCGTGCCGACCCCCATCAGATAGCGCGGCTTTTCCGTCGGCAGCTCCGGAAGCGTGATCTCGAGCATACGCAGCATAACCTCCTGCGGCTCGCCGACGGCAAGGCCGCCGACTGCATAACCCTTCAGGTCCATGCCGCTCAGCGCCTGTGCGGAGCGGACGCGAAGCTCAGGCACGTCGCCGCCCTGAACGATGCCGAACATTGCCTTGCCGGGCTGGTTGCCGAAGGCCACCTTGCAGCGTTCCGCCCAGCGCAGCGACATTTCCATGGCGCGTTCGATCTCCTTCGGCGTTGCCGGCAGGGCGACGCATTCGTCGAGCTGCATCTGGATATCGGAATCGAGCAGCCCCTGGATCTCGATCGATCGCTCCGGTGACATGTGATGCAGGCTGCCATCGACATGCGATTTGAACGTGACGCCCTGCTCATCGAGTTTACGCAGACCGGACAGCGACATGACCTGGAAACCGCCGGAATCGGTGAGGATCGGATGCGGCCAGCGGATCAGCTCGTGCAAGCCGCCAAGGCGGGCGACACGCTCGGCGGTCGGGCGCAGCATCAGGTGATACGTATTGCCGAGGATGATATCGGCGCCGCTTTCGCGCACCTGATCGAGATACATGGCCTTGACGGTGCCGACCGTGCCGACAGGCATGAATGCCGGCGTGCGGATCGTGCCGCGCGGCATGGAAACTTCGCCGAGGCGCGCACCGCCGTCGGTCTTCTTCAATTGAAACTGAAAGCTCTCGCTCATCTCGTTCTAGTCTTTCCGGTAGAGCAGGCTGCCATCGCCATAGGAATAGAAGCGATAGCCCGTCTCGATAGCATGTGTATAGGCCGCGCGCATGGTATCGAGGCCTGCAAAGGCCGATACGAGCATGAACAGGGTCGAGCGCGGCAGGTGGAAATTGGTCATCAGCATGTCGACGGCCTTGAAGCGGTAGCCGGGCGTGATAAAGATGCCGGTAGCACCCTGCCAGGGCTGGATGGTGCCATCGTCGGCGGCAGCACTTTCGATCAGTCTCAGCGAGGTCGTTCCGACACAGACGATGCGCCCGCCCCTCGCCTTGACGGCGTTGAGCCTGGCGGCGGTTTCGGCATCGACATAGCCAATCTCGAAATGCATCTTGTGATCGTCGGTATCATCGGCCTTGACCGGCAGAAAAGTACCGGCGCCGACATGCAGCGTCACGAAATGACGCTCGACGCCCATGGCATCAAGTGCGGCAAACAGGGATGGCGTGAAATGCAGACCCGCAGTCGGTGCTGCGACGGCACCCTCTTCCCGCGCATAGATCGTCTGATAGTCGGCGCGATCGCGCTCGTCTTCCGGGCGCTTCGCAGCGATGTAGGGTGGCAGCGGAATATGCCCAACGCTGGCAATCGCCTCATCGAGGGCGGGACCGGATAGATCAAACCGCAGGGTAATCTCGCCGCCCTCGCCTTTTTCCTCGACCGTGGCGTCGAGCGAACCGAGCGCGCAGACATTTTCGCCGTGACCGAACTGGATGCGGTCACCGATCTTGATGCGCTTCCCGGGCTTGGCAAAGGCCTTCCAGCGATCCGGCGCGACACGCATATGCAGCGTCGCCGAGACCTGCTGGCCAGGCGCGCCTTCGCGATGGCGAATGCCTTCCAGCTGTGCCGGTATCACCTTGGTATTGTTGAAAACCATGGCATCGCCGGGGCGCAGGAAAGATGGCAGATCCCGCACCTGATGGTCACTCAGCGTGTTGGCACCATCGTTTGGATCGACGACGAGCAGACGCGCGCTATCGCGCGGCTCGGCGGGCCTGAGCGCGATACGCTCATCCGGCAGATCGAAGTCGAAAAGGTCAACACGCATTCAGGTCGTCCAGGCAGTTCATTCAGGCAAAGCGAAACCCGCCCCTCACGCCATAAGCGCAAGAGGCGGGTTTCAGGAATAATCACGATCAGACGTCGGCGGCAACCCGCGCGGATACGATCGAATCCGGATCCTTCACCGGTTCGCCGCGCTTGATCTGGTCGACGAATTCCATGCCGGAGATGACTTGGCCCCAGACGGAATACTGCTTGTTCAGCCAGGGAGCATCAGCGAAGCAGATGAAGAACTGGGAGTTGGCCGAGTTCGGGTTCTGCGAACGGGCCATGGAGCAGGTGCCGCGAATATGCGAGGTCGCGGAAAATTCCGCCTTCAGGTCCGGCTTGGAGGAGCCGCCCATGCCTGCGCGGCCCGGGTTGAAGGTTTCGCTACCCTGCTTGCCGAACTGCACGTCGCCGGTCTGGGCCATGAAGCCATCGATGACGCGATGGAAGACGACGCCGTCATAGGCCTTCTCGCGGGCGAGTTCCTTGATGCGGGCGACATGCTCGGGGGCGACCTGCGGCAGAAGCTGAATGACAACCTGGCCCTTGGTGGTTTCCAGGATGAGGGTGTTTTCTGGATCCTTGATCTCAGCCATGTTCGTTTCCTCTTCTCTCTTCTTGATTGCGCATGATCCTGTCCAAAAATCGCGTCGAGCTTTTTGGGATCATGCCTGTGACATTACTTCTTGGTGACCGTAACCTTGATCATCTTGTCCGGGTTGCTCACTTCGCCGTTCTGACCTTCGCCGCGCTTGATCTTGTCGACAAGCTCCATGCCGGAGATGACCTTGCCGACGACCGTGTATTGACCATTCAGGAAAGCACCATCAGCGAACATGATGAAGAACTGCGAATTGGCGGAATTCGGGTCCTGCGCGCGTGCCATGCCGACGGTGCCGCGCTGGAACGGAACCTTCGAGAATTCGGCCGGAAGGTTCGGCAGGTCGGAACCGCCGGTGCCGGCCTTGTTCGGATCGTAGCTCTTCGTCGCATTGCCGTACTGGACGTCGCCGGTCTGGGCCATGAAGCCATCGATGACGCGGTGGAAGACGACGTTGTCGTAAGCACCCTTCTTGGCCAGCGCTTCGATCTGCGCGACATGCTTCGGCGCAACTTCGGGCATCAGCTGGACGACGACAGGGCCGTCCTTGAGCTGGATCGTCAGGAGATCGGCGGCCGCAGCCGAGATTGCGCTGCCTGCGAATGCGGCAAGGCTCAAAGCGCCTGCCAATGCGATATGAAAGAGTTTCATTAGTGCTCCGTTCGGAAATGAATTCGGGCTCAGTTTTTGACGCTGGCCGTATCTTTGAGTTTGCCGGTCAGGGCTTCCAGAACCGCTGACGGCACAAAGGCGCTGACATCGCCGCCCATGGATGCGATCTGCCGCACCAATGTGGCGGTTATGGGCCGCGAGGCCGTACCGGCGGGCAGAAACAGCGTCTGGATATCCGGCGCCATCTGCCGGTTCATGCCGGCCATCTGCATTTCATAGTCGAGGTCGGTGCCATCGCGCAGGCCGCGCACCAGCAAGGTGGCGCCATGGGCGCGGGCGGCATCGACGACCAGATTGTCGAAGGCGACGACGGAAATGGCACCCGCCTTCTGCGGCACAGCCTCGGCGAGCGATCTGCGGATCAGCTCCGCCCGCTCCTCGAAGGAGAAGAGCGGCTTCTTGCCGGGATGAATGCCGATCGCGACGATCACATTCGAGGCAACGTTCAACGCCTGCACGAGGACATCCAGATGTCCATTGGTCATCGGGTCGAAGGATCCGGGATAAAAGGCTGTCGTCATACCAGGCCGGCTCGTTGTTTTGACGCCTTTTGTCACGGATGGGGCCGCATCGCAAGTCATTTGCAACCCGGGGACCGCCTCTGAACATCGGATGAACGCGACGTTCAAGCCTGTTTCAGCTCGACAATGCTTTACTGGCTTCAACATCGAAACGGGCCCTGGCTCAATGGCTCATCGATCTCCGTCTCAGGGAAATCATTCCATGCTCGTCTTCATTATCGCAGGCGCCATCGTCGGTTCATTTCTGGTCGAATACCTCGTTCATCTTTTCGCCGACAATTATGAGATCGAATGGGATTCTGCTTTTGAAAGCGGCAAAGATGTCGATTTTGCCCAAGAAATCGCCACTGCCATGCGCAAAACGCATCACGAATCTGAACGCCAGATGAACAAGCTATTCAAGGTCGCTTCAGGCGCGCATTGCTAGATAGACCTCAAGATCGGCGGAACCATTTAGGAAACGCCGCGTTAACAGTCCGAAACTCAGCTCGCGTATTGCGGCAAGAAGGAAGAAGAGTATGCCCGACAAGATCACCCTCATTAACGTTGTTTGGATGGCCATGATTTCGGGAATGCTCGCGGCAACCGTTGCACTTTACGATCAGAAACCCGACCAGTCGAAGGTCTACGGTCCCTTTGCTTCGGCTCGTCCCTTCGTTGCCACGAGCCAATACTAAAGGGATCTGAACGCTAGTCCCACCAAAGGAGGGAGCGATCATGTTCACAATTTTGACGCTGCTTACGCTTTTTATCAGCATCATGTTCATCGTGTCAGTCGCATCCACCATTTCGGCGCTCCATCGCGAAAGCGAAGAGAGCAAGAGATTGCATAAGCGTCATAAGACGCTCTGATCTCCGCGTACCGAGCATCCTCTCCCCGCCAGATGCTCGGATGGACCATGAACCGGACGCTACCCGCCAGCGTCCGGTTTTTTATTGCCAATACATTGACCTTCGCATCCTGTCACCCTCCGCAAGCATATGATCTTGCTTCGAGAAGCGCGGCGGTAGCCACGATCGTGCTATGATGAGTCGGTTCAATGGGGGGATCGACATGCGCGTTGTTCTGACAGGCAGTTCAGGGCGCTTGGCCGAGCAATCTTCAACGTGCTGTCGGCAAATCACTCAACCGTAGGAATCGATCGTTCGCCGTTTTCGACAACGCATCTCGTCGGAGATTTTACCGATGCGGTGCTGCTGCGCCAAGCGTTGGCTGGTGCGGATGCGATCGTCCATTGCGCAGCGCTGCACGCTCCACATGTCGGAACGATCTCCGACGATGAATTTCGCCGCATCAATGTGAAGGGAACGCGTTTTCTGGCAGAAGCGTCCCTGGCGGCCGGTGTGAGGCGGCTGGTATTTACGAGCACGACGGCGCTTTATGGCCACGCAGCCGCTCCCGGCCGTTGCACATGGATTGATGAAGACACCGCGCCACAACCGAAAAGCATCTATCACCGCACGAAACTGGAAGCCGAACGGATCCTGGCGGACATGGCCGGTCCAGATTTGCAGGTACGCGTTTTACGCATGTCTCGAAGCTTTCCGGAACCGGCCGATGTGATGGCCGCCTACCGGCTGCACCGTGGCGTCGATATCCGGGACGTGGCCGATGCCCATCTCGTGGCATTGACGAATGGCGGCAGGGATTTTCAACGGCATATCATTTCAGCCGGCACGCTGTTCAAACCCGAGGATTGCGAGGCACTCGCCGTTGACGCAGCCTCCGTCATCCGATTGCGTGCTCCGGGCCTCGCTGCGATATTTGCACAGCAAAACTGGTCTCTGCCGCAAAGCATCGATCGCATCTACGCCTCGAAATCCGCAGGCACGGTCCTCGGATGGCATTTCCGCTTTGGCTATGACGAGGTTCTCGCTCAACTTGATCGGGAAAGCCTCGAGGTTCTCCCACCCTTCTCCCCAGACAACAAGCAGTCCGAGTAGATCCTACCGCGATCCTCCGGCAAGTCAGCCTGTGCTCCAAAAACAATCGCACGAGCCTGTTGCCAAGCTCATGCGATTGAAACTTCCATTTTCAAGCAGGTCAGTCGGATCAGTGTCCAGCTTTCCCGACCGGATTGCGGCGCGCTTTTATTCTACGCCGCCACCCTCGACATCTCCTGCCTCGCCGGCAACAGCGTCGTCTTCGGCCGTTGCATCATCTTCGCCTTCCGGCTCGCTGATGCGCTCGACGGACACGACCTTCTCATCCTTCGCAGTGGAGAAGATGGTGACGCCCTTGGTGGCGCGGCTGGCGATGCGAATGCCACCGACGGGCACGCGGATCAGCTGGCCGCCATCCGACACGAGCATGATCTGATCGCCGTCCTCGACCGGGAAGGCGGCGACAAGTTCGCCGATCTCGCCCGTCTTCGACGTATCGGTGGCGCGGATACCCTTGCCGCCGCGGCCGGAGATGCGGAAATCATACGAAGACGACCGCTTGCCGAAGCCCTTTTCCGAGACCGTCAGAACGAACTGTTCGAGCGCCTTGAGCTCTTCATAGCGCTCGTCGCTGAGCTGCCCCTCTTCGGTGACCTCTTCGCCGACTAGCGCAATCTCCTCGTCGTCTCCCGTTGCGGAGCGGCGCTCGTTGACGGAGCGCTTGAGATAGGCGGCACGCTCCCAGGGCTCTGCATCCACATGACGGACGATCGTCATCGAGATGATCCGGTCTCCGGATGCAAGACTGATGCCGCGCACGCCGATGGAGTTGCGGCCGGCAAAGACGCGCACGTCCGAAACCGAGAAACGAATGCACTGGCCGAGCGCCGTCGTCATCAGCACGTCGTCATGCTCGGTGCAGGTCTCGACGGAGAGGATTTCGTCACCCTCCTCCTCGAGCTTCATGGCGATCTTGCCGTTGCGGTTGACCTGCACGAAATCCGACAGCTTGTTGCGGCGCACGGTTCCGCGCGTCGTCGTGAACATGACGTCGAGATTGTCCCAAGTGCTTTCGTCCTCGGGCAGAGGCATAATCGTGGTGATGCGTTCGCCGGGCTCCAGCGGCAGCATGTTGATCAGCGCCTTGCCGCGTGATGTCGGCGTGCCGATGGGCAGACGCCAGACCTTTTCCTTGTAGACGATACCGCGGGACGAGAAGAACAGGACGGGCGTGTGCGTATTGAGAACAAATAGCCGCGTAACGAAATCTTCATCGCGGGTCGTCATGCCCGAGCGGCCCTTGCCGCCACGGCGCTGCGCACGATAGGTGGTCAGCGGCACGCGCTTGATGTAGCCGAGATGGGAAACGGTGACGACCATGTCCTCGCGGGCGATCAGATCCTCATCGTCCATCTCGAGACCACCATCGACGATCTCGGTGCGGCGCGGCGTTCCGAACTCGTCGCGAACAGCAGCAAGCTCTTCTTTTACAATGGCTTGGATGCGGGCACGCGAGGAGAGAATATCAAGGTAGTCCTTGATTTCGGCGCCGATCTCATTCAATTCCTCGTCGATCTTGTCACGCTCAAGAGCGGTCAAACGTGCAAGACGCAGATCGAGAATGGCGCGTGCCTGCTCTTCCGAGAGATTATAAGTGCCGTCCTCGTTGATGCGGTGACGCGGATCGTCGATTAGCCGGATAAGTGACTCAACATCCGAAGCCTTCCAGCGGCGAGTCATCAGCTCTTCGCGAGCCGACTGCGGATCCGGCGCGTGACGGATGACCCGAATGACTTCGTCGATATTGGCGACCGCAATCGCCAGACCGACCAAGACGTGGGCGCGCTCACGCGCCTTGCGCAGCAGATATTTCGTGCGGCGGCTGATGACTTCCTCGCGGAATGCCACGAAGGCGCGCAGCATGTCCATCAGGTTCATCAGCTCGGGCTTGCCGCCATTCAGCGCCACCATGTTGCAGCCGAAAGAGGTCTGCAGTGGCGTATAGCGATAAAGCTGGTTCAGGATGACGTCGGCATTGGCATCGCGCTTGAGTTCGACGACGACGCGATAGCCCTGGCGGTCGGACTCATCGCGCAGATCCGAGATGCCCTCGATGCGCTTCTCGCGCACGAGTTCGGCCATCTTCTCGATCATCGACGCCTTGTTCACCTGATAGGGAACCTCAGTGATGATGATCTGCTCGCGATCACCACGCATCGGCTCGATGGTCGCGACACCGCGCATGACGACCGAACCGCGCCCCGTCTCATAGGCGGAGCGGATGCCGGCACGGCCGAGAATTTTCGCACCCGTCGGGAAATCCGGGCCTGGGATGATCTCCATCATCTCAGGCAGCTCGATTGCCGGATTATCGATCAGCGCAATGCAGCCGTTGATGACTTCGGAAAGATTGTGCGGCGGAATGTTGGTCGCCATGCCGACGGCGATACCGCCGGAACCGTTGACAAGCAGGTTCGGGAAGCGCGCCGGCAGAACCTTCGGCTCCACCGTCGTGGCGTCGTAGTTTTCCTGGAAATCGACCGTCTCCTTGTCGATATCCTCCAGAAGCTCATGGGCGACCTTCGCCAGGCGCGATTCCGTATAACGCATCGCCGCCGGCGGGTCGCCGTCGATGGAGCCGAAATTGCCCTGCCCGTCGATGAGCGGCACGCGCATCGACCAGTCCTGCGCCATGCGGACCAAGGCGTCATAGATCGAGGCGTCGCCATGCGGGTGATAGCTACCCATGACGTCAGCGACGGGGCGGGCCGACTTCACATATTTGCGGTTCCAGTGATAACCGCTCTGATGCGCCGCATAGAGGATGCGCCGATGAACGGGCTTGAGACCGTCTCGAACGTCGGGAAGCGCGCGGCTGACGATCACGCTCATGGCGTAATCGAGATACGACCGCTGCATTTCCTCCATGATGGAAATCGGCTCGATGCCTGGCGGGAGCTTCCCGCCGCCGGGTGGTGTTTGCTCAGTCAAAACAGATCACGATCTCTTTTAGAATCACTG
Organism: Rhizobium sp. BK289; assembly: GCF_014193575.1. Taxonomy (NCBI): domain Bacteria; kingdom Pseudomonadati; phylum Pseudomonadota; class Alphaproteobacteria; order Hyphomicrobiales; family Rhizobiaceae; genus Rhizobium; species Rhizobium sp. BK289. The sequence continues at coordinate 65,221 of NZ_JACHZO010000009.1, forward strand.
CGAAATTTATAGCCGAAAGGCCTGGCGAGCGCCAATTTGGGCCGGTGTTTTTGAACAGGTTTTGCCCCTTTAAGCCATGGAATCGAACATTTCCATGGCGAAACTGATCGACACCGACGCATGACCCTTTGCCAAAGCCCATTCGTCGCATAACAATGCTTGATAACAGTGACAGAATAAGCTTTGGGGACTATATGGCGAGCGCGGATACGCTGATCAATGCCTTCACGACTCTGCTTGTCACTGTCGATCCGCCGGGGCTTGCACCGCTTTTCATCGGACTTACGGCTGGCATGAATCGCTCCGAGCGCAAACAGGTGGCTCTGCGCGGCTCGCTGATCGCCTTCTTCATCCTGGCAGCCTTCGCTCTATTCGGAGCGAGCGTGCTTGGCGTGCTCGGCATCTCCATCGGCGCCTTCCGCATTGCCGGCGGCCTGCTGCTCTTCTGGATCGCCTTCGAGATGGTGTTCGAGCGGCGGCAGGACAGGAAAGAGAAGACGACCGAAGTCGCGATCACGCAGGATCACATCCGCAATATCGCGGTCTTCCCCCTCGCCCTGCCCTTGATCGCCGGTCCCGGCGCCATCTCGGCCACCATTCTGTTGGCCGGCTCGCTACAGACGACGCTTGACCGCGCGCAGCTGATCGGCGTCATCGCCGTCAACCTCGCCCTCGTCTTTGCAGCCCTTGCCATTTCCGACAGGCTCGATCGTATGCTGGGCGCAACCGGCCGCGCCATTCTAACCCGCCTGCTCGGGGTTATCCTTGCGGCGCTTGCCGCGCAGTTCGTCGTGGATGGGGCAAGGGCGGCGCTGACCCTTTCGTGACAAAGCCCGGCATGAGGCGAGCTTTCAAAGTTCTCCCGCGTATGCTCAGCTCAGAAGGGGATGTCATCATCCAGATCGCGCGAGAAATTGCCGCCACCGCCCTGGTTGCCACCACTACGGTTGCCCCAGCTTCGCCGGATCCGGAGCCGTTCCTATTGTGAGGCTTCCGCGTATCGGATGATGCTTTGATTTTGCACGTTTTCGACCAATTCATCCGCTCGAGATAGAAGCCGGCGGAGCAAGGGAGAGGAATTTGCTTCGCTGTATCCCAGAGTGAGATCGACTGTCGGAGGCACACCTTCGAGCGCTCTGGCAACAACGTTTGGTGCCAGTATATTTTGCGCATAAAGCGGGAGAAGAGTAACTCCGCCAGTGGATGCGACGAGCGACATTGCCGACGATATGTTCTCGCCTTCGTATTTTGCCTTGAGTACGATCCCGGCGCTCGATGCGTAATCCTGGATGACAGCTTGCAATACCGGCGACGTTCTTGCCGAGCTGACGTAAATTTCGCTGGCGAGATCTTCCGGCCGAATCTTTTTGCGAGATGCCAAGCGATGGCTCGCCGGCAGCACGGCGAGTAGCGGCTCCTTCGCCAGCAGTTTGAAAGATAGGCCTAAACTTTGTTTCTCAGGGCGAAGGAAGGCCATGTCCAACTTTCCGCGCATAAGTGCAAGAGCAAGCTCCGGGGAGGATAGACTACACAATGTGATCTCGGTCTCCGGCGCCTCCTCGCGGATCATGCGCAATAGGTGAGGTAGCCACGTGACCTCCAGCCCGACCAGAAATCCCATAGCGAGTGTGGGCCTCTTCGGCTCTGCCGTTCGCCGGGCGCCTTCGATGGCCGCCTCGACTTGTAGAAGCGCCAGCCGAGCATGATCCAGAAAAACGCGCCCCGCATCCGTAAGCACAACTCCGCGTGCCTGTCGCTCGAACAGCTGAACGCCGACTTCAGATTCGAGATCGCGAATCTGCCGGCTCAACGATGGCTGCGAGGTGTTCAGTCGCCGTTGGGCAGCGGTCAATAAACTGCCCTGCTCGGCAACCGCAATGAAGTAGCGTAAATGGCGGAGTTCCATCCGATCCTCGCTATACTTCCAAGGCATAGGTCAAACGTACAAAGTCTTTGTCGCAGATGGAAGTGAAATCTACCTTCGCGCTGTAATCAACGAAGGAGAAAACAAAATGTCTACGGCATCCAAGCCTACCATCGTATTCTGCCATGGCCTCTGGGCGGATGGTTCATGCTTCAGCAAGGTGATAACGGTCCTGCAGGCGGACGGGCATGAGGTGATCGCCGTCCAATATGGCCTGGATTCATTCGAAGAGGATGTGGCAACGATCAAGCGCACGCTCAATCGCGTCGGCAGCCCCGTCATCCTCGTCGGCCATTCCTACGGTGGCGCGACCATTACGGCGGCCGGCATTGACCCGCGCGTGGTCGGCCTTGTCTATATCGCGGCCGTCGCCCCTGATGCGGGCGAAACCGTGCAGGACCAACTCAACAAATATCCCTCGGACATCTTCGGTTACGTTGAGATTGCTGACAACCGTGCTTGGCTGCTGCCGAGCGGCACCCAGTTCTTTTGTGGCGACCTTTCACAAGACGAGCAGAAGCTAGTTTGGGCGACCCATTTCGCGCCTGACGCCGACGTGCTCAACCAGCAGAAGCTAGCGGCAGACCAGGTGGCGTGGCGGACCAAGCCGAGCTGGTATGTACTTGCGACCGAGGACCACACCGTGCATCCCGATCTCCAGCGCTGGGTTTCGAAACGCATGGGGGCGACTGTTACCGAGGTGGCAAGCAGCCATGTGCCGATGCTCTCCCAGCCTGCCGCCGTTATCGAAATAATCCGGAAGGCGGTGGCCGCTGTTCAGAACGGCTGGTGAAAGCCATTATTCACTCAACGAATGGTGAGAGACTGCCGCAGGGCGGTCTCTCTTACCTATGTGAAGCGTACGGCTTTATTTTACAGAACGTTCCACCCTCTTATCTCAGAACGGGATGTCGTCATCCAGATCGCGCGAAAAATTACCGGCGCCGCCCTGGCTGCCACCGCCACGATTGCCTCCCCCGCTGCGGGATGAGCCCTGCGCGGAGGACTGACCATAATCGTCGCCGCCACCGTAGTCGCCGCCATAACCGCCGCCGAAATCACCACCGCCACGGCCACCACGGCTGCCGCCTTCAATGGAGCCGCCGCCTTCGCCGCGGCCATCGAGCATGGTCAGCGTCGAATTGAAGCCCTGCAGCACGACTTCGGTCGAATAGCGGTCCTGACCGTTTTGATCCTGCCACTTGCGGGTCTGCAGCGCACCTTCGATGTAAACCTTGGCGCCCTTCTTCAAATACTGTTCCGCGACTTTGCAGAGACCTTCATTGAAGATGACCACACGGTGCCACTCGGTCTTTTCCTTGCGCTCACCGGAATTGCGGTCGCGCCAGGTTTCCGAGGTCGCAATGTTGAGGTTGGCGATCGGGCGGCCGTCCTGCGTGCGGCGGATTTCCGGGTCCGCCCCGAGATTTCCAACCAGAATTACCTTATTCACACTACCGGCCATGACACCACCCTGCTTGCCGTCCATCGACGGCTTTGAAATTCTATCGGCGCACCTTAACCCATAGCGGCTGTCAGGTGCTATTTATGCGGCCTTCCCAGTTCCGTTCATCCACAAAGAAATCGCCGCGATGATTTTGTTCTTTATTTGTTCTAATTTATCCCTATGATGATGTCAACGGAATCGAAAACCCGGCTCTACCCTTCATTTCAGCCTCGACTCGCGGGCTGACATCACTAAATAAAGGCAGACTCCAAGGGACCTGCATACGACGATGAGCGAACTGAAGACTATTTCCATACGTGGTGCGCGCGAGCACAATCTCAAGGGCATCGATCTTGACCTGCCACGCAACAAGCTGATCGTCATGACCGGCCTTTCCGGCTCCGGCAAGTCGTCGCTCGCCTTTGATACGATCTATGCCGAGGGCCAGCGTCGCTATGTCGAAAGCCTTTCGGCCTACGCACGCCAGTTCCTGGAAATGATGCAGAAGCCTGATGTCGACCAGATCGACGGGCTCTCGCCGGCGATCTCGATCGAGCAGAAGACCACCTCACGCAATCCGCGCTCGACGGTCGGCACGGTCACCGAAATCTACGACTATATGCGTCTGCTGTTTGCCCGTGTCGGCGTTCCCTATTCGCCTGTGACGGGCCTGCCGATCGAGAGCCAGACGGTCAGCCAAATGGTCGACCGCGTTCTCGCTTATGACGAAGGCACCAGGCTTTACATCCTGGCACCGCTCGTGCGCGGACGTAAGGGCGAATACAAGAAGGAACTGGCGGAGCTCATGAAGAAGGGCTTCCAGCGCGTCAAGGTCGACGGCCAGTTCTACGAGATTGCCGATGTGCCGGCGCTCGACAAGAAATACAAGCACGACATCGACGTGGTCGTCGACCGTATCGTCGTCCGGCCCGACATGGCGGCGCGTCTCGCCGACAGCTTCGAGACCTCGCTGCGTCTTGCCGACGGTCTTGCCGTCGCGGAATTCGCCGACAAGCCGTTGCCGCCTGAAGAGACCGCTGCCGGCGGTTCGGCCAACAAGTCGTTGAATGAGACGCATGAGCGCGTGCTGTTCTCCGAGAAATTCGCCTGCCCGGTTTCCGGCTTCACCATTCCGGAGATCGAGCCGCGCCTGTTCTCGTTCAATAATCCCTTCGGCGCCTGCCCGTCCTGCGACGGCTTGGGCTCGCAGCAGAAGATCGATCCGGAGCTGATCGTGCCGGAACCCGAGCGCACGCTACGCGATGGCGCGATCGTTCCGTGGGCCAAGTCGACCTCACCCTATTACAATCAGACGCTGGAGGCGCTCGGCAAGCATTACGGCTTCAAGCTCGGCAACCGCTGGAACGAGCTGTCCGACAAGGCCAAGGACGTCATTCTGAACGGCACGGAAGACAAGATCGAATTCCATTATGCCGACGGTGCGCGCTCCTACACCACGCACAAGAATTTCGAAGGCATCGTGCCGAACCTCGAGCGGCGCTGGAAGGAAACGGATTCCGCCTGGGCGCGCGAGGAGATCGAACGCTTCATGTCGGCCGCCCCCTGCCCGGCCTGCAACGGCTATCGCCTGAAACCGGAAGCCCTGGCGGTCAAGATCAACAAACTGCACATCAGCCAGGTGGCGGAGATGTCCATTCGTGTTGCCCGCGACTGGTTCGACGCGCTGCCGGGAACGTTCACTGACAAGCAGAACGAGATTGCTGTCCGCATCCTCAAGGAAATCCGCGATCGCCTGCGCTTCCTCAACGATGTCGGTCTCGAATATCTGAGCCTGTCGCGCAATTCAGGCACGCTGTCCGGCGGCGAGAGCCAGCGCATCCGGCTTGCATCGCAGATCGGTTCAGGATTGACGGGCGTTCTCTACGTTCTCGACGAGCCCTCCATCGGACTGCATCAGCGCGACAATGCCCGCCTGCTGGAAACGCTGAAGCATCTGCGAGATATCGGCAACACCGTCATCGTCGTCGAGCATGATGAGGATGCGATCCTGACCGCAGATGATGTGGTCGATATCGGCCCGGCAGCTGGCGTCCATGGCGGCCAGGTGGTGGCGCATGGCACGCCGCAGGATATCATGGCGAACCCGAAGTCACTGACCGGTAAATATCTTTCCGGGGAACTCGGCGTGCCGGTTCCGGATGAGCGCCGCAAGCCCAAGAAGGGCAAGGAAATCAAGGTCGTCGGCGCGAGAGGGAACAACCTCAAGAATGTCACGGCGTCTATCCCGCTCGGCGTCTTTACCGCAGTTACCGGCGTGTCCGGCGGCGGCAAGTCCACCTTCCTGATCGAGACGCTTTACAAGTCGGCGGCGCGCCGCGTTATGGGTGCCCGCGAAATCCCGGCCGATCACGACCGCATCGACGGTTTCGAACATATTGACAAGGTCATCGATATCGACCAGTCGCCGATCGGCCGCACGCCGCGATCGAACCCTGCGACCTATACCGGCGCCTTCACGCCGATCCGTGACTGGTTCGCCGGATTGCCGGAAGCCAAGGCTCGCGGCTATCAGCCCGGCCGTTTCTCCTTCAACGTTAAGGGAGGCCGCTGCGAGGCCTGCCAGGGCGACGGCGTCATCAAGATCGAGATGCACTTCCTGCCCGACGTCTACGTCACCTGCGACGTCTGCCACGGCAAGCGCTATAACCGCGAAACTCTCGACGTGACCTTCAAGGGCAAGTCGATCGCCGACGTGCTCGACATGACGGTCGAAGAAGGCGTCGATTTCTTTGCGGCCGTTCCCGCCGTGCGCGACAAGCTGCAGAGCCTGAAGGATGTCGGCCTCGGTTATATCAAGGTGGGACAGCAGGCCAATACGCTTTCAGGTGGCGAAGCGCAGCGCGTCAAGCTAGCCAAGGAATTGTCGAAGCGATCGACGGGCCGCACGCTCTACATCCTCGACGAACCCACAACCGGACTGCACTTCCACGATGTCGCCAAGCTTCTGGAAATGCTGCACGAACTGGTCAATCAGGGCAATTCGGTTGTCGTCATCGAGCACAATCTCGAAGTCATCAAGACCGCCGACTGGATCCTTGATTTCGGTCCGGAAGGTGGCGATGGCGGCGGCGAGATCGTTGCCGTTGGAACGCCGGAAGCGGTCGTCAACGAAAAGCGCTCCTATACGGGACAGTTCCTGAGGGAACTGCTGGAGCGGCGTCCGGTGAAGAAGGTTGCGGCGGCGGAGTGAGGTTCACCCGGCTGAATGTCCAAGGAGGAGAGAATGACCAAAGCGGGCGAAATCCGCACAGGCATAGGCGGCTGGACCTTCGAACCCTGGCGCGGGACTTTCTATCCCGACACGCTGAAGCAGAAGGATGAGCTGAACTACGCCAGCCGCCAGCTGAAGGTGATCGAGGTCAATGGCACCTATTACAGCACGCAGAAGCCTGAGGTCTTCGCCAAATGGGCTGCCGACGTTCCTGACGGCTTCATCTTCTCCCTGAAGGCGACGCGTTTCGTCACCAACCGCCGCGTGCTTGCCGAAGCGGGCGAGTCCATGCAGCGCTTTCTGGAATCCGGCATCAGCGAGCTCGGCGATCATCTCGGTCCGCTGCTCTGGCAGTTCGCGCCGACGAAGAAATTCGATCCGGATGACTTCGAGGCATTCCTGAAGCTGCTGCCGGCGAAACAGGATGGCCTTGCACTCAAGCATGTCGTCGAAGTCCGGCACGATTCCTTCAAGGTGCCGGAATTCATTGCGCTGCTTGAAAAGTATAATGTGGCGCCGGTTTGCGCCGAGCATTTCGAATATCCGATGATCGCCGACGTGACCGCAGATTTCGTCTATGCCCGCCTGCAGAAAGGCTCGGACGATATCAAGACCTGCTATCCGCCGAAAGATCTGAAAGCCTGGGCGGATCGCTTGAAAACATGGGCCGCCGGCAAGGTGCCGGACGACCTGCCGCTGATCGATGCGAAACGCAAGGTCAAGGTCGAGCCGCGCGACGTCTTTGCCTTCATGATCCATGAGGGCAAGGTAAATGCACCGCCCGGTGCGATCGCCTTGCAGCAGGAAGTGGCGAAATAGCGCTATAGCGGCTTGACGGCCGCGACGAGATCTTCAGCGGTCAGCCCCTTGCCGGCATGCTGGCCCGCAAGGCCGTGCAGCCAGACGCCGGCCGCTGCGGCTTCGAAGGCGGGCGCGCCCTGCGCCATCAGGCCGCCGACAATACCGGCCAGCACGTCGCCGGAGCCGGCCGTGGCAAGCCAGGGCGGCGCATTGGCATTGATCAGCGCCCGGCCGTCAGGGGCGGCAATCACGCTGTCGGCACCCTTGTAGATGATGGCGGCGTGGGCTCTCGCGGCCGCGGCCCTCGCCTTGTCGATCTTGCTCAAAGCTTCGTCCGCAGCAATATCGGGAAAGAGCCGTGCAAACTCCCCTTCATGCGGCGTCAGCACCAAGCGTGTCGGTCCCTCGGCAAAAGCATCGAACAATCGCTGCGGCTGGTCGCGAAACGACGTGATGCCGTCCGCGTCCAGCACCAGATGGCGATCTGCAAGCGCGAGGCAGAACTGGCGCGCTTTTTCGCCGGCGCCGAAACCTGGTCCGAGAATGAAGGTCGAGAGCCGCTGATCGGCGAGCCATTGCCGCAACGACGCTTCATCCCCGACCGCGTGCAGCATGATTGCGGTCAGCAGGCCGGCATTGACATCAAGCGCTTCCGGCGGCGAGGCGATGGTGACGAGCCCTGCCCCGGCCTTCAGCCCCGCCATGGCCGACATGCGTGCAGCACCGGTTGCGTTCGGACCGCCTGAAAAGACGACCAGATGACCGCGCTTGTATTTGTGCGTCTCCGCGCTGGCCGAAGGTATCTTAGCCTGCCACTGCGCCGGCGCATTTTCCGCGATCCGATTGTCGGCATAGGTGCGAACGATGCGCGCGGGAATGCCGATATCGAAAACCTCCAGCTCGCCGCATAGATCGCGGCCCGGCAGGAGAAGGTGGCCCGGCTTGCGCGTCATAAAGGTCACGGTGCGCGTGGCTTGGAAGGCGGCGCCGAGAATCCGGCCGCTACGCCCATCGATGCCGGATGGCAGATCGACGGCGATGACAGGAACTTGCGCCTCGGCGATTCGCGCAATGACCGCGGCAACTTCATCAGGAACGGAGCGGGAAAGCCCCGCGCCGAAGATGGCGTCGATCACCACATCGCCGACCTTCGGAACATAGCTTCCGATCGCCGCGCCTCCGACAGGACAATCGGCAAAGGCACTGATAGCATCGCCCTTGAGCCGCTTGGGATCGCCGAGATGGAAAAGCCGCAGTTCGGCGCCGGCATGCTGCAGCGCGCGTGCAGCGACATAGCCGTCCCCGCCATTGTTGCCCGGACCGCAAAGAACGATATATCGATGCGCCTCGGGAAAGTGCCGGAGCGCTGCGGCAGCGACAGCCTGACCGGCCCTTTCCATAAGCCCATAGGAATCGATACCGGACGCGGCGGCAGCGCTGTCGACAGCGGCCATATCGTCGGGCGTGAGAAGCAGGTCGGCAAGCGGCAACATCATGACGGATATTATAGATGCGAAATCTGCCTCAAAAACAACCGTTTTCACAGCATGCGATTTGATTGATAAATATGCATTTGCATAATAATTAAACAATAACATTCAATGGCTTGCCGGAGCATAGACATGGCGTGCGTGGCACTTTTTTGCGAAATTTTGCTTATCCCGTGCATTTCGGCGCGAAATCGCTTCCATTTTTCCAAAAAATCCTCATCAATCCATCGTCTCGGTACGAATTCACCGGGATTTTCTACGGCAGCTCGTTCGCAACTGGCATGATACGTGCATTACGTTGGCCGAGCGGGGAGTAGTCCTGCTGTAACAGAAGAAGCGGAGAGACATTTTCTCATGAAAAAGATCGAAGCGATCATTAAGCCCTTCAAGCTCGACGAAGTGAAGGAAGCCCTTCAGGAAGTCGGCCTGCAGGGCATCACCGTCACGGAAGCGAAGGGCTTCGGTCGTCAGAAGGGCCACACGGAGCTTTACCGTGGCGCCGAATACGTCGTCGACTTCCTGCCGAAGGTGAAGGTCGAGGTTGTATTGGCGGACGAAAATGCGGAGGCGGTGATCGAGGCCATCCGCAAGGCTGCACAAACAGGCCGTATCGGCGACGGAAAGATTTTCGTTTCCAACGTGGAAGAAGTCATTCGAATCCGCACCGGTGAGACGGGCATCGACGCCATTTAATCCGCCCGGTCCCTGCGGCCGCGGCTCGTTTAATCGTCATCTAAGTCAAGGGAAGCAATTTAATGACGACCGCAAGCGAAATATTGAAACAAATCAAGGACAACGACGTAAAGTTCGTCGACTTGCGCTTCACGGATCCGAAGGGCAAGCTCCAGCACCTCACCATGGATGTGGTCTGCGTCGACGAAGATATGTTTGCCGATGGCGTCATGTTCGACGGTTCCTCGATTGCCGGTTGGAAGGCCATCAATGAATCCGACATGGTGCTGATGCCCGATCCGGATACGGTTCATATGGATCCGTTCTTCGCACAGTCCACCATGGTGATCCTCTGCGACATCCTCGACCCGGTCTCCGGCGAAGCCTATAACCGCGATCCGCGCGGCACCGCCAAGAAGGCTGAAGCCTATCTCAAGGCCTCCGGCATCGGCGACACCGCCTTCTTCGGCCCGGAAGCCGAATTCTTCGTCTTCGATGACGTCAAGTACAAGGCCGATCCCTACAACACCGGCTTCAAGCTCGACTCGAGCGAACTGCCGTCCAACGACGACACCGATTACGAAACGGGCAACCTCGGCCACCGTCCGCGCGTCAAGGGCGGCTATTTCCCTGTCCCGCCGATCGACAGCTGCCAGGACATGCGCTCCGAGATGCTGACGGTTCTGGCCGAAATGGGCGTCGTCGTCGAAAAGCATCACCACGAAGTCGCAGCCGCCCAGCACGAGCTCGGCATCAAGTTCGACACGCTGGTGCGCAATGCCGACAAGATGCAGATCTACAAGTATGTCGTGCACCAGGTCGCCAATGCCTACGGCAAGACGGCAACCTTCATGCCGAAGCCGATCTTCGGCGACAACGGCTCGGGCATGCACGTCCATCAGTCGATCTGGAAGGGCGGCAAGCCGACCTTCGCCGGCGACGAATATGCAGGCCTCTCGGAAAGCTGCCTCTATTACATCGGCGGCATCATCAAGCATGCCAAGGCGATCAACGCCTTCACCAACCCGTCGACGAACTCCTACAAGCGTCTCGTCCCGGGTTATGAAGCTCCGGTTCTGCTCGCTTACTCGGCCCGCAACCGTTCCGCCTCCTGCCGCATCCCGTTCGGCTCCAACCCGAAGGCAAAGCGCGTCGAAGTCCGCTTCCCCGACCCGACCGCCAACCCCTATCTCGGCTTCGCCGCCATGCTGATGGCCGGCCTCGACGGCATCAAGAACAAGATCCATCCCGGCAAGGCCATGGACAAGGATCTCTACGATCTGCCCCCGAAGGAGCTGAAGAAGATCCCGACGGTTTGCGGCTCGCTGCGCGAAGCTCTGGAAAGCCTCGACAAGGACCGCAAGTTCCTGACGGCCGGCGGCGTCTTCGACGACGACCAGATCGATGCCTTCATCGAGCTGAAGATGCAGGAAGTCATGCGCTTCGAAATGACCCCGCATCCTGTCGAATACGACATGTACTACTCGGTCTGATATCGGACACGAAAGCCCCGGCCTGCCGGGGCTTTCTCCACGATCGGGAAGCCGGTGGCAGGTCTCCCGCCCGATAGCGTCCTCGCATTGAGCGATCGCATGGCTCGAACGAATGACCCGGGCCGAATGTGACAGTTCGATGAAGGAATGGGGGCAAAATCCTTGATATCAGTGGTGAAAGTCACCACATGATTGCTTGAAAGGAAGTCGTGCCATGAAACAACGAAACGCAAAATTCAACATTGGCGACGTGGTTCGACACCGGATGTTCCCCTTCCGCGGTGTCATCTTCGATGTCGATCCGGAATTCGCAAACACCGAGGAATGGTGGAATTCCATTCCGGCCGAAGTGCGGCCTGAAAAGGACCAGCCATTCTATCACCTTCTCGCCGAAAACGACGAGACCGAATATGTCGCCTACGTGTCAGAACAGAATCTGATCAACGACGAGAGCGGCGTCCCTCTCCGCAATCCGCAGATCGCCCAGATTTTCGACCGGGCGCCGACGGGCCAGTTCAAACCCAAGATGAGCTTCGCCCACTAAGCGCCTGCCAGATAAATTCTTTTTAAAAGGGAAGATGCTCCAAGCGTCTTCCCTTTTTCATTTTCGAGACACGATCGATAGCATAAAAAAGCCCGGATCGCTCCGGGCTTTTTCAATAAGGCAAACTTCTAGAAGCTTACTGCTGCTTGGCGGCCTTCTGGGCGTCTTCCAGCTTCTTGCGCGCTTCCTCGGCCTTCTTCTGCATGCTGTCCTGCAGGCTCTTCTGGCTTTCAGCAAGCTTGCTGTCGGAGATTGCCGGACCGTCATAAGCGGCACCGAAGCCGGTGAGCGAAATCTTGATCGGGTTCGGTGCGCGGCGGAAGTTGATCGAGGTGAAGGTCACATCCGTGCCCTTCTTCAGCGAGTTGATCATCGCGTCGGTCAAGGGCACTTCGGCCGTGCACTTGTCCGGAAGGCAGACGGCGTAATCGAGCTTCTGGCCCTTGCCGCCATCAACCTGCATGGTGATGCCGGGGGGGATCAGGCGAGCCGTCGGAACGGAGATCTGCAGGATCTTGCGGTTGACCTTGCCATCGACGGAGATGAGGCCGACTGCCGTGACCAGCTGGCCGTTGTTTGCCATGATCAGGTTCTGCACGATGCAGATGTCGGCATCGTCCTGCTTGGTGCAGGTCTTGTACCAGCCCAGGCGCGGCTGATTGGGATCGTTGCCGCCATCGGCAGGAGCTGCGTTGGACGCGTCCTGAGCGAATGCAGCAGCCGGCATGGCCGCGCCGATCATGAGAGCCAGAGCAGAGAGACCTGCCCGCATTTTGTTGTCAGTCTTGAACATCATAGCGAAACCGCCTCCTGAAATCCGCTTCGGAACGACAGCGCGCCGTCCCATGCAATTCGGGTCAAACCGTCGTCCACCTGTCGAATGAATAAGGCAAATACATGACCCGAGAAACCCGGCACCCCTGTTACATCGCACCGGCGCGGATATCCAGCTTTTCTTTGGCCTTTTCTGCCAAGTCCTAAGATTTCCGCAGTCGCGTGTTGAATTCGGCACGCTCGTGATAATGTTCGGCCGAATCGTACCCTTACCGGAAAGGATGCCATGCAAGCGCTCCGGATCGCTGTCCTCCTGTTCTTAGCAGCCTTGTGCAACGCCGCCGCGGCGCAACCGCTCTATAGCATTGCCACGCATGGAGATCCGGCCCTGCCGGCGGATTTCAAGCATTTCCCTTACGTCAATCCGGATGTGAAAAAGGGCGGGCGCATCAGCTATGGCGTGGTCGGCACCTTCGACAACCTGAACCCTTTCATTTTGAAGAGCATGCGCACCACGGCGCGCGGCATGTGGGATCCGGAATTCGGCAATCTCATCTATGAACCGCTTATGGTGCGCTCGCGTGATGAACCCTTCACGCTTTACGGATTATTGGCACAGACGGTCGAATGGGACGACAGCAGGAGCTACATCCAGTTCAACCTCAATCCCGCCGCCAAATGGTCCGACGGGCAGCCGGTCACGCCCGACGACGTGATCTTCACCTTCCAGCTCCTGCGTGAGAAGGGACGCATACCCTTCTCGTCCTGGCTCGACACGATCGGCTCGATCGAGAAGGTCGGCGAACATAGCGTCATGGTCCGATTCAACGAGAAGGCCAATCGCGAAACGCCCCTCATCATCGCCTCGTCGCTGCCGATCCTGCCGAAACATGCGACCAATTCCGACAATTTCGATCGGACCACGCTCGGCATTCCGGTCGGCTCCGGTCCGTATCGGGTGAAAAGCGTCGATCCCGGCCAGCGAATCACCTTCGAGCGCAATCCCGATTATTGGGGCAAGGACATTCCGACGAAGGTCGGCGTCGACAATTACGATCAGATCGTGGTGAGCTACTTCCTGCAGGACACGACCTTGTTCGAGTCCTTCAAGAAGGGCGACATCGATATCTATCCGGACGGCAGCCCCGCGCATTGGCAGCAGGCCTATAATTTCCCGGCCGTCGGCTCCGGCGCCGTCGTCAAGGAGACGTTTACGCCGAAGCTGCCGAGCGGCATGCTGGGCTTCGTCTTCAACATGCGCCGGCCGATGTTTGCCGACAAGAATGTGCGCAAGGGCCTGACACTCGCCTTCGATTTCGAATGGTTCAATCGCAATCTGGCTTCCAGCGCCTATACACGAACGGAAAGCTACTGGCAGAATTCCGATCTGTCCTCCTTCGGCGTGCCTGCCAATGCCAACGAGCTTGCCATGCTTGGTGCAATCAAGAACCGTATCGATGCCGACGTGCTTGACGGCACCTACAAGCTGCCTGTCAGCGATGGCACCGGCCGTGACCGCAAAATCCTGCGCAAGGCGGTCAACTTCCTCAAACAGGGCGGCTATACGATCAAGGGCGAACGCATGGTCGACAGCGCCGGACGGCAGCTCGGCTTCGAGATCATGACGCAGAATGCGGATCAGGAGCGTATTGCCATCGCTTATCGCCGCTCGCTGGCGCTGCTCGGCATTGCCGTTACGATTCGCACCGTCGACGATTCGCAATATCAGCTGCGCACGACGAATTATGATTATGACATGATCATCAAATCCTATCCGTCGTCGCTGTCGCCAGGCATCGAACAAGTGCCGCGCTGGGGCTCTGCCGCTGCCAAGATGGCGGGCAGCCTGAACTTTGCCGGCGTCGAAGACCCGGACGTCGATACGCTGATCGATCACTTCCTGACGGCGCGCTCGGCCGATGATTTCCGCGACGCCGTGCGTTCCTTCGATCGCATGTTGCTTTCAGGCTATTATGTCGTGCCGCTTTACCATATCGCCCAGCAGTGGGTGGCACGGCGCAACCATATCGCCCATTCCGACGTACTGCCGCTCTACGGCTATTATCTGCCCGCATGGTGGGATGCCTCGGCTCAGTAATGCTGTGTGGTTCCCTTTCGGTAACCGGTTGAAGCTATCGGCACAAAGGCCTAGATGGTGAAGGCTAGCCCAAAACCGAAAGGACAAAACCATGGAACGCATTACGATCGACATCGTCTCGGACGTTGTCTGCCCATGGTGCTATCTCGGCAAGGCCCGCCTGGAGCTTGCCATCGCCGAGGTACAGGACGAAGTGGGCGTGGATCTCAACTGGCGGCCCTATCGTCTGAACCCCGACTATCCGCCTGAGGGCGTCGACCAGAAGAAGGCGCTCGAGCAGAAGCTTGGCGGCGCGGAACGTGTTGCGCAGGGACACAAGATGCTGACAGATCTCGGCCGCGAGGTCGGCATCAAGTTCGATTTCGACGCCATCAAGATCGGCCCCAACACACTCGATGCGCACCGCCTCATCCACTGGGCCGTCACCGAAAGCCGCGAGAAGCAGGACAAGGTGGTCGATGCGCTCTTCAAGGCCAATTTCGAAGAGGGCCGCAATGTCGGCGATCATGCCGTACTGCTCGATATTGCCGAAAAGGCCGGTCTCGACCGTTCCGTCATATCAACCCTGCTCGCCTCCGATGCGGATCGCGATCTGATTATTGGCGAAATCGACGCCGCCCAGAAGATCGGCGTCAACGGCGTGCCCTTCTTCATCTTCGACCAGCAATATGCCGTCAGCGGCGCGCAGACCCCGGACGTGCTTGCCGGGGCGTTGCGCGATATCGCAAAGATGAAGACGGAAGCGCGCTCGGGAATGAACTAGGCGGGATTCCGCGTTTCGATCATAGCTGCAAGAGATTCCACGAATCGCAGATCGCGGAAATAGCCGAGCATAGCCGGCATCAGGTCTTTGCCAGCAATCCCGAAGCCATTGCGCGGAAGGCCTCTATCGCCTTGGGCAGCACGTCCGCCGGTTTATCGCTGGCGGCAACCCAGAGGGCAGCATTCAGCGCTGCGCCTGAAATGAGGCGGGCTGCCGCCTCGGGATCGACCGGCTTGACCACCTCTTGTTCCAGAAGCTTCGAAACCGTCTGCCGGGTCCCCGCGAGACAGCTGTTCTGGCTGGGCCATTTCGAGGGATCACCGAGCACCGCCGGCCCATCAAGCAGGACGATGCGCTGGACCTCCGGATCGAGAGCCATCTTGATATAGGCCTCACCTTCCGCAAGCAGGCCTTGCCAGTCACCGTCCGCTTGTGCGCCGATCTCCTTCGCCCGCAGTGCCATCTCATGATCGATTTGATCGACGACGGCGGCGAGCAATCCCCGTTTGTCGCCAAAATTATGATAGAGGGCCCCTCTCGTCAGACCGACATCTGCCGTCAGCTCGTCCATCGATGCCGC
This sequence comes from Rhizobium sp. BK289, assembly GCF_014193575.1. Taxonomy (NCBI): domain Bacteria; kingdom Pseudomonadati; phylum Pseudomonadota; class Alphaproteobacteria; order Hyphomicrobiales; family Rhizobiaceae; genus Rhizobium; species Rhizobium sp. BK289. The sequence continues at coordinate 81,039 of NZ_JACHZO010000009.1, forward strand.
GGCGAAGCCTTTTTCGGCAAAAGCTTTCCGCGCAGCGGCAATCAGCTTGTTGCGATTTTCTTCCATCTTTTCCAGACGCTTTGCCATATCACTCTCAAATTCACATACGTTTCGTATTTGAAATATTGACATACGCCGCGCATATGAATATTTCACATACACACCGTATATCAAATCACACGGCGCTTTGGAATGGCTGCCAAAGCTTGTGTCCTTCTGATCTTTTCCCCTCAACACGAATAGGAGGCGAATATAATGACGACCAGGAATGCAATTTTCCCGAAGAACAGACATGCGCTTTATGAGGAGCACGGCTATTCCGCTGCAATCCGTTCGGGCGACCTGCTGTTCGTCTCCGGCCAGGTCGGTAGCCGTGCGGATGGAAGTCCGGAGCCGGATTTCGAAAAGCAGGTTCAACTTGCCTTCGACAATCTGAGAGCAACCCTGGAAGCCGCAGGATGCACCTTCGACGACATCATCGATGTCACCACGTTTCACACCGATCCGGAGCGGCAGTTCGGCGCGATCATGACCGTCAAGAACCGGATTTCACCGAAAAGCCTTATCCGAACTGGACGGCAGTTGGCGTCAACTGGCTGGCGGGCTTCGATTTTGAAATCAAGGTCATAGCGCGGATTCCAGATGCTGGGGAGATGCGTGAGCCACAGGCGGCTTGAGGATATGGTCAGTTTCGGCCCGCAGCGGAAAATGGTTGCGGCGGGCCGGCCCTTCATCAGCCGCAAAACTGCTGGCTGAGAGAGACGCCTCCTACTTCGCCAATTCCGCCAGTTGCGTCATGACCACGGCCGCCCCCTGCAGTCGCTTTTCCGGCGTCGGCAGGTCGCGGGTCAGGAAGACACTGTGGTCGGGACGGATCTTTGCCATGGTGCCCTGCTTGGCGATATAGCCGACGAGGTTGGGCGGGTTCGGGAATTCCTTGTTGCGGAACTGCACGACGACACCCTTCGGGCCGGCGTCGAGCTTCTCGACATTGGCGATGCGGCAGAGCGACTTGATGTAGACGATCTTCAGAAGATGCTGCACCTCGATCGGCAAGGGGCCGAAGCGATCGATCATCTCGGCTCCGAAACTGTCGATTTCTTTCAGCTCGGTGATCTCGCCGAGACGACGATAGAGCGCCATGCGCAGATGCAGGTCGGGCACATAATCATCGGGGATCATGACCGGCGTGCCGACGGAGATCTGCGGCGACCAGCCGGTATCCTGGATCTCGTCGACGCCCTTGACCTCGGCGACGGCCTCCTCGAGCATCTGCTGGTAAAGTTCGAATCCGACTTCCTTGATGTGGCCGGACTGTTCCTCGCCGAGCAGGTTGCCGGCACCTCGGATATCGAGATCGTGGCTTGCCAGCTGGAAGCCGGCGCCGAGCGTATCCAGCGACTGCAGCACCTTGAGCCGGCGCTCCGCCGTTGTGGTCAGTACCTTGTTGACGGGCAGCGTGAAGAGCGCAAAGGCGCGGACCTTGGAGCGACCGACGCGGCCGCGGAGCTGATAGAGCTGGGCCAAGCCGAACATGTCGGCGCGGTGGACGATCAGCGTATTGGCCGTCGGCACATCGAGGCCGGATTCGACGATGGTGGTGGAGAGCAGCACGTCATAACGGCCTTCGTAGAAGGCGTTCATGATGTCTTCCAGCTCACCGGCCGGCATCTGGCCATGGGCGACCGCCACCTTCAACTCCGGCACATCCGATTGCAGGAACGCATGGATATCAGCGAGATCGGCAAGACGCGGACAGACATAGAAGCTCTGGCCGCCGCGATAATGCTCGCGCATCAGCGTTTCGCGGATCACGAGGGAATCGAAGGGCGAAATGAAGGTGCGCACCGCCATGCGGTCGACCGGCGGCGTGGTGATGAGCGACAGTTCGCGTACACCGGTCATCGCAAGCTGCAAGGTGCGCGGGATCGGCGTCGCCGATAGCGTCAGCACATGCACGTCGCTCTTCAGCTCCTTCAGCCGCTCCTTGTGCTTGACGCCGAAATGCTGCTCCTCGTCGATGACGAGCAGGCCGAGATTGGCGAATTTGATACCGGCGCCGAGCAGCGCATGCGTGCCGACGACGATATCCGTCTTGCCTTCGGCCACTTCCTTCTTCGTCAGCGCCAGATCCTTGGCGCCAACCAGGCGGGATGCCTGCTGTACCCGGATCGGCAGGCCGCGGAAACGCTCGGAAAAGGTCTTGAAATGCTGCCGGGCAAGCAAGGTCGTCGGCACCACGACAGCGACCTGCACGCCATTCATGGCGGCGACGAAGGCAGCACGAAGCGCCACCTCTGTCTTGCCGAAACCGACGTCACCACAGACAAGGCGGTCCATCGGCCGGCCGGCGCCGAGATCCTCACGCACCGCCTCGATGGCGTTCATCTGGTCGTCGGTCTCGTCATAGGGGAAGCGTGCAGCAAACTCGTCGTAGAGCCCTTCGGGCGAGGTCAGCACCGGCGCATGGCGAGTCAGGCGCTCGGCCGCAACACGGATCAAGTCACCAGCGATATCCAGAAGGCGCTTCTTGAGCTTCGCCTTGCGCATCTGCCAGGCGCCGCCGCCGAGCTTGTCGAGCTGCGCCTCGGTGCCCTCGCCGCCAAAGCGCGAGAGCAGATCGATGTTCTCGACCGGCAGGAAGAGTTTGGCGTCGTCGGCATATTGCAGCTCAAGGCAGGCATGCGGTGCACCGGCAGCCTCGATGGTCCTGAGGCCAACGAAACGGCCGATGCCATGCTCGGCGTGAACGACAATCGAGCCTTCGTCGAGCCCCGCCACTTCCGAGATGAAATCGGCGGCGCGCTTACGGCGCTTGGAGCGGCGCACCATGCGGTCGCCGAGAATATCCTGCTCGCCGATGACGACGAGATCCCCAGCCTCGAAGCCGGCTTCGAGGCTGAGTACGGCGGCAGCCGCCTCGCCCTTCGCCAGGCCGCTGAGATCCTTGAAGGCCTCAATCGTCTTGACGCGCGCCAACCCGTGTTCGGAAAGCACCTGCAGGAGGCGATCGAGCGAACCTTCGGTCCAGGCCGAAATCAGCACCTTGCCGCCCGCCGCCCGCTTGTCGGCAATATGCTTGACGACCGCATCGAAGACGTTGACGCGCTCGCTATCGGCTGTGTCAGTCGCTGGCCGCGCCCAGCGCGGCCCCTGGCGGGCATCAAGCTCGATGACGCGGCGCGCCTCGCCCTCATGCTCGTTGAAGGGTGAGATGCGGATGGCGCCAAAGGCATCCAAAGCGCTGCCGAAAGCCTTGCCGTCGAGATAGAGCTGGCCGGGCGTAACCGGTTTATAGGGCGTGCCCTGCGCCATTTGCCCCTTGGCTTGCTGGCCGGAATGCAGGCGGGCATCGTAATAGTCGAAGACCAGCTTGGAACGCTCCTCGGCTGCCTCGCGCACGGTGTGATCCGTCACCAAACGGAAGCCCTTGAGATAGTCGAAAACCGTCTCGAGCTTCTCGTAGAAGAGCGGCAGCCAATGTTCCATGCCGGCATAGCGACGGCCTTCCGACACGGCGAGATAGAGCGCATCGTCGCGCGTGGCGGCGCCGAAGGCGGAAAGATAATTCTTGCGGAAGCGGCTGATCGTATCCGGCGTCAGCGTCACTTCGCTCATCGGATTGAGATCGAGCGAACGCACCTGCCCTGTCGTGCGCTGGCTTGCCGGATCGAAGCTGCGGATGCTTTCCAGCGTATCGCCGAAGAAATCCAGGCGTACCGGCTCTTCCGTGCCGGGAACGAAGACATCGAGAATGCCGCCGCGCACGGCATATTCGCCGACCTCGCGCACGGTCGCCACGCGATCGAAACCGTTGCGCTCCAGGCGGGCCGCGATGTCGTCCATCCGGACCTGATTGCCGGGACGGGCCGAGAACGCCAGGCTCTCAATAATGTCCTGTGGCGCCACCTTCTGCAGCATGGCATTGACGGTCACCAGCACGATCGCCGCATGCGGCTTGCGATGATGCGCGATCAGGCTGGACAAAGCCGCCAGGCGCCGCGCCGAGGTATCGGAACTCGGGGAAACGCGGTCGTAGGGAAGACAATCCCAGGCAGGCAGGGTGAGAACCGGGATTTCGGGCGCGATGAAGCCGAGCATCTGTTCGACATCGGCCATATGCTGGCCGTCGGACATGACATAGGCGATCGGCTGACCGGTCTTTGCCATTTCGGCAATCAGAAACGGCTCTAGGCCGGCCGGCACATGACCGACCGTCATCGGCTCGCTGGCGGCGAGCAGCTTCTTCGCGTCGAAACCGGGGATCATTTCGTTAATCCGAACCTTTCGGCGATCTCTTCGAAATCGGGCTTGTACGAGGCCAGACGCTGAAAAAGCGGCGTCTGCAGATGCTGCGGCGTCGGCTGGCTGCCGAGAATCCACTTGAGGAGATCATTGTCCTCTTCGGCCATGATGCGCTCGAGCTCATCCAGTTCAGCTTCAGCGAGGCCCGGCAGCTCATTATCGGCAAACTGGCCGAAGACCAGATCCATCTCGCGGATGCCGCGATGCCAGCAACGGAAAAGGATGCGCCGACGGCGAGGATCGAGATCGGCACTGCTGAGGGTCAGCCCAGTCATCAAAAACACCTTTATGTTGATGCGTCTCTATAAAACCAGTGCTCAAAGGTGGGAACCGGTTTTTCAGAAAAAAGCACCTGCAATGCAATTTTCCGGGGAGTGTTTGATACAATGGCGCCGAGTTCCCTACCGCCCCTTGCCAAATGCGCCCTGCCCGTCGCATTTTGCCGACCATGCGTCCCGCTATCCTCGATCCGCTGTTTGCCTCCATCTCTTCGCTGCCCGGCGTCGGGCCGAAGGTATCCGAGCTGCTGGTCAAGCTGCTCGACCGCGAGACGATCGACGATTGCCGGGTCATCGACCTGATTTTTCACGCGCCGCATTCGATCATCGATCGACGCGAGCAGCCCGGTATAGCCCGAGCGCCGCAGGGCGCAATTGTCACCATCACCGGCCGTGTCGACCGACATCAGCCGCCGCCCAATCCGCGTAGCAACGTTCCCTATCGCGTCTATATGCACGACGAGACCGGAGAATTGGCGCTGGTCTTCTTTCGCGGCAAGGCGCAATGGCTCGAAAAGCAGCTGCCGATCGATGAAACCGTCACCGTCAGTGGTAAGGTCGATTGGTTCAACGGCCGACCGTCCATGGTGCATCCCGACTATATCATGCGCGAGAGCGAGGCGGAAAACCTGCCGCTCGTCGAACCGGTCTATCCGCTAACCGCCGGCCTCACGCCGAAGTTCCTGCGCAAGACCATCGAGGCGGCGCTGCCGCGCATCCCGCAGCTGCCCGAGTGGGATGACATAGCCCTTACTCAGAAGCAGGGTTTCCCCTCGATCTCCGACGCCTTCCACATGCTGCATGCGCCGAGGGATGCGGCGGATATCGATCCGCAATCTCCCGCGCGCCGCCGGCTTGCCTATGATGAATTCCTGGCAGGGCAATTGTCGCTCTCTCTCGTGCGCCAAAGGCTACGCAAGGTTGCGGGGCAGCCGGTGCATGCAACTGGAGAAATCAGCCGCAAGATACTGGAATTCCTGCCCTTCTCGATGACGAACAGCCAGCGCGACGCAGTGGCCGATATTCTGAAGGATATGGCGGGCACCGAGCGCATGCTTCGGCTGCTGCAGGGCGACGTCGGCGCGGGCAAGACGCTGGTGGCCCTGATGGCTATCGCCGCCGTGATCGAAAGCGGTGGCCAGGCTGTGCTCATGGCACCGACCGAAATCCTCGCCCGCCAACACTTCGCCACCATTTCAAAATTCGCAGCGAATGCAAACCTTTCCGTCGAAGTTCTTACAGGCCGTACGAAGGGACGCGAGCGAGATGCGATCCTGGAGCGCATCGCCTCCGGCGAGGCGCAGATCATCATCGGCACGCATGCTCTGTTCCAGGACAGCGTCGCCTATGCCAACCTCATACTGGCCGTCGTCGACGAACAGCACCGCTTCGGCGTTCACCAACGCCTGCGCCTGACCGCGAAGGGTATCTCTCCCCATATGCTCGTCATGACCGCGACGCCCATACCGCGAACGCTTGTGCTCGCTGCCTTCGGCGATATGGACGTTTCGAAGCTCACCGAGAAGCCGGCGGGACGCAAGCCGATCCAGACGATCACCATTCCGAACGAGCGAACCGGCGACATAGTCGGTCGCCTGAAAAGCGCACTGTCCGAAGGTAAAAAAGCCTATTGGATATGCCCACTTGTGGAGGAATCCGAAGAATCCGATTTAATGTCGGTCGAGGAGCGCCATGAGACGTTGACCAAGGCGCTCGGACCGGGCATCGGCCTGATCCATGGCCGGATGAGCGGACCGGAAAAAGACGCCGTGATGATGGCCTTTAAGAATGGCGAGATCCGCCTGCTGGTCGCCACGACCGTCGTCGAAGTGGGCGTCGACATGCCGGACGCAACCATCATGGTCATCGAACATGCCGAGCGCTTCGGCCTGGCGCAGCTGCATCAGCTACGCGGCCGCGTCGGACGTGGCGACGAAGCCTCGACCTGCATTCTGCTCTACAAAGGGCCGCTCGGCGAAACCGGACATGCGCGGCTGTCGATCATGCGCGAGACGGAAGACGGCTTCCGCATTGCCGAGGAGGATTTGAAGCTGCGGGGCGAAGGCGAGCTTCTCGGCACGCGTCAGTCCGGCACACCAGGCTTCCGCATCGCCAGCCTGGAAGCCCATGCCGATCTTCTGGAAATCGCCCGCAAGGATGCAGCCTATCTCATCGAGCGCGATCCGGAGCTGACCAGCGAGCGTGGCAGTGCGGTACGCACCCTGCTCTATCTCTTCCGTCGCGACGAAGCGATCCGGTTCCTGCGAGCGGGGTAAGCGGATGGACGCGTTAGCCGCGCCCATCGGCATTTCGTCAGATCACTTTGCGGCGAGGCCGGGAATGGTCACCTGGAATACCTGGAACATGGTGTCTACATCGCCCCCGCCGTCACCCTTGTAGGCCGCGCCCACCTGATAGCCATCCTGGGTCAGGAAGTCGTTGTCATTGGCGACGAACAGGAAGTAATCGTCCGGCAGCTTCGGATCCTGAACGCTGACGAGCGACATGGCCTCCCATTTTTCCGAGAGGTTGTTGCGGTCGTTCGGCGCGCCATTATGAAGGCCGAAGCGAGCGAGATCGGCGCTGTCGTTGATATCGATGAACTGGCTAACCGTGGCCGGCTTTACCGAGGCGTCAAGAACACCCTTGGGCGCGACCGCCGTATCGGCATCGAACTTGCTGCCGGCGATGTCGGTCGCAGCCGACACGTCGACGGCGACGATGCTGCGGTAGAGCGACTTGTCGCCCTTTACGCCGTAACCGTTGTTGCTGTCGCGCGCCAGCATCAGGAAGCTTGTCGGCGAGAGCGCATAGATTTCGCTCTGGGCGGCAACAGCCGTTTTGCCCTTGTCATTCGTGAAGACCGGCAGCGGCACGACATATTCATGAACCAGCTTCAGATTTGCCGGATCGGCAGCATCATAGACCAGCGCGCGGGTGTTCTGGCGCGTGGAGCTGGAATCGCCGCCATCCTGGCGCGTTGCAGACTGCAGCACGGCGATCAGGAACTTGCCGTCCGGCGTCAGCGACATGCCTTCCAGACCCTGGTTGTTCTGGCGGCCGCTCGTCGGGTCCTTCGGATCCGGAGCGGTTTCACCGGGACCCGGGTTGTTGGAAGCGAAGTTGACAGCGCCGTTGCGCATCGGCAGCAAGGCGGCTGGCGGAGGGGTGGCGGACATCATGCGGCCATCGGCGGCAAAGCGGTAGATATAGGGACCATATTCGTCGCTGATGAACATCGTGCCGTCGGGCAGCCGTGCGATCGCTTCCGTGTCGAGCGAGATCTTGCCGTTCGGCGCCTGGGGCAGCAGCGGCATCGCGCCCTCCGCCTTGCGGGTGCCATTGGCCGGATCGAGGCCGGTGGTGTCGGCGCCCTTGTCATCCTTCAGAAGCAGGGTGTCGGAAAGCTTGGCGTCGACGCCTGCCTGTTCCTTGCCGGCCGGCGGCGTCGCGCCAGGCGCGACCGGGCTCAAAGTGACGTCGATCGTGTTCAGGCGCGGACGATAGTCGGTCGTGCCGACAGCATTGTAGCCGCGGTCCGGCAGCAGCCAGAGCGAACCCTTATAGGTGCCGTCGGCATTGCGAACCCAGCTCTTGGTATCGATCGACATGCCTGAACCGGAGCCGAAGGTCTCGCCGAACTTGTCACGCAGGTTGGAGGGGATGCGGCCGACCGCAACACGTCCCTTGTTGACAAGCGTCACGCCCTGGACCGCGATGGAACTATCCGCAAGCGCCGCGACCGGCGCAGAAAAAACAAATGTGGCAAGCACAGCCGACAACAGCGGCAAGCTCTTGGAACGCATAGATTTCAAGACAATATCCTCCGATGAAAATATCTATGGAGACAATGAGATCCATCTCCGGCCCTCTCTCGAGCCGTGTCGAGAAACAACAGCCCGGGTCGAAACTCCGCACGTTCGATGATGAGATGCATCCGATTGCCTGTCCCGTACGACGGTCTAAGGCGTCAATATGATAGGGACATGACAGCTCGCGCGATACGCGAGGCCAGGCAACCTACGACAGGAGCGGGAGCGTCTCTAAGTCAGGGATTTTATCGGAACGGGCCTGGGCAGCCCCTTCGCCGCAACCAGCTCTTCCTTGTATTCGGGCGAAACCAGGCCGCCAGATATCAGCAGCTTGGCGCCATCCTCCGGGCTCATGTCGAGCACCGTGATCTTTTCGCGTGGAACGAAAACCAGAAAGCCGGCCGTTGGCACGGGTGTCGGCGGCAGGAAGACCGCCACCATGTCCTGACCCATGGCATTGAATTTCGAAGCAATCTCACCCTTGGCATCCGTCGATATGAACACCATGGACCAGAGACCGGGGCTCGGATATTCGATCAGCCCCACCTTCTTGAACGACGTACCCTGCTCCTTCAGCACGGTCTCGAAGATCTGCTTGACGCTCTTGTAGATGGTCCGCACCAAAGGCACGCGATTGACGATCGACTCGCCGAAGCGGACGATACTCTGGCCGATCAGGTTCTTGGCCAGAAAACCGACGATCGTGATGAAGATCATCGCGATCACCAGGCCGGTACCGGGAACGGCGAAGTTCAGATAGCTTTCGGGATCGTAACGCGCGGGAATATAGGGGCGAACCCAGCTATCGGCCCAATGGACGACAGACCAGGTCAGCCACAGTGTGATGGCGATCGGAGCGCATATAATCAGGCCGGCCAGGAAATTGTTTCTGACCCGCGTGGTTACGGACATTTTGATGAGTTTTTCAGTCATTCGCCGCTCGAAAACTCCGTTCCGTCGCTACCGCTATCCGGCAAATTCACCCCACCATCTCCGTGAGCGAATCGTGCCAGAAATCAGCGCGGCATACAACCCGCCAGCTGCGTCTGCGAGCCGAACAAACGATAGGCTCACGACGACGTGACGGCAAATGTGCGACGGAAAGAATCCTATTCCACGGTGACCGATTTGGCGAGGTTGCGCGGCTGATCGACATCCGTCCCCATGAAGACCGCGGTATGATAGGCAAGCAGCTGAATCGGTAGTGAGAAGATGATCGGAGCGATGATCTCATCGACGACCGGCAGCGCAATCGTCGCCATCGTCGGCAATGTCGAGGCGGCTGCCCCCGCTTCATCGGTGATGAAAATGATTCGACCGCCACGTGCCGCCACTTCCTGCATATTGGAAACGGTCTTGTCGAAAAAGCGGTCGTGCGGCGCGATGACGATGACGGGCATATTCTCGTCGATCAGGGCAATAGGACCGTGCTTCAGCTCGCCGGCCGCATATCCCTCGGCGTGGATGTAGGAGATTTCCTTCAGCTTCAGCGCGCCTTCCATGGCGAGCGGGAAGCTCGTGCCGCGACCGAGATAGAGCACATCCTTGAACTTCGAAATCTCGCGCGCCAGGCCTTCCATCTGCGGCTGGATGATATTCAGGACATTGGCCATGATGCGCGGCATCTCGACGAGATGGCGCACCATTTCCTGTTCCTGCGCAGCGTTGACGGTACCTCGAGCGATACCCGCTCCGATCGCCAGCGAAGCAAGAACGGCAAGCTGGCAGGTGAAGGCTTTCGTCGAGGCAACGCCGATCTCGGGGCCGGCCATGATCGGAAATACAGCATCGGACTCGCGCGCGATGGTCGATTCCTTGACGTTGACGACCGCACCGATTTTGAGGCCGTGATCCCGGCAATAGCGCAGCGAGGCAAGCGTATCGGCCGTTTCACCGGATTGCGAGATGAAGAGTGCCGCCTGCGAGGGCAACAAAGGCATTTCGCGGTAGCGGAATTCTGAGGCCACGTCGATTTCGACCGGCAGGCGCGCATATCGCTCGAACCAGTATTTGCCGATCAAGCCGGCAAGATAAGCCGTACCGCAGGCGGAAATTGCCAGGCCCGAGACATTGCCGAAATCGATCGCCGATGCGCTTGGGCGTACCCGGTGGCTAGCGAAATCGACATATTGGCTGAGCGCGTGCGAAATGACCTCCGGCTGCTCGTAGATTTCCTTCTCCATGAAGTGGCGATGGTTGCCCTTGTCGACCACATAGGCGGTTGCCTGCGAAATCTGCCGCGGCCTCGTCACTTCATTGCCGTTGAAATCGAGAATGGTCGCGCCGGCATGGGTGACGATCGCGCAGTCGCCGTCGACGAGATAGCTGACCTCGTTGGTGAAGGGCGCGAGGGCAATCGCATCCGAACCGAGGAACATTTCGCCCTTGCCGTAACCCACGGCAAGGGGCGGGCCGGAACGCGCCGCGATCAACGTGTCAGGATCGTTCTCGAACATCACGGCCAGTGCGTAGGCACCAGTCACGCGGTTCAGCATCTTCAGCATTGCGGCGCGGGGATCCAGACCTTCGCGGATATGGTTTGCGAGCAGGTGCGCAACCACTTCCGTGTCTGTCTGCGAAGCAAATACCTTGCCTTCGGCCTTCAACTCCTCGCGCAATTCGGAGAAGTTTTCGATGATGCCGTTATGGACGACGGCGACGCCTTCCACGAAATGCGGGTGGGCATTGGTTTCGTTCGGAACGCCGTGCGTGGCCCAGCGCGTATGGGCAATCCCCGTCGTGCCGGGCAGAGGATCAGTCTCCAGCCGCTTCTCCAGATTGAAGAGCTTTCCTTCCGCGCGGCGGCGATCCATCACGCCGTCATGGATCGTCGCGACGCCGGCCGAATCATAGCCGCGGTATTCGAGGCGCCGCAGCGCGTCCACCAAGCGGTCCGCTACAGGCTTCGTTCCGACGATCCCAACAATGCCGCACATACAACTCTCCGTCTGGCCTCAGATATGAGGGCAAGTCCTAATCATTCCTGCAATTTTCTCAATTGCCGCAACGGTCACTTTCGATTTCTGACCGTTACGCGGATCGCCCAAGAGTTTAGTGGCCGGCCTTCTTGGCTGCCTTGATAGCAAGGGCCCGCTCGCGAATGAGCTTGGCGCGTTCCGGCTTCACCTCCTGGCGCGCACGCCCGAAGGCCAGCGCATCGGCGGGAACATCGTCGGTGATAACGCTGCCGGACGCAATGTAGGCGCCATCACCGATGCGGATGGGTGCCACGAGCGATGAATTGGACCCGACGAAGGCATTGGCGCCGATATGGGTTTCGTGCTTGTTCACGCCATCATAATTGCAGGTGATCGTGCCGGCACCGATGTTGCTGGCGGCACCCACCGTCGCGTCGCCGATATAGGTCAGATGATTGACCTTGGCGCCCTCGCCGATCTTGCCGTTCTTGACCTCGCAGAAATTGCCGACCTTTGCGCCACGAGCGAGGTCCGCACCAGGGCGCAGCCTTGCAAATGGCCCGACGGTGGCACCTGCGCTGACATGTGCGCCCTCTATATGCGAGAAGGCGTGGACGATCGCGCCGCCTTCAATGACCGCGCCCGGGCCGAACACGACATTCGGCTCGATCAATGCATCCTGGCCGATAACGGTATCATAGGCCAAAAACACGGTCTCCGGCGCAATCATGGTGACACCGGACAGCATCAGCTCGTGCCGGCGCCGCTCCTGCCAGAGACGCTCGATGAAGGCGAGTTCGGCGCGGTTGTTGCAGCCAGTCATCTCGACTTCGGGTGCATCGACGGCCACGGCGCGCCCGCCCAGCGAACGGGCGATCTCGACGAGATCGGTGAGGTAGTATTCGCCCTTGGCATTATCATTGCCGATGCGGTCGAGCAGATCGAGCGCCTTGCGGCCGTTGATCGCCATCAGACCGCTATTGCACCAGGTCACCGCCAGTTCGGCGTCCGTTGCATCCTTTGCCTCGCGGATCGCGATCAATTCGCCATCCTTGACCAGCAACCGGCCATAGACATTCGGATTGTCGGTGTGAAAGCCGATGACGACGACGTCATTGCCTTCGGCCAGCCCCTGGCGCGCAGCGCGAAGCGGCGTGTCGGTCAGCAACGGCACATCGCCATAGGCAACGAGGATATCGTCGTATCCCCTGGCGATCGCTTCGCGCGCCGCCAGCACGGCGTGACCGGTGCCGAGGCGCTCCTTCTGCAGATAGGATTCGACGGTGATGCCGCCGATCGACGCTGCCGCAGTCACCTCATCGGCATTGCGCCCGACAACCAGCGCTGCCGCCGAAATATCCGTCTTGGCGATCGCCTCCATCACATGCGCGATCATCGGGCGACCGGCAATCGGATGCAGAACCTTCGATATCGACGATTTCATACGGGTACTGTCGCCGGCGGCGAGAATGATGGCGAGGCAGGTACGTTCCATTTCGGGCTCCGAGATATACGATCAGGCGTTGCCCGCTGACGAGCACAGTCACCCTCATAGCAACTAGTCGAGCGGCGAACTACGGCGAAATTAAAGGCAGAGCTCAGGCCTGGGCAAGAGCGGCGAAACCTTCGAGGACGTGCTGACGCCCATCGATGATCACAAACTCCATAGCCTTGTGCGCGGCCGGGCCGTCCCGCGCCGCGATGGCATCGACAATCGCCATATGCGTGTCGGCAATATTGGCAAAGCCATTGCTGGAAGGAGGCGCGCTCATGCGGAACATGCCGACCAATGCCGCCTCGATGAGTCCGCCGAGCGAGCGCATGAACGGGTTCTGCGACGCTTCGGTGATTGCCAGATGGAAATGCAGGTCGGCAACGGCAAGGCTGTCCGACGTATGATGCGAGGCGGCCATGGAGGCTGCGAGCCGGCGCAGGAGATCGATGTCCTCGCGGCTGGCCCGCTCCGCTACCAGGCTGGCGGCGAAAGGCTCGAAAGCCATGCGTATGTCATAGAGGTGGAGAAGGAACTCCTTGTTGACCCCGCTCTCGAAGTGCCAGTTAAGCACTTCATTATCGAACATGTTCCAATGAATTCTCTCGGTGACCCGAGTGCCGACACGTGCCCGCGGCACGATCAGCCCCTTTGCCGCAAGCGTCTTCATGCTTTCGCGCAGAACGGTGCGGGATACCTTGAATCGCTGCAGAAGCTCGCTGTCGCCAGGAAGAATGCTACCGATCGGAAAAGCGCCTGACACGATCGCCTTACCAAGATCGTCGACGACCTGAGCATGGCTCGTTCGCGTCTTTCTCTCGGGTTTTCTGGTATCAAGCAATCGGCTGCGCAAGCATTCTGTCCTTCCCTCAGGCGTATCGTCGATTGAAACGGGAAAGCAGCAGAAGGCCCTTCTGCATCAGAATAAATGCAAACAGCAATAAGCCGATCAATATCTTCGTCCACCAGCTGGAAAGCGTTCCATCGAAGGTGATGTAGGTCTGAATCAGGCCCTGTATGAGAATTCCGATGAGTGTTCCCCCGACGAACCCCGCTCCTCCCGTTAGCAGTGTTCCACCTATGACCACAGCAGCGATGGCGTCGAGCTCAACGCCAACGGTGGCAAGCGAATATCCAGCGGATGTATAGATCGAAAAAACGATTCCGGATAGACCGGCGAGAAAACCCGACAAAGCGTAGATCCGGATCGTCGTACGGCCGACGGGAACGCCCATGAGTTGCGCCGTCGGCACACCGCCGCCCAAGGCATAGACATTGGCACCGAAACGAGTGCGGTGAGCCAGGATAACGCCGCCGGCGAAGACGAGCAGCATGAGGCCACCGATCAATGTCAGCCGGCCGCCGCCAGGCATGAGCCAATAGAGATCGTTCAGCTGCGAATAGAAATCATGCTCGATCGGGATACTGTCGATGGACAGCACGAAGGCTATGCCGCGCGCCAGGAACATGCCGGCCAGCGTCACGATGAAGGGCGGCATGCTGAGATAATGGATGATGGCACCCATGCCGGCGCCGAAAATCGTCGTGATCACGAGGACCAGGGCGAACGCGACCAGGGGATGGATCGTCGTATCGCGAAAGATAACCGCCAGGAAAACGCCGGTAAAGGCAATGACCGAGCCGATGGACAGATCGATCCCGCCGGAAATGATCACGAATGTCATGCCGACGGCCGCAATCCCCAGAAAAGCATTGTCGGTCAATAGATTACCGATCACTCGCGTCGACAGCATGTTCGGATATTGCGTCACGCAGCCGGCATAGGCGAGGATGAAGATGACGATCGTCGCAAGCAGCGGAAGATATTTGGAATTCACTTTGCCTGCTCCTTTTGCACCATCCGCCCTTCGCCTCGGCGCCAGAAAAATGACATGGTGGATTGCATCGCCGGGGACTGGATGACCAGAATGACGATGACGATGACCGCCTTGATCACCAGATTGAACTCCGGCGGAAAGCCGGAGAGCAGGATGCCTGTATTGACCGATTGAATGATCATCGCGCCGATCAATGAACCGACGATGCTGAAACGGCCGCCAAGCAACGAATTGCCACCGACGACGACGGCGAGAATCGCGTCCAGCTCCAGCCACAGGCCGGCGTTATTGGCATCGGCTCCCTTGATATCGGCCGAAACGATGATGCCGGCGATAGAGGCACAAAGCCCGCTCAATGCATAAACCGCCATGAGCAGGACCGGGGTTTGGATACCTGACAGTGTGCTCGCCCGGCGGTTGATACCAATCGCTTCAACCAGCATCCCAAGCGCCGTGCGCCGGACGAGAAGGATCACGACGAGCGCAGCGACAAGCCAGATCACCACAGGCATCGGGAGTGCCGCGAAGGAACCGCTGCCGAGAAAGATCAGCCCGTCATTGTTGAAGGTGAGGATCGTACCCTCGGTAATCAATTGCGCGATGCCGCGACCGGCCACCATCAGCACCAGCGTCGCGATGATCGGCTGGATATCGAGCGCGGCGACCAGAAAGCCATTCCATAAGCCGCACGCCAGACCGATACCGACGGTCAGCAACAGAGTGTAGCTCAGCGAATAGCCGGAAACGATCGACGATGCCGCCACGGCACCACATATGGCAATCACCGCGCCGACCGAAAGATCGATCCCTTTGGTGGCGATAACCAGCGTCATGCCGATGGACAGCAGCGCCACCGGTGCGCCGCGATTGAGCACGTCAATCAGGCTCCCGTAGAGTCTTCCATTTTGAATTTCTAGATGAAAGAAATGCGGGAACATAATGAAATTCAACAGAAGAATTACCGCAAGCGCAATGAACTGCGGCAGCAACCGAAGCAAGGATGCCTTGATTTGCGAGCTCATGCGTCTTCCTTTGCATTCTGAGCCGTGGCAATGGCCTCGACGATATTTCCGGCTGATATCTCGCTGCCGGTCAACTCGGCAATATGTTCGCGGTCGCGCAGGACGATGACGCGTGAACTATAGGCGACAAGCTCCTCGAGTTCCGACGAAATGACTACCAGGGACATGCCCTGCCGGCAAAGATCTTCGATCAGCCGGATGATTTCCGCATGCGCGCCGACATCGATACCACGGGTCGGTTCGTCCAGGATCAGGAAATTCGGATTGGTCGCCAGCCATCGCGCCAGGATCGCCTTTTGCTGGTTGCCACCCGAAAGAAGACGGATGGGCTTTTCCCGATCGGTCGTGCGGATATCGAGCGCCTTGATGTAGCGGTCGGCGATGGCATTCTGCTCGCTGCGTGCGAGAGGCCTGGCCCAGCCGCGCCTGGCCTGCAGTGCCATGATGATATTCTCCCGGATGGAAAGATCGCCGATAATGCCATCCGTCTTGCGATCTTCCGGGCAGAAGCCGAAGCCGCGCTTGATCGCCGCGCGTGGGCTGGAAAGCGTAACGGTATTGCCATCGATCTTCGCTTCGCCGCTATCGGCACGCTCGACGCCGAAAAGCACTTCGGCGGTTTCGGTGCGTCCGGAGCCAAGCAGGCCGGCGATGCCGACCACCTCTCCGACATGAACCTCCATGTCGAAGGGCTTGATCTTGCCGCGCTTGCCGAAATTCGTGAAATGATATCTGACCGGGCCGCTTTCCGTCTCTGTCTGCTTGGCCGCACTTTCCGTCTCGGCAAGTTCGCGGCCGAGCATCATGGCGATCAAGGTCTGCCGCGGCAGACCATCCGCATCGCGCGTGCCGACCAGACGACCATTGCGAAGAACGGTGATGCGATCGCAGATCTCGTAGACCTGCTCCAGAAAATGCGTGATGAAGACGATTCCCAGGCCGCGCTCCTTCAGGCGCCTGACGATGCCGAACAGCATCTCGACTTCATGCGTGTCGAGACTCGCGGTCGGCTCGTCGAGAATCAGCACTTTGCCGGAGAGATCGACGGCGCGGGCAATCGCGATCACCTGCTGTATGGCAACGGAGAAACGGTCCAGCTGGCGGCTGACATCGATATCCATGCCATATTGCGACAACAGGTCTCTCGCCATGCCGTTCATGATGCGGCTGCTGACCATGCCGAACCGCTGCGGCTGGCGACCGAGGAACAGGTTCTCCGCCACGCTTAGATTGGGAAGCAGGTTCACTTCCTGATAGACTGTTCCGATGCCCAGCTTTTGCGCCGCCAGCGTGTCGTGAGGATCGATCTCGGCGCCGTCGAGAACCAGAGTGCCGCCGTCGCGGCGATAGGCGCCTGTCATGCACTTGATCAGCGTGGATTTTCCGGCACCGTTCTCGCCAAGCAGCGCGTGAACCTCGCTGCGCATCAATGTGAAATCAACGTGATCGAGAGCGGTCGAACCGGGAAAATATTTACAAAAGCCTGTCGCTGTCAGAAGTCGCTCGATGTCTTGAGCCATGAAGCGCTGATATCCTTGCATTGAGCCAATGGGCGAAAGCGATAGCCGGCGCATTGCGTCGATGCGCCGGCATCTTGAACAAGAATGCGCACCGGCGGCTCTGCCAGCCGGTGCGATCAGCTTTTGTCTTAGTAGCCGAGGTCCTTCTTCTGCTCGTAGACCTTCTGCGGATCATCGGCCTGGGTGTAGAGCTTGGACTCGGTCTGGATCCACTTCGGCGGCTCCTTCTTGCTTTTCAGATAGGCGTCGAGCGCATCGAAGGCGGGACCAGCCATGTTCGGCGTCAGTTCGACAGTGGCGTTCGCCTCGCCGGCAGTCATCGCTTTGAAGATATCCGGAACCGAATCGATTGACACGACCAGGATATCCTTGCCCGGCTTCAGGCCGGATTCCTTGATCGCCTGGATTGCACCGACGGCCATATCGTCGTTATGAGCATAGAGCGCGCAGATATCCTTGCCGCCGTTTTCAGCCTTCAGAAAGCTTTCCATCACTTCCTTGCCCTTGGCGCGGGTAAAATCGCCGGTCTGGCTGCGAACGATCTTCAGGTTGTCGTGACCCTTGATGGCTTCCTCGAAGCCCTTCTTGCGGGCGATGGCCGGCGAGGAACCGGTCGTGCCCTGCAGCTCGACGACATTGCACTTCTTGTCGCCGACCGTCTTGACGAGCCAGTCGCCGGCAACCTTGCCCTCATGAACCAAGTCGGACGTGACAGCGGTCAGATAAAGGTCCTTCGGCGCGTTGACCGTGCGGTCAAGCAGGATGACGGGGATCTTGGCCTCCTTGGCTTCCTTCAGGACAGCATCCCAGCCGGTCTCGACCACAGGCGCAAGCAGGATCGCATCGACGCCCTGCGCGATGAACGAGCGGATCGCTTTGATCTGGTTTTCCTGCTTCTGCTGCGCGTCAGCGAATTTCAGGTCGATGCCGCGCTTCTTGGCTTCCTGCTTCGTCAGCGTCGTTTCGGCCGCACGCCAACCAGACTCCGAACCGATTTGCGAGAATCCGACGACCAGGTCTTTAGCCGATGCCGACGTGAACATGCAGGCAGCGAGCATCGTCGCACTGATCAGTGCAGTCTTCAACTTCATGATTTCCTCCCAAAGGCCATTTCCTCAGGCCAAGGTTTAAAAATCATATAGTAATACTTTTGTAAATCGGCATTCGATGTTGCAGCGCAACAAAAAGGGGCATTTAAAACGCCCCTTCTCAACTTAAACTATTTGGCCCGCTTATTTCGAAGCCGGCAGTTTGTCGTCGACCCCTTCGATGTAGAAGTTCATGCCAAGCAGCGTGCCGTCATCGGCCTTTTCGCCTGCCTTCAGCCAAGGGGTTCCGTCCTGCTTGTTGATCGGGCCGGTGAAGGGCG
The DNA here is from genome assembly GCF_014193575.1 of Rhizobium sp. BK289. Classification (NCBI taxonomy): domain Bacteria; kingdom Pseudomonadati; phylum Pseudomonadota; class Alphaproteobacteria; order Hyphomicrobiales; family Rhizobiaceae; genus Rhizobium; species Rhizobium sp. BK289. The sequence continues at coordinate 99,593 of NZ_JACHZO010000009.1, forward strand.
CGAGCTCGCCGGACTTGATCTTGGCTTCGGTTTCCTGAGCCATCTTCTTCACGTCGTCGGGCATGTTGGTGTAGTCAGCCATCTTCAAGATGCCGTCCTTGAGGCCGTCCCAGCTCTGTTCGGACTTCCAGGTGCCGTCGAGCAGCGCGTGAACGCGCTTGGAGTAATAGTTACCCCAGGTGTCGACGATTGCCGTCAGCTGTGCCTTCGGGCCAGCCTTGATCATGTCGGAAGCCTGGCCGAAAGCATGGATGCCACGCTCTTCAGCCACCTGCATCGGCGCCGTCGTATCGGTGTGCTGCGTCAGGATATCGACACCCTGGTCGACCATGGCCTTGGCGGCGTCTGCTTCCTTGCCCGGATCGAACCAGGTGTTGACCCAGACGACCTTGAGCTTGAAGCTGGGATCGATCGAGCGCGCGCCCTGTTCGAAGGAATTTATGCCCATCACGACTTCCGGAATCGGGAAGGACGCGATGTAAGCGGCACCATGATTCTTCGACGTCTTGGCGGCGATCTGGCCCAGGATGTAACGGCCTTCATAGAAGCGCGAGTTGTATGTCGCGAGATTCGGGCCGCTCTTGAACCCGGTCGCATGTTCGAACTTCACCTTCGGGAACTTGGCGGCAACCTTGACGGTCGCGTCCATGAAGCCGAATGAGGTGGAGAAGATCAGCGAGCAGCCGGAACGGGCAAGACGCTCGATGGCGCGTTCGGCATCCGGGCCTTCCGGCACGTTTTCGAGATAGGGCGTCTCGATCTTGTTGCCGAACTCCTTCTGGACCTGCTGGCGGCCGAGATCATGCGCCTGCGAATAACCGCCATCCGTATGCGAGCCGACATAGACGAAGCAGACCTTGGTCGGCGCTGCTTCAGCAGCGGCCGCAAAGCCGATGATGGCAGCGGCTGTCGTTGTGAGGGCGAGTGCTAGTTTCTTCATGGTTACCCCTGTTGGTTTGACACTATGAAATCCGTCCGATTCTTGTCTTCAGCGTTCCGGAACGAAGGCCTTGCCGAGCGACGCTGGCGTGTTGATCAAGGTCGCGCGGCGATTTTGAGAGATGATGACGAGAACCACAATAGTCGATGCATAGGGCAGCATCGATAGGAATTGCGAGGGAATGCCGACGCCGAAGCCTTGCGCATGGAACTGCAGGATCGTTACGGCACCGAAAAGATAGCCGCCGGCCATGACGCGCATCGGCCGCCAGGATGCGAAGACCACCAGCGCCAGCGTCACCCAGCCGCGGCCGGCCGACATGTTCTCGACCCATTGCGGGGTATAGACAAGCGAGAGCTGGGCGCCGGCAAGCCCGGCACAGGCGCCGCCGAACATGACGGCGAGATAGCGCGTGCGGATGACATCGATGCCGAGAGCATGGGCCGAGCCATGGCTATCGCCGACGGCGCGCAGCTTCAGGCCGGCACGGCTGCGGAAGAGGAACCAATTGACACCGATGAGTAGCGCTATCGAGAGATAGAAGGTCACGTCCTGCTTGAACAGCACCGAGCCGATCAGCGGAATATCCGACAGGAACGGAAAAACGATCTCCTGCAGCTGCACACCCGGCACGCTGACATAGCCTTCGCCGATCATGCCGGAAAGGCCGAGGCCGAGGATAGTCAGCGCCAGCCCCGTTGCGACCTGGTTCGTCACCAGCGTCAGGGTCAGGAAGCCGAACAGCAGCGAAAACAGCGCGCCCGCAACGATGCCGGTCAGCAGGCCGACATAGGGAGATCCGCTCATCTGGGCGCCGACGAAAGCGGCAACGGCACCGATGATCATCATGCCTTCGACACCGAGATTGAGCACGCCCGACCGTTCTACCACCAGCTCACCGAGGCCGGCGATGACGAGCGGCGTCGATGCGGTGATGATGGTGAGCAGGATGGCTTCGAAGACACTCATGCCGCACCTCCCCGAACCCGCGACCAGACCAGGCGGATCCTGTAATAGATCAGCGTGTCGCAGGAGAGCACGAAAAACAGCAACAGCCCCTGGAAGACGCTGGCCGCCTTGGCAGAAATGCCGGGCGACAATTGCGCCGCCTCGCCACCGAGATAGGTCAGCGCCAATACAAGGCCGGAGAGGATGGCTCCGAGCGGATTGAGGCGTGCGAGGAAGGCGACGATGATAGCGGTGAAGCCGTAACCAGGCGAGATCGCCGGCTGAAGATGGCCGATGGAGCCGGAAACCTCGGATATGCCGGCCAATCCCGAGAGCGCACCGGAAAAGAGGAAGGCAAACCAGACCATCTTGCGCGAGGAGAAACCGGCAAAGCGCCCTGCCCGCGCCGACTGGCCGAGTACCGTTATCTCAAAGCCCTTCAGCGTATATTTCATCAGGAACCAGGCAAGGACCGCCGCGACCACGGCAAAGACGATGCCCCAATGCGCCCGCCCGGAATCTTCCCATATCGCCGGCAGCACGGCTTCCGGGGGGAAATCGATGCTCTGCGGAAAATTATGGCCTTGAGGATCGCGCCATGGCCCGCGCGACAGCCAATCCAGGAAGAGCTGCGCGATATAGACCAGCATCAGGCTCGTCAGGATCTCATTGGTATTGAAATGCGCCTTCAGCAGCGCCGGAATGGCAGCATAGAGCGCACCGCCGATAGCGCCGGCGAGCAGCATCAGAGGCAGGATCGACGGCGAGTGCCAATCGGTGAAGACGATCGGGATGAACGATCCAGCGACTGCACCCATGGTGAACTGGCCCTCGGCACCGATATTCCAATTGTTGGAACGGTAGCAGAGGCACAGGCCGACTGCGATCAGGATCAATGGCCCAGCCTTGATCGCGAGTTCGTGCAGCGACCATACTTCCAGCAGAGGCTCGACGAAGAAGGCATCGAGCGCCTCGACGGGATCCTTGCCCATGACGGCGAACATGATGGTGCCGGCGATCAGCGCCAGGACGAGGGCAAGCAACGGCGACAGGAAGCCGAACAGCTTCGAGACCTGCGGGCGCTTTTCGAGTTCAATGCGCATGGGCAGGCTCCGAATGCGTCTTCGATTCATGCAGCCCGCCCATCAGCAGGCCGATCTTTTCGCGGGTCAGCTCACCTGTCGGATAGGATGGCGACAGCCGCCCTTCCGAGATCACGGCGATATCGGTCGCGATTTCGAAAATCTCATCCAGGTCCTGGCTGATGACGAGCACCGCCGAACCGTCGCGGGCGAGATCGACCAGTGCCTGGCGGATGCGGCTGGCAGCGCCGGCATCCACGCCCCAGGTCGGCTGATTGACAACGAGCACGCTCGGCTGACGATCCAGCTCGCGACCGACGATAAATTTCTGCAGATTGCCGCCGGAAAGCGCGCCGGCGGCGGGATCCTCGCCGCTTTTGCGCACATCCATCGCCTCGCAGATCCGCTTCGTCGCCTGCTTGACCGCGCCATGCCTGATGACGTTGAAGAAGCCACCACCCAGAAACGACTTGCGGTCCGACTGATGCCTGGCGAGCACGAGATTGTCGGAGAGTTTCAATGCCGATACGGCCGCGTGGCCATGGCGTTCTTCCGGCACAAAACCGGCACCCAGCAGCCGGCGCGCATTGATGCCCTTGCCTCCCACCGCCTTGCCGCGCAACTGGACGAGATCATCCGATGCAACGGTGTATTCACCTGAAATGACGTCGAACAGCTCGCCCTGGCCGTTTCCGGCGACTCCGGCAATCGCCAACACCTCGCCCGCACGTACACGCAGGGCAACATCCTTCAGCGACATGGCAAAAGGAGTTCGCGCGGGCGCCGAAAGGCCGGCGACTTCCAAGAGGATATCCCCTTTCTTGTCCAGACCTTCGTGATGCACGCTCGCGACATCACTGCCGACCATCATACGGGCGAGCGAGCTCGTCGTTTCCTGCCGCGGGTCGCAGGCGCCCGTAACTTTACCGTGGCGCAGGACAGTGGCGCGCGAACAGATGCGCTGCACTTCCTCCAGCCGATGGCTGATGTAAAGCACCGAGCGTCCCTCGTCTCTCAACTTAAACAGGGTCTCGAAGAGGCGATCGGCTTCCTGCGGTGTCAAAACAGAGGTTGGCTCATCGAGAATGATCAGCTTCGGATTCTGCAGAAGCGCGCGAACGATCTCGATGCGCTGGCGTTCGCCGACCGAAAGATCGGCGACATGCGCATTCGGATCGAGCGGCAGTCCATAGGCATGCGAAAGCTTTGCAGCTTCCTCGGAAATTTTTGCGAGCGGGATATTGCTGTCGAGCGAGAGCGCTATATTTTCCGCGACGGTCAACGCCTCGAACAGGGAAAAATGCTGGAATACCATGCCGATCCCGAGCTTGCGCGCAGTACTCGGCGCATCGATCGAAACGGGCTGTCCCTGCCAGATAATCTCGCCATGAGACGGTTCGAGCACGCCGAACAGCATCTTGACGAGCGTGGATTTGCCTGCGCCGTTCTCCCCGAGGAGAGCGTGAATTTCTCCCGGCTGGATTTCAAGATCGATTTCGTTGCAAGCAGTAAAACTGCCGAACATTTTCGTCAGTTTGCGAACCGACAATAGCGCGCCGGTTGCCGGCGCATCGGATGACGACACGTTCCCCTCATTTCCTTCCCACCGACCTGTCCTTTACGGATCTATGGGATCAGTAGTGTAGTTCCACTCGTTTTCCTGGCTTCCAGATCCGCGTGCGCGCGCCCAGCATCGCCCAACGGATAAGTCTGATGAATATTGATACGCACTTTGCTGCTTTGCACAACAGCAAATAACGCCTTTGCACTAGCTCTCAACTCCTCAGGTGTACCGACATAGGCAAAGAGGCTCGGTCGCGTGGCGAAAAGCGAGCCCTTTTGATTGAGGATGGCGAGATTGAAGTTCTCGATCGGGCCGGAAGACTGGCCGAAGGTGACCCACATGCCGCGCGGCTTCAGGCAGTCGAGCGACTGCGGAAACGTGTCCTTGCCAACCGAATCGTAGACGACATCGACACCCTTGCCCCCGGTAATCTCGCGGACGCGATCTGCGAAATTCTCTCTGCTGTAGTCGATGACGTGGTCATAGCCATGCGCCAGCGCCAGTTCGACCTTTTCGGCGGAACCGGCGGTGCCGATGACGGTTTCGGCGCCGAGGGCCTTGGCCCATTGGCCGGCAATCAGGCCAACACCGCCTGCAGCCGCATGAAACAACAGCGTCGTTCCGGGACCAACCTTGACGGTGCGGTTCAGCAGATATTCGGCCGTCATTCCCTTCAGCATCATCGATGCGGCGGTTTCGAGCGGGATATCGTCAGGCACTTTCACCAGATGGCGCGTCTCGATATTGCGCTCGACACTGTAGGCGCCGTCGCTGCCGACATAGGCGACGCGATCGCCCACGGCAAAATCGCTCACCCCAGACCCGACTTCAGTGATCGTGCCTGCGGCTTCCTTGCCGAGCGGCAGAGGAAAATAGGGCGCCTTGTAGAGACCGGAACGAAAATAGACGTCGATAAAGTTAAGGCCGATTGCGGCATGGCGGATCTGCACCTCACCCGCACCCGGAGGCGGCAGTTCCACCTCCTCCAGCTTCATGACGTCAGGACCGCCATTTTCATGGATGCGGATAACCTTGGTCTTCTTCATGATGCGCAATCCTCATTGACGTCCGATGGACGGGAAAAACTGCAGCACGGCGCCGATGCAATAAAGATAGATACCACTGATGATGAATAGGACAACGGCCCATTGCGGCATGACGAAATGCATCAGCAGCGAATAGATGCCAAGCGCCGACCAGAAGAAAAATATGCCAAGGTTCAGCGGCCGCAAGCGCTTGACGCGCACGGGATGCAGAAAATTGATCGGCAGGAAGGTCAGGACGACGGAAACGCCGACGAGGATCATGGCTGTCGTCGCACTGGCGTCGATGACAAAGAGCGTGAAGATCACCATGTTCCAGACGACCGGAAAGCCGGAGAAGAAATATTCGTCCGTCTTCATGCCGGTATCGGCGTAATAGATGGCACTGGAAACCACGATCATCCCGGCTGCGACAAACGACCATGGCTCGCCGATCATGCCGCTCTCGTAGAGAGCGAAGGCCGGCAGGAGCACGTAGGTGACGTAATCGATGATGTTGTCGAGCGTGTCGCCGGACCAGTTTGGCAGCACTTCCTTGACGCGAACCTTGCGCGCGATCGGTCCGTCGATGCCGTCGACAAGCAGTGCCAGACCAAGCCACCAGAACATATCCACGAAGCGATGTTCCGACGCCGCGACGACGCCGAGAAAGGCGAGAAACGATCCGGATGCCGTCAGTATATGAACGGAGAAAGCACGCATCTCCGCGTAAGGCACCCGCTTGTAATTGAAGATTTTCATCCGCCCCGTGACTCGCCTGCTTATGCGCCTGCCCCGGCAGGCGGTTTTTTTCTCGCTAATATGCATCCTTTGGCTTGCACCGCCAGCACAAAAGCGTCGATCCCGGCACGCTAGCGCGACTTACTGTCATTTTCACCCATTGCGATGTTTCATCCCATGGATTTCAACAGGCTAAGCGCTTATTTTCAGAACCAAAGGCAATTGAGGCATCGATATGAAGCAGATTGAAGTGGCCGTTATCGGCGGTGGACTCGCCGGCATGATCACGGCATTCGCGCTTGCGCGCGGCGGAAGATCCGTCGCCCTTGTCGCCGCGCCGCACAACAAGGCCGACAAGCGGACGACGGCGCTGATGGACCAATCGATCCGCTTTCTGGAGCGCTTGACGCTATGGGAAAGAATAGCGTCTTCGGCGGCACCGCTGACCACGATGCGCATCGTCGACGGCACTTCGCGGCTGCTGCGTGCGCCGACCGTCTCGTTCCGATCGTCCGAGATCGGACTGGACGCCTTCGGCTACAATATTCCGAATGCCGTCTTGCTCGACAATCTCAGCCAAGCCATCGAAGCGGAAGGCAATATCAGCCGCATCGAAGCCACCGCTTCCGAAATCACCTTCCGCGATGACGGCGTCACGGTCGTCCTCGACAACGGCGATTCGATCGAAGCCGCCTTCGTCATCGGTGCGGATGGCCGCAATTCGATGGTGCGAGAGACGCTCGGAATCAAAACCAAGGGCTGGTCTTATCCGCAATCGGCAATGGTTCTGAATTTTTCGCATAGCCTGCCGCATCAGAACATCTCTACCGAATTCCATACCGAAAGCGGCCCCTTTACGCAGGTGCCTCTGCCCGGCCGGCGTTCCAGCCTCGTCTGGGTTCAGAAGCCGGCCGAAGCGGCAGCCAATGCGGAGAAGTCGCTCGAAGAACTCGGCCGGCTGGTCGAGGAGCGGATGCAGTCGATGCTCGGTGAGGTCACGATCGAGGACAGCGTGCAGGTCTGGCCGCTTTCCGGCATGACGGCCTATCGTTTCGGCAAGGGCCGCGCCGCGCTGATCGGCGAAGCCGCACATGTCTTTCCGCCGATCGGCGCCCAGGGGCTCAATCTCAGTCTTCGCGATATATTGGCGTTGTCGGATATTCTTTGCTCGCGCGCCGATCAGCCGATCCCGGCGACATCGGGCGAAAGTTTCGACCGCAAGAGACGCGCCGATATCGTCACCCGGACAGCAAGCGTCGACCTCCTCAATCGCTCGCTTCTGTCGGATTTCCTGCCTGTGCAGATGCTGCGCGCGGCAGGCCTGCATGTGCTCTCGGCCATTGCTCCGCTCCGCAACATCGTCATGCGCGAGGGCATAGAACCCGGCGGCGGCTTGCGCAATTTTTCGTCGGCATTACGGGAAAAGCTGCGCCGGTAAGGTGCCGGACTTTATCAGATAGAGCACCAGCGAAACCGTCACCACGGAACAGGCCGTGGTGATCAGGATGGTGGCGGAGGCTCGCTCCTGCCAGACGCCATATTGCTGACCGATGACAAAGACATTCGTTGCCGTCGGCAATGCCGCAAGCAACACCGCCGCCTCGATCCAGATCGGATCGAATCCGCCGACGGCCTGCAGAACGATATAGACGACAAGCGGATGCAGGATGAGCTTCACCGGCACGATATAGCCGATCTCGACTGGAATCCGTTTCAACGGCCGCAATGCAAGCGTCACGCCCATGGCAAATAGCGCACAAGGTGCAGCGGCTTGCGCGAGATAATTGACAAATCGCTCGAAGGCGACAGGCTGATGGAGCGAAAACGCCGCCACGACGAAACCAAGCGCGGTCGATAGGATGAAGGGGTGCAACAACACCTTGCCGGCAATATCCGCGGCAAGCCGCGATGGGGATCGCTTGTCTTCACCTTCCAACGCCATCAGCGCGGGCGCGACGATGAAATGCAGGGCGTTTTCGAAGCAAACGATCAGCGCTACGGGAACGGCGGCCCTTTCGCCCAGCGCCAGAAGTGCGAGCCCTGGCCCCATATAGCCGATATTGCCATAGGCGCCGGCGAAAGCCTGGATCGTGCAGTCGGCAAGTGAATTGCGGCGCAGGAAACGGCCGATCAGAAACAGCAGCAGGAAAATCGAATAGGTCGCGGCGATATCGGCGGCGATGAAGTCGATCCGTGTCAGCTGTTCGATCGGCGTCTGGGATACGAGCTTGAAGAACAGCGCCGGCAATGCGGCATAGATGATGAAGGTATTCAGCCAGCCGAGTGCCTCCGCCGGCTGTTTCGTAACGCGTGCGGCGACGTAACCGATCAGGATCAGGCCGAAGAATGGCAGCAGCAGACCAACAATATCAGCCATGGGGGTCAGCCATCGGGCATGTTCCGTTTGCCGGGGAAAATGAAGGCGAAAGGTGTCGCCCGGATTAGCCGATTTTCATTAGGATTGGAAAGGTCTGCTGAAACCAGATCGCCATGTCGCTCACATAGCCGAAAATGAAGGCGAGACCGGTGAGCACCAGAAGCCCGCCCATGACCTTCTCGACCGTACCGAGATGGCGGCGAAAGCGGGAGAGAAAGCTCATGAAGGCCCCGGAAAAGCCGGCGGCGATCCAGAAGGGAATGGCAAGGCCGAGCGAATAGACGGCGAGCAGGCCCGCACCAGCGCCGACCGTCTCACGCGATGCAGCAATGCCGAGAATGGCGCCCAGCACAGGGCCGATGCAAGGCGTCCAGCCAAAGGCGAAGGCAAGGCCCATAATGTAGGCACCCGTCAGCGTCGCCGGTTTGCCGCCGCTCTGGAAGCGTGCCTCGCGGGCCAGAAGGCCGATCCGGAAGACGCCGAGAAAATTCAGGCCCATGATGACGATGATGAGACCGCCGATCTTGGCGAGGATATCCAGGTGCTGGCGCAGCAGCAGCCCGATGGAGGAGGCGCCGGCTCCGAGCGCGACGAATACCGTGGCAAATCCTAAGGTGAAAAAGAGCGCCGACATAAGGACATTGCCGCGAATGTTCGGCGCCGCTACGGCAGCCGCGCCGCCGCCACGAAACTGCTCGACCGAAATTCCCGCCATGTAGCAGAGATAAGGCGGTACGAGCGGCAGCACGCAGGGCGAAAGAAACGAAAGCGCTCCGGCGAGCAATGCACTCAGAAGCGAGATATCGGCGAGCGACACGATGGACTCCGGCTATGTCATTCCGGTCCCTTCCTAGCGTTGCAGACGACCGAAAGCCAATCACCTTTTCGCGGGCAGTCCCGGTACAGCCTTGGAGACGAACGATTGCTGCGCCCAGCACAGGCTGCCAATCCGTTTCCACAGACGCGACCAAACGCCGCAGAGGAAGCGGATGAAAGAATTCACTTTTCGCCCAATTCGGGGTCCAAGCTGCCATGGTTCGTAGAACAACGCATATTCCATCTCAGCTATTTAACGGAGGAAAGCCCCCATGCGAATTGCTACTATGTTCACGACTACAGCCTTTGTCGCACTCTTCAGCGTCAGCGCCATGGCCCAAACCGCGACGACGCCCAGCACCACGACTACGACGACCCCCAGTGCAACGATGTCGACGCCTTCGACGACCACCACGACCAAGCCGAAAGCAATGAAGCCGGCTCAGACTGCCGTGTCCAAGGCATGTTCGACCCAGGCCGATGCCAAGGGTCTGCATGGAAAGGCACGCGCCAAATTCCGCAGCGACTGCAAGAAGAACGGCGGTAAGGTCTAAGGCCAAATACGTCTTACGCAACGATCAACTTTGCCGTTGAAGCGGCGGTGGAGTTGATCGTTGCGATAGGGTCTTCACCTCGCACCATAAGCCGGAGAGATGCGGCACAGGAAAACAGCACGTCTGGCTGCCATGGCGGCGGCAATGTTTGCAACCGACGAGACAAACAGCGGAAACCACTGAAATTAAAGCTCCTTTCCTGTCCGGTCGAATCAATGGACGGAGCAGAAACCGGCCAGTCGGATGCGACCGGAGCCATGACCCGCCGAGGATCACTCCGTCTTCGGCTTGAGTTCTCTCGTCGCCGGATCGACCTTGCCATCGGCGAGCCTGTTGCGAGGATCGGCAACAACCTTGGCCTTGTCCCTATTCTTCGATACCCGAACCGAATCATGTGCCTTGCTGTGCTGAATCTTCGCCAGCGCCTGCTTCTCTTCGTTTCCGTCCTGCGGATCATGCGATCGATCGTTTGCCAACATACGTCTCCTCTTTGTCGGAAGGGAAACTCGGTCGATTCGATTCCGTTCCAAGGAGGCTGGGGATATCGCTGTCCGACGATTGTCCAATCCGCGGTCGGCGCGGCTTTAAGGACGCCGAAACAACAAGGCGTCATACTTTTAGCGACATTTAATATAAAAATACGACAGTCGATATCCAAGCCTCACGAGCAGTCGCGGCTGTCGACCGAAAACGAGTAATCCCGACCCTTCAGCTGATAGATGTAATTTGCCAGCAAGGCTTCGCCGGAGCTGAATTTCGGCAGGAGGAAGTTGCACAAGTCGGCAAGCTGGGCGGATTTGACGAGAGGAGGATCGAAATCCTCCTCATCATCATCCACATCGTAGAAATAGCTGTAAATCTGGTCAGTAAAATCTATCTTCGTCAAAGTGGTTTTCTGATCGACCTTTCTGGGCAGGTCCTTGTTGGCGAAGATTACCGGGTAGCGCTCCGTGAGATAGGGAATCACAAGATGCTCTGTCACCGGCGTCGTGATCGCGACGCCAACCAGCGGCAATACCCTCAATGCAATCCCAAACCTCTTTCCGGCGATCAGCCCTAATAGGATCCCGAGGGAACCCAGCAGCCCGCAAACGATTGCGTAGATTTCCCATAAGGGCAGATCTGCCACGAATTCCATTATTCGCCCGTCGTCTTTACCAGCCATCTTTTTGATCAGGGCACCTTACTACCCAATCGAGGGCCTTCACCAGCCATTTTGACACAAACGACATCAACAACCTGTGCGTTATACAATCTCACAAGAGAGGATTTTTCCGGCACGCCTCCCCATTTCGCCACAAGGAGACGAGGAAAAGCATCTTCGGGGCGCGAGAACTGCTATTTTATGGGTTGACCGCAATAGGGCGTCTGCATATGTTCCGCGCACTTCCAGCCGAGGCAGTATCTGCCTGCGGAAAGGGAGAGCGTAGCTCAGTCGGTAGAGCAACTGACTTTTAATCAGTAGGTCATGGGTTCGAATCCCATCGCTCTCACCAGCGGATTTTTTGTCCATACCGAAGACATAGGTAACAGATTGTCCCTAAGACATGGGTGACAACCTCGTGGCGAACAGGTTGTCGATGGTTTGCAAGGTCCTCTGCTCCAGGTCGATATATCCCAGATCATAGTGCATGAAGCTGACAAACCGATTGCCCTCGGCAGGCAGCCGATTCTCATCAGGCGCAAACAAAGGTTACAATTTTCGCTAATAATCAGGGTTGCAAAGATCGGTTCCATCAGCCTGCAATCGGCAACAGTTGGGGTGCGAATCGTTTTTGGTGTATATCGGTTATTGTTGACAACCTGTCGGGCCCTCAGGAGGTTCTTTTATGGAAGACGCAAACGTAGGTTGGATTGCAGCAATTATCATCGGCGGTTTGGCTGGCTGGTTCGCCGAGATGATCATGAAGAGCAACACCGGCATCATCATGAACATCATCCTCGGCATCGTTGGCGCGCTCGTCGCCAGCTGGCTGTTCCGTGCCCTCGGCATCGCTCTGCCGTTCCATGTGTGGCTGAACTATCTGGTCACGGGCTTCATCGGCGCCTGCATCCTGATTTTCGTCGGCCGACTGATCAGGCGATAACCATATATCGGGCGGGAAGCGCCCGAATCGGGAAGAGGAAAAGGGAAGGCGAGATATTCTCGCCTTCCCTTTTTGTTGCATGAACGGTGTCGGCATGCGCGGCGGGTTGCCACGACATATAAAAATCCGAATATGAGACCCGAGAGAGCCGATGTGCACGATCACAATGCACTTCGAGGCCTTTCCAACCTCCAGCTTGGCGCTATCTACCAGAATGGAACCGAAAGGAGGTTGGAAACATGACGGAAAACGCCAATCGGACAACCACGCGAAGAGTCATCCGAGGCCGCCCTTACAGCATTGCTGAATTTGCGCGGAAATATCGTCTCGACGACGCGGAAGCAAAGCGCCTCTTCTATAAGTTCGGGCCCTCATCGACGGAGCTGGATCTGCTCATGGCAGCCAAACGGAAGCCGCCGAGCCTTTCCACGGCAATAGGCCAATGATGCGCGGCTCTTTCCGTCAGGCGTGAATTGCCGCCGGACCGTCGATTTTCTCAAGGCGGTCCGGAATCATTGAAATACATGGACGTAAAGAAGGCCGGCCGACTGCGATACTGATATATCACTATCGATTGCCTTCGATGATGCCAGATGACACTCTGTGCCGTCCATGCACATGCCGGAAACCGTCTCGAATGCAGAATTCGCTTAGCCACCTCGCCTATCTCACGCTCGAATACTCGATCGTGACGCTCGAGCTGACGCCAGGCGCCCTCGTCACCGAGAAACAACTGATCGAGATGGCTGGCCACGGGCGAACTCCGGTGCGCGAAGCGATTCAGAAGCTCGCCTGGCAAGGGCTGATCCATGTGCGGCCGCGCGTCGGCCTGCAGATTGCGGAGATCCGCCCCGAGGACCATCAATTCGTCATGCAGGTCCGGCGCGAACTGGAGCCGATCGCGGCCGCGCTCGTTGCCACCCATGCAGATCCGCAGCAGCGTGAGCAGTTGCGGGAATGCGCTCGTCTGATGACGGAGTGTGCCGTTACAGGCGACCTGCCCGGATTTTTCGCCGCCGACAAGACGTTCGATGAGATTCTGGAAGCCGCCTGCCCCAACAATTTCATTACGGCAGCGCTCGGACCAGTGCAGACACATGCGCGCAGGCTTTGGTACTCCACGGGAGCGCATGACCGGATGGGCCGAGCGACAGCCATGCATGTTCAGGCAATAGACGCGATCCGAAACGGCGATGCAGATCACGCACGCGCCGCCATGGCCTCGCTCATCGGCTATCTCAGCAGCCCATGAAAAAGGCGGCTTCGTTGTCGAAACCGCCTCTGCGTCCACAGGTCGGCAATTCGCCTAGCCGACGAAGGCGCGTTCGATGACGAACTCGGCCGGCTTGTTGTTGGCACCTTCGTTCAGGCCGGCTTTTTCGAGCAGACCCTTGGTGTCCTTCAGCATGGCGGAAGAACCGCAGATCATGCCGCGATCGATCGCAGAATCAAGCGGAGGCACGCCCAGATCGCTGAAAAGCTTGCCGTTTTCGATGAGATCGGTGATGCGGCCCTTGAAGGGGAATTCCTCACGAGTGACAGTCGCATAGTGGCGCAGCTTGTCACCGACGACTTCGCTCAGGATTTCGTCGTTGCGGATTTCCTCGACGAGGTCGAAGCCGTATTTCAGCTCGGCGACATCGCGCGTCGTGTGGGTGAGGATGACCTCCTCGAACTTCTCATAGGTTTCCGGATCGCGGATAAGACTTGCAAACGGCGCAATGCCGGTGCCGGTCGAGAACATGTAGAGCCGCCGGCCGGGGGTCAGCGCATCCAGAACCAGCGTGCCCGTCGGCTTCTTGCGCATCAACACTTCGTCGCCGGGCTTGATGTTCTGCAGGTGCGAGGTCAGCGGACCATCCGGCACCTTGATGGAGAAGAATTCGAGCTCGTCGGCCCAGGCGGGGCTCGCGATCGAATAGGCGCGATAGAGCGGTTTGCCATCGACCATCAGCCCAATCATGGCGAATTCGCCGGAGCGGAAGCGGAAGCCTTGCGGCCGGGTCATAGTGAAGCGAAAGAGCCGGTCGGTATAATGCGTGACGCTCAGCACCTTCTCGGCGAAGACGCCGGCGGGTACTGCTGAAGCAAATTCATCTGTCTTTGCGGGGGCGTTCATTCTGTCTCGAATCCCGTATTAGTCTTACGCGTTTTCCTGGTCACATATTCCCTGGCAGGCTCATTTCGCGACGCTGATATAACAATATAGCCGGTTTTGAAAGGCATTCCATTCCATCAGGCAGCATAGGACTGAAATATGCGTGTTTCAGTCAAGTTTCCAGATTGCCGATACTACATCGTTCAAAAGGCTTGAATACGGCAATCCGACCCCGTCAAATTGCCGCAAACGCAGGCCTTTCGACATCAGGCCGATTTTGCCGGCAATCGCCGCCAGCTATAGGCCTGCCCGCCCTCAGCCTTCCGCGCGGTCGGCTGATAGTAATGCGGAATACCCGGCAATCGGTTCTCCGACAGGCGCTTCAGCGCCGTCTCGTTGGTCACTGCGAAACTATCGATGCCGACGCGCAGCATCAACGGTATCTGGTCGATCAATACGTCGCCGACAGCACGCAGCTCATTGGCATAGCCGAGGCGCTGGCGCAGCAATGAGGCGTGGCTGAAGGCACGACCATCGTTGAATGCCGGAAACGCGACTGCGACGATATCGAGACGGTCCAGATAGGGCTGCAGCCGGGTCACATCGTCCGCCGGCTTGATGAGAACGCCGAGGCCGGCTTCGTTGCTCTCTTCCGCCTTCGCGATCAGTGCATCAAGACTAAGCAGAGGTTTCTGCGTCTCGGTCGCCTTGACCTCGTCGGTCTCGATGACCCATTGATCATTGTCCACGAAGCCTGTTTCACGCCAGATCTTTGTCATGGTCGATCTCCTTACGCCGCTTCCGCTGCCGACGAGGACGCGCCGTAGAGTGCGGTCTTGAACGGCTGCGGCCCGACGCGTCGGTAGGCGGCGAGGAATGTTTCGGAAGGATCCAGACGAAGGCCGAGATAGGTATCGACAATGGTCTCGATGGCGTCGGTCACCTTGTCGGGCTCGAAGCCGCGGCCGATGATCTCGCCGATCGAGGTATTCTCGTCGCCGGAGCCGCCGAGCGTGATCTGATAGAGTTCCGCACCCTTCTTCTCTACGCCGAGCAGGCCGATATGACCGACATGGTGATGGCCGCAGGCATTGATGCAGCCGGAAATCTTGATCTTCAGCTCACCGATCTCTGCCTGGCGCTCGGCCGAACCGAAGCGCCTGGAAATCTCCTGTGCGACCGGGATGGAGCGCGCATTGGCAAGCGCGCAATAGTCGAGGCCAGGACAGGCGATGATATCCGTGATCAGGCCGGCATTCGCCGTTTCGAGGCCGTTGGCCACCAGACCGCGATAAACGGCTTCGAGATCGGCCAGCGCCACATGCGGCAGGATGAGGTTCTGCTCGTGGCTGACGCGGATCTCGTCGAAGGCATATTCCTCGGCGATATCGGCCACGGCCTCCATCTGCGCGTCCGAGGCGTCGCCCGGAATGCCGCCGATCGGCTTCAGCGAGATTGTCACCATGCCGTAATCGGGGTTCTTGTGCGGCTGCACATTCTGCTGCACCCAACGCGCGAAGGCCGGATCGGCCTTCTTCCAGCGTGCCAGGCTTTCCCAGCCTTCGGGGCGCTCTGGCAGCGCCGGCGGTGCGAAATAGGCTGAAATCGCCTGAACGTCGGCTTCCGGCAGCTTCAGTTCGGTGTCTCGCAGTTTGTCGAACTCGGCCTCGACCTGACGCGCCAGTTCTTCGGCGCCGGTTTCATGCACGAGGATTTTGATACGGGCCTTATACTTGTTGTCGCGGCGCCCATGCAGATTGTAAACGCGCATGATCGCCGTCGTATAGGACAGGAGATCCTCTTCCGGCAGGAAGTCACGGATCAGCTTGGCAACCAGCGGCGTGCGCCCCTGCCCGCCGCCGACGTAAACGGCAAAGCCGATCTCGCCCCTGTCGTTCTTCTTCAGATGCAGGCCGATATCATGCACCTGTATCGCGGCGCGGTCGCGCTCGGCGCCGGTGACGGCGATCTTGAACTTGCGCGGCAGGAAGGAGAACTCCGGATGAACGGAGGACCATTGGCGCAGGATTTCGGCATAAGGCCTTGGATCGGCGACTTCGTCCGCCGCAGCGCCGGCGAAATGGTCGGCGGTCACGTTGCGAATGCAATTACCCGAGGTCTGGATGGCGTGCATCTCGACTGAAGCGAGATCAGCAAGCGCGTCCGGCATCTCAGAAAGCTTCGGCCAGTTGAACTGCAGGTTCTGACGCGTGGTGAAGTGGCCATAACCGCGGTCATAGGTGCGGGCGACATGGGCGAGCATGCGCATCTGGCGCGAGCTCAGCGTGCCGTATGGAATGGCGATGCGCAGCATATAGGCATGCAGCTGCAGATAGACGCCGTTCATCAGGCGCAGCGGCTTGAAGGCATCTTCCGAAAGCTCACCCGACAGACGTCGCTGCACCTGATCGCGAAACTGGGCAACCCGTTCCGCAACAAAGGCGTGGTCGAATTCATCGTAACGATACATGACTTCCTCGGGACTTCTCAGACTGCAATGAAATCGGGATCGGCCGCGGCATAGCCCGGCGCATATTCCATGGTGGGGCCTTCGGCGCGGATGCGCTCGCGCAGGCGCAGCGGCCAAAGCTTGCCGTCCGTTTCCTGCACGTCGATGAGATTGACGTCGACGACCTTGTTGTCGGCATAGGCCTGCTTGCCGATCGCTTCCAGTGCGGCTTCCGCTTCCGCATGGCGTGCGACCAGCGCCTCCTGCAGCGATGTCACCCATTCACCATTTGCGTTCAGCCAGACGGCGACGCCATCGGTAAGCCGGTTTGCGGTC
The DNA here is from genome assembly GCF_014193575.1 of Rhizobium sp. BK289. Lineage (NCBI taxonomy): Bacteria > Pseudomonadati > Pseudomonadota > Alphaproteobacteria > Hyphomicrobiales > Rhizobiaceae > Rhizobium > Rhizobium sp. BK289. Next base: position 116,607 of record NZ_JACHZO010000009.1, read on the forward strand.
AGAACCTTGTCGACCATCAATCAGTTCCTTGCATAGTCTTGAGCAGCGGTCTCGCGACGGACCAGCGGCTCGGATTGCTCAAAATTCGCACCGGCGACGGCATCGCCAATGATAACCATGACAGGCCCGTTCAACTCGTCGAGGTGCTCGAGATCCGGCAGATCCCGCAGAACGCCATGCATCAGGCGGCGATCGCGCCGGCTCGCATTCTCGATAATGGCAACGGTCGTCTCCGGCGGCAGGCCGGCCTGCATCAGGCGGCCGGCGACGGAAGCAGCAACCGTGCGTCCCATATACACGGCAATCGTGGCGCCGGATACGGCCAAGCTCGCCCAATCGGGCAGCACATCGCCTGTGAGATCGTGACCTGTCGTGAAGACCAGCGATGAAGCAACGCCGCGCAGCGTCAGCGGCAACTCGAAATCGGCAGCGGCGGCAAAGGCCGAGGTGATGCCCGGAACGATTTCATAGCCGATACCGGCGGCGCGCAGAGCCGCCATTTCCTCGCCGGCGCGGCCGTAAACCAGCGGATCGCCCGACTTCAACCGCACCACACGCTTGCCTTCACGACCGAGCTGCACCAGCAAATCGTTGATCTCTTCCTGCGACTTGCTGTGGCATCCCTTGCGCTTGCCGACCGACAGGCGCTCGGCATCGCGGCGGCCCATATCGACGATCGCCTGCGGCACCAACGCATCATAGACGATGACATCGGCTTCCATCATGACGCGCTGTGCGCGCAGTGTCAGCAGATCTTCCGCGCCGGGGCCGGCGCCGACCAGCCAGATGCGGCCCTCGACGTCGCGCGACGACTGCAGCAGCTCATCGGCTGCCTGCTCCGCCTGCAAGATATGGCCGGCATTGACGGCGTCAGCAACGGATCCGGAGAAGAACTGCCGCCAGAAGACGCGACGCGCAACGCCGCGCGCAACAAGGCGCTCGACCGGCTTGCGGTAGCGCGTCGCAAGCTCGGCAAGCTTGCCGAGCGACGGCGACAACATCTGGTCGATCTGGGCGCGGATCATCTGTGCCAGCACCGGACCGGCGCCTTCGGTGCCGATGGCAACGGCCACGGGAGCGCGATTGACCAGCGCCGGTGTATAGAAATCGCAATAGTCAGGCTGGTCGACGGCGTTTGCCGGAATTCGCTCGGCGCGGGCAGCATCGACGATCGCGCGATCCGCTGCGGCGTCGCCGGTGGCGGCAAAGACCAAGGTCGCCCCCTTGACCTGATCGGGTGAAAAATCGTCGCGTACGGTTTCGATGCGGTTGGCGATCAGGAAGGCATGATAATCAGCTTCGGGCGCCGGCGCACAGGCGACGATCCGGGCTTGCGTGTTCAGGAGCAGCCGTACCTTGGCGAAGGCTTCGTCGCCATTGCCGAAAACAGCCGCTACCCTTCCCTCCACGCGGAAGAAGGCGGGAAACACCGAAAGCTGTTCAGTCCTGGGAGGCATCATTATTCCACTTCGAGATTTGGCGAATATCGCCCCTGCTGCCAAGAGATTGAAGAAACAGAAATTCTAATGCCCATGCGTGCGCGTATTCTTTTGCTCGACATGACAAGGATTTGAGCAAAACTCACCAGACGAGCAGATCGGGATAAATATAGGAAATCTATAGACTTTTATGATTGACTACCGCCTGCGGCGATTTTATTGCCTGTGACAAACCTGGTCCATACGTCATTTGCGCATTCCGCCGCTTGCGCAATCCCGATAGACTGGCTCAAAACTCCGGAGCAGATCCTTGGCCGACAACAGCATCGCAGCCCGCCTTCTCGATGTCGTGGAGCACGACATCCTGCCCCTGACCAGCAAGGGCGTGGCCGCCGGCAACAAGGTCTTCGGCGCCGCTATCCTGCGCAAATCGGACCTTTCGCTCGTCATCGCGGAAACCAACAATGAATTGGAGAACCCGCTGTGGCATGGCGAGGTTCATACCCTCAAGCGCTTTTATGAACTCGGCGAAAAGCCCGCGACCAAGGATCTGATCTTCCTGTCCACCCACGAGCCGTGCACCATGTGCATGTCGGCGATTACCTGGGCCGGCTTCGACAATTTCTACTACTTCTTCAGCCATGAGGATTCCCGTGACGCCTTCGCGATCCCGCACGATCTCAGGATCCTGAAGGAAGTCTTCGGCCTGGAGCCGGGTGGCTATCGCCGCCAAAATGCATTCTGGAACAGCTTTGCCATTTCCGACCTCGTGGAGACGGAAGCCGATGCGCGTAAGGCCGAGCTGAAGGACCGGACGGCGCGCATCAAGCAGGCCTATGCCGGTCTCTCCGACAACTACCAGGCATCGAAGAACAGCAACGACATCCCGCTGAATTGACAGAGTAAAACCGAGGCAACGATGGAAGCATCGCGAGACATAAACCGCCTGATCGACATCATGGCGGCGCTGCGAAATCCCGAGAGCGGCTGCCCCTGGGACATCGTTCAGACCTTTGAGACCATCAAGCCCTATACGATCGAAGAGGCCTATGAGGTCGCGGATGCGATCGAACGCAAGGATACGGACGATCTCTGCGACGAGCTCGGCGATCTGCTGCTGCAGGTCGTTTTCCATGCGCGGATCGCCGAAGAGGCGGGAGCGTTTTCCTTCGGTGATGTCGTGCACGCCATCACCCGCAAGATGATCCGCCGCCATCCGCATGTCTTTGCTGTCTCCGATGCCAAGACCGAGGATGCGGTGACGCTGCAGTGGGACCGGATCAAGGCCGAGGAGAAGCGCGAACGAGCCGAACGGCGGGCGAAGAGCGGCATCACCGAAGATTTCAAGGCCGGCTTCCTAGGCTCGGTGCAGCGAACGTTCCCTGCCCTGACAGAAGCCTTGAAACTGCAGGAACGGGCCGCAAAAGTCGGTTTCGACTGGTCGGCGCCGGAGCCGATCCTCGACAAGGTCGAGGAGGAGATCGGCGAATTGCGGGCAGCGCTTGCAAGCGGCGACAAGGGCAAGGTCAGCGACGAACTCGGCGACCTGATCTTCGCCGTCGTCAATCTCGGCCGGCATGTGAAGGCCGATCCGGAGCAGGCCCTGCGCGGCACGAACACCAAGTTCCGCCGCCGCTTCCATCATATCGAAACGACGCTCGAGGCTGAGGGCGAGACGCTGGAAGACGCCTCGCTGGAGCGGATGGAAGAGATATGGCAGTCGGCAAAAGCCATCGAGCGGCAGCTAGCCGGAGTCAAAACGGCGTAAAAACGCTTATTCCCAGTCTTCGCGCTGCGGCTTCGGGCCGTTGCCCATGCGCCGCTCCAGTTCGGCCGCCTCGGTCTCGGTCAGGCGGACGTCGAGCGTTACCGTGCCATCCTCATTGTCTTCGCGACTGTCGACGACGGCATGATTGTAAAGCCAGGGCAGCAGCGCCAGCTTTTCGACGGGCAAGGTGATCGTCGTTTCCGTCAGCACGCCGGAAAGGCGCCGGCTGATTTCGCCCATCAGACGATCGACGCCCTCGCCTGTTATCGCCGAAACGGCAATGACGTTTTCCGCGGTTGACGCCTTCTGGACGATGGCGTCATGCGCTTCCGGCTCCAGCCGGTCGATCTTGTTCCAGACCTCGAGGATGCGCTCGGCGCCTTCGGCTTCGCCGATGCCGAGATCGCCGAGAATGCGCATGACGTCAGCGCTCTGGGCTTGATTGTCGTCATCGGAGAGATCGCGAACATGCAGGATCAGATCGGCTTCCAGCACCTCTTCCAGCGTCGCGCGGAATGCGGCCACCAGGTGGGTCGGCAGGTCGGAAATAAAGCCGACGGTATCGGAGAGAATGACGGTACGGCCATGCGGCAGCTTCATGCGGCGCAGCGTCGGGTCGAGCGTCGCAAACAGCATGTCTTCAGCCAGAACGCCGGCACCGGTAATGCGGTTGAACAGCGTCGACTTGCCGGCATTGGTATAGCCGACGAGAGCCACGATCGGATGCGGCACCTTCCGGCGTTTGGCGCGATGAAGCTGGCGTGTGCGGACCACCTGCTCCAGCTCGCGCTCCAGCCGGATGATCCGCTCCTGCAGCATTCGCCGGTCGGCTTCGATCTGGGTTTCACCCGGGCCGCCCATGAAGCCGGCACCGCCGCGCTGACGTTCAAGGTGGGTCCAGCTGCGAACCAACCGGCCTTTCTGATAGTTCAGATGCGCCAGCTCGACCTGCAGCGTGCCTTCCTTGGTGGAGGCGCGGCGGCCGAAGATTTCGAGAATGAGGCCGGTGCGGTCGATGACCTTGGCGTTCCATGCCTTTTCGAGATTGCGCTGCTGTACCGGCGTCAACGGATGATCGACGATGACGAGGCCGGCGTTGAACTCGTCGAGCAGCGCGAGAATTTCCTCGATCTTGCCAGTCCCGAGCAGCGTTGCCGGCCGCGGATCGTTGATCGGCACGATGGAACCGTTGACCACGTCGAGATCGATCGCCAAGGCGAGGCCTTTGGCCTCTTCCAGCCGGCTCTCGGGCGGGCGCGAGACGGAATTAGCGCTGTCGGCTTGAGCGGAACGCGCGGCACGCGCCTGTTTCAAAACAGGCACGACGACAACAGCGCGCATATCATCCCGGTGTTTTACGGTCTCCGGGATGAGAGAATCATTTTTGGTATCGCGTGTCGTGATTGTAGATAGTCCTGTTTAGGATGCGGCTTCTTCGCTCTCGAACATCTGCATCGGCTGACCCGGCATGATCGTCGAGATCGCATGCTTGTAGACGAGCTGCGAATGGCCATCGCGACGGAGCAGGACGCAGAAATTGTCGAACGAGGTTACGACACCTGTGAGCTTCACGCCGTTAATCAAGAAAATCGTGAGTGAAATCTTTTGCTTGCGAACAGTATTGAGAAACAAGTCCTGCAAGTTTTGAGAACGTTCCGCCATCGCGCCGCTTCTTTCTTTTTTGCCGACCCAGGTCGGTTGAATGTCATGATATACAGAGGTCCCGGACAGGAGATACCCTCATTTTCTCCCTCCAGCGAATGTTGGTATCAAATCGCAGTCTTTTCCGCAACGTCGAAAAAGGCTTCACGAATTTTCTGTGACATGCTGCCCGGATGACCATTGGCAATGGGCTCGCCGTCGATAGAAACGACCGGAAAACATATACTTGTCGCCGCGGTGATGAAGACTTCTCGGGCCTTCATCATCTCCTCGACCGAGAAGAACCGCTCGACGATCGCCACCTCAAGTTTCGCTGCGACGTCCATCAGAGTCGTACGGGTGATGCCGCGCAGGATGCCATGCTCGGCTGGGCGAGTGACGAGATTGCCATCATGATCGACGATCCAGACGTTGGTCGCAGCCCCTTCCTTCACCATGCCGTTGTGGTCGATATAGATCGCCTCCTGGGCGCCGGCCTCCTTGGCTTGCTGGCGGGCCATGGCATTCGGAAGCAAGCCCACAGACTTGATGTCGACCCGGTCCCAGCGATTGTCACGGACGGTGATCGCCTTGATGCCATTGGCGTTCTTCTTGGCGATCACGGACTGATCGGTGCTCTTGGCGGTCACGACGATCGAGGACGGCGTGCCGGCCGGCGGGAAGACGTGATCTCGACGGGCGACACCGCGCGTCACCTGCAGATAGAACAGGCCATTGCGGACATGGTTGCGGCGTAGCGTCTCGCGAATCACCAGGATCAATGCCTGGCGCGTCATCGGCCAGGCGATGCGCAATTCGCCCAGCGAACGGTTGAGGCGGTCAAGATGGCGCGTCAGGTCGACGATCACGCCATGACGGACCTCGCAAACCTCGTAGACACCATCTGCAAACTGGTAGCCGCGATCCTCGATATGCACCATGGCATCGCTGTGCTTGACGTAGCGACCGTTGACATAAGCTATTCTCGGCATGGAAGCCCCTGATCCGAATTCTGAGATGTTTGAAATGTCGAGCGACTGATCAGACGCCCAACGACTTCAGTTTTCGATGCAGCGCCGAGCGCTCCATGCCGACAAATTCCGCCGTACGCGAGATATTGCCGCCGAAGCGGTTGATCTGAGCGATGAGGTAATCGCGCTCGAACATCTCGCGGGCTTCGCGCAGCGGCAATGTCATGATGTGATAATCGTTCTTGGCGGAGACCTTCGGCAGCATGTCGCCGAGGTCGGTCGGCAGCATTTCCGCCGTGATCGGCGTTTCCGCACCGTCCGAGCGTGCGAGGATCATCAGCCGCTCGATATTGTTGCGCAGCTGGCGGATGTTGCCCGGCCAGTCATGGGCCTGCAGCACGGCCATGGCATCGTCACCGATCCGGCGCGGACGGATGCCGGCCTGCTCGGATATCTGGCGCATCAGCTGATCGACCAGGAAGGGAACGTCCTCGCGGCGTTCGGCAAGGGCAGGCACACGCACGGGCACGACAGCCAGACGGTGATAGAGATCCTCGCGGAACAGGCCCTCGGCGATGCGGCTCTCGAGATTATAGGCCGTGGACGAGATGATGCGGACGTCCACCTTGACGCGCTTGGAGCCGCCGACGCGCTCGAACTGCTGATCGACGAGCACGCGCAGGATCTTGTTCTGCGTCTCGCGCGGCATTTCGCCGACTTCATCGAGATAGAGAATGCCGCGATGGGCCTCTTCCAGGGCGCCGATCTTGCGCGCCTGCCCCGGCGAGCCTTCGGTGCCGAAGAGAGCGATTTCCATGCGCTCCGGTGTGATCGTCGCGGCATTCAGCGCCACGAAGGGACCATTCGCGCGGGTCGATTTCTTGTGGATCATCCGCGCGACGAGCTCCTTGCCGGAGCCCGACGGGCCGAAGATCATGACGCGGCTGTTGGTGGGCGATACCTTGTCGATCGTCTGGCGCAGCTGCGAAACGGCAACCGAGGTGCCGATAAGCTCCACGGCGTCGCCGGTGCGGCGCTTCAACTCGGAGACCTCACGCTTCAGCTTGGAATTTTCGAGCGCGCGCTCGGCAATCAGGATCAGACGATCGGCCTTGAACGGCTTTTCGATGAAATCGAAGGCGCCGCGCTTGATGGCGGAGACGGCCGTTTCGATATTGCCGTGACCGGAGATCATGACAACAGGCAGTTCCGGATGGCGCGCCTTGATTTCGTCGAGCAGCGCAAGACCATCGAGCTTGCTGCCCTGCATCCATATATCGAGGAAGATCAGCCGCGGCGCGCGATCGGAAATCGCGGCGAGCGCGCTGTCGCTGTCGTGTGCCGTGCGGGTTTCGTGCCCTTCATCGGAGAGAATTCCCGAAACGATTTCGCGAATGTCTTCCTCGTCATCCACTACGAGAATGTCAGATGCCATAAACGCTTTCCTTGTCACTTGCTGTGTGGGCGACGGTGGCCTGCTCACGGCGCGGCAGATGCACGCGGATCATGGCTCCCCTGCCCTGGTCGAAATCGGCCGGCGCGTCGTGGAGTTCGATCTGCCCGCCATGGTCTTCAATGATCTTCTTGACGATGGCGAGACCGAGGCCCGTGCCTTTCTCGCGCATGGTCATATAGGGTTCGAGAATGCTGTGCCGGTTTTCCACCGGCAGGCCGCGGCCATTGTCGATGACATCGACGGTGAAGCGATCCCGCTCCGGATCGAGCGACGAACGCACCAGGACCTTCGGCTGCTCGCGCGCCTGATCGCTCGGCACGCCTTCGATCGCCTCGACGGCGTTCTTGATGAGATTGCCGAAGGCCTGACCGAGCATTCGCGCATCGAACATGCCCTCCAGCCGTTCGTCGCCCAGCTCACGCTCGAACTGGACATGTGTATTGCCCATTTCGCGCAGGAACACGGCGTCGCGCAGAATATCGCGCAGATCGGTCGGCTCCATGGTCGGCTTCGGCATACGGGCGAAGGAGGAGAACTCGTCGACCATGCGGCCGATATCGCCCACCTGCCGGATGATCGTATCCGTGCACTGGTCGAAAATCGGACGGTCCGCATCGGCGATATTCTTGCCGAAGCGGCGGCGGATGCGCTCGGCAGACAGCTGGATCGGCGTCAGCGGATTCTTGATCTCATGCGCAATGCGGCGCGCAACGTCTGCCCAGGCGGTCGAGCGCTGCGCAATCACCAGATCGGTGATGTCGTCCAGCGTGATGACATAGGATTCGTTGGCATCGCGTGATTCCTCGCGCGTCACCTGGACGCTGAGCGTGCGCACCGTTCCGCCGCGAACGAGGCTGATCTGCTTGCGGAAATCGCTGCGATGGCGCGTCGTCGCCTCAGTCACGACTTGGTCGACCTCGGGGGCGATTTCCGACAGGTTCTTGCCGATCAGCTCGTCGCTCTTGAGCGTCAGCAGGTCTTCAGCCGAAGTATTGACGATGGTGATGCGCCGGTCATGCTCGACACCGATCACAGCCGCCGTCACACCCGACAGAACGGCCTCGATGAAGCGGCGGCGGTCGTCCACCTCGTCCTTCGCTTCAAGGATTTCATCGCGCTGGGTGCGAATTTCCGAGATCATCTTATTAAAGGTGCGCGACAGGCTGCCGACGTCGCCATCTGCAGATCGCACCGGCACCAGCACGTTCATATTGCCCGAGGCGACATTGTCCGCAGCACTGATGAGGAGGCGAATCGGCCTGACGATACGGTCGGCGATCGCAATCGCGGTCCAGATCGCGGCCAGCAGCACGATGAGCGCGAAGCCGATGTAAAGAACGGCGAAGGCGATCTGGAGCGACATGCGCCCTGCTTCCATCGCCTTGTATTCGACGGTGTTGTCCTCGACCATGCGCATGGCGTTCATGACGCGCGGGTCGACGGCACGCACTGTGTACAGGAACGAGCCGGGGATTTCATCAAGCTTGATGACTGCGCCGACAAGGTTGGTCACCCCTGGCGGAATGAGCGTCGGCTGGCCGTTGGCGGAGGAATCGAGCGCATCCTTCGGAATGGCCGGCAGCGGCCGTTCGGTCTTGATCTCGGCCTGGACGATGGCACTGCCGTCGCGGCGCACGAGGAAGGCGCCCAGCAAGCCGCGCCCACGTGCCTGCCGGGTCATCAAATCGGCGAAGCCGGTGCGGTCGAGATTGAACAGCGAGCGATTGCGCTCCAGATCGTTCGCCATCGACACAGTCTGGCCCTGCAGATAGCTCGCATTCTCCATCAGATAGGCTTGCGCGACGTTCTGCGAGGAACTGATGATCTGCTGCGTGCGAACGCCGAACCAGCGGTCGAGGCCGACATTGAGCGTCAGGCTCGCGACGATGGCGACGAGAATGGCCGGCGTGATCGCCACGATCGAGAAAAGAACGACGATGCGAATATGGAGTCGAGCCGCGGCGCGGCCACGGCTGCGCGCCTTCATCAGCCGCGCGACTTCGCGGGCGATCAGCGCAATCAGTCCCAACACGAAGAGACCGTTGATCACGACCGAGGTGAAGACGACCGACGGTGTCGGGGCGATCGGCGTCAACCCAAGCAGCATCAGCAGGGTCGCAATGGCGCATAGAAGCGCCCCACCAGCCAGGATGAGACCCGGCAGGGCAAAGGAAGCACGGCGGTCCATCACCTTGACAACCGCCTCGTCGCTCGCCGCCGGCGACACCGCGTCCTGCATCATTCCCATCAATCTCCACGCCCGAGCGACGATCGACGCCCTGGTCAAAATCGCACCGCCGCTTATTTGGCATTTGCGTGCGCGACAGGCAGAGGCGGGAACTGTCGTTCTGTTTCGCATAGGAGCGAAACCTTTACTTCATATCACCCTTGCAACTACCTGAAAAATCTGACGAACTCGTTTTCCGAAGAGCAAGCCAAATGAATCGTCACTGCAAAGACGACGAATCAACTGCGTGACCTTTAAGCAACGCATTGTGGCGAAAATGCAACGCATCTGATCGCATTGTCAAGCCGTTCGGGAGCTTCTGTAAACCGAAACTCCCAGTTCTCTGATCTTTTTACGCAGCGTATTGCGGTTGAGGCCCAAAAGATCGGCGGCTTTGATCTGGTTGCCGCGCGTCGCGGTCAAGGCCGCGAGAATCAGCGGATATTCCATTTCTGTCAGCACGCGGTCGTAAAGGCCGGGCGGCGGCAGATTGTCGCCGAAACCGGCGAAATAGGTCCGCATGTTTTCCTCCACCGCCTGGGCGATGGTCATGGAGCCGGTGCGGACCGGGCCTTTTTCGATCGGGCTGTCGGGCACGTCGGCCCGCAGTTCCGCGTCGATGATTTCCTTGGTGATGACATCCTGCGGATAGAGCGCCATCAGCCGGCGAATGAGGTTTTCCAGCTCGCGAACATTGCCCGGCCAGGGATAGGCCTTCATCAGTTCGAGCGCTTCCTGGTCGAAGCGCTTGGAACCCAGCCCCTCCTTCTCGGCCTGCTGCACGAAATGGCGCACGAGATCCGGAATATCCTCGGCGCGGTCGCGCAGCGGCGGCAGGCGCAGCGGCACGACGTTGAGACGATAATAGAGGTCCTCGCGGAACAGGCCCTGATTGATCGCCTGCTTCAGGTCCTTGTTGGTGGCCGCGACGATGCGGACATCGGTGCGGATCGGCGTGCGGCCGCCGACGGTCGTATATTCGCCCTGCTGCAGCACACGCAGCAGGCGCGTCTGCGCATCCATCGGCATATCGCCGATTTCGTCGAGAAACAACGTACCGCCTTCCGCCTGCTCGAAACGGCCGGTCGAGCGGGTCTGAGCACCGGTGAAAGCGCCCTTCTCATGACCGAACAGTTCGGATTCGATCAGATCGCGCGGGATCGCAGCCATGTTGATGGCAACGAAAGGCCCATTGCGGCGCTTACCGTAATCATGCAGTGCGCGCGCCACCAGCTCCTTGCCGGTGCCGGATTCGCCGGTGATCATCAGCGTGAGATCGGTCTGCATCAGGCGCGCGAGCACGCGATAGATTTCCTGCATCGCTGCTGAACGCCCCACAAGCGGCATGCCGTCCTGCATGTCGTCGTCAAGCTTTGCCGGCTTACGCTTCGGTTCGGACAGGGCACGGCCGACGATCGCGATCAGCTCCGTCAGGTCGAACGGCTTCGGAAGATAGTCGTAAGCGCCCTTCTCGGATGCCTTGATCGCCGTCATGAAGGTGTTCTGCGCACTCATGACCAGAACAGGCAGATCCGGCCTCGCCTTTTTGATACGCGGCAATAGATCGAATGCGTTTTCGTCAGGCATGACGACGTCGGTTACGACGAGGTCGCCTTCGCCGGCCGAGACCCAACGCCAGAGCGTGGCGGCGTTGGATGTAATGCGCACATCGTAACCCGCGCGGCTCAGAGCCTGGTTGAGCACGGTGCGGATGGCCGCATCGTCATCGGCGACAAGGATCGTGGCTGTCATCGAGTAGTCCCTGTAGAGTTCGGAAGGGGGGCATCTTCTGGGGTAATACCCTTGGAGGCGGGCATCAAAACGCGGAAAGTGGTGCGATGGTTCTGGCTGTCGCATTCGACAATGCCGCCATGGTCGCCGATGATCTTGGCGACCAGCGCAAGGCCGAGGCCGGTTCCATTCGTCTTCGTGGTGATGAACGGATCAAAGAGATGCGGCACGAGATCGGCCGGTACGCCCGGGCCGTTGTCGATGACGCAGAATTCCAGCGGCAGCGAGATCTTTTCGCGCGTGCCGGCGACCGAAAGCCGGATGCCGGGGCGATAGGCCGTCGTCAGCATTATCTCGCCATCCTGACGGTCGCCAACCGCTTCAGCGGCATTCTTCACCAGATTGAGGAAGACCTGCACGAGCTGATCCCGGTTCGCGAAGACCGCCGGCAGCGACGGATCGTAATTCTCTGAGATCTTGATGTTGCGGGCAAAGCCCGCCTTGGCGACCGCCTTCACGTGATCGAGCACAGAGTGGATGTTGACGGGGACGCGATCGACGGGCCGCTCGTCGGAGAAAACCTCCATGCGGTCGACCAGCGAAACGATGCGGTCCGTCTCGTCGCAGATGAGGCGCGTCAGCGCGCGATCATCGTCCTCGACCGACTGTTCGAGCAGCTGAGCGGCGCCGCGAATGCCCGACAGCGGGTTCTTGATCTCATGCGCCAGCATGGAGGCAAGGCCGGTGACCGAACGGGCGGCGGCGCGATGCGTCAGCTGCCGGTCGATCTTGTCGGCCATGGAGCGTTCCTGGAACACCACCACGACGGAGCCCGGGTCGCTGGAAACCGGCGCAACATAGATATCCACCAGCTTGTCCTGCCCCAAACGCGGCGAGCTGAGGTCGACACGATACTCGTTGACAGGCGCGCGACGCTCGCGCACCTGATCGATCAGCGCCAGCAAAGGGCTGCCGAAGGGAATGAAGGTTGAAATCTTATAGCGCGACAGATGCGACGCGCTTGCGCCAAAGAAGGCCTCCGCCTCCCAGTTGGCGAAAGCAATCAAGCCGGCCTCGTCGACCATGACGACGGGATTCTGGATCGCGTTGAGAACCGCCATTGCCACGGAGTTGGCCGAGGTGTCACCGGCGCCGGAGCTGGATTTCGAAGTCATGCAGCCTCCTGAACGCATTGGGCAAGATCGGCGCCGGCCTGCAGCGCGGCAAGGAAGGATGCAGCCACCTCGCCGCTCTCTTTCGACGTCATGATTTTCGCCTTGTCGGCACCTGACGTTGCCGGCGCATAACGATCGAGATACCAGGCGAGATGCTTGCGGGCATGGCGAATGCCGACCGCTTCGCCATAGAACTCCAGCATCATGCGATAATGTTCGAGCGCGATCTCGACGATCTCCTGGCGGCTCGGCTCGCGGTGACCGGCCAATACGCCTGCATGCCACGGGCGGCCCTGACAGCCCCGGCCGATCATCACGGCATCGGCACCGGAGCGGCGCAGGATTTCCTCGGCGTCTTCCTCCATTTCGACATCGCCATTGGCGACAAGCGGAATGGTGATGGCATCGCGCACGGCGCGGATCGCATCCCAATCCGCCCTGCCCTCATAGAACTGCATGCGCGTGCGGCCATGAATGGTCACGAGCTGGACACCGGCCTCTTCGGCCCGGCGGGCGATATGAGGCGCGTTGATGGAATTCTCGTCCCAGCCCAGGCGCATCTTGAGTGTCACGGGAATGTTCACCGCCCGGACCGTTGCCTCGATCAATGTCAGCGCATGATCCGGGTCGCGCATCAGCGCCGAGCCGGAATAGCCGCCGATCACCTTCTTGGCGGGACACCCCATATTGATATCGATGATATCGGCGCCATTGTCGGCGGCAATCTTCGCCGCTTCAGCCATCCAGTGGGCCTCGCGACCGGCAAGCTGCACCATATGCGGCTTCAATCCCGCGCTCTTCAAACGCGCCCAGGATTCAGCCGTATCCTGCACGAGCTCGCGGCTAGCGACCATTTCCGTGACGACCAAGCCCGCCCCGTAACGCAATGCGAGCTGCCGGAAAGGAAGATCGGTCACGCCCGACATCGGTGCCAGGATCACACGATTCCGGATAGGCACGGAACCGATGGAAAATGGGGCTGCAAGCTTGGAAGACAGCAAATGATTATCTTTCGGGCACACTATACATCTGCACTATTTTTAGACACGCTTTGAAAGTTTGCCAAGGGGGTTTGAAGAATCCCGATATTTTTTGGGCAGATGCTGGAAAATACTCCGTCGAGGCGATAGACCCTGCTGAAGCAGGGTCCCGTTTGGCGATCTATTTAGCATGTGCTTGTTCAAAAGAAAGCTCCGTGCTTTTCAAGGCCATGCGAGGGACCGAGCCTTTTATCCTTCGGGGGTTATGACGCAAATGCATCCAACGCAACCGTTATCGGTGGGAATCGTGATCGTTGCCGCCGGGCGCGGCGAACGGGCGGGCTCTCCGGAAGAAGGCCCCAAGCAATATCGCCCGATCGGCGGCAGAGCGGTTATTGCGCATACGCTTGAAAAATTCGTGACATGGCGGCTGGCATCGAAGATCGTCATCGTCATCCATCGCGACGATGAAAATCTGCTCCGCTCGGCGCTGGAGCAGGTTGCAGGACTGCCTGATGTCGAGATCGCCTTCGGCGGCGCGACGCGCCAACAATCGGTACTTGCCGGACTGCGTGCGTTGAAAGACAGCGGCGTGACGCATGTGATGATCCACGATGCCGTGCGTCCCTTCTTCGATCATGACCTGCTCGACCGAGTGGCTGCAGCGCTTGCGGATGGCGCACCGGCTGTATTGCCCGCCATGCCTGTCACCGATACGCTGAAGCGCGGCAATGCAGAAGGACTGGTCGTCGAAACCGTCTCCCGCGCCGGGCTTCACGCCGCACAGACGCCGCAATCCTTTCGCCTTGCCGATATTCTTGCCGCCCATGAAAAGGCCGATTCCGGCGGCAGGACAGATTTCACCGACGATGCCGCGATCGCGGAATGGCGCGGACTGCAGGTAAAGCTCGTGACCGGCAGCGCCGACAATGTGAAGCTGACGATCAAGAGGGATATTGCCATGGCCGATGAAAAGTTGAGTGCCGGCCTGCTGCCAGACGTGCGCACCGGCAATGGCTACGACGTGCACCAGCTGGAACCCGGCGACGGCGTGACGCTGTGCGGCGTGTTCATTGCGCATGATCAGAAGCTGAAGGGGCATTCAGATGCCGATGTTGCCCTGCATGCCCTGACGGATGCGTTGCTGGCCACCTGCGGCGCCGGCGATATCGGCGATCATTTTCCGCCCTCCGATCCCCAGTGGAAAGGCGCACCATCCCGCATCTTTATCGAACATGCGGCAAAGATCGTGCGCGAACGCGGCGGCACCATTATGAACGCGGATGTCTCGCTGATCGCAGAGGCGCCGAAAGTCGGGCCGCATCGCGACGTGATGCGCGCCAGGCTTTCGGAGTTTCTCGATATCAGCATCGATCGCTGCTCGGTCAAGGCAACGACGAACGAGAAGATCGGCTTTGTCGGCCGCCGCGAAGGCATCGCAGCCATTGCGACGGCGACCGTCGTCTATCGCGGAGGCAAGGCATAATGCATTTTCCCGATGAAGTTATCGCGCTGGCGCAAAGGATCGTGACGGATTTCACGGCAAAAGGCTGGATGGTCGCCACGGCCGAATCCTGCACCGGCGGGCTTATCGCCGGCGCGTTGACGGAAATCCCCGGTTCTTCGGCGGTGGTCGATCGCGGCTTCGTCACCTATACCAATACCGCCAAGATGGAAATGCTCGGCATTCAGGAGCAGACGCTGGCGCAATTCGGCGCCGTATCAAAGGAAACGGCGCTGCAGATGGTGCATGGCGCCCTCTTCCGCTCCCGGGCCGATTTTGCCGTAGCGGTGACCGGTATTGCCGGCCCTGGCGGCGGTTCTGCAGAAAAACCGGTCGGGCTCGTCCACCTCGCCGCCAAGGCGCGGAGCGGTATGCTGATCCATCACGAAATGCGTTACGGCGATATCGGCCGCGACAAGGTCCGGCTCGCCACGTTGAACACCGCGCTGGGGATGCTTGTCGCGCTCAGCCAATAAGGAGGCGCGGCTTCAAGCATATATCTTGCTCGCGCGCGTCTCGAAGGCATCCGTGAACATGCGGAAGGCCCGATCGAACATCGACCCCATCAAAGCGCCGAGAATGCGGCTCTTGAACTCATAGTCGATGAAGAAATCAATGCTGCAACCGCCGTTTTCCGACGGCGTAAAGCGCCAGCGATTGTCGAGATATTTGAAGGGCCCGTCGATATATTTCACATCGATCGCGCGCTCCGCCTTGTTCAACAGCACCTGCGTCGTGAAGGTCTCGCGGATCGCTTTATAGCCAACGGTCATATCGGCAATCAGCAAGATCTTGCCGTCGCGCTCCTTGCGGTTGCGGACCGTGAGCGCATCGCAAAGCGGCAGAAATTCGGGATAGCGCTCCACGTCGGCGACGAGGTCGAACATCTGGTCGGGCGAATGCGGAACAGGGCGATGGGTTTCAAACTGAGGCATGAGCCGCAATTAAGCAGGACGGCCGAGAAGATCAAGGAGCTGACGCATTTCGCCGCGGGATTTCAGCTGCAAAACCGGGACATCAGGGGCGTGCTCGGCAAATCCGGCAAGGACCCTGGGCGTGAATTTTTCCTCAAATGTCCATATGAAGCGCAGGAAATCCCAATCGACTTTCTCTATGCAGCCAGGCGCCATCTCCGGTCGCGTGCGACCCATCCATTTGAGCCAGCGGGAAACGGCGCCCCATATGCATAGCACGCGGGGCATCCGCACCCACATGACCAAATCCGTACGCGGCAGGCGTATGTCGAATGTCGAGGGATTGGTCCCGTCCATGATCCATCGCTCGCCCTGCACCTTGGTGACGATGATGGCGCGCTGCTCCGCCTTGTCGCGCTGAACCCAGCCGGGCAGCCACAAAACATCACGATCGATCGACACATAGGCAAGGCCAAAGCGGGCGGCAATCTTCTGCGACAGGGTCGACTTGCCGCCGCCGGAGCAGCCGATGACGAGGATTCGGTTCGTCTTTTTGATAAGCGCAGCCGCCTCTTCAATATCGACGGCACGCGAAAGCGCCGACGGCGCGATAGTCTGCTCCACGGTCCAGCTCCATGATTGAATCTAAAGCGCCGATACCGGTAACAAACGACGGCGTGTTCCCTAGGCCGCTTCGATGACAAATGAATGACAGAACGAAGAAACCGCGACGCATTCGCCGCGGTTTCTTTTGAAAGTAAATTCAGTCCGGCTGGGCTTATTCGGCAGCCAGCAGCAGCTTCTTTTCGCGGGCAGCACGCAGCCGCTCGAAATCATCGCCGGCATGATGCGACGAGCGTGTTAGCGGGCTGGAAGCGACCATCAGGAAGCCCTTGGTGTAGGCCACGGTTTCGTAGGACTTGAACTCTTCCGGCGTGACGAAGCTCATCACCTGATGATGTTTGCGCGTCGGCTGCAGATACTGGCCGATGGTCAGGAAGTCGACGTCTGCGGTGCGCAGGTCGTCCATCAGCTGCAGCACTTCGTTGCGCTCCTCGCCGAGGCCGACCATGATGCCCGACTTGGTGAACATGGTCGGATCCAGTTCCTTGACCCGCTGCAGCAGGCGAACGGAGTGGAAGTAGCGCGCGCCGGGACGAACCGTCAGGTAATTGCCGGGCACGGTTTCCAGATTGTGGTTGAAGACGTCGGGCTTGGCAGCAACGACACGCTCCAAAGCGCCCGGCTTCTTCAGGAAGTCCGGCGTCAGGATCTCGATCGTGGTCGAGGGCGAAGCGGCGCGGATCGCCCATATCACCTTCTCGAAATGCTCAGCGCCGCCATCTTCCAGATCGTCGCGGTCGACCGAGGTGATAACGACGTGGCTGAGGCCCATCTGCTTGACCGCCTTGGCGACATTTTCCGGCTCCGCCATGTCGAGCGCATTCGGCTTGCCGGTCGCGACATTGCAGAAGGCGCAGGCACGGGTACAGATTTCGCCCATGATCATGAAGGTGGCGTGCTTCTTGTCCCAGCACTCGCCGATATTCGGGCAACCGGCCTCCTCGCAGACCGTGACGAGCTTGTGCTCCTTCACGATCGAACGGGTTTCGGCATAGCCCTTCGATGTCGGCGCCTTCACGCGGATCCAGTCCGGCTTGCGCATGACTTCCGTATCCGGCCGATGCGCCTTTTCCGGGTGTCGCACGCGCTTGGCGTCCGGGTTGATCGTGTCGAGAATGGTGACCATGGAACGTCTACTTTCCGCCGCTTGAAATGCGGCCCTTCATCGCCGAGCGAATTTGGCGAGGAATATCAGAATGCATGCACCGATGAAACCGGTGATGAAAAAGCCAAGCCGGCCGCCGGGAACGCCGACATGCAGAGCGACCAGAAGCCCCGCCGCAACAACCGAGCCGGCAATGCCGAGGATGATGTTCAGGATGATGCCGTAACGTGCATCCATCAGCTTGCCAGCGAGCCAGCCCGCAAGACCGCCGATGATGATCAGACCCAGCCAACCTACGCTTTCCATCAAACCCTCGTTCGGGCGCCCTTCAAGACAGTTCTTCCGGGCGTCGCCTTGCGTCTTAATGATGATGCTCTAGGCGATCAATCTCGCCAACAGCACCACGATGATCGCGCCGACCGTGGCATGGATGATCTCCACGACAAGCGCATTTTCAATACCGAGCGATATCCCGAAATAATGAAACAGGAAACCGCCCACGAAAGCGCCGATCACGCCGCTCACCAGGCAACTGATGAGCCCGCCGCCTCCAACGATCAGGCTCGCAAGGAAACCCGCGACCAGGCCGATGAGAAGAAAGACGATCCAACCTTCCGTCGTGATAGACATGTTGATTTCCTTTCCTGATTTCCACCCCTTGGATAAAGGGCATGGCAGGAAATTATCAAGCGTTCAGCACCCGGCCGTAGGCATCCAGCACGGCTTCCTTCATCGTTTCCGATACGGTCGGATGCGGGAAGATCGTATGCATCAGCTCCTCTTCTGTCGTCTCCAGATTCATGGCGACGACGAAGCCCTGAATGAGTTCGGTCACTTCGGCGCCGACCATATGCGCGCCAAGCAGTTCGCCGGTCTTCTTGTCGAAGATGACCTTGCAGAGACCCTGATCCTCACCGAGCGCGATCGCCTTGCCGTTGGCAACGAAGGCGAAGCGGCCGACGCGGATATCGCGGCCGAGCTCCTTGGCCTTGGCTTCGGTCAGGCCGACGGAAGCGACCTGCGGCTGGCAATAGGTGCAGCCCGGAACCTTGCTCTTGTCAGTCGGATGAACGTTCGGCAGACCGGCGATCTTCTCGATGCAGACGACGCCTTCGTGTTCGGCCTTGTGCGCCAGCATCGGAGGGCCGGCGACATCGCCGATCGCATAGATGCCGGGGACATTGGTCTTGCCGTAGCCGTCGATGACGACGCAGCCGCGATCGGTCTTCACGCCGAGCGCCTCGAGGCCGAGGTTCTCGATATTGCCCTGAACGCCCACGGCCGAGATCATACGGTCGGCAACGATCTGCTGCACCTTGCCGTCTTCGGTTTCGACATGGGCCGTGATGCTGTTGGCAGCCTTATCGACCTTCGTGACCTTCGCCTTGGTGAAGATCTTCAGGCCGCGCTTTTCCAGCTGCTTGCGGGCGATGCCGGAGATTTCGGCATCTTCGACCGGCATGATGGTCGGCATGACTTCGACGACGGTGACGTCGACGCCCATGGAGCGATAGAAGCTTGCGAATTCGATGCCGATCGCACCCGAGCCCATGACGAGCAGCGACTTCGGCAGGAAATCCGGCTTCAGCGCTTCGAAATAGGTCCAGATCAGCTTGCCGTCCGGCTCGATGCCAGGTAGAGCGCGCGGACGGGCGCCGGTCGCGACGATGATGTGCTTGGCGGTATAGGTGCCCTCGCCCTTGACGTTCTTCGGCACCGGATGCTGCGGCTCGACGACCGGCTTGGTCGACTTGCTGACGACGATTTCGCCTGGTTTGGTGATCTTGGCTTCGCCCCAGATCACGTCGACCTTGTTCTTCTTCATCAGGAAACCGACGCCGGTGTTGAGCCGGGCGGAGACGCCGCGCGAGCGGGCAACCACGGCCTTCACATCCGCGCTCACCTTGCCTTCCAGAACGAGACCGTAATCCTTCAGATGGTTGGAATGATCGAGAATTTCGGCCGAACGGAGCAGCGCCTTCGTGGGAATGCAGCCCCAGTTGAGGCAGATGCCGCCCAGGTGCTCGCGCTCGACGATCG
Organism: Rhizobium sp. BK289; assembly: GCF_014193575.1. Classification (NCBI taxonomy): domain Bacteria; kingdom Pseudomonadati; phylum Pseudomonadota; class Alphaproteobacteria; order Hyphomicrobiales; family Rhizobiaceae; genus Rhizobium; species Rhizobium sp. BK289. The sequence continues at coordinate 136,182 of NZ_JACHZO010000009.1, forward strand.
CGGTCTTCAGGCCAAGCTGGCCAGCGCGCACGGCAGCGACATAACCGCCCGGACCGGAGCCGATGATAATGACGTCGTAATTCTCAGCCATGTGTTTCCTGCCTTATTGGTGGCGGCGGATCGAAGCCGGCGCCTAAAATCTATCAGAGACCGAGCATCATCCGCACGATCGGCTCGAGGCCGCGACCGAGCGCCCGGGTGTTTTCCGCATCGAGATGAACGCCATCGAGCGGCGTGGTCACAGCGGCCGTATTGGCATCGAAGAATCCGCATCCGAGTTCGTCCGCCAGATCGCTGTAGAGCGTCGGCAGCTTGCTCGATTCCTTAACCGCGCCGAGAAAACTGGCCGCAAAGGCGGCATTGGCCGTCTCGGTAATTGCCGGCGGGGCGACGATGAGGATATCGGGCACCTCATAGTCGAACCCCCAAGCATGATTGCGCACCAGCTGGACCAAGCGGCTGATGCCCTGCAGAGCGGCAAAGGCCGAGCCGGCGACGACCGGTTTCATGTCGTTGGTGCCGAGCATGATGATCACGAGATCAAGGGGATTGTGGGTCTGCAGGATCGTCGGCAGGATTCTCGCGCCATTGCGATCGCAATCGGCGAGATGATCGTCAAACGCCGTCGTGCGGCCGTTCAATCCTTCCGGGATCACGCGAACCTGGTTGCCGAGCGCCTTTTGCAAGACACTCGGCCACCGATCTTCATAGGCATGACGGCCGACCGTTTCGGCACTGTAGCCCCATGTCAGCGAGTCGCCGTAACACAGAACAGTCTTGGTCATTCATGCCCTCCGTGTTGCCAAAGCTCAGACGAGCATCCCCATCGGATTTTCGATGTAGCCCTTGAAGGCTGCCAGGAGCTCGGCGCCGAGCGCACCGTCGACGGCGCGGTGATCGGTCGACAGCGTGACGGTCATCACGTTGGCAATCACCATTTCGCCCTTCTTGACGATGATGCGCTGTTCGCCGGCGCCGACGGCCAGGATGGTCGCATGCGGCGGGTTGACGACGGCGGCGAAGTTCTTGACGCCCATCATGCCCATGTTCGACACCGCAGTCGTACCGCCCTGATACTCCTCGGGCTTCAGCTTGCGCTCCTTGGCGCGCTTGCCGTAGTCCTTCATCTCGTTGGAGATGGTAGAGAGCGTCTTCTGCTCGGCGCTGCGGATGATCGGCGTGATCAGGCCGCCCGGAATGGACACGGCAACGCCGACATCGGCATGCTTGTGCTTGACCATGGCGCTGTCGGTCCAGGAGACGTTGGCATCCGGAACATCGCGCAATGCCAGCGCCAGGGCCTTGATGACCATGTCGTTGACCGAAAGCTTGTAGGCAGGCACGCCGTCCTTCGACTTCGGAGCGGAATCGTTGAGCTGCGTGCGGAGTGCCAGCAGCGCGTCGAGTTCGCAATCGACCGAGACGTAGAAGTGCGGGATCGTCTGCTTGGATTCCTGCAGGCGCTTGGCGATGGTCTTGCGCATGCCGTCATGCGGTACGAGCTCGTAGGAACCCTGCTCGAACAGCTTGAGGACGGCGTCGTCGGAGATGCCCTTCGGTGCGGCCGGAGCAGCGGCGGCTGCCGGCTGAGCAGCCGGGGTTGCCGCGGGAGCAGCCTTGGCTGTGCCGCCGGAAACAGCAGCTTCGATGTCCTTCTTGACCACGCGGCCATGCGGGCCGGTGCCGGAAACCGCCGCCACATCGATGCCCGCTTCCTTGGCAAGACGGCGAGCGAGCGGCGAAGCGAAGGTACGATGACCGTCGTTCGCTGCCGGAGCCGATGCGGCGGGAGCTGGGGCGGGTGCGGCAGGAGCAGAAACGCTTGCCGGAGCCGGGGCAGCAGCAGGTGCTGCTTCCACCTTCGGGGCTTCCTTCGCAGCCGGAGTAGCAGCGGCGCCAGCGCCGGAAGCTGCCGCAGCGACATCTTCGCCATCGGCGGCAAGCACGGCGATCAGGGCATTGACCTTCACGCCTTCGGTGCCAGCGGGAACGACGATCTTGGCGACGGTGCCCTCATCGACAGCCTCGACTTCCATCGTTGCCTTGTCAGTCTCGATCTCGGCGATGACATCGCCGGACTTGATCTTGTCGCCTTCCTTGACCAGCCACTTGGCGAGGTTGCCCTCTTCCATGGTCGGCGAGAGGGCAGGCATGGTGATGTTGATAGGCATCGATGAGCCCTCCCCTTACTTGTAGCAAACGGCCTTCACCGCATCGACCACTTCGGCGACGCTCGGGAGCGCCAGCTTTTCGAGGTTGGCGGCGTATGGCATGGGTACGTCCTTGCCGGCGATCGTCAGGATCGGCGCATCGAGATAGTCGAAGGCCTGCTGCATGACGCGGGTGGCGATTTCCGTGCCGACGGAGGACTGCGGATAGCCTTCCTCGACGGTGACCAGGCGGCCGGTCTTCTTGACCGATTCGATGATCGTCGGCAGATCCATCGGACGGATCGTGCGCAGGTCGATGAGTTCGACATCGATGCCCTGGGCTTCCAGCTCTGCAACGGCCTTGGTGGCATAGGTCATGCCGATGCCGAAGGAGACGACCGTGACGTCCTTGCCCGGACGGTGGATGCGGGCCTTGCCGATCGGCAGAACGAAATTATCCAGCTTCGGCACATCGAAATGCTGACCATAGAGGATTTCGTTCTCAAGGAAGATGACCGGGTTCGGATCGCGGATGGCAGCCTTGAGCAGACCCTTGGCGTCGGCTGCCGTGTAGGGCATGACGACCTTGAGGCCCGGAATGTGGCTATACCAGGCCGCATAGTCCTGGCTATGCTGAGCGCCGACGCGCGCTGCCGCGCCGTTCGGGCCGCGGAAGACGATCGGAGCGCCCATCTGGCCACCGGACATATAGAGCGTCTTGGCAGCGGAGTTGATGATCTGATCGATCGCCTGCATGGCGAAGTTGAAGGTCATGAACTCGACGATCGGGCGAAGACCGGCCATCGCGGCACCGACGCCGATACCGGCAAAACCATGCTCGGTGATCGGGGTATCGATCACGCGGCGTGCGCCGAATTCCTGCAGCAGGCCCTGGGTTACCTTGTAGGCTCCCTGATATTCGGCCACTTCCTCACCCATGACGAAGACGTCCGGGTTGGCGCGCATTTCTTCGGCCATGGCGTCACGCAGTGCTTCACGCACCGTCATCGATACCATCTCCGTACCGGCCGGAATTTCCGGATCGGCAGGAGCAGCGGCCTTCGGCTGGGCCGGAACCGGTGCAGCGGCCGGCGCCGGAGCGGCGGCAGGAGCTTCGGTCTTTGCTGGCTCGGCAGCGGGAGCAGCCTTGGCGGACGAAATGGCGTCTGCGGATTCGCCGTCCTGCAGGAGGATGGCAATCTTGGTGTTGACCTTGACGCCTTCGGTGCCGGCGTCGATCAGCAGCTTGCCGATCGTGCCTTCGTCGACGGCTTCCACTTCCATGGTGGCCTTGTCGGTTTCGATTTCGGCAATAACGTCACCGGAAACGACCTTGTCGCCTTCCTTCTTGAGCCATTTCGAAAGGGTACCCTCTTCCATCGTCGGAGAAAGGGCGGGCATGAGAATGTCGATGGGCATAGTGTCCCTCCCCGATTTAGAGCAGAATGTCGGTGTAGAGCTCGGAGGCATCCGGCTCAGGATCGTTCTGGGCGAAATCGGCGCTGTCTGCGACGATGTCGCGGACATCCTTGTCGATATCCTTCAGATCGTCTTCGGTCGCCCAGCCCTTTTCGAGCAGGCGAACACGGACCTGCTCGATCGGGTCGTGCTCGGAGCGCATCTTCTGCACTTCGTCCTTGGAGCGGTACTTTGCCGGGTCGGACATGGAGTGACCACGGTAACGGTAGGTCAGCATTTCCAGGATGATCGGACCCTTGCCGGAGCGGCAATGCGCGACGGCTTCGTCAGCCGCAGCCTTGACCGCGCGGACGTCCATGCCGTCGACCTGGATGCCGGGAATGCCGAAGGACGCACCGCGCTTGGAGAAATCGGCCTGCGCGGTAGCGCGAGCCGTCGACGTGCCCATGGCGTATCGGTTGTTTTCGATCACGAAAATGACAGGCAGCTTCCAGAGCTGCGCCATGTTGAAGCTTTCGTAGACCTGGCCCTGGTTGGCGGCTCCGTCACCGAAATAGGCGACGCTGACATTGTCATTGCCGCGGTACCAATTGGCAAAGCCGAGACCGGTGCCGAGCGAGACCTGGGCGCCGACGATGCCGTGGCCGCCGTAGAAATTCTTTTCCTTGGAGAACATGTGCATGGAGCCGCCCTTCCCTCGGGAATAGCCGCCCTGGCGTCCGGTGAGCTCGGCCATGACGCCACGTGCGCTCATGCCGGTTGCCAGCATATGGCCGTGGTCGCGATAGCCGGTGATGACCTGGTCGCCATCCTTCAGCGCCATCTGCATGCCGACGACGACAGCTTCCTGGCCGATGTAAAGGTGACAGAAGCCGCCGATGAAGCCCATGCCGTAAAGCTGGCCGGCCTTCTCTTCGAAGCGGCGGATCAAGAGCATCTCACGGTAAGCCTTGAGCTCCGCATCGCGATCGAAATCTGCGATCGGGCCGCCATTGGTTTCCTTGGCAGGCCTTGATGCTGTTTTGCGGCTGGAAACGGTCGCGTTTTTTCGCGGCGCCATTCAACCCTCCCTGTGTGAGTAGCCTCGTTTTGTGGTGAGGCGTAACATAGGCAAGATTGTTCGCCACAGCAATGCTATAATTGCATGGCTCATATTCTTCGCAAGCTATTGATATTAATTGAAAAAATTCGATTAACCGAAATTCGGTTAATTATAACTATTTGTTGAAGATAACGATCTCGTTCGCCTTGGAATAGGTCAGCTGATAGCGCGCATATTGGTCGAGCATGTCCTTATCCAGGGAGCCGTCGCTCAAGAGCGTGACCTCCTTCTCAAGGTGTTCGCGCTTGGCGACCAGTTCCGCCAATTCCTTGGCGCGGTCGACGCGACGTTGCTCGAATACTTCAGTCGCCTTCAAGCCGTAGTCACCATGGATACAATGATAACCGAAATAGCTCACAAAGGCGATGGTGATGGCGGGAAGGATGAAACGCCCGAACTTTCTCTTCTTATGATACTTTGTCCACATACTCGCTCGAAACGCTCTGGCTTTAGGCGACCCCACTCCAAAGCCAATGTGGCTCGGACAAGATCACATTAAATCAAACACCTAGCGCTAATGTAACCGGCAGAGATTAACCGTCCGTTGACTCTAACTACGCGGTCCAATAAAAAACCGCGCCCAGGGGCGCGGTTCGATTTCAGCGAATAATCTCGTCGCAGACCCAAGCGGATCGCGCGGATCAGGCATCAGCCGCGCAGGATGGAGCGGCCGGCATACTTTGCCTGAGGGCCGAGCGCTTCCTCGATGCGTATGAGCTGGTTGTACTTGGCAAGACGGTCGGAGCGCGACAGCGAGCCGGTCTTGATCTGACCGCAGTTGGTGGCAACGGCGAGATCGGCGATGGTGGAATCTTCCGTTTCGCCCGAGCGGTGCGACATCACGGCCGTGTAGTTGGCCTTATGCGCGGTTTCGACGGCATCGAGAGTTTCGGTCAGCGAGCCGATCTGGTTGACCTTGACGAGGATCGAGTTGGCAACGCCCATGCGGATACCGTCGCGCAGGCGGGCGGAATTGGTGACGAACAGGTCGTCGCCGACGAGCTGGGTCTTCTTGCCGATCAGGTCGGTCAGCGTCTTCCAGCCTTCCCAGTCGTCTTCAGCCATGCCGTCTTCGATCGAAACGATCGGGTACTTCGCTGCGAGTTCTGCGAGGTATTCGGCCATGGCGCCGGATTCCAGCGTGCGGCCTTCGCCTTCGAGCACGTACTTGCCGTCCTTGAAGAATTCGGTCGAGGCGCAATCGAGGCCGAGAGCGATTTCGTCGCCCGGCTTGTAGCCGGCCTTTTCGATGGACTTCATGATGAAATCGAGGGCTGCCGGGGCGCTGGAGAGGCCTGGCGCGAAACCACCTTCGTCGCCGACATTGGTGTTGTGGCCCTGCGATGCCAGTTCCTTCTTCAGAACATGGAAGACTTCCGAACCCATGCGGACGGCTTCGCGGATCGAGTCTGCGCCGATCGGCAGGATCATGAATTCCTGAAAGTCGATCGGGTTATCGGCATGAGCGCCGCCGTTGATGATGTTCATCATCGGAACCGGCAGCAGGCGGGCATGAGCGCCGCCGACATAGCGGTAGAGCGGCAGGTTGGCGCTCTGGGCAGCAGCCTTGGCGACGGCGAGCGAGACTCCGAGGATGGCGTTGGCACCGAGGCGCGACTTGTTCGGCGTGCCGTCGAGTTCGATCATGATGTTGTCGAGCTGGATCTGGTTTTCGGCATCCATGCCGCCGATCGCGTCGAAGATTTCCGAATTGACGGCTTCGACTGCCTTCTCGACACCCTTGCCGTGGTAGCGCTTGCCGCCATCGCGAAGCTCGACGGCTTCATGAGCGCCGGTCGACGCGCCCGACGGAACCGCCGCGCGGCCCATGCTGCCGTCTTCGAGGTAGACATCGACTTCGACGGTCGGATTGCCACGGCTGTCGAGAATCTCGCGGGCGATAATGTCGGTGATTGCGGTCATGATAGCTTCCTGCTCGCTGGTTTATAAATCGATTTAAATCGTCTTAATCGAAGGCGCGGAAATTACAATGGCGATCCGCGCCGCGATTTGGCACTCCTGCAGGCCGCGTAAAGCAAATTCATGTCAGCCTGTTGAATGCCCGATATTTCTTAAGCCTTGGCCACGGCGTCAAAGGCCAGCAGCTTCTCCAGAAGCCGCGGCATATCCTTCAGATAGACCATGTTCGGGCCGTCCGAGGGCGCATTGTCCGGGTCCTCATGCGTCTCGATAAAAACACCTGCGACGCCGACGGCGACCGCAGCGCGCGCCAGTGTCTCGACAAAGCGGCGGTCGCCCCCAGTCGAACCGCCCTGCCCGCCAGGCTGCTGTACGGAATGGGTCGCATCGAAGATGACGGGTGCGCCCATCGCTGCCATGATCGGCAGCGAGCGCATATCCGAGACCAGCGTGTTATAGCCAAAGGAAGCCCCGCGCTCGCAGAGAAGAATGTTCGGATTGCCGCTCTCATTGAGCTTGGCAAGCACATTCTTCATATCCCAAGGCGCAAGGAACTGCCCCTTCTTGACGTTGACGACACGGCCGGTCTTGGCCGCGGCAACAAGAAGATCGGTCTGGCGCGACAGGAAGGCCGGGATCTGCAGGATATCGACCGTCTTGGAAACGATGGCGCACTGCTCTTCCGTGTGGATGTCGGTCAAAACCGGAAAGCCATATTCCTTCTTGAGGTCGGCAAAGACCTCCAGCGCCTTTTCCAGGCCGATGCCGCGCTTGCCCGACAGTGACGTACGGTTGGCCTTGTCGAAGGACGACTTGTAGACAAGGCCGATGCCGAGCTTGCCGCAGAGTTCCTTCAGGACGCCGGCAACCATGAAAGCATGGTCGCGGCTTTCCATCTGGCAGGGGCCGGCAATCAGCGACAGCTTGGCGCTGTTGGAAAAGAGGACCTTGGAGGCACCCTCACCGACGGTGACTTCGGAATTCGTGGTCATGCTATCTCCTCGAAGGCGAACAATGCGCCCTGTCCGGGCGCCAGCCTTGCCAGTATACGATTGTTCTTACGCGTGTAGGTGACGCCGTTAGCAGCGAAATGCGACGATGTCACGGAAAGATCGCGCGTTTTGAAAAGGATTGCGCGTGCGCGCAGCCCGGGATCGCTGGTATGGACCGGCAAATCGTAGAATGCTTCCATTCCTTCCGGCGTCAAAACTTCGACATCGACATTGGCCGCCTTGATCGTCAGGCCGAAGGAATGCTCCAAGATCCGCGGACCGCCAACGACCTCTTCGAAAAAGCTGCGATACACCGCCGGTTTCAGCGCGGAAAGCGCCACCCGCGCAATGCCGGTCACCCCGTTTTTGTGACGCTCGAGTACGCTGCGATCGGCCGGCAGCGGATTGATGCGCTGGCAGCAGAAGGCCAGGAAATCCGGCGCACGCAGATCCGCCGCAAATGCGAGGCGAAAACCGGCCGTGGGTTCCGTTCCATCCGGCATCTTCATCGGCCGGGAGAAATCCAGCATGGGTCCAGCCGAAATCCCAGCCGCCTTGAAACGCCCATCATCGCCGACAGCATCGTCCGTGCCGAAAACCAGGGCCGAAAAACCATCCTCGGCAACGCGGAAGCGATAGGCTTGGTCGCGCGCAACAAAGACATTGCCGTCGGCAATGCTCGTCTCGCATTGCTCCTGCGAGGCCACGCCCAACGGTTCGAGATAGGTCTTGTCGGCAAGGAACACACAGGCATTTTCAGTGCCGAAGGGGTGGCGCGCATCCGGTGCGACCGTGAAGCCAAGCTTGCCCAGGCGCTCCCGCGCCAGAGCGATGTTGACGGTCGGCAGCACGAGATGATCCAGCGGATGCGGCGACAAAGTCATGGTCCTCCCTTGTTTGCCTGCAAAAGCAGATTTGCGCTCATACAATGCTCAATTCAAGCCGAAAGCCAAGCCCGTGAAAGCGCAGGAGAACGTGGGCCGGACGCAACTGCGGCAACCCGAGCGCACTGATTCTCAACTGCGGTCGAGTTATGTGCCAGTCGCCGTCTTCATTCGCACACGAGCAGAGCAGGATTGAGGTGAATCGTCCATAAGGCGAACAAAGCGGCATTTCTCATATTTATCGATGAATTAGCGCGGATATAATTCGCAAGGAATTTCAAGCGATCCAGTCGATGGCGGCAAATATTTGATAGGCTCCGCGAAGCTTTACCGAAATTTAAGCACTTGCAGAACACATATGGAACATATAGTGTCCGTTCTGGATTTGTTTCACGACGATTTTCTTGATTTGGGGTTCCAAGACGATGTTGACGCGCAAGCAGCAGGAACTGCTTCTCTTCATTCACGAGCGAATGAAGGAATCCGGTGTCCCGCCATCTTTCGACGAAATGAAGGACGCACTGGATCTGGCATCCAAATCCGGCATTCACCGTCTGATCACCGCGCTCGAGGAGCGCGGCTTCATTCGCCGCCTGCCCAATCGGGCGCGGGCACTCGAAGTCATCAAGCTGCCGGAGGCCTATAATTCAAGCCTGCAGCCACGACGCGGCTTTTCACCGAGCATTATCGAGGGCAGCCTCGGCAAACCCCAGCCAGTCGCGCCTCCAGCCCCGGCAAAGGTTGCCAACGACGAGCACAATAGTTCCGCATCGGTACCGGTCATGGGGCGCATCGCCGCCGGCGTTCCGATTTCCGCCATTCAGAACAACACGCACGACATTACCGTTCCCGCCGATATGCTCGGCTCCGGCGAGCATTATGCGCTGGAGGTCAGGGGCGATTCGATGATCGACGCCGGAATTTTCGATGGCGATACGGTCATCATCCGCAATTCGACGACAGCCAATCCCGGTGATATCGTCGTTGCGCTCGTCGACGACGAAGAGGCAACGCTGAAGCGATTCCGCCGCAAGGGCGCTTCCATCGCATTGGAAGCCGCCAATCCGGCCTATGAAACCCGTATCTTCGGGCCGGATCGCGTCAAGGTCCAGGGCAAGCTTGTAGGGCTTATTCGGCGCTATCATTGACAGACGAGTTATCACCAACAGTTGGACTATCATTGACGGGTGATATCTGCGCAGGTGGCGTACCGAATTTGCCGGTGCGCCAATCATAGGTTCGGTGCCTGGTCCATGGTCGCTGAGGGTTTTCGAAAGCGACAGAGACAATAGGCTTATCGGCCGTGAGCGTCATTTCGATGGACCCGGTTTTGCGCAATGTCGCACCGGTTATGAGCATTGCGGCCGGAACGGCAATAATCAAGTCGTAGCCGGATCGGCGTGACGACGATGTTTGCGGTATCGCAAGCCGGCGGCAGATAGGCGGCATTTTCGATGGTGACCAACATGGCGCCGTTGTCGAGCATCGCCACGCACCATGCGCCCTTCTGACAGGCGAAACTTCCCTGCATTGTCCGATCCAGAGCCTCCTCCATCGCCTTGCGGACTGCATTTTGCTCTTCCCTGCTTAACCGGCGGCGGCGATCGGTCGTCTTATTGATCTGCGGAAGCCGGTCATCAGCGGGGAGCATGGTGGGTGGCTGATGTTCGGTTGCGACCAGCGCCTTCTGCCATTGTTCGAAAATGAAGACCTGCGGCCTTTCGCGATTTGTGGCGAGTATATCGTCCTGTCGCAACGCAACCAGGACACCATCTTCGGAAATCATCAGATCCGGCTTCGGCACACCTGAGCCGAATGCCGCCACGCCGATGGATGAAAGCAGCAACAGCAAGCCTAAATGGCGAAGCCGGGTCCGCAGCACGGTCATGATCAGAAAGCCGGCAATGAAGGTCGGCATCAGCCAGCCGGGTTGGCGGCCGAAGGTGATGTCGCCTCCCCAACCGGCCACAGTTTTGGCGATCAGGATGACTAGTTCCAGTCCCTCGCCGGTGACGTTCCAAAACGGCCCGTCCAGGCCGATAGGCATCAGCAGCATTGCGGCCATGCCGAACGGCATGACAATGAAGGAGACGACCGGCATGGCCGCAAGGTTGGCGGCGAGACCGTATGTCGCCAGCCGGTGAAAATGCTCGATCGAAAAGATGGCCGTCGATGCACCGCCGATGAACGAGGTCGACAACACGCCACCGAAGAAGCGCGACACGAAGAGCAGCGGGCTTATCAGACGGATCCGCGAGAGGATGTTTTCGCGGTGCCGCCGCCGTTTCCACAGCGAATAGCCCGACACCAACGCCAGCGTCGCTGCATACGACATCTGGAAGCTTGGGCCGAGCACCTGCGACGGCGACAGAATGAGGATGACGATGGCGGATAGCGCGACATTGCGAAGGCTGAGCGACGGCCGATCGAAAAGTACGGCCACCAGCATGATCGCCATCATGATGAAAGCGCGTTCGGCGGATACGCCGAAGCCTGAAATCAGGTAATAGGCCGTTACCGTCAAAAGCGCGCCGAAGGCCGCGAACTTCTTGGTCGGCCAGGCCTGAGCAACTCCCGGAAACAAGCTGAACAGATAGCGCAGGCCGACGTAGAAGATGCCGGCCGACAGCGCCATGTTCAGCCCTGAAATTGCGATGATGTGAGTGAGACCGGCAATTCGCAGCGACTCGGTCGTATCCTTTGAGATCGCACGTCTCTCATCGGTGACAAGCGCTGCCGCAAAGGCGCCCGTATCTCCCGGCAAGGTTTCCCGGATCCTGTCTCCGATGCCGTTGCGCAGGCCGGCGAGCCAGATATCGGCCTTATCCAGCGGCGAATCTGCAACGCCATCACCGGATGGAGACAATAAGGTCGGGTTGCCATAGGCGAAACCGTTCGCACCGATTCCATTGAAATAGGAACTGAAGGCGAAATCATTGAGGTCAGGCAGAGCAGGCCCGGACGGCGGTGTCAGACGCGCCTTGCCCTGGATGCGATCGCCGAGATCGAACGGCTTCGCCTGCTTGCGTATGAAGATCGTGACCCGTTCCGGCGAACGGCGAATCGTAGGCTTTTCCGTCGTCTCGACCCGGACGACATAGCGCCAGCCTCCATTGTCATAGGATTCGCGCCGCTCGACGCGGCCGGTGACGGTCGTCGTCACCGCCGAGTCGAGCATCACAGTGGAAACCCGCCAACTTTCCCATTGCGCCAGCGCCATGCCGAGGCAAATAAGCATGCCGGCGAAAAGCAGGTGGCGAGACAGCCTACCCGCTTCCCGCCGGAGCGCGAAGCTGGCGGCAAAGACACAGAGGCCCGCCAGCACGGCTTGCGGAGGCGGATCGCTACTAGCCTTGAACCAGAAGATGGCACCAAGGCCCATATAGATCGACGCGAAAAGGATGGCGCGGCCGTGTGTCGCCTCCTCTTCGACCAGTCGAGCAACGCTTCCTCCAATGCGGCCCGCGACCAGAAGGAGACGCGAAGCCAACGGCGCCTGATCCTGCGTCCGCGCTCCTTGCCGCACTTTGGCGCGAAGCATGATCGTCGCAACAGCAGGCGAAGCTGCGAGGGCGCAGCGACATTCCGGCCTTCTTCCCGCTGCTCCGTTGCCTCCAAATTAGGCACTCGCCACCGCCCCCATACAAAACCACAGCTTCGGCGCGATTTTTGCCGTCACCATGCAGTGATTTCAACCGAAATCGGCATGAGAGAAACGAAATAGAGGCGGTTTCCCTGCGCAGCCTTGTCAATGACGCTACCGCAGTGCCCAAAAGTTGATACCGCATTGCACAATTCGGCAATGGGATAACTTGGCATTAGGCTCTGGATCATATAGCTAGTCGGTAGTCGCTTAACCTTTTGGCGCTTTTTATGGCGTCAATCCCGCCAAATCTTGGAGGATCAGCATGACGGAACAAAGCGCGAAACTAACTTGGGGTGAAAAGACGGTGGATTTGCCGGTGAAAACCGGAACCATCGGCCCAAGTGTCATTGATATTGGTGCCCTTTATAAGAACACCTCCACTTTCACTTACGATCCTGGCTTCACCTCGACCGCATCGTGCGAGTCCAGCATCACCTATATCGATGGCGACGAAGGCGTTCTGCTGCATCGCGGCTATCCAATCGATCAGCTGGCCGAACATGGCGATTTCCTCGAAGTCTGCTACCTGCTGCTTTACGGCGAGCTGCCGACGACGGCGCAGAAGAAGGACTTCGACTATCGCGTGACCCACCACACGATGGTGCATGAGCAGATGTCGCGCTTCTTCACCGGCTTCCGCCGCGACGCCCATCCGATGGCCGTCATGTGCGGCTGCGTCGGCGCGCTCTCGGCTTTCTATCACGACTCGACCGACATCACCGATCCGCACCAGCGCATGGTCGCAAGCCTGCGCATGATCGCCAAGATGCCGACGCTCGCCGCCATGGCCTACAAGTACCATATCGGCCAGCCCTTCGTTTATCCGAAGAACGATCTCGACTATGCGTCCAACTTCCTGCGCATGTGCTTTGCTGTTCCGTGCGAAGACTATGTCGTCAATCCGGTGCTCGCCCGCGCCATGGACCGCATCTTCATCCTGCATGCCGACCATGAGCAGAACGCATCGACCTCGACGGTTCGCCTGGCGGGCTCTTCCGGCGCCAACCCGTTCGCCTGCATTGCAGCAGGCATTGCCTGCCTCTGGGGTCCGGCCCACGGCGGCGCCAACGAAGCCGCGCTGAACATGCTGAATGAGATCGGCACCGTCGACCGCATTCCGGAATTCATCGCCCGCGCCAAGGACAAGAACGATCCGTTCCGCCTGATGGGCTTTGGTCATCGCGTCTATAAGAACTACGATCCGCGCGCCAAGATCATGCAGAAGACGGCGCATGAGGTTCTGGGCGAGCTCGGCATCAAGGACGACCCGTTGCTCGACATCGCAATCGAGCTCGAACGCATCGCTCTGACGGATGAATATTTCATCGAGAAGAAGCTCTATCCGAACGTCGACTTCTACTCCGGCATCACGCTGAAGGCTCTCGGCTTCCCCACGACCATGTTCACCGTTCTGTTCGCTCTCGCCCGCACCGTCGGCTGGATCGCTCAGTGGAACGAAATGATCGAGGATCCGCATCAGCGCATCGGCCGTCCGCGGCAGCTCTACACCGGTGCACCGCTGCGCGAATATGTGCCTGTTTCCAAGCGCTAAGCTTCGGTATTGAAACAAAAAACCGGTCAGAGATGACCGGTTTTTTTATGAGCTAGCATATCCAGAACGATCTGCGCCGCCTTATCGCCGGGGGGCTCCTGCGTCTGCATTCGCTCCCAAACGAGATCGTAACCAGCAAGCATCGCGGCGCGCTCCGGCGTGTCGTTCGCCAGGCGCTCCATATAGCGAACGAGCATTCCTGGCCGCAGAACATCGTTGATCAGCTCGGGCAGGACAGCGTAATCGGCGATCAGGTTCGGCAGGGCGGCCGTCCATATCTTGATGCGCGAGAGCACAAACTTCGCCAGCCATTCCGTTTTGTAGGTCGAGACCACGGGAACCCCGGCAAGCCCCAGTTCCAGAATCACGGTGCCGGAGGCTGCCATGGCGGCATCAGCCTTAGCAAAAGCGCTCCATTTGGCATCCTGGCCGACGACGATATCCGGCTTGACCTGCCAATTTCCGACAAGAGAACGCACCAAAGCTTCCTGCCGCGGTACAGTCGGCAATAGAAAACGAATATTATCGTTTCGCCGGCTAAGCTCTTCAGTAGCCCGCTCAAAAACCGGAAGAAGCTGCCGGATCTCCGATGCGCGCGATCCGGGCAGCAACAGGATCGTTTTCTGCGTATCGGCGCCGGCGAGACCGCGCAATGCACGCAGGCGGCGCGTCTCCAATAGATCGGCATCCACAGTCAGACGATGGCCGACATAGGTCGTGGCCGGGCCGCCAAGGCGCTGCATCGCGGCGGGCTCGAACGGCAACACGGCGAGCACATGGTCGACATAGGCGAGCATCTTCTGCGCTCGATATTCCTTCCACGCCCAGACGCTGGGGCAGACATAATCGACGATCGAAAGACCAGGCAGAACTTTGCGCACCTTCTTCGCAACCCGATGGGTGAAATCGGGGCTATCGATGATCACAAGAACATCGGGCTTAGCGGCAATGATGGCTTCGGCCGTCTGCCGGATACGGGCAAGCAGCTTCGGCAGACGCTTGATGACCTGAATGAACCCCATGATCGAGAGTTCGGAATAATCGAAGAGCGAGCGCAGGCCCTGCGCTTCCAACGCGTCGCCGCCCACGCCAATCAACTCGACCGGCCCGTCGTAACGCCGCTTCAAGGCCGCAACGAGATCTCCCCCCAGCAGATCGCCGGAGACCTCGCCGGCAACGACGGCAAGCTTCAAAGGTGCACCGCTCACATGAAGCCCTCCGCGCTCAGGCCCCGGTCGATGCCGCAGACGAAAATGCCGGCTTCGTCGGCGGCGGCAATCACAGCCTGCCGGTCGAGGATCAGCGCTCTGCCGGCTTCGATGGCAACTCCGGCAAGACCAGCCTTCTTGGCATTCGACACAGTGGATACGCCGATGGATGGCAGGTCGGCTCGGACATCCTGCTGCGGCTTGCAGAGCTTGACGAGTACGCCGCGTCGACGCGTCGAAATGCGTCCCGCTGCGCGCAGCTCGGCAACCCGCTCGATCATCTTGTCCGTGCCTTCGGCCCCCTCGAGCGCAACGACGCGACCGCCGACGCTGACCGAGCCCTGCCCGACATCGAGCAACCCCAGCGCATCGGCCGCCTTGGCACCTTGAGCGATGTCGCGCAGATCCTCGTCCGATGGAGAGAATTTTCCAAGAGGTCCAGTCGTCGCCAGTAGATCGGGCGCGATCTCGTGCGCACCGACGACACGAACGCCGCCCGCCTCGATCAGGCGAATGACCATCTGCAACACGGCGTTATCACCACCTGACAGAAGCGTGCGTATGGTCGAGGGCAATTCCTTGATGACGCGCCAAGTCGGATGCACCTGCCGCCAGGATGGCCGGCGCGCGACACCGCCGGACATGACGACGCGATCTACGCCGTGGCGGCGGAACATAGCCTCCAGGCCCGCAAAATTGCCGACACCGAGATTGGCGTGATCAAAGGCCGACCAGTCCCGGTCCGCCTCATCCGTCAATGCGATGATAACGGGATTTTCACCGGCCTGGCGAGCGGCGTCGGCAACATAAACCGGCAGAAGGCCGCTGCCTGCGATAATCGCCAGCCTGCCTTTGCCGTTTGGGCCGGCCGAAACCACGTCAGCTCTTGCCGCGATTGGGCGACGACAGAGCGCGGTCGCTATCGGCAGCAATGAAATCAAGGATTTCAACCACTTCCTTGCAATCGGCATATTCATCGCGGATCGCAGCCGCGTTGTCACGGATCGAGCCTTCGTTCTCGAAGATGCTCTTGTAGGCGCGGCGAACGCGGTGGATGACGGCCCGGTCTATGCCCGCTCGCGTCATGCCGACGACGTTCAGTCCAGACAGCACGCCCGGATTGCCGTTCAGCATGCCATAGGGAATGACATCGTAGCTTGCAGCGGTAAGGCCGCCGATAAAGGCCTGACGGCCGATACGGGTAAACTGATGCACGGCGCAGCCGCCGCCAAGGATGGCGCGGTCTTCGATCGTCACGTGGCCTGCCAGCATGACATTGTTTGACATGATGACGTTGTTGCCGACGCGGCAATCATGGGCGACATGCGAATTGGCAAGGAACAGGTTGTTGTTACCAACGACCGTCCTGCCGCCGTAATCGGCCGTACCGGTATTGATCGTCACACCCTCGCGGATCGTGCAGTTCTCGCCGACATCAAGCGTCGTTTCCTCGCCATGATGATGAACGCTCTGCGGATCACCACCGACAACGGCCATCGGAAAGATCTTCGTTCCCTTACCGATCGTCGTACGACCCGTCACAACGGCATTGTTGAGCAACTGAATATCGTCATGCAGAACAACCTTGGGACCGACATAGCAGAACGGGCCGACAACAACATTCTCGCCGACGACGGCGCCGTCTTCGACAACCGCCAGCTTATGAATGCGGGCGCTCTTTGCTATGCTGCTCATGCCTGTTCCTGATCCTTCCGTACGATCATCGCACCGATATCGGCTTCGGCGACCAAGGAGCCGTCGACCTTGGCGTCGCAATGGAACTTCCAGATGGTGCCACGCTGTTTGAGCTTCACGACATGGAATTCGACCCGGTCGCCCGGAACGACCGGCTTGCGGAAGCGGGCGTTGTCGATTGTCATGAAGTAGACGAGGTTGCCGCCAATGCCATCCTTGCGAGCGCAGATCGCGCCAGCGGTCTGGGCCATCCCTTCGATGAGCAGCACGCCCGGCATGATCGGCGATTCCGGAAAATGGCCGGTGAATTGCGGCTCATTGGCCGTTACGTTCTTGATGCCGATCGCGGAATTGTCGCTATCGATCTCGATGATCTTATCGACCATCAGGAAGGGATAGCGATGCGGCAACAGCTTCATAATTTCCAGAACGTCAGCCGACGACAACGACGCCTTGGCTTCCTCAGTCATGCTCCGCACTCCCGTCTTTCTTTTCCCTGGCTCCTGACCGCTTTGCGATCTCCGCCGATTCCCTTAGAAAATCCCATAGAGGCCGCGCTGGAAGGCCCGCATAGCGCTCTCCCGCCGGAATACTGTTCATCACGCCGCTCTTGGCGCCGATCTGCACGCCGTCGCCGATGTGGATGTGGCCATTGAGGCCCGCCTGGCCGCCGATCTGGACACCATCGCCGATCACCGTGCTGCCGGCGATACCCACCTGGCTGACGATAGCACAATGCCGGCCGATGCGGACGTTATGTCCGATCTGAACCTGATTGTCGATCTTGGTGCCTTCGCCGATCACGGTGTCGTCCATGGTGCCGCGATCGATTGTCGTATTGGCGCCGATCTCGACATTGTCCTGGATGATGACGCGGCCGATCTGAACGATCTTGATCATGCCACGAGGTCCCGGCGCATAACCGAACCCGTCTTGGCCGATGCGCGTACCATTATGAACGATGACGCCATTGCCGAGGTAGGCGCAGAGCACGCTGGCGCCGCCGCCAATGCTACAATTGCGTCCGATTTTCACGCCTGGTCCGATAAGAGCGTTGGCGCCGATATAAGTGCCCTCGCCGATCTCAGCGCCGGCGCCGATGACAGCACCCGGCTCGACGCCGATATTGGCCTCCAGCTTCGCTGTCGGATCAACAATGGCGGCCGGTGAAATCGTTCCCGGGTTTGCCGTGAATGTGACCGGCCGCATTGCTTCCGGATGCAGCAGGCCGCCGACGATCGCGAAATCCGTATGCGGTTTCTTCGACAGAAGCACCGGAATATGATCGGGAACGAAAGACCTCAGCGCCGGCAAGCAAATGATGGCGGAGGCCCTGCAGGTCTCCAACTCAGCGCGATTCTTTCGGGAAAGGATATAGCAAATATCACCCTCGCCTGCCCGATAGACGGGGGCGATAGATCTGATGGCGACCTCCGAAGAGGCCGCATCAGCAAGTTCCGCCCCAAGATGCTCAGCCAGTTGCCTTAGGCTGATGCCGCCATGGGGCGGGAAAAAACCAGTATGTTCCATAAGCACCAGCTCCAGAACGGTGTTCAAGCCCGAAGTTCTGGACTGCCGATATCAGAACTGGTTGGCGATGCCAAACCGGAAATTCTCAGTCTTGTCGTAATCTTCCTTCAAGACCGGCACGGCGTAGTCAACGCGGATGACACCGAACGGCGACGACCAGATCAGACCGGCACCGAGCGATGCGCGGATTGAGCTATCATTGTGAAGCGTATCGCCGAAGAGATTCGCCTTGTTGCCATAGAGCGTGCCCGCGTCGGCGAAGGCTGCAATGCGCAGACCGATATCCTGCGGCACACCCGGCATCGGCATGCTGGCTTCAGCCGAAGCCGTGAAGTAGGTCGTACCACCGAGCGGATCGCCATGCGACGAACGCGGGCCGATACCGGCATTCTCGAAGCCGCGGATTTCACGGCCGCCGAGCGTGAACTGATCGAAGACGTTCAGCTTGCCATCCGTGGGCATCACGTAACCGGCACCAACGGTAAGCGAGCCGATGATATCGGCTTCGTCGCTGATCATCTGGTAGTAACGAGCCTTACCGCTCAGCTTGTAGAAGTCGGAGTCGCCGCCGAGTCCAGCATATTCATGCGTGAACTTGGCGATGATGCCCTCGCGCGGCAGGTTCTGATCATCAAGCGTGTTGTAGGTGAATGTCTGCGAAATAGTCGACTGCGTCCAAGGACCGTTCTCGACGAGGTTGAGATACGGAGCAGAGAGATTGTTCTGCCAATCACTCGTGCCATCGTAGGTCAGGCGCTTGTAGTTATAGCGCAGGGTCGTCGCGAAGTTCTCGGTGATCGGCGCGGTGACACGCAGCGAGAAGCCTTCTTCCGAGTAATCGTAGAAGTCGTCGCTCGACGTCTGGTTCTTGAAGATATCGAAACCAGCAGCAAGGCGGTAGCCGAGGAAATAGGGCTCGGTGAACGAGATGTTGTAGGTGCGGTTACCTTCCGTGCCGGCGCCGGCCGCAATACGGATGTACTGGCCACGACCAAGGAAGTTCTTTTCTTCGACCGAAGCTTCAAGCAGCAGGCCACCGTTGTTGCCGACAGCGTAACCGGCACCGATGCCGAAGGAGCCGGTCGGCTGGTCTTCGACGTTGACGATCACGATGACGCGGTCGGCAGCACTGCCCTGCGCCGTCGAGATATCGACCTTGGTGAAATAGCCCAGCGCATCGAGGCGGCGCTTGGCGCGCGTGATCATTTCCTGATTGAAGGCATCGCCTTCGTTGAGATCGAACTCGCGGCGGATGACGTAATCGCGCGTACGGGTGTTACCGCGGATTTCGATCCGCTCGACATAGGCGCGCTCGCCCTGATCGACCAGATACTCGATACCGATGGTGTGACCGGACAGATCGCGATTGCCACGCGGCGTGATGCGGGCGAACGGATAGCCAGCGGAGGCTACGCGCTTGGAAATGTTCTCGATCGAGGTCTGGATATCCTTGGCGCTATAGACATCGCCCTTGTGGGTGATGATGAGACCCTTCAGCTCGTCGGCATTGATGCCCTCGACCGTTGAGACCACATTGATGTCGCCATAGGTGTAACGCGGACCTTCGTCCACGTTGAAGTTCAGCGTGTATTCGTTGTTCTGCTCGTTCAACGTCGCGTCGGCGCTGACGATGCGGAAATCGGCGTAGCCGTGATTGTAGTAGAACTGACGCAGCGCATCCTGGTCGGCCTGCTGGCGCTCAGGGCTGTAGACGTCCTTACGGGTCAGGAACGACAGGAAGTTGCTCTTCTTGGTGCTGATCACCGAAGCCAAGCGGCCACTGCCATAGGCCTGATTGCCCGAGAAATTGATCTTGTCGATCTTGGTGCGATCGCCTTCGTTGATGACGAATGCGACGTTGAGGCGGCCCGGAGAGACTTCCGCGGTCTGCGTCGTCACCTCGACATCGTTACGACCGATCGAAGCGTAGGCATCCTTGATGGTCTTGATATCAGCCTGAACGCTAGCCTCGTTGTACGGGCCTGCCGAATGGGTCTGAATGATGCCCTGAAGCTTGTCGTCCTTGATCTTGCGGTTGCCGTTGAAGACCACGGCGTTGATGAGCTTGTTTTCCTTGACCGTTACGACCAGGGTGCCGCCCGAAACCGTAATGTGAACATCGGAAAAATATCCGGTGGCATAAAGCTGCTTCACCGAAGCGTCGATGTCGCCGGGGGAGAAGTTCTTTCCGGGCTTGATCGTGATATTGTCGCGAACTGCCGTCGCGCCGACACGTTCCGCACCGCGAACATCAACGCGCTGAATGACAGCTGCTTCCGCGACCGAGGCAGAGGCAAGGGTGACAACACCAGCGCCAGACGCAACAACACCAGCAGACAGCGCTACCGCCGACACTGCGTTCAAAAATTTTGAACCAGCCTTCATTTTCACTTCTTACCTTTTTTCAATCGTCCCCAGCCTCGAGCGAACCCGATTCCGGCCACGTGTGTCGTTTTACCCGCTTTTGACATACAAGCAAGGGAGCACGTTAATTTCTGTTTACTTCATTTCAAAGCGTGGCTCATTCGCCACTACAGCTTTGAAACATCGTAAATAAATCGTAATTTCCTCTCGTCGTAGCCCCACTAGCCTATTCTGGAACTGATGTCGTTCCAGGTCGCAAACACCATGAGTGAGAGCACCATCGCAAATCCGATCCGGAAAGCGATATCCTGCGCCCTTGCACCCAAGGGTTTTCCCCTTACGGCTTCAATCGCATAGAACATCAGATGCCCGCCATCAAGTACCGGCACGGGCATCAAATTTAATAACCCTATTGAAACAGAAAGTATGGCGGCGAATTGGAGCACCGCTGCAAAACCCAAGGTTGCCATTTGTCCCGAAAGTTGCGCAACCCTGATTGGGCCTCCCAGCTGATCGGCCTTCATATAACCGCCGATGACATTGCCGATATATTCGAAAGTGCCGGAAACGATGCTGCCGGTCTGCTTCACACCTTCAGCAAGCGCCCGGAGCGGCCCATAGGCCTCATAGCGCAGCTTGATCGGCTTCTGGCCGTCGGTGATGCCGATGGTAGCGATCTCCGTCTGCGCACCGAAGGCATCGGTCTCCGCCGACTTCCTGGGCGTCACCGTCAGGTCGCGCGTCTGGCCGTCGCGCTTGACCGTCAGGGCCATGGCCTTATCGGCGTGACCAGCCGCATAGCGCTGCACTTCGCCGATGGAGCCGATGTCCCGTCCATCCACAGAAAGAATGCGGTCACCAAGCTCCAGGCCGGCCATCTGAGCAGGACTGTCGGAACCGATCGAGGCAATGATCGGATCGATCGGTGCGATTCCGATGCTGCCGATATCCTTTTTGTTACCGGACGCATCGGTATCGACAAGCGTCTCGGGCATGATCGGGACATCGCGGACCGTGCCGCTGCGCTGTATGGTCAGCACGATGCTCTTGCCGGGACGGTCGGCCACGTAGCGGCCGATATCGTAATAGGTCGCGACGTTATTGCCGTCGACCGCGATCAGCCGGTCGCCTGCCTGCAAGCCAGCCTTGGCGGCCGGACCTCCCGGCTCAACCGCGGTCACCACCGGATCGACGAGCGCAATACCAATGCGGCCCATTTCCATCTTGTTGCCGAACTGATCCGTATCTTCGACGAGCTTCGGCACGATCTGGAAATCGCGTTTCTGGCCGTCGCGCTCGACCGTCAGAACGATGGTACGGCCTGGGCGAAGACCGACATAGCGTTGCACTTCATCGAATGTCGCCACCTTATTGCCGTCGATGGCAACAAGACGGTCGCCTGGCTCAATGCCGGCTTCGGCAGCAGCGCCGTCACGCGTCACCATGGCGACGACCGGATCGGCGACCGTGCGGCCATAGATGCTGAAAAGGACGGCGAAGATCACGATGGCAAGAAGGAAATTGGCAATCGGGCCGGCCGCAACCGTAGCGGCCCTCTTCCAGAGCCTGGCACCGGCAAAGGACTGCGCCCGCTCCTCCTCCGTCATGGCGGAAAGCTGATCCACATCAGTCTTGCTGGAGGCATCCTCGTCACCGAAGAAGCGCACATAGCCGCCGAGCGGGATGAGCGAAAGCTTCCAGCGCGTGCCGTGCCGATCGGTAAATCCGGCGATCTCCGGGCCGAAACCGATCGAAAAAGCCATGATGCGGATGCCGGACCAGCGGCCGACCAGATAGTGCCCCATCTCATGCACGAAAACGAGCAGCGACAGGACGAAGACAAACGTGATGACGTTGTTCGTCAAGAAACCGATGAAGCCAGCCGCGCTACCCATGCAACGATCCTGTTCGTGTTAGAGCGGTTCAGCTTTCACGGAAGCACCGAACCGTTCCATTCTTCTGTTTTCTCGCAATTCCCGACGGAAAACCGCTGCGCAGTTTTCCCGGGATTGCTCTGGTATCAGACCCCGAGCAGAACGCCGCCCAATGAAAAGGTCTCGCCGCTCATTGTCAGCGACATTACGATAGCCAACAAAAACGCTGCAAAACAAGCAAAAATTAGTCCATCGACCCGATCCATGACACCGCCATGGCCGGGAATCAGATGGCTGGAGTCTTTCACGCCAAACTTGCGCTTGATGAACGACTCGAACAAATCGCCGATCTGGCTGCACACGGAAAGCACTAGGGCAAGGATGGGAATCCGCAGCTCATCGGCGGAGAAGAAGCTCCAGACGACCGCGGTTCCCGCGATGACCGCCGCGATGGCACCGCCGATTGCGCCCGACCATGTCTTGCCCGGCGAGATACGCGGGGCAAGCTTTGGGCCACCGATGGCGCGCCCGACGAAATAGGCAAGAATATCCGTTGCCCACACGGTGGCGAAAACAAACAGCATCAGCACGAAGCCGCGCAGATCGTCATCGCGAATCTCCGAAAGCGCAATCGTCGTCACTCCGGAATAGAATATGCCGGCCGGCAGCCACCAGCTTCTGGCGCGAACCCCGACCATGATCGCCGTGACAATGGCGAAGACCGCCAGAATTTCGATGGAATAAACGGATTCGCCCAGGACCGTCGCCCCGGCAATCAGCACGAGACCAAGCCAGCCGAGGGCATTTCCCTGGGGATCACGGCCATGCAGATCCGTTATCGTCGACCATTCGTAATAGACGAGCAGACCGATCGCAGCCGAAAGAAGACGAAAGCTCAAGCCGCCATACCAAGTGGCGACAAGGACGATGACGGCGAGAATGATGCCGGAAATAATGCGCAGCCTGAGTTCGCGGCTCATCAGGACCCCACGGCGGCCGCCTGCTTGGCGGAAAGGCCGCCAAAGCGCCGGTCGCGCGCTGCATATTTTTCCAGCGCGGAGAAGAACAGATCACGGCTGAAATCAGGCCAATAGTCCGGCACGAACATGAACTCGGAATAAGCGGCCTGCCACAACAGGAAATTCGAAAGCCGTTCCTCGCCGCTCGTACGGATAATGAGGTCGGGATCGGGAATTCCGGCAGTGTCGAGACGGGCATCGACCAGTTCCGGGCTGATGTCCTGCGGACGCAGCCGCCCGGCCTCGACATCTCTTGCGAGGCTCGCGAAGGCGCGGGTGATCTCGTCGCGCGAGCCATAATTGAAGGCGATCACCAGCGTCAGGGCCGTATTATTCCGGGTGGTTTCCTCCGCCTCGATCAACAGAGGCAGAATATCGCCGCGCAGGTTGCTGCGATCGCCGATGACGCGAATCCGGACGTTCTGCCGATGAAGTTCTGCGAGATCGCGCCGAATGAAGGCCTTGAGCAAGCCTAGCAAATCGCTGACCTCAGTCTCGGGGCGGCGCCAGTTTTCCGAGGAAAAGGCAAACAGCGTCAGGTATTTGATGCCGATATCGCCGGCAGCCCGGACCGTTTCCCTGACTGCCTCCACGCCCTTGCGGTGACCCATGGTGCGCGGCAGGCCGCGTGCATTGGCCCAGCGACCGTTACCATCCATGATGATGGCAACGTGTTCGGGTACGACAGAGAACATGGGAGCTGACATATGGGTCCGGTTTCGTTCGGCGGAAATACGCTCTGGTCTCGTAATCTAGGGCGCGGCCACCGCTTTCAATATTGCCAAATCAAAAGCGCGGCCTCTCCCCGGCATGCGATCAGACGTGCATGATTTCCTTTTCTTTGTCGGCTAGCAAGCGATCGATTTCCGAAATCGTCTCATCCGTCATCTTCTGCACACGTTCGGAGAGAGAGCGGCTCTCGTCCTGGCCGATTACACCGTCCTTTTCGGCCTTTTTGAGACCATCCATGCCATCGCGGCGAACGTGGCGAATCGCAACCTTCGCCTTTTCCGCGTATTCGTGGGCGACCTTCACCAGCGAACGGCGGCGCTCTTCGTTTAGCTCCGGCAGTGGGATGCGCAGGTTCTGGCCGTCGACGATGGGATTAAGGCCGAGATTGGATTCCCGGATGGCACGCTCGACAGCGCTGACCATCGACTTGTCCCACACCGAAACCGTCAGCATACGCGGCTCCGGTACTGTGATGTTGGCGACCTGGTTCAGCGGCATGCGCGAACCATAGGCTTCGATCGTGACCGGATCGAGGATGTTGGCGGACGCACGCCCGGTGCGCAGAGAGGCGATATCGCTCTTGAATGCCGAGATGGCGCCATCCATGCGGCGCTTCAGTTCCTTAAGGTCGGTGCCTTCACTCATGTTCATACTCCCGTCGAATAAGGCGGCACCGGGCATGCCCGGCGCCATAGGAACGTCAATTGTCTGATACGATGGTCTTGCGGCCGCCGCCGGTCAAGATTTCCGCGAAACCGCCCTTCTCGTGGATGGAGAAGACGACGATCGGAATGGAGTTCTCGCGCGCGAGCGCCACGGCGGCCACATCCATGACGGCCAATCCCTTCTCAAGCACCTGGCTGTGCGTCAGATGGTCGAAGCGCTCGGCATCGGGGAATTTCTTCGGATCGGCGGAGTAGATGCCGTCGACCTGCGTTCCCTTGAAGATCGCTTCCGCGCCCATCTCGGCGGCTCGCAGCGCAGCGGCGGAATCCGTCGTGAAGAACGGATTGCCGGTGCCGCCGGCAAAGATCACCACGCGACCGAGCGAGAGATGATAAAGCGTCGCGCGCTGCGAGAAGCTTTCGCAGATTTCCGGCATGGAAATGGCGGAGAGCACCACGGTGTCGATATCGAGCTTGCGCAGCGAGGTCGCAAGCGCCAACGCATTGATGACGGTGCCGAGCATGCCCATATGGTCGCCGGTCACCCGGTCGCCGCCCTTCGAGGCCACGGCAACGCCGCGGAAGATATTGCCGCCGCCGACGACGACGCCGACCTCGACGCCCATCGCGCGCGCCTGCGCGATATCGCCGGCAATCCGGTCGGCGACGGTCACGTCGATGCCGAAGCCCTGACTGCCCATCAGAGCTTCACCGGAGGCCTTGAGCAACACGCGCTTGTAGATCGGCTGGGACATCGTAGCTCCTTGAAGTGATCATCGGGGAAATGATTGTGCAAGCCGGATACACGAAGGGCACCGCGTTGTCACGCGATGCCCATACGTTTTCCCTGATATGGTTTCGCCAAACCGGGATATGTCTCTTTTCGACCGTGCTTTTCCGCACTTCTTCAAATTGCGGAAAAGCCCTATCGTTTTGTTTCCTTACGCATTCCGAACGGAAAACCGCTATGCACTTTTCCTGGAAATGCTCAGATCAGCCCTTGGCGACAGCCGCAACTTCCGCAGCGAAGTCACTTTCTTCCTTCTCGACGCCTTCGCCGAGCAGCAGGCGGGCCATGCCGGTGATTTCGATCGGGGCGCCGGCGGTCTTTTCAGCTTCCTTGAGGGCAGCGCCAACCGTCAGGTCCGGATTGATGACGAAAGCCTGCGAAAGAAGAGCGACTTCCTCGAAGAACTTACGCATGCGGCCTTCGACCATCTTTTCGATGATGGCTTCCGGCTTGCCGGATTCGCGGGACTGCTCGATGAAGACGTTGCGTTCGCGCTCGGCGACGGCGGCATCGACTTCTTCGGCGCGGATAGCCAGCGGGTTGGTAGCAGCAATGTGCATGGCAATCTGGCGGCCGATCGACGTCAGAACAGCCTTGTCACCGACCGACTTCAGGGCGACCAGAACGCCGAGCTTGCCGATACCGTCGCCAGCAGCGTTATGGATGTAGGTCGCGACGACACCGTGCTCGACTTCCAGCTTGGCGGCACGACGGAGCGTCATGTTCTCGCCGATGGTGGCGATCGCGTCCTTGATGGCGTCGGCGACCGGCTTGCCGGATGCGGGATAGGTCGCAGCCGAAATGGCTTCGACCGTGCCGTTGGTGGACAGCGCGACTTCGGCGATGCCGCGAGCGAGGTCCTGGAAGGCGTCGTTACGAGCAACGAAGTCGGTCTCGGAGTTGAGCTCGACAACAACGGCCTTGTGACCGGCGCCAGCAATGGCAACCAGGCCTTCAGCGGCGGTGCGGCCGGACTTCTTATCGGCCTTGGAGATGCCCTTGGCGCGCAGCCAGTCGATCGCGGCTTCGATATCGCCGTTCGTTTCGGTCAGCGCCTTCTTGCAGTCCATCATGCCTGCGCCAGACTTTTCGCGCAGTTCTTTCACCAGTGCAGCCGTAATCTCGGTCATAAGCTTCCTCTTGTCGGTTCATACGGTGCGGCAGAAGGCATTAAGCCGAAGCGGCACCGATTTGAGGGACGAAATGTACCCGTAAGTATGACAGCGTTATGAAGCAGCGTCATACTGTGGAATTCTTGATTGGAACATGCCTGGATTTTCCGCCTACAGCGCCACGCGTCACAGATGACGCGCAAAGGTCGCTGTAGCACTTTAAATCTGCTGCATAATTTACCCTTAAATCGATTCCGATTTAAGGAATTATGCAGCGGGCAAGCAGTTACCAAAAACGCGATAAGGCCGCTCGAACTTGTTGAAGTCGCAAACGGCCTTATCCCGGATGTCATTGCGCTTGGGCGGACGGTATATTGTCCGCCTCTTGGCGCGATCAGGCTTCGGTGCCGTCCGCCAGGGTCGGCTCGACCGGAGCTTCTTCGGAAGCGCCGAGATCACGGCCCGATGCGCTCTGCTGGCGAGCAATGCCGTCGATGGCAGCGCGCGAGATCAGGTCGCAGTAGAGAGCGATGGCGCGCGAAGCGTCGTCGTTGCCCGGGATCGGGTAGTCGATGAGGTCCGGATCGCAGTTCGAGTCGATGATGGCGACGACCGGGATGCCGAGGCGCTTGGCTTCGTCGATCGCGATCTTTTCCTTGTTGGTGTCGATGATGAACATCAGGTCCGGCGTGCCGCCCATGTCCTTGATACCGCCGAGGGCCTTGTCGAGCTTTTCGCGCTCGCGCTCAAGGTTCAGACGCTCCTTCTTGGTGAAGCCCTGGGCTTCGCCGGAGAGGATTTCGTCGAGCTTGCGCAGACGCTGGATCGAGTTGGAGATCGTCTTCCAGTTGGTCATCATGCCGCCGAGCCAGCGGGCGTTGACGTAGTACTGAGCCGAACGCTTGGCGCTGTCGGCGATCAGTTCGGACGCCTGACGCTTGGTGCCGACGAACAGAACGCGGCCGCCGCGAGCAACGGTGTCGCTGACGACCTGCAGGGCGCGGCTCAGCATCGGAACCGTCTGGGCGAGGTCGATGATGTGGATGTTGTTACGATCGCCGAAAATGTAGGGCTTCATCTTCGGGTTCCAGCGATGCGTCTGGTGGCCGAAGTGAACACCAGCTTCCAGAAGCTGGCGCATAGAAAAATCAGGCAATGCCATGCCTTTGTCTCCTTTACCGGTTGAACCTCCGCAAGGCGAACAGCACCCTCTTCGAGAATGCCACCGGGCGGAACGATCCGGATTTCTCCCGGACAATCCCATGCCTTACGTGTGGAATGCGGGTGCCCATACAGTCGATTCACTTGGAATGCAAGGCTTGAGGCTCAAAATAGCCGATTCTTATCTCAGTCCGTCCCGCAGCAGGCTACTGACAGGCCTTTGTATCGAGAACCTCGAGCTTGGTGAGCTTGCCGGTCAATACGAAGTCGCCGTAATCCATGGTGAGATCACGCGTTATGCCGTTCTCGTAGAGTTTGAAGGACATGCGGTAGACGGGTGTGGCGTCGCCGGTGGACTTCTCGTTGAAATAGGCCACGGTCACCGGCCAGAAGGATGTCTTGGCGAAGGCGCCGGCCTTGTCAGCATCGGGATCATCCGTGGCCGGAGGCTGTGCCTTGCCCACAACCGTGGTGGCGATGAGCGGCTTGTCGCCGTCATCGGAGCCGTCGAAGACCTGCGCCTCGAAGAAATTCCTGCCAAGCTTGGCGTTGTGGATGATGTCGAGCATATGTTCCGTCGGGAAGCGGCTTTGGATGAGTTCGACCTGCTTGCTGTGCGGCTGCGTCAGATCGACTTTGATGCCCCTCTGATCGTCGCTTGCCGCTCCCCGCACGTCCTTGTCGAGCTGATTATCGGTAAAGGACTTTGTCTCGAAGCGGAACAGGCGCTTGCCGAGATCCTCGAATGTCGTCGTCTGCTGGTCGCTGACGCGGGTGGAATCGCCCGTATCGATCTTGGTCACAAAGCGGAAATTGGTGGTGAACCCGGTGCAATCGGAGCCTTCGAACTCATAGACCATGCGGCCGACCATGCCGGAAATGCCGGAGCGATCGGAAGCATCCTTCAGCTCGAGATCATAGACGGCGCGATGCGCGATCAGCCCGCTCGGGCCGGCTGCATAGGCGGCCGAAGTCCCCAGTGACAGAATGCCCAGCCCCGAAACGACGGCGGCAGCAAGACTCGAGCGGAACATTCATTATCTCCTGTTGGACTCGCATGCGATGTTATAAGAACGCTTTCGGCTGAAACGAGGCTGCCGATCCTAAGTGACGGAATTTAGTCTTGATGCCGGATTTTTGAAGTTTTTACAACAAAACGGGAGATGAAAATGTCCGACGCCATCGAAGGTCGCCTGAAGGAACTCGGCATCGTTCTGCCAGAGGCAGCGGCACCCGCGGCCAACTATGTTCCCTATGTCATCAGCGGCAATCTTCTTTATCTGTCGGGCCAGTTGCCGATGGAAAACGGCAAGATCGGCGTCACCGGCCATCTCGGCAAGGATGTGGATGTCGCAGGCGGCCAGCGCGCGGCCGAACTTTGCGCGATCAATATTCTCGCCCAGGCAAAGGCAGCCCTCGGCGGCGATCTCGGCCGGATCAGGCGGCTGATCAAGCTGAACGGCTTCGTCGCCTCGACGCCCGATTTCGTCGAACAACACCTTGTGATCAACGGCGCATCCAATCTTCTGGCGAATATATTGGGCGAAGCCGGCAAACACGCCCGCGCCGCCGTCGGCATGGCAGCCCTGCCGCTCAATGCCGCCGTTGAAATCGATGCCATTCTGGAAATTGCATAATGAACAAGCTTGCCTGGTTGACCGAGCGTCCCGTCGCTCACCGCGGCTATCATGACATGAACAAGGAGGTCTGGGAAAACACGCTCTCGGCCTTCAGCCGCGCCATCGAGGCGGGCTTTGCCATCGAGTGCGACCTGCACTATGCCTCCGACGGCGTTCCGGTGGTCTTCCATGATGACGACCTGCAGCGCGTCTGCAACCTGCCGGGCGAAGTGCGCGAGCGCACCTCGGCCGAACTCGGGCTGCTGTCGGTCGGCGGCACCAAGGACAAGATCCCGACGTTGAAGCAGCTCCTGCGGCTCTGCGACGGCAAGGTGCCGCTCGTGCTCGAACTCAAGGGACGCGAAGGCGACGACGAGGGCTTTGCAGAATCCGTGCTCGAAGTGCTCGAAGGGTACAAAGGCCATGTGGCGCTGATGAGTTTCGACCATTGGCTGCTCAAGGACCTCAAGGCGCTGGAAGCGCCCTACCCTGTGGGATTGACGGCCGAAGGAAACAAGCCCGAGACGTTTTTTCAGCATGACGAAGCCATGCATCTTGGGCTAGACTTCATCTCGTACTTTTACGGCCACCTGCCGAATCCCTTTGTTACGGCGCAACGCCAGCGCGGTATTCCGGTCATCACCTGGACCGTGCGCGACGAAGCGGCCCGCAAACATACATTTGCCAATGCAGACCAGATGACCTTCGAAGGTTTTGACCCGCGCCTGGCCTCATAAATCGGGATCGATTGAAGGAGAGGCTTTGCGCAAACCCAAATTATCGCTGCGCCTACGACATATCCTTCCTGGTGGAGGCGCAGCGGTGAGAGCCCCTCCCTTCCTTCCAAGCGCAAGAGTTTGATGACAGACGAATTATCCATTCGAGTCGAACGATCCTTCAAGAACATCGCCCCGGAGAGCTGGTCGAAGCTGGCCGGAGCGTCCAGAACCGGCAGCATCCTGCCCTACAACCCCTTCGTCTCGCACGCTTTCCTGTCGTCGCTCGAGGAGTCCGGCTCCGCGACCGACAAAACGGGATGGCTCGGCAATCATCTGCTGCTTGAAACCGACCGCGGCGAATTGCTTGGTGCCGTCGTAGGCTATCTGAAGAGCCATAGTCAGGGCGAATATGTCTTCGACCATGGCTGGGCCGATGCTTTCGAGCGTGCCGGCGGCCGCTATTATCCGAAACTGCAATGCTCCATTCCCTTCACACCCGCCACCGGGCCGCGGCTGCTCGTCGCCGAGGGACGGGATAGGAACGTGCTGCAGCCCGCGCTCGCCGAAAGCCTGAAAGAAGTCACCCGGCAGCTCGGCGTTTCCTCGGCCCACATCACCTTCCTGCCGGAAGATGAGGTTTCGGTTTTCGAAACCGACGGCTATCTGCATCGCACCGACCAGCAGTTCCACTTCATCAACGAGGGGTATGCCGATCACGACGCATTCCTGGAGACGCTGGCATCGCGCAAACGCAAGGCGCTGAAGAAGGAACGGCGCGCGGCGGTCGAGCATGGCATCACCATCGACTGGCTGACCGGCAGCGACCTCACCGAGAACATCTGGGATCAGTTCTTCGCCTTCTATATGGATACCGGCGGCCGCAAATGGGGCCGCCCCTATCTCACCCGGACATTCTATTCGCTGATCGGCGAGCGCATGCCTGACGATATCCTGCTCGTCATGGCGAAGCGCGAAGGACGTTATATCGCCGGCGCCATCAACTTCATCGGCGGCGAGACGCTGTACGGCCGCCATTGGGGTTGCATCGAGGATCATCCCTTCCTGCATTTCGAGGTCTGCTATCATCAGGCGATCGATTTTGCGCTGAGCAAAGGCTTGAAGCGCGTGGAAGCCGGGGCGCAGGGCGAACACAAGCTGGCGCGCGGCTATCTTCCCGTCATCACGCATTCCGCGCATTATATTGATCATCAGGGCCTGCGGCGCGCCGTTGCCGACTATCTGAAGCATGAACGGGAGCAGGTGGAGGAGATGAGCGAAATCCTTACCGAGCACAGCCCCTTTCGCAAGGGTGAGCGGCAGGATATCTAACCGTTCGGCATAAACACAAACGCAAGACGAGGAGATACTGGATGACCAGCCCCGCCTATGACGACAACAATATCTTTGCAAAGATCCTGAAAGGCGAGATCCCTTCCTACCGCGTCTACGAGGATGAGCACACCGTCGCCTTCATGGATGTGATGCCGCAGTCGCCGGGCCATACGCTTGTCGTGCCGAAGGCGCCCTCGCGCAATATTTTCGATGCCGACCCGGCTGCATTGCAGCAGGCTATCACTGTGGTGCAGAAGATCGCCGTTGCCGTTCGGGAAGCCTTCGAAGCGGACGGCGTCTATATCGCGCAGTTCAACGAGCCCCCCGCGGGGCAGACCGTCTTCCATCTGCATTTCCACGTCATCCCGCGCCTCGAAGGAGTCGCGCTGAAACCGCATTCGGGCAAGATGGAGGATGGCGCTGTCTTGGCGGAGAACGCCAGGAAGATCATCGAGGCGTTGGCCTGATGCTCTGAACTCTCAAGGTATTTATGAGCTTTTCTGCATAAATACGGAAAACGGCTGCATTATCCCTAATGCAGCCGTTTCATTTTTCTCAAATCACCGATCGGTGATTACTTGCGCGGCACCTTCGGAACCGTGCCGCCGCCCTTGCGCGGTGACTTGCTGTCAGACACGCCGCTTTCGTTCGAAGGCGAGGCCTTGGCCGAGCGGCGGCTGTCGGCTGCCGTTGCAGCCTTGCCGACGCGGCTTCTAGCCTTGACGGTGACATCGCCGTCATCCTCTTCCACCTCGGCCGGCGCATCGCCGACTTCGGCTTCCGGCTTCGGCCGGATCGGAGCGGTGTCGGCGATCGCTTCGAGCAGGATGCCGGTCGAACCGTCTTCCTTCTTGCCGACCGTGACGTTGACGACGCCGCCCTTCTTCAGCTTGCCGAAGAGGATTTCGTTCGCCAGCGGCTTCTTGATGTTTTCCTGGATGACGCGCGCCAGCGGACGGGCGCCCATCTTGTCGTCATAGCCCTTCTCGGACAGCCAGGCGATGGCGTCCTCGTGCAGGTCGAAGGTCACATTCCGTTCGGAAAGCTGCGCTTCCAGCTGCATGATGAACTTTTGAACGACCTTGTGGATAACAGTCGTCGGCAACGGCGCGAAGGGAATGACCGCATCCAGACGGTTGCGGAATTCCGGCGTGAACAGGCGGTTAAGAGCCTCTTCATCCTCACCCGTACGCTTGGACGAACCGAAGCCGATAGCGGCCTTGGCCATTTCCGAAGCGCCCGCATTGGTCGTCATGATCAGGATGACGTTGCGGAAGTCGATCTTCTTGCCGTTATGGTCGGTCAGCGCGCCATGGTCCATGACCTGCAGCAGGATATTGAAGATATCCGGATGCGCCTTCTCGATTTCGTCGAGCAGAACCACACTGTGCGGATGCTGATCGACACCATCGGTCAGAAGACCGCCCTGGTCGAAACCGACATAGCCGGGAGGTGCACCGAGCAGACGGGAAACCGTATGACGCTCCATATATTCCGACATGTCGAAGCGCAGCAGCTCGACGCCGAGCGACGAAGCAAGCTGCTTGGCGACTTCGGTCTTACCGACGCCTGTGGGGCCGGAGAAGACGTAGCAGCCGATCGGCTTGTTCGGTTCGCGCAGGCCCGCGCGGGCGAGCTTGATCGAGGTCGAGAGCGCTTCGATCGCCGTATCCTGGCCGTAGACGACCGAACGCAGTTCCTGTTCGAGGTTGGCGAGAACCATCTCGTCATCCTTGGAAACCGTCTTCGGCGGAATGCGGGCCATGGTCGCGACGGTCGCTTCGATCTCCTTTTCGGTGATCAGCTTGCGACGCTTCGACGGCGGCAGCAGCATCTGTGCGGCACCCGTTTCGTCGATCACGTCGATCGCCTTGTCCGGCAGCTTGCGGTCGGAGATATAGCGAGCCGACAACTCCACGGCCGTCTTGATGGCGTCGTTCGAATAGCGCAGGTGGTGATACTCTTCGAAATAGGGCTTCAGGCCCTTCATGATTTCGATGGCATCCTCGATGCTCGGCTCGTTGACGTCGATCTTCTGGAAGCGGCGGACGAGTGCCCGATCCTTCTCGAAGAACTGGCGGTATTCCTTGTAGGTGGTCGAACCGATGCAACGGATCGCGCCTGAGGAAAGGGCCGGCTTCAGCAGGTTCGACGCATCCATCGCGCCGCCGGAGGTGGCGCCCGCACCGATGACGGTGTGGATCTCGTCGATGAACAGCACAGCGCCCGGATACTCTTCGAGCTCCTTGACGACCTGCTTCAGGCGTTCCTCGAAATCGCCGCGATAACGGGTGCCGGCCAGTAGCGTGCCCATATCGAGCGAAAAGATCGTAGCATCGGCCAGAGCTTCCGGAACCTTACCCTCGACGATCCGCTTGGCAAGGCCTTCGGCAATCGCCGTCTTGCCGACGCCGGGGTCGCCGACATAGAGCGGATTGTTCTTCGAGCGGCGGCACAGCACCTGGATGGTGCGGTTGACCTCGGAGTTGCGGCCGATCAGCGGATCGATCTTGCCGTTTTTGGCCTTCTCGTTGAGGTTGACGCAATAGGCCTTCAGCGCATCCTGTTGCTTCTTGCCATTACCCTCCTCCTGCTCGCCGCGGGAGGTCGGCTTGCTCTCGGATTCGCTTTCCTCGGCGCCGCGCGGCGTGCGGGTCTGGGAGGAGCCCGGGCGCTTGCCGATGCCGTGGGAGATATAGTTGACCGCATCATAGCGGGTCATTTCCTGCTCCTGCAGGAAGAAGGCAGCATGGCTTTCCCGCTCCGCGAAAATCGCAACGAGAACATTGGCGCCCGTCACTTCCTCGCGGCCGGAAGATTGCACATGGATCACGGCACGCTGGATGACGCGCTGGAAGCCGGAGGTCGGCTTCGAGTCCTCGTCATAGCCCGTGACCAGGTTGGAAAGTTCATTATCGACGTATTCAGTCAGAGTCTTACGGAGCGCGTCGAGATCAACATTGCACGCGCCCATGACAGCTGCGGCATCGGCGTCGTCTACCAGCGCCAAAAGCAGATGTTCCAGCGTGGCATACTCGTGATGCCGCTCGTTCGCGTAGGTCAGTGCCTGATGCAGCGCCTTCTCAAGACTAGGCGAAAATGTTGGCACGTTCAGATCCTCACTTCTTTTCCATAACACATTGCAGCGGATGCTGGTGCTGCCGGGCAAAATCCATCACCTGGCTCACCTTCGTTTCGGCTACTTCATATGTATATATCCCGCACTCGCCCACGCCGTGATTGTGGACATGAAGCATGATGCGGGTGGCACTCTCGAGATCCTTTTGAAAGAAACGCTCCAGGATATGGATCACGAAGTCCATGGGCGTATAGTCATCATTCAGAAGCAGCACGCGGTATAGATTGGGTTTCTTGGTTTTGGGCTTGGTGCGCGTAATCACCGAGGTCCCGCGATTTCCGTTGTCCCCGTTCCTTTCGCTGTTGTTTTGCATCCGGATCGGCTCAGCGATCATTTCATTCATTCCTCAAATCATCCGGCAGAAGCTATCGCATTCCGACTTGGCACTGGGGTTGGGTTCTTCACTTGGTCGGGCCGGATATCCGAACCTCTAACTTAGTTCATATTGGCGTGATTTTAAGCCCCTTGCTGGACACTGCAATCACAATTCGCTGACAAAGCGGGCTGCGGCCAAAAAAGTCGCTGCATATCCTTGGCTCAGGTTCGGCGCGCCAAAACGCAAAAGACCGGCCACGCGTCGCGTAGCCGGTCCTTCCGGAAATTTGCCTTTCGGCGAGAACTTAAGCGGCGGTTGCCGTTACGGCGGCCTTGCCGGCAGCCTTGGTCGCGGCAGCGACAGGCGCTTCATACGGCTTATAGGCAGCCTTGGCGAGATCGGCATACATTTCGCCGAGCTTGGTGGCTTCGGCGATGAAGTTTTCATAGGAGGACTTCACATAGCTGCTCTGCAGTTCGAAGGCAGCTTCGAAGCTCTTGACGCCGGCGAGCGTTTCAAAGTGTGCAACACCATCCTGGAAAGACTTCTTGGAATATTCTGCAGCTTCGGCAGCAATCGCCTGAAAGCCCTTGGTGACATCGGAATAGCTCTTCAGCGCCGTGTCCATGGCTTCCTTGCCCTTCTTGTTCGCTTCATCGAAATTGAACATGCTTCTCCGTCCCTTGTTGGCCGGCCGACGGCCGGTTTACAGGGTAAAGCTTAAATGCGACGCACAATTAGTCAAGTAGTCTTGTGCGACGCAATATCTTCCTTTGGTTGCATTTCCGATAACAATACGGTGTCGGCGACGATGAGTGCGCCGCATCATTTTGTTTTTTCTAATATATATCATCGTCCTTGCAACCACAGGCTTTGGTCAAAATATTGGCAGCTAGACTGGAAAAGCAGCAGCGATTCAAAACGGCTACGGAATGATTAAATCGGCAATTGCCAAAGAAAAAGGCCGCATTTCAATGAAATACGGCCCGAATGTTCAATCACTATACGAGATCGACAAAATCAGAGATCGACGTCCAGGATCGCCATCGAGAAATTATAGGAGCGATCGCCATCTTCATCATCGATATAGACGACGCCCAGAAACTCTTCGCCGAGATAGACTTCCGCAGAATCGTTCTTGCGTGGACGGGCCTTCACCACCATCTGCGGGTTGAACGTGCGCTTGAAATAGGCGTCGAGCTTCTTGATTTCTTCAGGCTTCACAATGCTTCTCCGTGAGGATCTCGGTTGGCTGCTTCTTGCATAGGAAAAGCGGCGGTGTAAAGACCGGAGGCGTGCATACCTTTCCGCCGATAGCGTAAGCCTCCGAAAGTCAGGCTGAATTTTTCCTAGATTCCCGCGCCCAAGATCTGATCGACGACCATGCGTTCGGCGAGCAACTGATCCATGGAGCGCGACGGCTCGGAACAACCGGCCTCGCCGACCACCTTGGCCGGAACGCCGGCAACCGTCGTCTTCGGCGGCACTTCCTTCAGCACCACGGAGCCGGCGGCTATGCGCGAGCAATGGCCGATCTGGATATTGCCGAGAATTTTGGCGCCGGCGCCGATCAATACGCCATGGGCGATTTTCGGATGACGGTCGCTGCCTTCCTTGCCGGTTCCGCCAAGCGTGACCCCGTGCAGGATCGAGACGTTGTCGCCGATCACGGCCGTTTCACCCACAACGAGGCCGGTCGCGTGGTCGAGAAAGATTCCCTTGCCGATGCGCGCCGCCGGATTGATGTCTGTCTGGAAGATGCTGGAGGAACGGCTCTGCAGATAGAGCGCGAAATCGCGGCGGCCGTGATTGTAGAGCCAGTGCGCGAGGCGATGCGTCTGCAACGCGTGGAATCCCTTGAAATAAAGCACGGGCTCCAGGAAACGCAGGCAGGCGGGATCACGGTCGTAGACGGCCTGGATATCGACGCGGAGGATCGACCCCCATTCGGGCCAGTCGGCCAGCATCTCCTCGAACGTTTGCCGCAGGAGGATTGCCTGCATGTCGGGATGGTCGAGGCGCTCGCAGATGCGATAGATGACGCATTCCTCCAGCGAACGGTGATTGATGATCGTCGAATAGAGGAAGGCGGCAAGCAGCGGATCCCGCTCGGCAGCGGCGCGAGCTTCCTCGCGCATGCTGTCCCAGATAGGATCCATGACCTTAACCGCGCCCAAGCCCTCTACTGGGCGAATGTCCGTTGCTGCGACCATTGGCGGCCTCCCGATTTTCTGTCAGGGGTGCATTATATAGAATAAATGCCACACAAGACAAATGGGTCGGACAGGTAATGAATTTCGAGCATGATTTTGCCGGCGGTCTCATCCGCGCGACGTGCGGCGATGCCATCGGCACCATCACGATCAGCAACCCCGATCGGAAAAATGCGGTGACCGCCGCCATGTGGCGCGCCATCCCCCAAGCCGTGCGCATCCTGACCGACGAAGCGCACGCGCATGTGGTCGTCCTTCGCGGCAGCGGCGCGGATTTTTCCGCCGGCGCCGATATCAGCGAATTCGACAGCGTGCGCAAGAACTCCGCGACAGCGGTCTCCTACGAGGCGTTGAACAGCCGGGCTTTCGAGGCAATCCGGCATTGCCGCGTGCCGACGATCGCTGCAATCCGCGGCATCTGCTATGGCGGCGGCTTCGGACTGGCGGCGGCCTGCGATTTGCGGATCGCCGAACGAGGCGCCCGGTTTTCCGTCCCCGCCGTTCGCCTCGGCATCGCCTATCCAGCTGATGCCGTGCAGGACATCATCAATGCCCTCGGAGCGCAGATGGCCAAGGTCACGCTGTTCACGGGCGCGCCCATGTCGAGCGAGAAGATGGTTGCTGCCGGTTTTCTTCTTGAGGAAATCGACGCAAGTGCTTTCGACAGTGAAGTCTCCGCCCTCGCCCACGCGATCGCTGCCAATGCGCCGATCGCGCTGCACGCCTCGAAACTCGCGATCCGCGCCGCCATCGAGCAGAACCCCGACCTGCTGCGGGAAGCGGAGGTGATCGGCGCGGAGACCTTCGACAGCGCCGATTATGCCGAGGGCCGCGCTGCTTTTGCCGAGCGGCGCAGACCCCATTTCACCGGCAGGTGACTTGAAACCTAACGCTTGTCCAAGCGCTGGTAGAATTCCAGAACCGCTGCCTTGAAGATCTTATCGCCGACCGCCAGCATATGATCGCGGTTCGGGATGTCGATGGCCTCTGCATTCGGCATCAGTGCAGCCAATTCCTGACCGGAGCCGGCAATATCGTCCCTGGTGCCGACGGCGATCAAAGCCGGCGCCTCGATCCTTGCCACATCTTCCCTCGCCGCCAGATCGCGCGAGCCCTGAATACAGGCGGCCAGCGCGTGTCGGTCGCTTTTGGTCTGCTCGGCAAAGGCGCGGAACATGCGCCCGCGCGGATGCGTGACGTCATCGAGCGACGGCGCCACCAGAGCGTCCGCGATCGGATCCCAGTCGCCGACCCCCTCGACCATGCCGATGCCAAGGCCCCCCAGCACCAGCGAGCGGACACGATCGGGATGCGCGATCGCCATGAAAGTGGCAACGCGCGCGCCCATGGAATAACCCATCACGTGTGCCTCGGGGATAGCCAGATGGTCTAGCAGTGCCACAGCATCCTCGGCCATGATCCAGGGGTGGTAGACATCGGCGTCATAAAGCTTGTCGCTCAAGCCGTGGCCACGATTGTCGATGGCGATCACACGGTAACCCGCTTCGCCCAATGTCTTGAGCCAGCCCGGATTGACCCAGTTCGCAATCGCCGTCGAGGCAAAACCGTGAATCAGCAGCACCGGGGCGCCGCTGGGATCGCCTTCATCGAAAAAGGCAAGCTTCAATCCATCTCTGACGAAATTGGACATCCGGGGAGCATTCAAATTCATGGCTTCGTCTTTACAAGCTTGGTTCTGTTGGCGCCGGACCATATTTTATCGGCAGTATCAAATGAACCCTATGCCTGCGAAAATCTCTGCATCAAGCCGGACTTTCGCACTACACAATCGGGAAGAAGGATTATAAAGAGGGGCTACCAAGTCTGGCGCAACATTCATGCCGCTCACGGCAGGACGCATTCGGAGATCATCATGGCCGGCCACAATATTCCCCATTTCCAGAACGACGGCGGACATCGCGTCATCGAAATCGGCGTGAAGGAATTCATGTGCACCGGCGCTTCGGTTCCCTACGATCATCCGCACATCTTCATCGATCTCGGCGACGAGACGGAAAAGGTCTGCTCCTACTGCTCGACGCTTTATCGCTACAATCCGTCGCTGAAGGCGGATCAGACCAACCCCGCCGGCTGCGTCTTCCACTTCAAGGCAGCCTAATCCCGTCGATTGCGATCGGACACAATCGATGCCGGTCAAAAGAGCCGCCATCGTCGGCGCCGGAATAGCCGGATTGACGGCAGCGCTGGCGCTGGCAAGACATGGCATAGAATCGGACATTTTCGAACAGGCCGGAGCGCTGACCGAAGTCGGCGCCGGCTTGCAGATATCCCCGAACGCTTCCCGCATCCTCGATACGCTTGGCGTGCTCGATGCGCTTCGGCCCGTCTGGCTGGAGCCTGACGAGGTTCGGCTGGTTTCCGGCTCCTCGCTACGGCAAATCGCATCCGTCCCTTGCGGGAATTTTGCAAGACACCGGTGGGGCGCACCCTACGGGACGGCGCATCGCGCCACGCTGCAGAAGGCGCTTCTCGAAGCCGTCGCCGCCAATGCGCTGTGCAGACTGCATCTTGGCCGACGCATCGATATTGAAGACCAAGCGATACCGGACGCGATTGCTGACCGCGACTTTGATCTCGTCATCGGCGCCGATGGCGTCTGGTCGAAAACTCGCGCATTCGTGCCCGGCGCCCCCTCGCCACTCTTTTCCGGAAACATCGCATGGCGTTTCACGATGCCGGAAGCATCCGCGCCGTCGATCCTGAACCGCACCAGCGTCACGGCCTTTCTCGGCCGCTCCAGCCATCTCGTTTGCTACCCGATCAGGGAAAATGCTGCGTTCAATATGGTTGCGATCGTTTCCGGCAGCAGCGCCAGCCACGACTGGAACGCCACCGGCAGCAAGGTTCAGCGAGAAAGTATGCTGCGCGGCTTCTCCGGCTGGAACGACGCGATCCTGCACATGCTGGAAAGACAGGAACAGGCGAGCTTCTGGCCACTCTACGAGATGGGTGCCGGCCGCTGGCACAACGGCAAAGACACGATCCTGATCGGCGACGCCGCGCATGCGATGATGCCGTTTGCGGCTCAGGGCGCGGCCATGGCGATTGAGGATGCCTTCGAGCTGGCGGGTATGCTGGCGACACGTCCGCTGGCGGAAGCGTTCGATCTCTACGAGAAACATCGGGCTCCGCGTATCGCCCGCCTGCGCCAGCGCGCCGCCTTCAATCAATTCGCCTATCACGCGCGCGGGCCGATCCGGATGGCGCGCGACCTCGTCCTTTCGTTCCGTCCGCCGCAAAGCCTCGCGGCGGACATGGACTGGATCTACGGCTATCGCGCCATCGGCTGATCAAGCCTCCCCACAGCGCCGCGCGTCACATGTGACGCGCGGCGCTGTAACACTTTCAACCTGCTGCATAATTTTATCCTTAAATCGATCCCGATTTAAGGAATTATGCAGCAGCTGCGGCGAAGCCCTTCTCGATATCCGCCTTGATATCGGCGACGTCTTCGAGGCCGATCTGCAGGCGGATGACCGGACCCTCCGTCGGAACCTTGGTGACGCGCCGGTCGTTGAGATTGACGTGCAGGGCAAGGCTTTCGAAGCCGCCCCAGGAATAGCCGAGACCGAAAATGCGTAAGGCATCGAGGAAGGTATGGGCTTTCGCCTTGAACTTCTGCGCATCGTCGACTGCGAGAACGAAAGAGAATATCCCGCTTGCGCCTTTGAAATCGCGCTTCCACAATTCGTGGCCAGGGAAGCTCGGTAGTGCCGGATGCAGTACGCGTGCGACCTCTTCCCTACCCTCGAGCCACTGAGCGATCGCAAGCGCGCTCTCCTGATGCCGCTCCAGGCGCACACCCATGGTCCGCAGACCGCGCAGCACCTGATAGGCATCGTCCGGCGCACCGCAGAGGCCGAGCTGCCCATGCGCGCCGATCAACTGCTTCCAATGCGCCGCATTGGCGGAGACGGTTCCCATCAGAATATCGGAATGGCCGGCCGGATATTTTGTGACCGCATGAATGGAGACGTCGACACCGTGATCGAGCGGCTTGAAATAGAGCGGCGTCGCCCAGGTATTGTCCATCGTTACCACGCAGCCATGCCGGTGAGCCGCCGCCGAGATGGCGGGAATATCCTGCATCTCAAAAGTATTGGAACCCGGCGCTTCGGTGTGAACCAGCCTGGTATTCGGTCTGATCAATTGTTCGATGCCGACTCCGATCATGGGATCGTAGTACTCAACCTCGATACCCAAGCGCTTCAGCATGGTGTCGCAGAAGAAGCGTGTCGGACCGTAGACCGAATCAACGATCAGGGCATGATCACCGGCAGACAAATAAGCGAGGAATGGCACGGTGACCGCCGCAAGCCCGGACGGCACGAGGATCGTTCCAGCCGACCCTTCCAGCGCATCGATCGCCTCGCAGAGCGCATCCGTCGTCGGCGTGCCGCGTGTGCCATAGGTATATTTCTGGTCGTGCGTCTCCATGACCCGCGCATTGGGGAATAGCACCGTGGAGGCATGGACGACGGGCGGATTGACGAATCCGTGAAAATCAAAGGGCGAGTTGCCGATATGGGATAAACGCGTGTTGATGCCGGCGTTCTGCAGCAATGTGTCTTTGTCTTTCATGTCCGGATATGCCTTTGGCGCTGTAGGAAACCGGAGTTGTGGCGGGCAAGTCCGGTGGGGTCAACCCCGATCCTTCCCGCAGTGCTTTTTATTCGAAGGCTAAAATAACGAAACCATTGAAAAAACTCCAATTTCGCGCAGTTTTTCGGCAAAATGCCGCCCATTTTGGCGCCAAACGCCATTTTTTCAGCCGCGAAAGGCAAAAATGCCGAATAAATCCGCAATTATTGAGGCGATCTCTTGACCGCTACACCATTTGCGACTGTGATAGGACCACTCGCACCGGGAGGGGAAGGAACGTGGTTCTCCAAGAGCCTGCTTCGGAAGCGATTACATTTTACTATAAAACAAAGAGACAAAGGTTGGGAAAGATGAAAAAGTTTGCTCTCTCCGCATTCCTCGGAGCCGCAGCATTGGCCTACACCGCGTCGGGCGCTTCGGCGTCGACGCTGAGCGACGTAAAGGCCAAGGGCTTTGTTCAATGCGGCGTGAATACCGGCCTTCTCGGCTTTGCGCAGCCAGACGCATCCGGCAACTGGGCCGGCTTCGACATCGACTTCTGCAAGGCAGTGGCTTCGGCCGTCTTCGGCGATCCGACCAAGGTCAAGTACACGCCTCTCAGCGCAAAGGACCGCTTTACGGCCCTGCAGTCGGGCGAAATCGATGTGCTTTCTCGCAACACGACCTGGACCATCAACCGCGACACCGCGCTTGGCCTCAAGTTCCGCCCCGTCACCTATTATGACGGCCAGGGCTTCATGGTCCGCAAGGAGCTGAACGTGAAGTCGGCGCTCGAACTCTCCGGCGCTGCCGTCTGCGTCCAGTCCGGTACGACGACCGAACTCAATCTTGCCGACTACTTCAAGACCAACAACCTGCAGTACAATCCGGTGGTCTTCGACAAGCTCGAGGAAGTCAATACCGCCTATGACTCCGGCCGTTGCGACGTCTACACGACGGACCAATCCGGCCTCTATTCGCTGCGCCTGACGCTGAAGAACCCGGACGATAACGTCGTTCTGCCCGAAATCATCTCCAAGGAGCCGCTCGGCCCGGCCGTTCGTCAGGGTGACGACCAGTGGTTCAATATCGTCAGCTGGACGGCCTACGCGCTTGTTAATGCCGAAGAATTCGGCATCACGCAGAAGAATGTCGACGAGATGAAGGGTTCGGCAAATCCTGATATCAAGCGCTTCCTCGGCGCCGAGCAGGGTTCCACCATCGGCACCGATCTCGGCCTCACCAACGACTGGGCCTATAACATCATCAAGGGCGTCGGCAACTACGGCGAAATCTTCGACCGCAACATCGGTGCAGGCAGCCCGCTGAAGATCGCTCGCGGCCTCAATGCTCTGTGGAACAAGGGCGGCATCCAGTACGCGCCTCCGGTCCGCTAAGCCGGAAATAGCCTAACTATCGGAGAAAGGCGGCAAACCGCCTTTCTCACCTCAAGAAAACAAGCCTGAAACGGGCACATTGGGGAAAAATCTGCATGGCAATTACCGCAAATTCGCCTGAAGGCGAGCGCTCACCCTTATCGGCGGCGCTATACGACCCCAAAGTCAGGGGTGCATTTTATCAGGCCATCACGATCATCATTCTGGCCGGCCTCTGCTGGTTCATCGTCACGAATACGATCGACAATCTGCACGCATTGAACCGCTCCTTCGGATTTGGCTTTCTCGAAGGTCGTGCCGGCTTCAATCTGGGACAGGCCCTGATCCCCTATTCCAGCGACTCCACCAATAGCACCGCTATCATCGTCGGCGTGCTCAACACGCTTCTGATATCGTTTGTGGGCATCATCGCTGCGACCATCGTCGGCTTCGTCGTTGGTATCGGCAGACTTTCGAGCAACTGGCTCGTTGCGAAGCTTTCCCATACCTATGTCGAAATCTTCCGCAATATCCCGCCGCTGCTCGTCATCTTCTTCTGGTACAGCGGCGTTCTGGTGTTGCTGCCGCAGGCACGCGATGCCGTGCATCTGCCGTTTTACAGCTACCTCAGCAATCGCGGCCTCGCCTTTCCGAGCCCGATATTCGCCGCGGGCATGTGGGCCGTCGGCGTTGCCTTCCTCGTCGCCATAGCGGCCGTATTTTTCGTGGCGCGCTGGGCACATAGGCGTCAGGCGGCAACCGGGCAGCAATTCCATACCATCTGGGTGTCGCTCGGTATCCTGATCGGCCTGCCGCTGCTCGTGTTCCTGGCGACGGGCATGCCGCTTTCCTTCGATTATCCCGTCGCCGGCAAGTTCAATCTTACGGGCGGAACGGTGGTAGGGCCGGAATTCATCGCGCTTCTGCTGGCGCTTTCGCTCTATACCGCATCCTATATTGCCGAGATCGTGCGCGCCGGCATTCGCGGCGTGCCGAAGGGCCAGTCGGAGGCGGCGGGCGCACTCGGCCTCCGCGCAACCGCCGTCACGCGGCTTGTCGTCATTCCGCAGGCGCTGCGCATCATCATTCCACCGCTGACGAGCCAATATCTCAACCTCATCAAGAACTCGTCTCTCGCCATCGCTATCGGCTATGCCGATCTCGTCGCCGTCGGCGGCGTGATCCTCAACCAGTCCGGCCGAGCGGTCGAGGTCGTCATCATATGGATGGTCATCTATCTCGCCTTGAGCATCGTAACGTCGCTGTTCATGAACTGGTTCAACGCCAAGATGGCCCTGGTGGAGAGATAGGATGTCAAGCGTAGATCAACACTTCGTCAGCAAGTCGCTTCTGACGG
This sequence comes from Rhizobium sp. BK289, assembly GCF_014193575.1. NCBI lineage: Bacteria > Pseudomonadati > Pseudomonadota > Alphaproteobacteria > Hyphomicrobiales > Rhizobiaceae > Rhizobium > Rhizobium sp. BK289. The sequence goes on from NZ_JACHZO010000009.1 coordinate 180,670, forward strand.
CACAGCCGGCACCCGCCAGCGAAAGAGGCGTGTGGCACTGGTTGAAAAAGAACCTCTTCGCCACGCCGAAGGACATCGTTCTGACCGTGCTTGCCATCGCATTCCTTGCCTGGGCGATCCCGCATCTGGTCAACTGGCTGTTCATACAGGCGGTATGGAACGGAACCGACCGCACATTCTGCGCCACCACGGTTCAGGGCGGAACGCAGCCGGATGGCTGGAACGCTGCCTGCTGGGCCTTCGTTCGCGCGAAATTCGTCGTCTTCATGTTCGGCCTCTATCCGCCGGACGAGCGCTGGCGGCCGGTGCTCGTCATCATCCTGACGGTCATCGCCTTCGTGCCGCTTCTGATACCGTCGGTTCCGAGAAAAGGATTGAATGCGATCCTGGCATTCTTCGTGCTGCCGGTTATCTCGTTCTTCCTGCTGCATGGCGGCTTCGGGCTTGAAACCGTAGAAACAGAGAGATGGGGCGGTCTGCTCGTGACGCTGGTGATCGCCTTCGTCGCAATCGCGGTGTCCTTTCCATTCGGCATCCTGCTTGCGCTGGGACGCCGGTCGAAGCTGCCTATCCTTCGCATGTTGTGCGTGACCTTCATCGAAATCATCCGCGGCGTGCCGCTGATCACGGTGCTGTTCATGGCCAGCTACATGCTGCCGCTCTTCATGCCGCAGGGCTGGACAGTGGATAAGCTGCTGCGCGCCGTGGTCGGCGTTGCGATCTTCACCTCGGCCTATATGGCGGAGGTCATTCGCGGCGGTCTGCAGGCGATACCGAAGGGCCAATTCGAGGGCGCCGACTCGCTCGGCCTCGGCTACTGGCAGAAGATGCGGCTGATCATTCTGCCGCAGGCGATCAAGCTGGTCATTCCCGGCATCGTCAACACCTATATCGGCATGTTCAAGGACACATCACTCGTTGCGATCATCGGCATGTTCGACCTGCTCGGCATCGTCCGTCAGAATTTCTCGGATGCCAATTGGGCAACTGCGGTGACGCCGGTGACGGGTCTTGTTTTTGCCGGCTTCGTTTTTTGGCTGTTCTGCTTTGGCATGTCGCGCTATTCAGGGTTCGTGGAACGCCACCTCGACACCGGCCACAAGCGATAAAATTGAGGGAAATATAAAATGGCTGAAGCCCAATCGAAGAAAATGACCGTTTCCGAGACCGAGGTCGCGGTCGATATGATCAACATGAACAAGTGGTATGGCGACTTCCATGTGTTGCGCGATATCAACCTCAAGGTCATGCGCGGCGAGCGTATCGTCATTGCCGGCCCCTCGGGCTCGGGCAAGTCGACGATGATCCGCTGCATCAACCGCCTGGAAGAGCATCAGAAGGGCCAAATCATCGTCGACGGCGTCGAGCTCACCAATGATCTGAAGAAGATCGACGAAGTGCGTCGCGAAGTCGGCATGGTGTTCCAGCACTTCAATCTCTTTCCGCACCTGACCATTCTGGAAAACTGCACGCTGGCGCCGATCTGGGTGCGCAAGATGCCGAAGAAGCAGGCGGAAGAAATCGCCATGCACTTCCTCAAGCGCGTCAAGATCCCGGAGCAGGCCAAGAAATATCCCGGCCAGCTTTCCGGCGGTCAGCAACAGCGCGTGGCGATCGCCCGCTCGCTCTGCATGAACCCGAAGATCATGCTGTTCGACGAGCCGACCTCGGCACTCGATCCGGAAATGATCAAGGAAGTGCTCGACACGATGGTGGGCCTTGCCGAGGAAGGCATGACCATGCTCTGCGTGACCCACGAAATGGGCTTCGCCCGCCAGGTCGCCAACCGCGTCATCTTCATGGACCAGGGCCAGATCGTCGAGCAGAATTCGCCGAAGGAATTCTTCGACAACCCGCAGCATGAGCGCACCAAACTATTCCTCAGCCAGATCCTGCACTGATTTGGAATAGATCGCATGAACAAAACCCGCCCCTGCATCGCAGCCGGCGGGTTTTTTTATGGGGCGCAATATTGTCCGAGGCAATGACAAGCAATCGGCGTAACGGCGGACATAAGTCTGGCGATTGGCAGCATGAGCAAGCCCTGTAGCGCTTCTCATAAAACGCGATATACTTTCTGCCGCCGTGAATAACGCGGCGTTCACGAAACGTCGGGGAAGCGGGCCGTGAAGAAAAGCGACAGAATCATCGGTGGCCTTGCACTTTTAAGCGCAGCCATCATCGCCATCAAACTGGCCGGATCGATGTTCGGCTACGACCTCATCCAGATGACGGTCGACGCCACAAGGCCTGCGGATGCCGGCGGCTGGCCGACGGCGGCAAACTGAACAGGAATGGTCCTGATATCACTCGGCTAACGGCACCAGATTGTTACCCATGCCTTAGGGACAATCTGTTACCTATGTCTCAGGAATAAACCGTAACCTATGTGTCCAGAACGGACCAACGAGAAAGTGGCGACCCCTGCAGGATTCGAACCTGCGACCACATGCTTAGAAGGCAAGTGCTCTATCCAGCTGAGCTAAGGGGCCGTACGGCCTGGCCGCACCTTACGTGCGGCGGGCAACACATGCCTGAAACCGCCGTCAAACTCAATGGTCGACGTTCAATAAGTACTTGGGCTTCAGTGAGTCCAGGGCTGGATACGATTGAAGCGGAAGTTGTCGGAATAGGACACGGTCTGCCGGATCGGATCCTTCGGCGGGATGACGCGGTAGTCGATGCCGTTACGCTTGGCGTAGTCTTCCGCCTGCTCCTGCGTCTCGAATGTCAGCTTGAGCTGCTGGCGCGTATCGCCCGATGACGTATAGCCCATGATCGGATCGATCTTTCGCGGAGTTTCCTGATCGAATTCCAGAACCCATAGATGAGTCTTGGCCTTGCCGGACTGCATGGCGGTCTTTGCGGGACGATAAATCTTGGCAGGCATTGCTGCAGCGCCTCCGAATCGAGCGGGAACGATCCGCTTACTTTGCTTCTCTTGCCTCGACGCGATCCTTTGCAGGCCGCGCGAACACGACTTTTGCTTAGCCGCGAATCCCTTTGTTTTCAAGCAAAAAGGCAGCCGCTACCAGGACAAATTCAACGACATCGATGGAGGGATTTTAAATGGTCGGAGTGGAGAGATTCGAACTCCCGACCCTCTGGTCCCAAACCAGATGCGCTACCAGACTGCGCTACACTCCGAACCATCAGCACGATTTGCTCACAGGCAATCGCGATCTGATTTCTGTACCGCCGGATACCCGTTTGCGGAACGAGTGGGGAGATACACGGTTCACCTCTCCGCTGCAACAGGTAAAATCACGCTGGGCAGACTCTTCCCCGACGAAAAGCTACTTGCCGAGCTTTGCCGAGATCGTGGGGCTCGTCGCCTTGTCTCCGACGGCAAGGCCAAGCTTCCTGACTATCCCGCCATTCAGTTCGATCACATAGGCGACCGGTCCGCCGGAATTGATGATCGATTCGGAATATGGCACGGCATTTTCCTGGATATGGGTGACGGTGCCGCTCTGGTCCAGAAAGAGCATGTCGAGCGACAGCTCGGTGTTCTTCATCCACATCATCACCGGCCGCACTGTGCCGAAATCAAACAGCATGCCATGGTCGACCGGCATCTTGTCGCGATACATCAGACCATATTCAAGCTGTGCCGGCGTCAGCGCCAGCTCCACGGTGAATTTATGGGTTTGCCCCTTGGCCGATACGATCGTCAGCGGCTCCGAGTCGAAAGCCATCAGCTGCTGGCTTGCAGTTTGTGCCGCGAAGGACGACGGGCCTATGGCCACAACGAGAAAAAGCGCCAAGATGGCGCTTTTCAGAACTCCAAAAAACATATCTCTATTCATATCAGTGCGGTCGCGTGACCGGGCTCGGCGCATCCGGATGGATTTCCGCCGCCATCAGACCCTTTTCACCCGGCCCGAAGCGAACAAGCACCACCTGCCCCGGCCGCAGCTCGGCCAGACCGAAGCGACGCAGCGTTTCCATGTGCACGAAAATATCCTCTGTGCCTTCGCCGCGCGTCAGGAAGCCGAAGCCCTTGGTGCGGTTGAACCACTTGACCAGCGCGCGCTCCAGACCGCTCGTCGCCGTCACCTGCACATGCGTGCGCACGGGCGGCATCTGCGAGGGATGTACGGCGGTCGACTGATCCATGGAGAGGATCTTGAAGGCCTGATAGCCACGCTCCCGGCGCTGGATCAGCGCAACGATGCGGGTTCCTTCGAGAATCGTCTGATAACCGTCCCGGCGCAGACACGTGACATGCAGCAATACGTCCTGCATGCCATTGTCGGGCACGATGAAACCGAATCCCTTGGCGACATCGAACCACTTCACGACGCCTGAGATTTCGATGAGCTCGACGGTATCGCCCGACATCTCCTCGAAGTCGACAACTCCCTTCGATGAAATTCTGTCACCCATCCTAGCCAGCCCTCGATTACGCGTCACACTGTTACGGTTAACTGATTCCCTGATATCAAGATTAACATCTTGGTAACGGAAAAGCGCAAGTCCTAGTTTTCGTTTATTCCCACCCTAAGATTATTGCTCCAAGACTTGCGCGAAGCTGGTGCCCCGGTCAAAGATCCGACCAGCTCGACATTAAGAGAGGAAATAGAATGCGTTATCTCCATACGATGGTCCGCGTCACCGATCTCGACGCTTCGTTGCATTTTTATAGCACCCTGTTCGGGCTTACCGAAACCCGCCGCTACGAAAACGAGAAAGGTCGCTATACGCTCGTTTTCCTTGCAGCCGACGAGGACGCCGAATCATCCCGCAGCAACGGTGCCCCCAGCCTGGAACTGACCTATAACTGGGACCCGGAAGAATATAGCGGAGGACGCAATTTCGGCCACCTCGCCTATGAGGTCGACGATATCTACGCAACCTGCCAGAAGCTGATGGACAACGGCATCATCATCAATCGCCCGCCGCGCGACGGTCACATGGCCTTCGTACGTTCTCCGGACGGCATCTCCATCGAGATCCTGCAGAAAGGCGCCAACCTTCCGTCTGCCGAGCCCTGGGCCTCGATGCCCAATACCGGCTCCTGGTAGGAGCCAAGCTTTCGCGAGGCTTACGGCACGCGCGGAGCCATCCGTTTCGCGCTTGCCGCCCATGCCCATCCTCCGGCATGCTTGGACGACTCGAAGCATCATGCATCGGATATCGCGCGGCCATCGTTCCCAGTCGGCGCATGCGATATCATCGTCCCCTCGCAGGAGGGCCGTTCCGATGCAAACCTTTTGCGGGGAACGTCCCATGTGCGATCAACAGATTTTATACGGCGGGAAGAAGCTCGCAAGCACTATTGCCGTCATCGCTTCATTTGTGATGATCGCCAGCTGCGCGACCACGGCCAAGAAGCCGACGGAGACATCGGACGCAGCACCTGCCGCGCAGCCGACGGCAGCCGAACAGCTCGCGGCCGACATGAACAGCAGAGCCGACGCCAGCCGCCGCAAAGCCGATGGCACCTATCGGGATCCGCTGGTGCATAGCGTCAACGGCACGCGCCAGCAGATCGTCGCCCAGCAGAATCAGGCACTCTACCCTGCCCCGACGGCAGCCCCCGCTGAAGGACAGACCGGCATTGCCGGCCTCGTCACGCAGCCGACTGGCGTCAATGCCAACAGAAGCAGCATCTTTTCAGCCCCACCGCCGATCGCCGTCAACCCGGACGGGACGCTGGCCAAGACCCAGCCTGACGGCGGCCAGACCATCACGCCGATGATGCGCAGTGTCTACAGCACGCCGCCGACGGCAATGCAGACTATGGCACCGCAGGCGATGGATGCCGCAGGGAACGGCCGCACCTCGGCCGATATGCTGCCGCCGCCCGTCATCCGCAATGCAACCTCGCCGGCTGTGGGTTCGCCGCAGCCGATTGCCCAGGTGACGGCGTCGGGAGCTGCCGCAATGCCGAACCCGAACGTCCACGAATTGAACGGCAGACAGGCGGCCGCGCTGGCGCAGTTCATCGCATCGAAAAACCAGCCCCAGAACGGGAAGCTGCTGGTGCAACCGGTGCAGGGCGCGAGCGGCCAGTAAAGAGCCCGCGTTTCCAGGGAATCTCCGATACCGCCGGCAAGAGCCTGTTAAGTCTCACTTATTCATGGCCGGCGGCAGTTTCACCCATCTGTCATTTTTTCCACAAAAAAGCAAAATTGCCGCTTGCGGGAATGAAATCACCCCGCTATAAGCGCGCCACACAACAGCTGAACGCGCCCTTCGTCTATCGGTTAGGACGACAGATTTTCATTCTGTAAAGAGGGGTTCGACTCCCCTAGGGCGTGCCACTGTTGTTCTTCCCCCGTCATGAATTCATTGACCTACCGCTTGCGGACGCAATGGGCTATTCTTATCTAGACCATGCAGCACGCGCCCTTCGTCTATCGGTTAGGACGACAGATTCTCATTCTGTAAAGAGGGGTTCGACTCCCCTAGGGCGTGCCAATCGCGTGGCTCGACGTTTTCCACAAGCACCTCGAAAATCTTCGCTTAGTCATCGATTTTTCTGGGATTTTTCTGCGATTTTTCTCGTTTTTCCGCTTGCGGGAATGAAAGGTGCTGACTATAAGGGCGCCACAGCACGCGCCCTTCGTCTATCGGTTAGGACGACAGATTTTCATTCTGTAAAGAGGGGTTCGACTCCCCTAGGGCGTGCCACTGTTCTTCCCCTTAAATTGATGTTTTTGCTTGCTAAACGCTGCTATGCAGACACGTATCCGGCGCGATCTGCGTTACGGAGCTTTCGCCGCGTCCGTAACGCGCAGCTGCACCCGGCGGCTGCCCTGCCAGTGATCGGCGCCGAGCGTGCCGGCGACATGGATCTGCGCCCCGCGCGACGACATCAGCAGATCGCCCAAAGGCGTCTCCGCCGCGCGGAAGGCGATGCCATCAACCCGGCCGCCATCCTGCGCTTCGAGCGTGATCTTGATGTGCGACTGGCCGACAAGGCGGGAATCGCGCAGCCTGTGACTCGGAAGGGCGAAGACGGGCTGTGGATGGCCCGAACCATAGGGACCGGCGGTCTCCAGCCTGTCGATCAGCTCGACGGTCGCGCCGCTTGCGCCGAGCGCGCCGTCGATCTTCAGCGTTTCATTGGCAACCAGCCCGGCCACCTGCTTCTCCGCCTTCTCCGTGAAGAAGGCGCGCAGCTTTCCGAGATTGCTCCGCTCCACCGTCAGGCCGGCGGCCATGGCATGGCCGCCGCCCTTGACCAGCAGACCGGCATCGACGGCTGCACGCACCATGCGGCCCATGTCGAAGCCGTTGATGGAGCGGCCGGAGCCTGTACCCTTGCCCATCGGATCGAAGGCGATGGCGAAGGCCGGCCGGCGGAATTTGTCCTTGAGGCGCGATGCAATAAGGCCGACGATCCCCGGATGCCAGTTCTCGCGCGCCGTGACGATGACGGAGGCACCGTCGCCATTGCCGTACTCCGCCAGGGCCTCGGCCTCCGCCTCCTGCAGCATGGCGGCCTCCATGGCCTGCCGCTCGCGATTGAGTTCGTCCAGCTTCGCGGCGATCGTGTCGGCTTCGCTACCATCGGCTAGCGTCAGCAGGCGTGCGCCAAGAGCTGCATCGCCGATGCGGCCGCCGGCATTGATGCGCGGACCGATCAGGAAACCGAAATGATAGGGCGTGACGGGGCCATTGAGACCGGCCTTACGAAAGAGCGCTGCAAGCCCGAGATTGCCCTGATGACGGGCGGCAATGAGCCCCTTGACGACATAGGCCCGATTGAGACCTTTCAGCGGCACGACATCGCAAACGGTCGCGAGCGCGACGATATCGAGCCAGGCAAGCAGGTCGATGGATCGCACGCGGGAATCGCCGGCCTCGCGCAGCAGCCGCAAGGCCGCGACCAGAACCATGAAGACGACGCCGGCGGCACAGAGATGCCCCTGCCCCGACAGATCATCCTCTCGGTTCGGATTGACCAGGGCGTGGCAAGGCGGCAGCTCGTGCGCCACCTGATGGTGATCGATGACGACGACATCGATACCGCGTGCCTTCGCCACCTCAAGCGATTCGAAGCTGGTCGAGCCGCAATCGACGGTCACGATCAATGTCGCGCCATTGTCGATGAGCTGGCCGATGGCGGTGGGATTGGGGCCGTAACCCTCGAAGATACGATCGGGAATGTAGATGCTGGCGGGAACGCCGAAATGCGTCAGGAAGCGATAGAGGAGCGCCGAGGAGGCCGCACCGTCGACATCGTAGTCTCCGAAGATCGCGACCGTCTCGCCCTTCCTGATGGCGTGCAGGAGACGCTGTGCGGCCTTTTCGCAATCGGTCAGCAGATGCGGGTCCGGCATCAGGCCACGGATGGTCGGGTCGAGAAAGGCCATGGCTTCGTCCTGGCCGACGCCGCGCCCGGCAAGAACGCGGGCAATCAGCTCCGGCAAGCCGTGTGTCTGCGCGATGGCCAGCGCCCTGTTCTGGCCAGCCTGATCGAGCCTGGAAACCCAGCGATTGCCTGATACCGAGCGCTCGACACCCAGAAATGCCCGCTGAACTGGATCGACCGGTTGCTCCACCATCTCTCCCGGAATTTGAGAGCGGCGTCCCTTTGAGGCACGCCGCCGCTGCTCAGATTATTCTTTCGGCCGCTCGATGCGGATGACCTGCGGCTCGCCGACGAGATAGCCCTCGTTCTTGATCGAGGCAACCGCCTTGCGCACCGAGTCCTCAGTCGTCGCATGAGTGACGAGGATGATCGTCTGGTGATCGGAAGGCGCCAGATGCTGCTTGGAGCGCTGGACGATCGATTCCAGCGAAATATGGTTTTCCGCCATGCGGGTCGCCACACTTGCAAAAACGCCGGTGCGGTCGAGTACGGTGAGGCGAATGAAATAACCGCCCTCATGGCTCTGCATCTGCGCCTTCCGGTAGGGCTCCAGCGCCTTGGCCGGATGACCGAGCACCGGCACGCGCTGCTCGCCCGGGCGGCTCTTGGCGATATCGGCGATATCGCCGAGGACGGACGAGGCCGTCGCATTGCCGCCGGCGCCGGGGCCGACCATCAGCAATTCGCCGAGAATATCGGATTCGATCGCGACGGCATTGGTGACGCCATCAACCTGGGCGATGACCGAATCGAGCGGCACCATGGTCGGATGCACGCGCTGCTCGATACCGCTCTCGGTGCGCTGGGCAACACCGAGCAGCTTGATGCGATAGCCAAGATCGGCAGCGGCGCGGATATCCTCGATGGAGACGTTGGTGATGCCTTCAAGATAGATGTCGTCGGCCGCGATGCGATTGCCGAAGGCAAGCGTCGTCAGGATGGCGAGCTTGTGAGCCGTATCGTTGCCCTCGATATCGAAAGCCGGATCGGCTTCGGCATAGCCGAGACGCTGTGCTTCCTTCAGGCAATCGGCAAAGGACAGGCCCTCCTTCTCCATCCGGGTCAGGATGTAGTTGCAGGTGCCGTTCATGATGCCGTAGATGCGGGAAATCGTATTGCCGGTCAGCGATTCGCGCAGGGCCTTGATGACCGGAATGCCACCGGCAACGGCTGCTTCGAAATTCAGCAGCACACCCTTTTCTTCAGCGATCTGCGCGAGCTCGACACCGTGATAGGCGAGCAGCGCCTTGTTGGCGGTTACGACATGCAGACCGCGGGCAAGAGCCGCACGCACCGCCGCATTGGCAGCACCCTCGGAGCCGCCGATCAGCTCGACGAAGACGTCGATATCGGCCTTCTGCGCGAGATCGACAGGACCGTCGAACCATTCGATGCCTGCCAGATCGATGCCGCGATCCCGCATGCGATCGCGCGCCGTGACGGCGACGATCTTGACGGGACGACCGCAGGTAACGGCAAGCTCGTTAGCGCGGCTCTGGATGATGCGGACGAGCGAGGCACCAACCGTGCCCAAGCCCGCAATGCCGATTTTGAGGGCATCTGCCATGGAAAATTCCTGATCAGTATTGGGAACGGCAGCCGCGGGAACGGCTGCCGCGCGATATTATGAACGGTGGGCGTTCAGCGAAATAACATTATGCATCGTCTCATCCACGGAGGAGAGAAAACGCTTCAGATTGCGTGCAGCCTGCCGGATGCGGTGTTCGTTTTCAACAAGCGCGATGCGGACATAATCATCGCCCTGCTCGCCGAAGCCGATGCCGGGAGCTACCGCGATGTCCGCCTTCTCGACCAGAAGCTTGGAGAACTCAAGCGAGCCGAGATGACGGAACTTTTCCGGGATCTTCGCCCAGGCAAACATGGTCGCAGCCGGCGGCGGCACGTCGAAGCCGGCCTTGCCGAAGCTGTCGACCAGGACGTCGCGGCGGCGCTTGTAGATGTTGCGCACTTCCGCGATATCGGAACCGTCGCCGTTCAGGGCGTGGGTCGCCGCCACCTGGATCGGCGTGAACGCGCCGTAATCGAGGTAGGACTTCACGCGCGTCAGCGCCGCAATCAGCCGCTCGTTACCGACGGCAAAGCCCATGCGCCAGCCGGGCATGGAGAAGGTCTTCGACATCGAGGTGAATTCGACCGTCACGTCGATGGCGCCCGGAACTTCCAGCACCGACGGCGGCGGCGCGTCGTCGAAGTAGATTTCCGAATAGGCCAGATCCGAAAGCACGATGATGTCGTGCTTCTTCGCGAAAGCGACGACTTCCTTATAGAAATCCAGCGTCGCGACATAGGCCGTCGGGTTGGACGGATAGTTGAGGATCAGCGCGAGCGGTTTCGGGATCGAGTGGCGCACGGCCCGTTCCAGCGGCGGGAAGAAGCTGTCATCCGGCTCGACCGGTATCGAGCGGATGACGCCGCCGGCCATCAGGAAGCCGAAGGCATGGATCGGATAGGTCGGGTTCGGGCAGAGGATCACGTCGCCGGGCGCAGTGATCGCCTGCGCCATATTGGCAAAGCCTTCCTTCGAGCCGAGGGTGGCGACCACCTGCGTATCCGGATTGAGCTTCACGCCGAAGCGACGGGCATAATAGGCGGCCTGCGCACGGCGAAGGCCCGGAATGCCCTTGGAGGAGGAATAGCGATGCGTGCGCGGATCCTGGACCACTTCGCACAGCTTGTCGACGATCGCCTTGGGAGTCGGAAGATCTGGATTGCCCATGCCGAGATCGATAATGTCCGCCCCGCCCGCTCGCGCGCTCGCTTTCAAACGATTGACCTGTTCGAAAACGTAGGGCGGCAAACGCCGGACTTTATGAAACTCTTCCATTTCTTTCCCCATGGGACAGCGGCCCTCAAAACCGCGCTGAAGTTCGTCGATTTCCCGGCCAGCCGCGATACGAACTTGGGACTCGCGGCGCCGTAGTCATGCTATCTCGAAAGATAAGGTGAATCTTGGGCGGCTATGCACGCAAAGTGCAATTCGCCGGTCAGATACATCCAATTTCGGCCTATACGAACGCTTTGCGTCCAAATCGCCTGAAACGCAAGGCTAATTCTGCGTTGGGGCGGGCTGGGCGCCGCCCTCTTTCTGGATCTCCTGCAGCGTATCCTGGCCATGTTCGGCGGCAAGCTTGCGCATCTCGGCAACGCGCTTCTGGTACTCGGCCTCCGATATGGTGCCGGCCTTGCGCTGGGCACCGAGCGCCGTCAACTGCTTGACCATGTCACCGGCCTGCTGATCGTTGATCTGCACGTTTGCAGCCGTCGGCGGCGCGTTGAAGGAAGGATAGCCATCCTTGTAATATTGCTGCGTGCTGGTTTCCACGATCGGCGTGCCCTTGGCGGGTTTTACGATCACCGCCTGAGGCGGCTGCTTGCGCTTGGCGTAGGCCGCCTTTTCTTCGGGCGTCGAGCAGCCCGCCAGCGTCAATGCGAGAATCCCGCACATTGCACCGCAGAGTACGGAATACCGGTTCAGTCTTGCCACCATGCCGCCGCCCATAATTGTCTTCCTGCGCTATTCCTTGCTGTGGGTTGCGACTGTTAAATTTGTCGCAGCAGCAAAGCAAGAGCAGGGTTGCGTTTCATTCGACTTGTATTCCTTTTCCCGCAAGATGTACAAATGGAAAACAAGACACGAGCTGCCGCCGGGAGGATGATGCGTGACCGACAGCAAGCGGGACAATAATGAAGGCAACGGCGGCTTTCCCGGCTTCGATCCAAAGTCAGTCGAGCCTTACATCGTCAGGGATCCCGAAGCGATGGCCGTCAACTTTGCCCGCGCGTTGGAAAATCTCGGCAAGGCGGCCTCGGCCTGGCTTGCACCGCGCGAACGCGGCGAGAAGGTCGACACGGTTGCCGATCCCTTCACCGACATGGTCAAGACGCTGTCCAAGGTCGGCGAATACTGGCTTTCCGATCCCCGCCGGACACTGGAGGCGCAGACTCACCTGCTTTCCGGCTATTTCGGCCTGTGGACGAAAACCATGCAGCGCCTCAGCGGCGATTCGTCCGCCGAGGCCGAAGCCGAACCGGTCAAGGACAAGGACAAGCGCTTCGCCGATGAGGACTGGCAGAAGAACCCCTTTTTCGATTTCCTGAAGCAGACCTATCTTCTGACGTCGGACTGGGCGGAAAAGCTGGTCGGCGAAGCGGAAGGGCTGGACGAGCATACGCGTCACAAGGCGGCGTTCTACACGAAACAGATAACCGCCGCCTTCTCCCCGACCAATTTCGTCGCGACCAACCCGCAGGTCTACCGCGAAACCATCGCCTCCAACGCCGAGAACCTGGTGCGCGGCATGAAGATGCTGGCGGAGGATATCAGCCTCGGCCATGGCGAGCTGCGCCTGCGTCAAACCGACATGACGAAATTCGCCGTCGGCCGCGACATGGCGCTGACACCAGGCAAGGTGATCGCACAAAGCGATGTCTGCCAGGTGATCCAATATGAGCCGGCGACGGACAAGGTGCTGAAGCGGCCGCTGCTGATCTGCCCGCCTTGGATCAACAAATTCTACATTCTCGATCTCAACCCACAGAAATCCTTCATCAAATGGTGTGTAGAGCAGGGTCACACCGTCTTCGTCATTTCCTGGGTGAACCCCGACCATCGTCATGCGGCGAAGGACTGGACCTCCTATGCCCGCGAAGGCATCGATTTCGCACTCGAAACGATCGAAAAGGCGACAGGCGAGCAGGAGGTCAATGCCGTGGGCTATTGCGTCGGCGGCACGCTGCTGGCCGCCACCCTCGCCCTCCATGCCAAGGAAAAGAACAAGCGCATCCGAACGGTAACCTTCCTGACGACGCAGGTCGATTTCACCTTCGCCGGTGACCTGAAGGTCTTCGTCGACGAAGAGCAGATTGCAGCACTCGAAGAACAGATGAACGTGCTCGGCTATCTCGAAGGCTCGAAGATGGCGACGGCCTTCAACATGCTGCGCGCCTCCGAACTGATCTGGCCCTATTTCGTCAACAATTACCTGAAGGGTCAGGAGCCCCTGCCCTTCGACCTCCTGTTCTGGAACGCCGATTCCACACGCATGGCAGCTGCCAACCATTCCTTCTACCTGCGCAACTGCTACCTCAACAATGCACTGAGCCAGGGCAAGATGGTGCTCGACGGCAAGACGCTGTCGCTGAAGGATGTGCGCATCCCGGTCTATAATCTGGCAACGCGCGAGGATCATATCGCGCCGGCCAAATCCGTCTTCGTCGGCAGCCAGTATTTCGGCGGTCCGGTGGAGTTTGTGGTGACCGGCTCCGGTCACATTGCCGGCGTCGTCAATCCGCCCGACAAGCATAAATACCAGTTCTGGACGGGTGGCCCGACCGGCGGCGACTATGAGGAATGGCTTGCCGGGGCAAAAGAGACGCCCGGCTCCTGGTGGCCTCATTGGCATGCCTGGATCCTCGCGCAAGACCATCGCATGGCGGCAGCGCGCCAGCCCGGCGGCAAGGCCCTCAACGCGCTTGAAGAGGCACCCGGCAGCTTCGTCATGGAACGGGCTTAGACGATCGCCGAACCATGCTCTTCCATTCGCCTCTCGTCCCTGCCCGTCTGATCGCGCGCTACAAGCGCTTCCTCTTCGATGCGGAGCTGGAGGACGGCACCCTCATAACTGGCTCCTGCCCGAATACAGGCTCGATGCTCGGCCTGACGGCGCCCGGCTCACGCATATGGCTTTCCGAGCACGAAGGAGCAAAGCGAAAATACCGCCATGTCTTCGAACTGATCGAGGCGGACGGCACGACCGTCGGCGTCAATACAGCCATGCCGAACCGGATCGCGGCGGAAGCGATTGCGCTTGGACAGGTTTCCGATCTCGGCGAGTACGCGATGGTCAAGCGCGAGCAGAATTACGGCCGCAACTCACGCATAGACCTGCTCTTGACCGACCCTTTACGGACAACCACCTATGTCGAGGTGAAAAACGTCCATTTCATGCGGCGGCCGGGCGTTGCGGAATTCCCAGATACGGCGACGGCGCGCGGCGCCAAGCATCTGGAAGAGCTCGGCGATATGGCCGCGGCCGGCTATCGCGCCGTCATGCTGTTCGTGATCCAGCGGTACGATTGCGATCGCTTCCGAATTTGCGGTGATCTCGACCCGGTCTATGCCAGGGCCTATGAGCGGGCTTTGGCACGCGGCGTCGAAGTCTACGCGCTGAAATGCAGGGTCTCGCCGACGGAAATCGTGCCTGCCGGGTTGATCCCGATAGACGAACCCGGCATAGCTGCATTACAACAGTTTAAGATCTCTACCAAAGGCTAGTCATGGTGAATTACATCGAAGCGGCAACAGCGCCGGCGAAGAATACGGGCGCTATCCGCATTTACGGGCAGGATGCCTTTGCCGGAATGCGCAAGGCATGCCAGCTGACCGCCCGTTGCCTCGATGAATTGGCCGCAATCGTCAAACCCGGTGTGGCGACCGACGTCATCGACCGCTTCGTTTTCGAATTCGGCATGGATCACGGCGCCTATCCGGCGACGCTGAACTACCGCGGCTACATGAAATCCTCCTGCACGTCGATCAATCACGTCGTCTGCCATGGCATTCCCAACGACAAGCCGCTGCGCGAGGGCGATATCGTCAATATCGACGTGACCTATGTGCTGGATGGCTGGCACGGCGATTCCAGCCGCATGTATCCGGTCGGCGAAATCAAGCGCTCGGCCGAGCGGCTGCTTGAAGTCACCTACGAATCCCTGATGCGCGGCATTGCCGCCGTGCGCCCCGGTGCCCGCACCGGCGCCATCGGCGAGGCGATCCAGACCTATGCCGAGGGCGAGCGCTGCTCGGTCGTGCGCGATTTCTGTGGCCACGGCGTCGGCAGCCTCTTCCATGACTCGCCGAATATCCTGCATTACGGCCGCCTCAATGACGGCCCGGAGCTGCGCGAGGGCATGATCTTCACCATCGAACCGATGATCAATCTCGGCAAGCCGCATGTGAAAGTTCTCGGTGACGGCTGGACGGCAGTGACACGTGACCGTTCGCTTTCGGCGCAGTATGAGCACACGGTCGGCGTCACCGCGACGGGCTGCGAGATCTTTACCCTGTCGCCCGGCGGTGTCGACCGTCCCGGCCTACCGCCCCTGCAGGGATAATCTATGGCAAAACGTCCCGCTTCTTCCAATGGACATGGCGACATGCCCCTCGACAGAAGCGGGGAGACGGAGGCTTTGGAAGAGGCCCCGTTTCTGGACGAACGACTGTTCTTCGCACCACAAGCCACCAAGCCCGCCTCACGGGCCACCAAATCCGCGCCGACGGCAAAACCTGCCACAATAAACGCCGAAGTCCATTATCATGGGCACCGCGAGCGGCTGCGCAATCGCTATCGCGACGGCGGCGATACGGCACTGGCCGATTATGAAATCCTGGAGTTGCTGCTCTTCCGGCTGATCCCGCGTCGCGACACGAAGCCGATCGCCAAGGCTCTGCTAGCCCGCTTCGGCTCGCTCGGCGGCGTGTTCGGTGCTCCGGTCAGCCTGTTGACCGAGGTCAGCG
Organism: Rhizobium sp. BK289; assembly: GCF_014193575.1. Classification (NCBI taxonomy): domain Bacteria; kingdom Pseudomonadati; phylum Pseudomonadota; class Alphaproteobacteria; order Hyphomicrobiales; family Rhizobiaceae; genus Rhizobium; species Rhizobium sp. BK289. Next base: position 196,533 of record NZ_JACHZO010000009.1, read on the forward strand.
GCGTCGGCGATGCGGTCGCGCTCGACCTGAAGCTGGTGGCGAGCGTCTCGCAGCGCATGCTGAAAAGCGAGCTGACGGGCAAGCCGGTGCTCTCTTCCTGGAAAGCCCTCATCGACTATTGTCATGCCGCCATGGCGCATGAAGCGCGCGAGCAGTTTCGCTTGCTGTTTCTCGACAAGCGCAATGCCTTGATTGCAGATGAAGTCCAAGGTTTCGGTACTGTCGATCATACGCCAGTCTATCCGCGTGAAGTCGTCAAACGCGCGCTGGAACTCTCCGCTTCAGCCGTGATTCTCGTGCACAATAATCCCGCTCGATACCCCACGGGCATTGTGGATCACGCACAGTACCGCATAATCACGAAAACGGTTTATTTTCAATAACTTAAATAATAAGCGCTCTTATCCGAGTGGGATGATAGATTACCATTTTTCCTCGAAATAACGTCGCCCACAAATTTCCATTATTACTCGTACAAATCAGCAACTTATGGAATTTTCCCAATAAGAATACCATTCCCGCAAACCTAAATGACGAGTGCCGTTCCACCAATTCTCCGAGCACATGCTCTTGTTGATGCTCAGGCAATGTTCGAGCTGCGTCGCTCTGATTAGAGCGGTCGATACCAATCGGCGCAATCCGCCAACTGCATGAATTCCGGCGACGGATGAACATGCACCTGGCGGATGAATTCGCCCGGAGCCTCGTCCCGTTGTCGAGGGGCTCATGCCTATTGAAGCAAACGGCTGCGAACATCGCTTCCAGCGAGGCACTTGTCGCGATCTGCATAGCCTTCAGCAACGACCGCATCCGTCCTGATTAGCGCTGGTTTCATTTTGCGTCTTTGCCGCTTGTAAGAGCAAACTTGAACTAGAAGTAGGTTAAACGCGAGCCCTTGCTCGACGGCGGCCATCTTTTAGCAGCCTTCAAATCGCTCACTGGAATGCAGAAGCGCATTGACACACGACATGCGAGACATGCCTGAGTAGAGGGAACGACGGCGAGCTCTCCAATTTCTAGGCCCAGCCGACATGCTCACGCTGCGTCAGTTTTAGAAACAGGTCAAACCAAAACCGGTACTCCGGGTCACAACGATCGCCCCATGTCTCAAGCGCACAATAGGCAACCGACGTGGTTTCATCTTGACCATATCGGTCGATGGCAACCTCGATTGCTTCGGCTTCGGTCAGGGCATACCAATCCTCAATCACGATGCAGTCCGTGCTCATGATCTGCTTCCTCACTGTCTATCAATCATTTCCGCGGCCGCAAGGTCTCGCTGGTTTGTTGCCTCATTGTGGTCACCAGCTGCCGGCCGGGTAATCCATACCGTCACAGCGGCCACCTTATGGCTTTCCGGCAATCGCTACGAAATGAGAACGCCGGCATAGTTGCATGAGGGTATCGGCAGTAAAAGGCGAATTATCTGAATTTAAGATAACTGAAAATCAGATATAGGGGAAGAGCCCATCTCTTATTAGATGGGTGGCACAGGTGGCGAAGACCCTAGGCAGCGAACGACACAAAGCGCTGATTGCTCTGTTGATTGCGAAACGGGAGGCCGCAGGCCTGACACAGACCGAACTTGCTAAAAGGCTTGGAGAATATCAGTCGTTCGTTGCTCGGCTTGAGAGCGGGCAACGTAGAGTGGATGTTATCGAATTCCTAGAGCTATCCAGAATCTTGGACTTCGATGCGTTCGACGCGCTTCATAAAATCTCGTCCTTTGGATAACGGCGGAGCTTGACCGTGCGGAATTCGTGCGACAGCATGCAAATCTGGGCTCTTGAAGTATTGCCCGGATTGTACCACATTACTATGATTTGGCACACGTTACAGATACCAGATACCGGCACCATCTCATCTCGATGATATGGCAACATACTTGAAAACAAGACTTTTTCTGATTGAATAGGTTGATGCACAATCATCCCTCAGGCGACCCGACACCGTCGCGCGCCGATATCGACATGACCAAGACGATTATCGACACCGCCAAACCATTAGGCATTACCGTTCACGACCATGTTATCATTGGCAAGAACGGTCATGTCAGCTTCAGAGCACTGCATTTGATCTGAAATTGCCGCAGACGCGTTGATTTAACTAGTTAAGACCATATCTTATCATATTGATATAATATCATTTTATAGAATTAAAACGTATTCCCATCCCCTCAAAAAACCGAGAATCGTTCATAGCGATCTCCATTTTGGTTTTTCAGTTCAGCGTCAGGATGATCTGGCAGAAGGATCGCCGCATTCCAGTCGGCGAATCCGCTGGCGGAAGTCGTTGTTTTGATTTGGCCAATCTGCTTGCGCGTTTGGCCCGCACGGAGATCGCATGCCGAAGACATCGCCAATGCTTTCCCATCGCCTCCTTCGTGTTGGCCGCGGCGCGCTTGTCGCCTTGGGAGCCTTCACGGCGGTGGCAGTCGGTTTCTACGCTCATATGCTCTGGACGACGAACTTTCACCCGGTCATCGCCGGCGAACTCTATCGCTCCTCTCAGCCATCGGCCGCCACGATTGCGGAGCTTCAAAAGCAATATGGCATCAAGACCATTATCAACCTGCGCGGCGACAATAGCGGTCATGGCTGGTATGACAAGGAAGTCGCCGAGGCCAAGCAGCTCAACATCAACCACATCGATTTCCACATGTCGTCCGCTCATGAGCTGACGCAGCAGCAAGCCGCACAGCTTATCGAAATCATGCGGGACGCGCCGAAACCACTTCTCATTCATTGCCAGGCGGGAGCGGACCGCACAGGGCTAGCTTCGGCGCTCTATCTCGCCGCCATTGCCAAGACGAATGAGTCGACGGCAGAAAACCAGATGTCGATCTTCTATGGCCATCTTTCATTTTCCTTTACCCGCGCCTACGCCATGGATCGGACATTTGAGAAGCTGGAACCCTGGCTCGGCTTTTCCGCATCCTGAGTATGGGCTCTTCCCGTTAGATAATCTGTAACATTGAGCAGCTACCGGTTGACGGAGTGCATGTTGCGTTGCGACATTGATTCCCTATCCAGTCATCCGAGGCTTCCCGATGGACCAATTCGATCTCCTAGTCGTGGGTAGCGGCCCTGCAGGCCGCAGAGGCGCTATCCAGGCCGCCAAACTCGGCAAGAGGGTGCTCGTCATCGAGCAAGGCAAACGCGTCGGCGGCGTCTCGGTCCACACCGGCACCATTCCCTCCAAGACGCTGCGCGAAACCGCGCTCAACCTTTCCGGCTGGCGCGAGCGCGGCTTCTATGGCCGGGCTTACCGCGTCAAGCAGGAAATCAGCGCGGAGGACCTGCGCCGCCGCCTGCTGATCACGCTCGACCACGAAGTCGAGGTGCTCGAGCATCAGTTCGCCCGCAATCGCGTGCAGCATATGCGCGGCAAGGCAAGCTTCATCGATCCGCAGACCATGCAGGTCGTCAAGGACGACGGCGAAGTCATCAATGTCACAGCGACAAGCATTCTGCTCGCTGTCGGCACCAAACCGTTCCGTCCGGATTACATGACCTTCGACGGCAAGATCGTCCTGGACAGCGACGAGCTGCTCGATATCGAGGAATTGCCACGATCAATGGTCGTCATCGGCGCCGGCGTCATCGGCATCGAATATGCGACGATCTTCAGCGCACTCGACACGCAGGTGACGCTGATCGATCCGAAATCGACCATGCTCGATTTCATCGACAAGGAAATCGTCGAGGATTTCACCTACCAGCTGCGCGATCGCAACATGAAGCTGCTGCTCGGCCAGAAGGCTGAGAAAGTCGAGCGCCTGCCGAGCGGCAAGGTGGAGCTGACGCTCGACAACGGTCGTCGCATCACCACCGACATGGTGCTGTTTGCCGCCGGCCGCATGGGCGCGACCGATACCCTTAATCTCCCTGCTGCCGGCCTCGAAGCCGACGCGCGCGGCCGCCTGAGCGTCAATCCGGAGACCTTTGCCACGAAAGTCCCGCATATCTTTGCCGCCGGCGATGTCGTCGGCTTCCCGAGCCTCGCCTCCACCTCGATGGAACAGGGCCGCATCGCCGCCCGCGTTGCCGTCGGCGCCATCGCCAAGGAGCCGCCGAAATACTTCCCTTACGGCATCTATGCCGTGCCTGAGATTTCCACCTGCGGCCTCTCGGAGGAAGAGGTCAAGGAGCGGCACATCCCCTATGAATGCGGCATCGCGCGCTTCCGCGAGACCTCGCGCGGTCATATCATGGGCCTCGACACGGGCCTCTTGAAGATGATCTTCTCGCTGAAGACCCGCCGCCTCCTCGGCGTCCACATCGTCGGCGAAGGCGCGACCGAGCTCGTGCATATCGGCCAGGCGGTGCTGAACCTCAAGGGCACTGTCGAATATTTCGTCGAGAACACCTTCAACTATCCGACGCTCGCCGAAGCCTACAAGATCGCCGGGCTCGACGCCTGGAACCGCATGGGCGATATCAAGTCGGAACTCTAATAGGTCAATATTGACATGCCGGCGGAGCTCACTACTCTGTCGGCATGATGAGCATTCTCAACATCGCTTCGGTCTTCTTCATAAGCCGCTGATCCCTAGGCTTTCAGCCAAATGAAGACGAGACCGCCTCAACGGCCGCAAGGCCGCGGCAGGTCTTTGCCGAAACAGCCGTGATGCCCGCACAAGAAGGGTGAAGACGGCGATGATTGAGAGAGATTTCATGCCATCCGAAAAACAGTATCCGGCTGCGCTTTCCGACGCGCAGGTGAACGATTTCATTGAACATGGTTTTATACGCATTGATGATGCGTTTTCACAGGAACAGGCTGCAGAAGCCCGCGCCATCATGTGGCGCGATATTCCCTGCAGTGAGCACGATCCGGCAAGTTGGAGATTTCCGGTCGTCCGGTTGCCGGGCTATGGTGGCGAGCCATTCCGCACCATCGCCAACATGGCCATTTTGCACGCTGCTTTCGATCAACTGGTCGGGCACGGGCGATGGCTTCCAAGAGATGGGCTTGGCACCTTCCCCGTGCGTTTCCCGCATCCGGACGATCCCGGCGACGCCGGCTGGCATGTCGACCTCAGCTTTCCGGGTGACGACGGCGATCCGAACGAGAAAACGGACTTCTCGGCCTGGCGCGTGAATGTCACCTCGCGAGGGTGCGCTCTGCTTACGCTATTCCTGTTTTCCGATGTCGGCGAAGACGATGCGCCGACCCGCATCCGCGTCGGCTCTCACATGGATATGGCGCGCTATCTCGAGCCTGCCGGAGAGCACGGGCGTTCTCATATGATGCTCGAGCAGATGGGAGCCGACCGCCCTCAAGCACTGGCAACGGGAAAGGCTGGTACGGTCTACATCTGCCATCCCTTCCTGATCCACGCCGCCCAGAAGCATCGAGGCGCCACGCCACGATTCATGGCGCAGCCTTCGATCGGCCTTGCTGAGCCCTATCGGCTGGAGCGAGCGGATAATGCTTATAGCCCGGTCGAGACAGCCATTCGCCGCGCCTTGGGTAAGGAATAATCGCGCCGAACTGATTGCTGATAGCCTGGAGCCCCTCACCCCAGCCCTCTCTCCGCTTGCGGGGAGAGGGCGCATTATGGCGACACAACAAAAAACCCCGCCGTTTCCGGCAGGGCTCAATGTCAGTCCAGAAGAAAGACCGATTATTCGGCGCTGTCTTCAGCAGCCTTCTTCTTCGGAGGAGCCTTCTTCTTCGGGGCAGCAGCTTCTTCGCCTTCGGCGGCAGCTTCGGTTGCTTCAGCCTTGGCAGCCTTCTTCTTCGGAGAGGCCTTCTTGGCAGCCGGCTTATCTTCGGCTTCGTCGTCGGCCAACAACGCTTCCTTGGAGACGGTCTTGTCCGTGACGTTGACCTCGGTCAGCAGGTGGTCGATGACCTTTTCTTCGAAGATCGGCGCGCGCAGGTTGGCGGAAGCGCCGGGCGTGTTGCGGAAGAATTCCAGGATTTCCTTTTCCTGGCCCGGGAACTGCTGGAGCTGTGCGTAAAGTGCGCGCTGCAGTTCGTCTTCGCTGACTTCGACGCCGGCCTTCTCGCCGATTTCGGAGAGAACGAGGCCGAGGCGAACGCGGCGCTCGGCGAGCTTGCGGTATTCTTCGCGAGCCTTCTCTTCGGTAGTGTCTTCGTCTTCGAAAGTCTTGCCGGATTCGCTGAGATCGGTTTCGATCTGGCGCCAGATGCTAGCGAATTCAGCGTCGACGAGCTTCTGCGGGGTGTCGAACTGGTACATTTCGTCCAGCTGGTCGAGGATCTGGCGCTTGACCTTCTGGCGGGTCACCGAGCCGTACTGGCTTTCGATCTGGCCACGAACGATTTCCTTCAGGCGGTCAGCCGATTCCAGGCCGAGCTTGGAGGCGAGTTCGTCGTTGATTTCGATTTCGCCGGGAGCTGCAACTTCCTTGACGTTGATGTCGAAGGTGGCTTCCTTGCCGGCGAGGTTCTTGGCCGGATAGTCGGCCGGGAAGGTTACGGTGATAACCTTCTCATCGCCAGCCTTGACGCCGACGAGCTGTTCTTCGAAGCCCGGGATGAAGCGGTTGGAGCCGAGGACGAGCTGCGAATCTTCATCCTTGCCGCCGTCGAAGGCAACGCCGTCGACCTTGCCGAGATAGTCGATGGTGACGCGGTCGCCATTGGCGGCCTTGCCCTTCTTGGTCTCGTAGCTGCGGGCGCTTTCGGCGATCTTGAGGATCTGCTCGGTCACTTCGTCTTCGCTGATTTCAGCGACTTCGCGGGTCACCTTGATGCCGTTGACCGGCTTCAGCTCGATTGCCGGGATCACTTCGTAGGAGAGCGTGAATTCGAAATCGGCCTGAGCGGAGAGGATCTTTTCTGCCTCGTCCTTGTCTTCGGTCATGGCGACTTCCGGCTGGGTTGCCGACTTTTCGCCGCGCTCGGTCAGGATCGCCGGCGGCTGGTCGCGAACGATTTCGTTCACCAGATCGGCCATGATCGACTTGCCGTAGACCTTCTTCAGGTGCGAGACCGGCACCTTGCCCGGACGGAAGCCATTGATGCGGACCTTGTCCTTGACCTCGGCCAGGCGCTCGTTCATGCGCACTTCCATGTCCTTGGCCGGGATGACCACCTTGATTTCGCGCTTCAGCCCTTCAGCGAGCGTTTCGATAACCTGCATTGTCCTACCTTCATTCATGGCGGCCGTGCCCAGCCTGCCGTTCGTTTCGATGAGCACGACGCCGGAAAATCCCGAGCGTGGCTTGGATGCAATTCTCTTTCATCTTGCCAGAGCGCCGCGCCTTCAAATGAACGCGCAAAAGGCAGCTCTATCCCGTCACGAGCCAAAACATCTTATCCCCTTTCCTCATCGAAAGCGGGATGCTTTGGGCAAGATGCGCGTCCTGCGGCATATCGGAAGACAGGCTTCGCGAGCCTCCCCCCGTCCACAAGACAGTGTTGGTGCGGGTAGAGAGACTTGAACTCCCACGCCTTGCGGCACCAGAACCTAAATCTGGCGTGTCTACCAATTTCACCATACCCGCGTTCCCAAAACCGCATGGCGATGCCTGCCCATGGGGGCTTCCGGAGCGCGGCGTCTCTATATCACCCGTTTCAAACCACGCAAAGGAAAAATGACGGTTCCGCGACGAGGCCGAAAGCTTATCGGCATCTTGCGGCAGATATCGTCAGTAAAGCGGCTCCTCGTAGACGGATTTGCCGTCGAGAAGCAGGCTTCTGATATGGGCAACGCCATCGGAAGACACGCGCGCCGCGATGGCGACCCGATTGTCATTGCGAGCGCTCTCGATATCGTGCCCCTGCCCCTCGGGCACATAGTAGCGCTCGATGCCATAGGTGACCCCGATCACCGCCTGCGAGGGATCGGTCGCATCGCCATGGAAAACATAGTCGACGGGCAGGCTCTTGAGCACGACCGTATCGGGTTTCGCATCGAGTGCTCCGAAGGATGATTCGACGATACCCCAGTAACCGTCGTCCTGCTTCTTCAGGCGAACGGACAATGTAGCGGCGTTTCGGCTCATTTTCGGTGGTCCTTCGACCATCGTCGAGAACGGAACCCGTGAGATGTCGTAGTTCAAGGTCACGTAATCGCCGCGCAGAAGATCGCGCGGATCGACCGGCGCCGTCTTCAAGAGAATCTCGACACCGCTCCGCAGACCCCAGGCCCGCTCGCCGACCATATAGCCCAGCACGGCGGTCTGCAGAGCCGCAACGACGATAGCGGCAATCCACAGGCGGCGGGAGCCAATGGTCGGGCTCTTCTCGGCAATATCGGTCATGCCCGCGTCCCCTGCCTGCCATTATCGGAAAAACGCCGTTCCAGCTGGATGACCAGCCAGGCGGCAATGGCCACGAATATACCAGCCGCAAGGAAGAAGCCGGCTGTACCGATGATGGAGCCGATCGTCTCGCCGGCAAGATAGAGGATCTCGCAGGCAAAGACGAAATAGGCGAGATAGCGCACCGCACCATTGTCACGACCGGCAAGGGCGATGGCGATCACCGAACTCGCCAGCGTCGCCGCGGCGACGAAGATGAGCGGCAGCTTGTCTTCCACCCAGACGTTGTTTTCGAAGGATCCAGTGCCGATCTCGGCATGGACGAGGAAGAAGCCGATCGAGGCGATCAGAAAAGTATAGAAGGCCGGGGCCGCTCCAGCCGTCCGCACAAGCGACATCAACGGCGACACGGGAATGCTGACGAGAAGAAAGGCCGCCATCCCGAGCCCGGCAAAGAGGATCGCCGTGTTCAGGCTCTCATGCCGGGCGAAAAGCCAGGTGAACCATCCCACCATCATGAGGTAGGCGAGATGCCGCGCACCCGGTGCGTCGACATAGCGAACGAGCGCAATCAGGATGACGCCCATCAGAGGCGGCATCCAAGGCATGATGCCATGCCACTGATCGAAATGATCCCATAGATAGACGCCGCAGAATGCCCAAGCGAGAAAACCGGCCAGCACGACCTGCGCGCTTAAACGAAACAGCGCCGCCACGATGCAGGCCGCAGCGAACCAGACGAGCATCATCGTCAGTTCGTCACCAGACAGATTGTACATCTGGCCGACAAGCGCCATGGCGCCGCCAAAACTTAGCGTCCCCAGGATCAAAAGTCCCGATGCGACAATCGAACGACCAAGAGTAAGAAGATGCGCCGCGCCGAGATAGAAAGCCCATATCATCGCGACGAGCCCTACGAGGCGCGCGATCCTCGGAATCGCCTCCCAATTGGCGGAAATAAAAAGCAGTATCGCCAGGCCAAGAAGCACCGCGGCGATGATTGCCAGCACCCGCCCCGCACTGAAGCTCGTTTGGCGACCGTCATATTCACGCAGCACCGCCTCTGCAGCACCTGCATCGACAAGACCTTTTTCGATCCAGATTTTCAGATCCCGTTCCAGCCTGCCTCTGTACATCCCGGCTCCCTAGCTGCGACTCCCCTTGCATAGGAGAAATACCACAATTCAGCCATCTATGCCGCCGGCGCCTTCCGCACAAATATGTCTCACATTAATACAGAATTAAGCGCTGACCTTGCATGATATGGTCAGGTATTCAGATACCGGTGCAAGACATGCGCATTCGGCATACCTCCCATGAAATTATTGCGCTGCACAAAATTAAAAAGTCATACTATTACTAGGGCAACAAGACACGGCGATGGCGCGCCGGGCCAGCTCTGGTCGGAAAAGCCTAGGGATTTGCATCCCGACACGGAATTCGGAGCCGCACACTCCTCCTCCCAGTGCGCTCCGATAGATTGACGACACTCCTCCTCCCAGTGCGCTCCGATAGATTGACGACACTCCTCCTCCCAGTCGTCAATCACCTCAAATGACGCCCACCGCATCCTCCTCCCGCGGTGGGCGTTATTTTTCTCATCTCAAATCGGCTCATATGCCTCTGGTGCCGGAAGGACTGGCAAATGCCGGAACCTGATGCGCAAACAGTCGAGTGACGATTCGTGGGCGGAAGACAGCTCATGCAGCCCTCCCGATACGGCATGGCTGGCCAAAACATGGTCGAATGCGGGCAACAAATGGAAGCGCCAGCGAAAGCCGGCATTCCCTCGAAGCGAGCCTCTGAAGTAGCTCTTCATTCGGCCGCGATATGCACATAAAGCAGCCATCATCTTAGGCAGATTACCCACAAGGCTTGCATGTTATGCATAGGTGACATGAAGCATTCGCTCTTTTAGTTTTCGCGGCGCAGCATATATTTAAATCCATTAGATCGACGACGGAACCAATCGCGGAACCGCTCGATCACAGATCCTCGAAAGGGACTTAAAATGAACCTGACCCGCTCTTTCAACAACTGGCGCAAGTATCGTCAGACCGTCAACGAACTCGGCCGCATGAGCGCTCGTGAACTGCACGACCTCGGCATCGACCGCGCCGACATCCATCGCGTTGCCCGCGAAGCCACCGGCCGTTGATCGCCGGATAGGCTTCGCCCAACAGCGAAAGCCTTCTCAACGCCCGTTGCGGACCTCCGCGGCGGGCGTTCTTTTTTGCCCATCGACTGAGCAAGCGCAGCATAACCGATCCGCCGCGAGCTATTCCTTATCTGCAAAGCACACAAATTTTGAGCATCGACTGCTTTTTGGGCGTCATATTGCACAAATGCATAGCAGACGCCTTTTCTTTGCACTGCACAACCGACCTCCTCGCGCCTATATAGAGTGCAAGCGCTGAGACGGTAATCGTACCGCTCGCAACCAAGATACCGAGGATAAGATCATGAACCCGATTCGCATTGCAAAGAACTGGATCAGCTACCGCCGTACCCTGAACGAACTTGGCAACCTCTCCAGCCAGACCCTTTCGGACATCGGCGTCAGCCGCTACGAGATCCGCAACATCGCTGCACGTTCCTTCCGTTAATCGTTGGGAATTGCAGACTGCTTCAAGACGGCGCCTTTCGGCGCCGTTTTTGATTCCAGCGACTAAGCACCGTTCGATTTAATCGACTCGTAGAGCTTCAGTGATCAGCAGCGAGCCCTCCCCACTGGCGCCGGATATCAATGCCACCAGCCATAGAGCACCGCAGCAACTTATGCGCCACAAGCGGACATCGCCGCTGCCGCCGTCACGCGCGATTTGGGAACGGAACCGCGTCTTTTCTCATTTACAGGTGGAGACCTTTTGGCAAGGAGGCGTAAGAATGCAGATCCAAGGAATTTACGCCGCGCTCGCGACGGCAAGCATGGCTAGGGCAGAGACGTTCTATACCCAACTTTTCGACCGGGGGCCTGACGATCGCCCCATGGATGGGTTGATCCAATGGCGCGATGTCGCAGGCGCGAACATTCAAATCTTCCATGACAAGGAGAATGCGGGGTTCGGCAGACTAACCATTGTCGTGCCGAAAATGGATCAGGCCCGCAAATCGCTCGAAGACTTTGGCATGAAGCTCACAGGTGAATCGGAAGGCGACTACGGAAAGATCGCCCATCTTGCGGATCCTGACGGAAATCGCATCACTCTTGCAGAGCCGCCCTCGAGGCCTTTCGATACGTAGTGCCCCTCGGCAGGACCCGAGATTAAATTGCCGTAAGACCGCGGCGCAGTTTTGCGCGGCATGCTTTAGCAAAGCGATTGGATCGCCGCCCCGCTCGTGATAATGACGCGCGCATGACACAGACCAATCCCCACTCCCCCATCCACGTCATCGGCGGCGGGCTCGCCGGCTCGGAAGCCGCATGGCAGATCGCTAATGCCGGCGTACCCGTCATCCTGCATGAAATGCGCGGCGTGCGCGGCACCGAAGCACACAAGACGAACGATCTTGCCGAGTTGGTGTGCTCCAACTCGTTCCGCTCCGACGATGCCACCAGCAATGCCGTCGGCGTCATCCATGCGGAAATGCGCATGGCGGGCTCTCTCATCATGGCATGTGCGGACAAGCACCAGGTGCCGGCCGGCGGTGCGCTTGCCGTCGACCGCGATGGCTTTTCAGCAGCGGTAACGCAGGCGATCGCAAATCATCCACTGATCACCGTCGTCCGCGAGGAAATCCAGGGCCTGCCTCCGAGGGAATGGGACCAGGCAATCATCGCCACGGGCCCGCTGACGGCGCCCGGCCTTGCGAACGCCATCCAGGCCGAAACCGGTGCCGATGCGCTCGCCTTCTTCGACGCCATCGCACCGATCGTCTATCGCGACAGCATCAATATGGACATCTGCTGGTATCAGTCGCGCTACGACAAGGTCGGCCCCGGTGGCACCGGCAAGGATTATATCAACTGCCCGATGGACGAAGCCCAGTACAATACCTTCGTCGATGCCCTGATCGCCGGCGATGCCGTCGGTTTCAAGGAATGGGAAGGCACACCCTATTTCGACGGCTGCCTGCCGATCGAGGTCATGGCGGAACGCGGGCGCGAGACGCTGCGCCACGGGCCGATGAAGCCGATGGGGCTCACCAATACCCATAATCCCACCGTCAAGGCCTATGCCGTCGTGCAGCTGCGTCAGGACAATGCGCTCGGCACGCTCTACAACATGGTCGGCTTCCAGACGAAGCTGAAATACGGCGCGCAGGCAGAGATCTTCCGGCTGATCCCCGGCCTTGAGAATGCAGAATTCGCGCGCCTCGGCGGTCTGCACCGCAATACCTACATCAACTCGCCGACCCTGCTCGATCGCTCCCTGGTCTTGAAGTCGCGCCCGGGCCTGCGCTTTGCCGGTCAGATCACCGGCTGTGAAGGCTATGTCGAAAGCGCCAGCATCGGCCTGCTCGCCGGCCGCTTCGCCGCTGCCGAGCGCAAGGGCGAAGTACCCTCGCTGCCGCCGTCCACCACGGCGCTCGGCTCGCTACTGAACCACATCACCGGCGGCCATATCGTTTCGGACGAGGAGCCGGGCAAGCGCTCCTTCCAGCCGATGAACATCAATTTCGGGCTCTTCCCGGAGCTGCAACCCGGATCGATCGTCAAGCCGGAAGGCGTCAAGCGCTTCCGCGGCAAGGACAAAACCATCATGAAGCGTCAGCTTATCGCCAAGCGTGCGCTTGCCGACTGCGCGAAATGGCTCGGCGTGCAGGCGCCGGTTCTCGCGGAGAGCGCCTGACCATCTGAGCTTGAGGCCGAGCTTTCGGGATTTTCAAGCCTTAGCCGGCGACGCCTGATCCTGCAGCTTGGCGTCCTCACCGGCAACATAGTTGCCGAGCAGCCAGAGCGACACTTCCGCGGCTTCGGCAGGCGTCTTGAATTCGAACGTGCCGTTGTGGTGGGGCGCATCCAGAAAATCGACGGTCAAGCCGCGACCGGTTGCCGAGATCTTGGCATGCGCCCGACCGGGCTCGATCAAATGGACGCTGAAGTGATTGCGCACATTGCGCATAAAGCCCGCTTTGTCGTCATGCAGCCGTACGAAAACCGCCTGTCCGTCGGCCGTCGTCTGCAACTGGCGGATCGCCTCGGTTGGAAAGGCGCGGCCGAACTCCAGAATGGCGAGGCCGGTATCGTGCAGGCCGTCTTCCTTGTTTTGCGATGCCATACGCGTCGCGTAATAGGCAATGAAGATGACGATCGCGAACAATATGCACCAGACGATAATACCCATGGCAGCTCCCCCGGAAATGCAAATTCAAGTGCCGGCACTCTCCATACAGGCCGAGACTTGCGCGAGCTTGTCGTATTTTAGATTTTCTTTGTAATCGACGCCATCGCCATGCGCAGCTGCCGGCGCCATTGCGGCAATGCAAGGGATCGATCGAAGAGACCAGCGCCGAGCTTCTGAGCCTGCTTCAAGACCGGCTCGGCCAGCGTGACGGGCAGAAAGGCCGGGAATACCGCCTGCGATATGGCCCCTGCCGCCCTCGCCTTGGCGAGGTGCTCCCGGCCCAGACCGGCAAATGCTTCGATGGCCGCTGAAATGCGCTGAATATCCTCGCCGGCAAGGAAGGAATCGCGGTCGAGACCCGTCGCCGTCAGAATCTCAAGCGGCAGGTAAAGCTGGCCGCGATGGCGATGGAGGGGCATCAACAGCAGCAGTCCGGCAACCGCCTGTGCGACACCGGCGTGGCCTGCGGCGTCCGCAGAACGCTTCGCCTCATCGGCGGACAAGACCAGGCTTGCCAGCTGAATCAGGGCCGAAGCCGTCTCGCCGGCATAGCCTTCGAGGCTGCTGCGGCTCTCCATGGGGTCATCGTAGAGATCGAAGATGCGCGCGTCGATCATGTCGATCAGCGTCTGGCGCGGCAAACGGTATTCTTCGATCGCGGTCAGAAGCTCGGACGCCAGCGGATTGGCCTCGCTCGAGCCATGGGCCTGCCCTTCAAGAAGATCGCGCCAGTATTGCATACGCACTTCACCGGGCAGCGGCTCATGCACAAGATCGCGCACGCGCGCCAGCTCGGCATTGAAGGCATAGAGCGCGGCAAGTGCCGGGCGCTTCTCTTCCGGTGCCAGCAGGCAGGCAAGATAACGATCGCGATCGGTGTCGCGAAGCGTTGCGAGGCAGATGTCCCGGTTGCTACGGGGCGCAGCTGTTATCGTCATACGTGGATCCGAAGGTCAGACGGCGATCAGCGCCGCAGCCACGGCACGCGATTCGGACAGCATGATGTTGAATGTGCGCACCGCCGCTCCCGTGCTCATCGGGTCGGACGAAATCTGCTTTCCACGCAGGGCGGCCTTCAGCTCGGCGGGAAGCGGTCGCAGCTCCATGCCGGTGCCGACGAGCAGCACTTCGATCTCGGCAGCCTCATCGAGAACCTTCTGGAAGCGATCCGGCGTCAGCGCATCGCCCTGCAGCATGTCCCATCCGTAGATGCCCGAGGGCAGACACAGCAGCGAGCCGCGATGCGACATGTCGGCGAAGCGGAAGCCGCCATTGCCGTAAGCGTCGATCGGTGCGCGCCCCGGGAAATGCGCGTTACGGATTTCTATTCCTTTAGCCACTGTATCACACCGCTGGTTTGCCTGACTGGATGTTGCCGGCCGCGGGTCCATTGCTCTCGCCGCCGGTCTGGAACTTGTCCGGACGCAGCTTGAACAGGATCAGCACGGGCGCCGCAATATAAATCGACGAGAAAGTGCCGACAGCGACGCCGAAAAGCAGGACGAAGGTGAAGGCACGGATCACTTCGCCGCCGAAGATGTAGAGAGCGAAGAGCGCCAGAAGCGTCGTCGCCGATGTCAGAATGGTACGAGATAGTGTCTGATTGATGGAGGCGTCGATCAGAATCGGCAGCGGCATCTGGGAATAGCGCTTCAGATTTTCACGCATGCGGTCGTAGACGACAACCGTGTCGTTCAGCGAGTAGCCGACGATGGTCAAAATCGCGGCAATACCGGTCATGTTGAATTCCATGCCCGTCAGCACGAAGAGGCCGAGCGTCAGAATGACGTCGTGCAGCGTCGCAATGATCGCGCCGACCGCAAACTGCCATTCGAAACGCAGCCAAATGTAGACGAGAATTGCAACGAGAGCCGCCAGTACGGCAAGGGAGGCCGTCGTCGTGATTTCACCCGATACGGCGGGACCGACGACCTCTACGCGTGAGAAATTATAGTCCTTGCCCAATTCGTCCCGCACGAGGGATACGGCGGATTGTTCGGCATTTTCACCGCCCTCCTGTGCATGGACGCGAATCACGGCGCCGAGGCGATCGGCAAGCCGCTCGACGCGCACATCGCCCGGAACGACGGCCTCAAGGCGCGATTGAATATCCACCGCATCGGCAACACCCTGTTTGGCGCGGACCTCGATGATCGATCCGCCGGCGAAATCGATGCCGAGATGCATGCCGACCGTCGCGAAGGCGACAAGTGTGATGACCGACAGAGCCGCCGATACCGTGAAAGTGTAACGGCGGATGCCCATGAACCGGATGTTGGCGTTGTCGAAAACGCCGCTTCGCACGCCGACCAGCAACGTGCGCGGCTTGCGGCGCGATATCCACATATTCACCAGCGACCGCGTAACGAAGCAGGAGGTGAAGAAGGTGGTGAAGACGCCGACCATGAGAGTGGCGGCAAAGCCGCGAACCGCGCCGGTGCTTGCATAGAAGAGAATGGCTGCGACGATGAGCACGGTCAGATTGGCGTCGGCCACGGTCGCGGCTGCCCGGTTGAAACCGTGGCGCAGTGCATCGACGAGAAGATGAGTTTTCTTTTCCTCTTCACGCACGCGCTCATAGATCAGTACCAGCGCATCGAGGCCGATACCGATGATCAAGACGATCGCAGCCACGCCCGGCAGCGTCAGCGTGATGCCGAGCACACCCATGAGCGCTGCCACCATGATCATGTTGATGATGAGCGAGATGGTCGCGATGATGCCGAGCAGGCGATAGAAGCCGATCATCAAGGCGGCCACGAAGACTGCGGCGGCGATGCAGGCAATCAGGCCGTAACGCGCCGTTTCGCCGCCGAGGCCCGGCTGAATGGTCCGTTCCTCGACCGTCGTCAGCGTTGCCGGCAGCGGTCCGCTCTTGATCATGACGGCCAGGTCCTGCGCACCCTGGACCGTGAAGTCTCCGGGAACGTCGATCTCGCCTGTTGCGATGACGGTCTTCAGGGATGCAGCGGAGATGACCTGATCGTCAAGCACGACGACGATGATCCTGCCGAGATTGCTGGCCGTCGATTGTGCAAAGCGGTGGGCGGCCTCCGGCGTCAGCTTGACGGAAACCGTTCCCTCGCCGGTCTGGTCGTCGGTAACGGAGACCGCGTCGGAAAAATCGACGTTCGAGAGCAGAGGTTGTCTTTGTACGAGATAGCCGACCGGGGGATCATCTTCGGAAAACAGCACGTCGGACCCGGCCGGCGGCTGTTTGTCCATGGCGTCCTGGACCGACATCGACTGATCGATCAGGCGGAAGCTAAGTTTGGCGGGCTGGCCGAGAAGGTTCTTCAGCCGCTGCGCATCGGCGAGATCGGGCACCTGAACGATGATACGATCGGATCCCTGTCGGCGGATCAGCGGCTCTCCCACGCCGAGCTGGGCGATGCGGGCGTGGATGACCTTGATCGCGCGTGCGATCGCCGCTGACACATGGCTATTGATGTCGGCATCGGTGATATCGAGCGTCAGCGCACCGTTATCCCCCTGGGACAGAACCACGGACGGTTTGTCCGGTCCGGCAGTCAACGGTCGCAACGCCGTCAAAGCAGCCTGAACCTGTGCGGAATCGTTGATTCGAAGCTGGATCTTGCGGCCAGTGCCTGTCAGGCCCGAATAAGCGACATTGACGGTGCGCAAGCGCGTCGAGATATCGCTGACTATACTTTCCAGACGATCCTTTTCGACGTCACTCCGTTCGATCTTCAGCAGCAGATGCGATCCACCGCGCAGATCGAGACCTAGCTCGATCTTTCGATGCGCCCACCATGCCGGGAGGGACGAAAGCGCGCGCTCACCGAATAAATTGGGAGCGGCCAGAAGCACGCTCAAGAGAACGACGAACCAGATCAGGGCGGTCTTCCACCAGGAGACGTGCAGCATCGCTCTCTCGATTTAGGGCTTCCCTACCGCGCCCCATCTTCAAAAGAAAATGAACGGGCGCAGTAACATATTGAAATTGTGCACAATCCCTCAGGAAAGTCGATCCCGAATTTCGAGGATCCCGAGCGGCGACGGGCGCTGCTCTCAGCCCAAGGCTTTAAGCGGCGTCTGCCTTGACCGGCTCACCCTTGACGCGAACTTCGGAAATGGCGCTGCGGACGACGCGGATGCGCACGCCTTCGGCGATCTCGACTTCCAGTTCCTTCTCGTCGATGACCTTGGTGACCTTACCAACGATGCCGCTGGTGACGATCTGATCGCCGCGACGGATGTTCTTCAGGATCTCGTCACGCTTCTTCGCCTGAGCACGCTGCGGACGAATAAGAAGGAAATACCAAACGACCATCAGCGGCACAAACAGGATGATCATTTCAAAGCCGGAACCGCCGAAGGCACTCGCGGCCGAATCTGTCGCGCTCTGCGCATATGCGTTGGTGATAAACATCGAGAACTCCCTTGAACTCCGAGCGGGAACAGGCCCCGCGTCAGGTGGCCGGAATATAGTTACGCGCATGACGAATGCAACAAAAACAGCCGTCAACCGTACCGTTTTCCCGGTCTGTTAGCCTTTCAGCCCCCGAAGGAGCATGATACCCGGCAAGACAGCGCGCATTCTACGACTTTCTTGTTCAATATTCAGGAGGAAATGGTGACTGAAGACCAAAATGCCCTGATCCTTGCCGAAGTCCGCCGCCTTGCCGATGCGCTTGAACGCCTTGCCGGGCCGGCTCCGGCCATCAATGACTGGAACGCCGCCGATTGTTTCGTCTGGGCCCCCGCCCGGCTTCATCTGCAGCCGGTGCCACGACCGAACCGTGTGGCGCTGACCCTCATTCGAGGCGTCGATCATGTGCGCGACATTCTGCATGAAAACACGCTTCGCTTTGCCGAAGGTTTCGCCGCCAACAACGTCCTGCTCTGGGGCGCGCGCGGTATGGGCAAATCGTCTCTCGTCAAGTCCGTGCATGAAGACGTACGTCGGACGACCGGCGTTTCGCTGAAATTGATCGAAGTCCATCGCGAAGACATTTCCTCGCTGCCGGTGCTGCTTGATATCCTGAAAGCCGTTCCGCACCGCATCATCATCTTCTGTGATGATCTCTCCTTCGATCACGACGATACGGCCTATAAGTCGCTGAAGGCGGCGCTGGATGGCGGCGTCGAGGGCCGGCCGGACAATGTGCTGTTCTATGCGACCTCCAATCGGCGCCACCTGCTGCCACGTCATATGATGGAAAACGAACAGTCGACAGCCATCAATCCTTCGGAAGCCGTGGAAGAGAAGGTTTCGCTCTCCGACCGCTTCGGCCTTTGGCTCGGCTTCCACAAATGCAGCCAGGAAGATTATCTGCAGATGATCGATGCCTATGCCGATCACTTCAAGCTAGAGCTCGATCGTGCACAAATGCATCACGAGGCACTCGAATGGGCGACGACCCGTGGCGCCCGCTCCGGTCGTGTCGCCTGGCAATATATCCAGGATCTCGCCGGACGGCAGCGCATCGTGCTGGAACGGGATTGATCTTCGACCAATAAGGCCCTGAACGACAAAAAGCCCGGCATTGACCGGGCTTTTTGCAGAGTCCTTGAGACGCACTACCTATTCAAGGAACGTCATTGGGTTGACCGGAGCCGAATTCTTGCGGACTTCGAAGTGCAGCTGCGGCTGGCTGACATTGCCGCTCATACCGGACGTTGCCAGCGTCTGGCCGCGCTGAACCTTCTGGCCGCGGGTTACGTTGAGCGCATCGGCATGGCCGTAGACCGTAACGGTGCCGTCGTCGTGACGGACGAGAACCGTGTTGCCGAGCTCCTTCAAGCCGTTGCCGGCATAGATAACGACACCGTTTTCAGCAGCCTTGACCGGCGTGCCCTCGGGAACGGAGATGTCGATACCATCGTTGCGGCTGCCGTTGACGTTGGAGCCATAGCCGGCAACCACGGCACCGCGAACCGGCCAGCGGTACTTGCCGATGCCGGTTGCTTCCGGCGCATCGGCCTGCGCATCCGATTTGGCGGCATCATTGATGGATTGGCTCGGAGAAGCGGAGGCAACTTCCTTCGGCTTGGCAGATGCATCGCTTGTGGTATCCGCATGAGCGACAACCTTCGGAGCCTGCTTTGCGATCGGTTCGGCGGCCGCCTGCTTCGGCTCTGCAACCGGCGTAGCGGTGGGCTTGGCCGAAACCTTCTGCGGCTCGATGGAAGCGGTCTTGACCGGGTCCGCGGCGGCAACGGCGCCGTGCGGCAATGCCAGCGCCTGGCCGATGCGGATGCCGTCGCCGGCCTGCATGTTATTCGCGCGCTTCAACTCGGCGACGGTAACCCCGCTCTCCTTGGCGATGCGAGCAAGCGAATCGCCCGGCTTGACGACGTAAGTGCCAGCGCCTTTCGGCGTCGGACCCTTGCCGTTGCCGGCTGCAAGCTTGTTAGGATCGGCGAGACCCGCCTGGGATTTGCCGCGCATCTGATTGCCGGAAGGCAGCGCGAGGGCTTCCTGCTGCGGCGCCTTGACCGGGGCCGGCATCTTGCCGCCCTTGGAAAGGTCCGTTGCTTCAGACGCCATCTTCGCTGGACTTGAGGCACCGGCGCCATTCATCGTCGGGATGATGATCTGCTGACCCGGCTGAGCACCGGCGCCGTTACGCAGGCCGTTGGCGCGCAGGATTTCCTTTTCCGGAACGCCGTAGCGGCGCGACAGAAGCGCGATGTTTTCGCCCTGGCGCAGCGTTACGCTTGGCGCGTTGACCGTCGTCCAGCCGGGAGACATCTCAGGTGTCGCCGCCGTCTTGATCGTGCCGGTCGACATCGCATCGGGTGCGAGAGCCGGCGCCGCGCGCGAGCCGTTATTGCTGCGCGATGCCGGGAACGGCTGAGCAAGCGCCTCGGTTTCGGCGCGCGAACCACCGCGGGGACGAGCGGCACTGGCGGAAGCGCTGGGAGGAGCAAGTTCGGTGCGCTGAATTGCGACAGGTGCAGTTGATGCACGAGCGCTGGAGTAGGACGGGTTATAGCGAGCCGGCGAATTCGGATAGGGTTGCGACACCGGTGCACTCTGCTGCGAATAATCCTGCTGACCGTAACCGCCGGCCTGCGCGACATCGGCGCGCGGCACCGGATCGCCATTCGGACCATTCAAGCCGCGCCGGTTGATCGAACCGGTCGTCACATTGTCCGTCTTGTTGAAGAGCCCGCTGAACCGGGTCGTGTCTGAGCTACAAGCCGTCGCGGTGCTCGCCAGAAGAATGGCCACCAGGACTTTCCCTGCCGATTTACCGAAATTCGAAGAAAGACTGAAACCCATGACTCGACCCACTTGAGACGCAACCGATTATGGGTCGATTAAAGCGCGTTAATCTTACCATGCGGTTAAAGCACTGGTGCGGCATGTGTTTTTTTGAGGAATTGCTAACCATAGAAGATGAAACGGCGCCGAGACGCCATGTTTCACAGGCATTATCCCGAATTGAGCCTCAAAGATAAGAGGCGAGCATCGGCACGATCGGCTGATAGGGAACATCGAACAGCTCTTCACGCTCGAAGCGGCTGCCCGTCTTTGTCAGCCGCACCAACCGGCAGACATCGTCCGATACCATCAGCGGCGCGATCATCGATCCACCCGATACCAGCTGCTCGGCATAAAAGCGCGGCATGGTCGGAAATGCGGCGGTGACCAGAATGCGGTCGAAGGTGCCCTCGCCCGGCAGGCCGGCGCTGCCATCTGCCTGGCGGATGACGACATTGCGCAGCCCGAGCGTATCCATGCGCTGCTGCGCCGAGGTGGTCAGCGTCTTGTAGCGGTCGATCGTCAGGACACGCTCGACGATTCGCCCCATGACCGCAGCGGTGAAACCGCTCCCCGTCCCGATTTCGAGAACACGGTGTCCCGGCTTGATCTTCAGACTGTGAAGAATGCGCACGACCAGATCGATGCCCTCCATGAAGGAACCACAATCGATCGGGATCGTGCGGCTGGAATAGGCATCATCGGTAAATTGCGGCGGCACGAAAGGCAGGCGCGGCGTCTGCTCGACCGCCGTCATCAGATCGATATCCAATATGCCTTCCGCCCGCAGCCGCAGAACCACGGCCGCAAAGCCTTCCTTTTCCACCAAACGAGGTGTCAATCCGCTACTCCATACCGAGCGCCCGCGCCACGCGGTCCTGCGCCGAATAATCCGTCAGATCGAGTTTCAAAGGCGTTACCGAAATACGATTTTGTTTCAACGCCTGAATATCGGTTCCCGGACGGAAGATACCACTGCGTTCGCCGAAGCGAAGCCAATAATAAGGGAAGCCGCGACCGTCAGCCCGCTCCTCCACCTGCACGTTGAAAGCGAGATTGCCCTGCGCCGTCACTTCCGTCCCATCGACCTCGCCGGGACGACAATTCGGAAAATTGAGATTGAGAAAGGTACCTTCGGGCAGGTCGACATCCATGAGCTTGCCGAGCAGGGCCGGTGCATGCGCCTCGGCCACGTCCCAGGGCACGACGCGCGCGCCGTTTTCATAGAGATAGGCCTGGCTCAGCGCAAAGGAGCGCACACCTTGCAGCGTACCTTCGATCGCGCCGGCTATGGTTCCGGAATAGGTCACGTCGTCGGCGACATTCGAGCCGGAATTGACGCCCGAAAGCACCAGATCCGGCTTGCCGTCCATAACCTGGCGGATGGCCATGATGACGCAATCGGTCGGCGTTCCCCGGAGCGCAAAGTGCTTGTCGGAAACCTTGCGCATGCGCAGCGGCTCGGAAAGGCTCAGCGAATGTGCGAGACCGCTCTGATCCGTCTCGGGCGCGACAACCCAGACATCATCAGACAAGGTGCGGGCGATGCGCTCCAACGCAGCCAATCCTTCGGCATGAATGCCGTCATCGTTGGTCAGAAGAATACGCATCGCCCCACCGCTCGATCATGCTGCTTTTTCGATCCTCTTCACACCACCCATATATGGCAGCAGTGCGTCCGGAACAGTGACGGAACCATCGGCATTGAGATAATTCTCGAGAACGGCAATCAGACACCGGCCGACTGCCGTGCCGGAGCCGTTCAGCGTGTGAACGAACTTGGTGTTCTTGTCGTCCTTGCCGCGATAGCGTGCACTCATGCGCCGCGCCTGGAAATCGCCGCAGACCGAGCAGGACGAAATCTCGCGATAGGTATCCTGCCCCGGCAGCCAGACTTCGAGGTCATAAGTCTTGCGCGCGCCGAAGCCCATGTCGCCGGTCGAGAGCGTCATGACGCGATAATGTAGGCCGAGGCGCTTCAGCACTTCTTCCGCGCAGGCCGTCATCCGTTCGTGTTCGGCAATGGAGCTTTCGGCATCGGTGATCGACACCAGCTCGCACTTCCAGAACTGATGCTGGCGCAGCATGCCGCGCGTATCGCGACCGGCGGAGCCTGCTTCCGAACGGAAGGACGGCGTGAGTGCGGTGAAGCGCAGCGGCAGCTTCTCCTGATCGAGAATTTCACCAGAAACGAGATTGGTCAGCGATACCTCTGCCGTCGGTATCAGCCAGCGGCCGTCCGTGGTCTTGAAGGAATCCTCTGCGAATTTCGGCAGCTGACCTGTTCCGAACATTGCCTCGTCACGCACCATCAGCGGCGCACTGACTTCGGTATAGCCGTGCTCGCTGGTGTGCAGATCGAGCATGAACTGGCCAAGCGCCCGTTCCAGGCGTGCGAGCTGCGAGGTCAGCACCGTGAAGCGCGAACCGGAAAGCTTGGCG
This sequence comes from Rhizobium sp. BK289, assembly GCF_014193575.1. NCBI lineage: Bacteria > Pseudomonadati > Pseudomonadota > Alphaproteobacteria > Hyphomicrobiales > Rhizobiaceae > Rhizobium > Rhizobium sp. BK289. The sequence continues at coordinate 219,737 of NZ_JACHZO010000009.1, forward strand.
GCACGCTCGAAATCCATGTAGCCCAGCGTTTCGCCAATATCGAAATGCTCTTTCGGCTCATGGTTCCAGGTCGGCTTGGCGCCCCAGACGCGCTTGACGACGTTGTCGTGTTCATCCTTGCCGACGGGCACGTCCTCGAGCGGGATGTTCGGGATGCGCGACAGCGCGTCGTTGAGCTCCGCCGTCAGCGCGCGCTCTTCCTCTTCCGCAGCCGGGAGCGTGGTCTTGATGTCAGCGACTTCGGCCTTCAGCTTCTCGGCAAGCTCGCTGTTCTTCTGCGCCATAGCCGCGCCGATTTCCTTGGAGGCGGCGTTACGGCGGGACTGCATATCCTGGACGGACTGAATGACGGAGCGGCGCTTCTCGTCGAGCGCAATGAGGCTTTGCGACAGAGGCTCCACACCGCGCTTGGCAAGCGCCGCATCGAAAGCCTCGGCATTCTCACGAATCCATCTGATATCAAGCATCTTCGTTCCAGGTCGTTTGACATGAGTACAGCTCCGACCGAGGTCTCGGTCGGAGGTCGAAACGGCAAATACCTGGGAAACGAAGCGAAGACTTCCTCGCCTAGACGTTATCCGTCTTGGTGATCTCGGAAGTCCCGCCAGTCTCTTCAAGCGCTTGCCGGGTACGCTGGCGTTCCACGAGTCGCGCCGCGTAGATGGAAATCTCGTAGAGAAGGATCGTCGGCAGTGCAAGGCCGATCTGGGACATCGGATCCGGCGGCGTCAGCACAGCGGCAACGATGAAAGCGAAAACGATCGCGAATTTGCGCTTTTCCGCCAGCCAAGTCGACGTCAGCAGGCCGACGCGCGCAAGCAGCGTCGTGATGACTGGAAGCTGGAAGACGAGGCCGAAGGAAAAGACCAGCGTCATGATGAGGCTCAGATATTCCGAGACCTTCGGCAACAGCGCGATGCCGACCTGACCATCGGCTGGCGCCTGCTGCATCTTCAGGAAGAACCACATGACCATGGGCGTGAAGAAGAAGTAGACGAGCGCGGCACCCATCAGGAACAGGATCGGCGACGCGATCAGGAATGGCAAGAAGGCGGAACGCTCGTTCTTATAGAGACCCGGCGCCACGAACTTGTAGATTTGCGCGGCGATGATCGGAAATGAAATCACCAGGGCGCCGAACATGGCGACCTTCACCTGCGTGAAGAAGAATTCCTGCGGGGCCGTGTAGATCAGCTCGGCCTTGGAGAGGTCTAGATGCGCCCATTCGACCGCCCATTTATAGGGATAGACCAGATAGTTGAAGAGATGCTTTGCCACGGCAAAGCATCCGATGAAGGCAATGAAGAAGGCTACGATCGACCAGATGAGCCGCGTGCGCAATTCCATAAGGTGTTCGATAAGCGGCTGCGGCTTATCATCGATATCACCCGTCATGCCTGGTCCTTCTTCTTGGGCGTTTTAGGCGTCGCCTTGCTGGCGGTAGCGGTCGGGCGCTTCCTGGGAGCGGGAGGCGCCTTCTCTGCGGCAGCGGCGGTCGCGACTTTGCTTGCGGCTCGTTTCGGCTTTTCCGTTACGACGGGCGTCTGGACGGCGGCGGCCGCAACATCGTCGACCTTGGCGACCGGCTTCGGGCGCGGCTTGCGAACGGCCTTCGGCTTTTCGACGGCTGCACTTGCCGCCGCTTCGCTCGCGGCAGCGGATGGCTGGGCAGCGGGCGCGACAAGTGGGGCAGGATCGCCCCGCGCCGATGTGGCCGAGAGCGCCTCCGGCAAGCCGGACGAAACGCCCGGAACCGGCTCGGATGGCAAGGGCGTTGCAGCGGGTGCAACCTTGTCAGTGCTGGTCGCGCGCTGCAGATCGGCCTTTATCTCATTGCCCATCTCGCGCAGCGGGTTCATGGCTTCCCGCAACGTGTTGACCGGATTGAGCTTCTGCGCATCGGCGATCGTCTGGCGCACGTCGTCCAGCTCCGCTTCGCGCATGGCCTCGTCAAACTGGGCGCGGAATTCGCCAGCGACCTTCCTTGCCCGGGCCGTCATCTTGCCAATTGTCCGCAAGGTCGCCGGCAATTCCTTGGGGCCGATCACCACCAAGGCTACGACGGCAATAATCACGAGCTCGGACCAGCCTATATCGAACATGCAAAGGCTCCTGGGCCAACGGCAAGCCTCTCAGCTTGGCGCCCGCCCGACATGATTACTTCGTTTCGTCAGCCTTATGCTCGACAGTGCGGGACGTCGTCTGCGTCGACGTATCCTCGTCGTCGTTCATGCCCTTCTTGAAGCTTTTGATGCCCTTGGCGACATCACCCATCAGCTCCGGGATCTTTCCACGGCCGAACAACAAAAGCGCGATGGCCAGGACGATGAGCCAGTGCCATATGCTTAGAGAACCCATTACTTTAACTCCCAATTACAGTGTCTTTCCGATGTAAGACGTTTGCGGATGTTTTTCAAACACCAAAATTTACTGCATCCACGCATATCGGGATGATGAACGCCCATGCGGGCGATCAAGCGTCTCCAAGTCGAGAGGATGATTTGTATATTCGCATCCGCTGATGGCGAAAGAGAGACTTTGCCGGTGGTTTCGTGAAAATTTACGGAGAGCGCAGCAACCCGTTCCAACGGTCACCAAACGGCTCAATCGCTGGAATTTGCGCCAGTCGGCGGCAGGATGCCAAGCTCTTCCAGATCCATCTGGGTAATCGGATCCTCGTCTTCGGTCAGCTCGTCGTTCATCAAGGGCGACGGGATGTTGAAATTGGCGGGAATGCGGCCGGATAGTAGCCCTGCCCCCTTCAACTCTTCGAGGCCAGGCAGGTCGCGCAGCTCTTCGAGGCCGAAGTGATCGAGGAAATCGCGCGTCGTGCCAAGCGTGACCGGCCGCCCCGGCGTGCGGCGGCGGCCGCGAAAGCGAACCCAGCCGGACTCCATCAGCACGTCAAGTGTGCCCTTGGAGGTCTGCACGCCTCTGATGTCTTCGATCTCCGCACGCGTCACCGGCTGGTGATAGGCAATGATGGCCAGCACTTCGAGCGCGGCGCGGGACAATTTTCGCACCTCGCTCTCGTCACGCCGGATCACGAAGGAGAGATCCGCGGCGGTGCGGAAGGCCCAGGCTCCATCCACCTGCACGAGATTGACGCCGCGCGAGGCATAATCGGCCTTGAGCTTCTGCATGACGGCGGCAATATCGACGCCGCGCGCCACGCGCTCGGCGATGAAGGCCTCGGAAACCGGTTGCGCCGAGGCGAAAACCAGCGCTTCGGCGATCCGCTCGGCCTCGCTCAACCGGCGCTCGTCGATCTCAAGCGTTTCCGCCTCCGCTTCCATATGCTCGTCGTCCGGTTCGTTCACGCCTGTCCCTGCCCTATTCCGCTGCTTCCAGCGACGAATGCTTCGGCCCGCGCCGCATATAGAGCGGCTGAAACGCGCCTTCCTGGCGAATTTCCAGCTGCCCCTCGCGCACCAGTTCGAGCGAAGCCGCAAATGCGCTGGCGATGGCTGTTACGCGATCGCTGGCGGTCGTCATATAGCTCAGCAGGTAATGTTCCAATGCTGTCCAATCGGTGATCTCGCCGATCATGCGATCGAGAATGACGCGAGCATCGGCGAGCGACCAGACACGGCGCTTCTCGATCGTCACCTGGGTCACGGCCTGGCGCTGACGCAGGCTCGCATAGGCGGTGAGCAGATCATAGAGGCTGGCGTCGAAGGCGGATTGACGTCGATCGGGAATATGTTCCGGTGCGCCGCGCGCAAAGATATCCCGGCCGAGACGATTGCGATTGACGAGGTCGGTGGCCGCATCGCGCATGGCCTCCAGGCGCTTCAAGCGGAAGGCGAGCGTCGCCGCCATCTCCTCGCCGGTCGGGCCGTCTTCCTTGCTCTGCTGCGGGATCAGCAGCTTGGATTTCAGATAGGCGAGCCATGCGGCCATGACGAGATAATCGGCCGCGAGTTCGATTCGAATGCGCCGGGCGCTTTCGATGAACTGAAGATATTGCTCAGCAAGCGCCAGAACGGAGATGCGGGACAGATCGACCTTCTGGATGCGCGCCAGATGCAGCAGCAGATCGAGCGGTCCTTCGAAGCCGGCAAGATCGACGACAAGCGACGGCTCGTGCGAGCCGCGCTGCGCCTCGCCCTCCTGCCAGAGCTTGTCCATCGGCGTTGCCGCCTGCTGAAGCTTGTCCGTGCTGCCGCTCACTCTGTCACCCGTCCGTTCCTCGAAGTCCGGTTTTACGCCACTGCGAACATCGCGTCGAATTCCGCCCGAATAGAGGCTTCATCGGCGCCATCATTTCTGCCGAATGCCGTTTCGACCGCCTTGGCCCTTGTCAGCGACGCACCCGCCAAAGCGGGAACATTGCGAACGACCTGCTGCATTTCGTCCATGACGCCATTGCAATGCAGCACGATATCGCATCCGCCCGCAATAATATTTGCTGCACGTTCGCCGATCGTGCCCTTCAGCGCATTCATCGAGGTATCGTCCGACAGGAGCAACCCCTGGAAACCGATATGCCCGCGAATGATCTCCTCATTCACCTTGCGCGAGGTTGTGGCCGGGTTTTCCGGATCGATATCGGTGAAGACAACGTGGCATGTCATTGCCATCAGCTCGTCCTTGAGGGCCACGAAGGGGGCGAAATCATGCGCCTCCAACTCCGCACGCGGCACCGAGACGACGGGCAGTTCGTGATGCGAATCGGCAAAGCCGCGGCCGTGGCCGGGCATGTGCTTCATCACGGGCAGTACGCCACCGGCTTTCAGACCTTCCGCCGCAGCACGCCCCATCTCCGTCACCGTCACCGGATCGGAGCCATAGGCGCGATTGCCGATGACATTGCTCGATCCCTCCACCGGCACGTCCAGCACCGGCAGGCAATCGACATTGATCCCGAACTTCAGCAAATCGAAGGCATGCAGCCTCGACATGAGCCAAGCGGCCCGCAGGCCGCGTTCACGATCCTGACGGTAGATATCGCCAAGCGCCTGCCCCGAGGGGTAATGCGGCAGGATCGGCGGACGGATGCGCTGCACCCTGCCGCCCTCCTGATCAATGAAAACAGGAGCATCGCGCCCGACGCTGTCACGCAGGGACGCAACGAGATCGGCGATCTGCGCCGGCTCGGAAATATTGCGCCCGAACAGGATAAAGCCCCATGGCTGCTCCCCCTGATAGAAGGAACGCTCTTCGGGCGTGATGGAGTGGCCGCTACAGCCGAGGATCATGGATTTCGATTCGGTCATATCCGAATCATAAGGCTTGCGCCGGGAAATGCGAGTGACGTCAAGCCGAGATACACAGGAACAGCATATTTCAAACGAAAACGGCGAGCCGAGGCCCGCCGTTTTTATCAGTTCCGTATCCGATCCTTACTTCGAGATCAGGCAGGTGCCGCCGGCGGCGCGATAGCGCGTGCAGATGGCTGCGGCCTCATCCTTGGAGCCGGCGACGACGCGGACGCGATAGTAGGTGCCCTTGCCGGCGATATCGGCCTTGCGGATCTCAAGCGGATGGTTGCCGATGACGCTGGCGAACTTGACCTTGAGGTTCGCCTGCGACTTCTGCGCATCGGCCTCGGTCGGCAGGGATGCGATCTGGACGCCGTAAGCACCGCCACCCGCGGCAGAGGCCGCAGCCGGAGCTGCCGCAGCAGGACTTGCCGATGCAACCTGCTTCGGCTGAGCCTTGGGCTGAGCTTGAACTTGGGCTTCCTGGGCCGGAGCAGCGGTATTGGCCTTGGCGGCGGGCTCGGGACGTGCCGTCGGAACCGGGTTCGTCTTGACGACGCGGATCGGCGTGCTTTCGGCGCTGGCGGCATCGCCGCTATCGGGCTGGGCTGCGGCCGGCGGGTTTGCCTGAGACGGGCGCGGATTGGCCGACGCGACCTGATTGTTCGCGGGCTTCGCAACAGCGGTCGTCGTCGTATCAACGGCCGGCTCGTCACGCGGAACCAGCGAGCCATCCGGCTTGACGATCATCGTGCGGACCTTGCGCGGCGAAATAGCCGGCACCTGATCGTCGCCATTGGCGGCGACATTGGTGTTTCCGCCGTTCTGGTTGGGCAACAGGCGCGGATCCTCGGTTTCGCCGACCGGCGTCGACGTGACCTGATCGGCGCTGCCGTCATCCGGAGAAACCGCCTCCGGGATCAGGGTCTTCTGCACGACATCGACAGGCTGCTCGTTGGAGGAGACGAGAGCCTTCTGCTTCGGCGCTGCAGTGCTGTCGCCCGCCACGCGGTCGTACACGGCCTTGTCCTGATTCGGGACCACGGTACCGCCCGGATTTTCCGGGGCGACCTTTACCGGGTCGCTATCGGCGGTGATCACGCGCGGCTCGCCGGAGAAGCTGGAGATCGGCGCACCGTGGCGGATCCAGCTATAGGCGCCATAGGCGCCGACACCGAGAACCACGATGACGGCAGCGGCGGTCGCCATGCCCCGCATGGAGCGCACAGGGCGGCGGCCGCCTGCGGCCGGGTTCAGCGTCATTCTGGCGACGTTCTCGACGGGGCTGGACGCTTCGCGGTAGCTGCGGCGGAAATCTTCTTCCAGCGCACGCTCGAATTCGTCGAACTCCTCGATGGGCTGCTTGGCAACGGGTGCAGCGGGTTGGGCAGCCGCGTTCTTCGACCACGAGGCCGCAGCGGCGGCACCGCCGAGCATGGCAGCGGCAGCCGGCTTGATCGGCTCGGATGCGGCTTCCTTGGCAGGCGTCCCCAGAAGGCTCGCCATCTCGGAATCGAGATCGAAATCATATTCCGGCGGAACGACGACCGGCTCTTCCGGCTCGATCGGCGGCAGGTGCGGAACATGCGAGCCCTCGAAGGTCTCGACACGATCCTCCGTCTCGGAGATTTCAGTGGGATCGAAAGGCAGTGCCTGTTCGACCTCGAACGCCGGAGCTGCCGTGGGAGCGGCAGGCACGACCGGCATCGGCGCTGCCTGGATCGGCTGCGGCGCTACGGCGGCAGCTGCAGGAGCGACCTGCGCCGGCATAACCGGCGTTGCGCGGGAAACGATCGGCTCTACAACGGGCGCTGCCGGAGCCGGCTGCCGGGCGTCGGAGGATTTGTCGGCTTCGGCGAAATCGAGACCGGCAAGTTCCATCTCGATATCGGCAAGATCGAATTCGAAATCCTGACCGGCGAACGGATCCTCCGCATCGAAGGCGATCGGCTTCGGTTCTTCTCGCGACAGCGCAGCCGCAGATGCAGCCGGCGCTATCGACTGTTCGTCAAACGAAGCGCTGAAATCGCCGAAAGCCGGCTCGTCCGGCGCAGCGGCCCTGGAGGGGACCGGATACCGATTCACATCAGCCAGCAGGGCATCGATCTCGGCGGCAAGCGCTGCGGGATCGGCCTTGGCGATCTTTGGCGGCTCGGGCGCCTTGAAGACAGCCGGAGTGGGCTCAGGCTCTACGGGCTTCGAAGCCGGTTCCTGGGCGATGAAAGGCTCGACAGGGCCAAGCTGCTCAAAATCCGGCAGCTCGTCGAACATTGCTTCGGCAGGAGCTGCCGGGGGTACCGGCGCCGCATTGAAGGGCGCCGGCTGCTCGCGCGGCGCAACCGGGGTTGCCAGTGTGAAATTGGCTATCGGCAGCCGCATCGTGGCAGCAGCGGATTGCGGCGTCTTGGCGACCGGAGCCACCACCGGCCGTTCGGCGGGCGCAGCTTTCGACGCCGGCTGCAGAGCAGGCGCAATCGACATTTCCAGCTCGTCGATCAGGTCACGAGCGCCGAGCGTCGGCTTGACGGGAGCAGCAACCTGCTGGGCAGGCTCCTCAAATTTCGGCTCGGCCCGCACGGGCTCGACTGGAGCCTGGCTTGGAGGAGATACCGGCTCCGTCGGGACGGAGATGTCATTTGCCGGACTCATTCGCGGCGTATCGTACCGCTCGAATTCGCGAAGAAGCTCGTCTTCAAGATTGAAGGCAGGCTCCTGCCGCTGAGCCGCAGGAGTTGCTTGAGCAGCAGAGCGCGGCTCAAAACCTACGATACGAGCGAGTTCTGCGAGCGGATCATCATCCGCAAAGAACTCGTCGTTTCCGCTTGCGCGATACGCCAACTGTTTTTCTGCCATCACCCGTTCCACTCGCAAACACTACAGTTAATGCCAGCGCAATGTGGGTAAATGGTGACGTTTATCGCATTTCGTCAGGTGCTGCGGTCCCGGTTATACCAAGACCCGACTTCAAAACCGACGCGACAGCGTACACCAGCCCAAGTCTGGCAATGCTCAATTCTCGGTTCTTATCGTTAACAAAACGTAATTCAGGTAAATCTTTACCTTTATTCCAGTGTCCATGGAAGGAACTTGCCAGGTCGTAAAGGTAAAATGCGATGCGATGCGGCTCTTGCGACTGCGCTGCAGCTTCGACGATTCGCGGGAACTCCGCAATCTTTGCGACAAGCTGTAGTTCGGCCGGATCGGAGATCGCGCCGAGGACCGCCTTCGACAGATCAAGCGAGGCAATATCGATATCCGGGAAGGCTTCCTTGGCCTGACGGAAAACGGACATGCAACGGGCATGCGCATATTGCACGTAAAAGACCGGATTGTCCTTGGACTGCTCGGTGACCTTGGCAAAGTCGAAGTCCAGGGGCTCTGAATTCTTCCGGTAGAGCATCATGAAGCGCACGGAATCGCGGCCGACTTCATCGACGACTTCGCGCAGCGTGACGAAATCGCCCGAGCGCTTCGACATCTTCACCGGCTCGCCATTGCGATAGAGCTTGACGAGCTGGCACAGAAGCACGGTCAGCTTCGCCGCACCATCGGAAACACCGCGCGCGACCGCCTCCAGCCGCTTGACGTAGCCACCATGGTCGGCGCCGAGGATGTAGATCATCTCGTTGAAGCCTCGGTCGAACTTGTTCTTGAAGTAAGCAACGTCGGCAGCGAAGTAAGTATAGGAACCATCCGACTTGATCAGTGGACGGTCGATATCGTCGCCCACTTCCGTCGAGCGGAAGAGCGTCTGCTCGCGATCTTCCCAATCTTCCGGAAGCTGTCCCTTCGGCGGCGGCAGCGCGCCCTTGTAGACATAGCCCTTGAAGGTCAGGTCATTGATCGCGGTGCGGATCAGCGCGGCACCATTGGCATGCAGGGTGCGTTCGGAAAAGAACACGTCATGTTTGACGTTCAGCGCTTCCAGGTCTTCCTTGATCATCGCCATCATCGCGTCGATGGCGCGATCCTTGACGATGGGAAGCCATTGCTCTTCCGGCATGCCGCGCAGCTTGGTGCCGAATTCCCTGGCGAGCGCCTCGCCGACGGGAACCAGGTAATCGCCAGGATAGAGACCCGCCGGGATCTCGCCCACCTGCTCGCCAAGCGCTTCGCGATAACGAATGAAGACGGAGCGCGCCAGCACGTCGATCTGCGAACCGGCATCGTTGATGTAATATTCCTTGGTAACCTCATAGCCGGAGAAGGCCAGCAGGTTTGCCAGCGCGTCGCCGACAACGGCGCCGCGGCAATGGCCGACATGCATAGGCCCGGTCGGGTTGGCCGAAACATATTCGACATTGACCTTTTGCCCCTCACCCAGCTTCGAGCGGCCGAATTTCTCGCCTTCGGAGATCATCGTCGATAGTAGACGTTGCCAGTAGCCGACCGAGAGACGGATATTGATGAAGCCGGGGCCCGCTACCGAAACCTCGGCAACGTCGGCGTCCTCCTTCAGCTTGGCGACGATAATCTCGGCAAGCGCACGCGGATTTGTGCCCAGCGGCTTGGACAGAACCATGGCCGCATTGGTGGCGACATCGCCATGGCTGGCGTCGCGCGGCGGCTCCACGCCGATACGTCCGAAACCGACTTCAGATCGCTTTTCCCTCACAATATCAATTTGCTCGAGAGCGTTCTTAATTCTTACTTCGAAGTCGGTGAAAAGGTTCATCATATTGTCCACGCATAGCTTGATCAGGCCGCTATCGGCCCGATGCCGCCGCTGCCTACCGCAAATCGGGAGTCTGGTCAAACAGGCGCTTGTGGGCGCTGATGGCGTAGGTATCGGTCATGCCGGCCAGATAGTCGCCGACATGCCTTGCCTTGGGGGCGATCGCAAGCCCGGCGATATGGTCGACCCAATAGTGGCTCTGCATCTCCTTGGGATTTTCCATATAGGCGTGGAAGAGATCCGTTACGATCTGCGCCGCGCCGGCACGAATCCGCATGATGTCGGGATGGCGATAGATGCGCTTGAACAGCATCTGTTTGATCAGCCTGTCGGTTTGCGCCATGTCAGGCGAAAAGGTCGCGACGACGCGGCCGGCGGCCCGGATGTCGGCGACATTGCCCGGCCTGATTTCGGCAAGTGCCTGCTGCGATACGGCAATGACATCCTCGACCATACGGGTGATCTGGCGGCGCATGATTTCGTGCGTGAAGCGGCTCGGCTCCAGATGCGGATAGCGCGCCCTCACCTCGGCCATCAGCCCCGCGAGAAACGGCACTTCCTCCAGCATATCGAACGTCAGATAGCCAGAGCGCAAACCGTCGTCGATGTCATGCGTGTTGTAGGCGATGTCATCGGCAATCGCGGCAACCTGCGCTTCGAGGCTGGCGAAGGACGCGATTTCGAGATCGTGGATTTCGCAATAGTCGAGAATCGGCTGCGGCACCGGCCCGCGAATGCCCTTGCCATCAGGCGTCATTAGCGGGCCATTGTGCTTGACCAGGCCTTCGAGCGTCTCCCAGGTGAGATTGAGCCCGTCGAAATCGGCATAGCGGCGCTCGAGCTTGGTAACGATGCGCAGCGACTGCGCATTGTGATCGAAGCCGCCATAGGGCAGCAGCATCTCGTGCAGCGCATCCTCGCCGGTGTGGCCGAAAGGCGTGTGGCCAAAATCGTGAACCAGCGCCACGCCTTCCGCCAGATCTTCATCCACCTTCAGAGCACGCGCCAGAGCGCGCGCGATCTGCGCCACCTCGATCGTATGCGTCAGCCGCGTGCGGTAGTGATCGCCATCCTGGGCGATAAAGACCTGCGTCTTGTGCTTAAGGCGCCGGAAAGCGGTCGCATGGACGATCCGGTCGCGATCGCGCTGGAATTCGGAGCGCGTGGGGCTCGCCCCCTCGTCATAGAGCCTTCCGCGCGATGCCCAGGGGTCCGTTGCATAGACCGCCTTCTCACCATATCCAAAACCCAATGCATGCGTATCGATCGTCATTACCAATCCATTCCGGCATCTGGCCCCCGCACAATCATAGATGCGAAGGTCGTTTCATCATACCCGGCCAAGGCGTTGCTCGCAGATCGGAATATAGTATCCCATCGCGAAGCGGTGACCCATTGACGCCGCATTGCGGCCTTCATACCTATAGACAAGAAAACAGCAAAACGGTGCGTGGCTCAACCACGAAACCAAAGCTGTCACCGGCCTGACTTTCATGATAAAGGCTATGGATATCAGCCGTTTGAAAGTTAGACGGCCTATTTGGTTCTCTCCGGATCTTGACCCCGGCAGGAGGAAAGCATGACTGAGACTAACGTTACCCTATCGGACGCCGCGGCGAAGCGAATCGCTGCGATCGTCGGCGCGGAGACCGGCAAACGCGCGCTTCGCGTTGCCGTCGAAGGCGGCGGCTGTTCCGGTTTCTCCTATAAATTCGATCTCGTCGAAGGCCCGGAAGATGATGATATCGTTGTCGAAAAGGACAACGCCACCGTGCTGATCGACCAATTGTCGCTGGTCTATATGGCCGGTTCCGAAATCGATTTCGTCGATAATCTCCTCGGCCAATCCTTCCAGATCAAGAATCCGAATGCGGTCGCAAGCTGCGGCTGCGGCACGAGCTTCTCGATCTGAGGCTTTCCCCTTTTCCACAGCTTGATCGCCGGCCGGGAGCCATCGCTCCGGGCCGGTTTTGATATGGGCTGTAGTCAAGCCCGTCGGCTGCAGATACAACAGGGCGAAGCAAAGGAATGAGCTATCCATGAAAATCGCCACCTGGAACATCAACGGTGTCAAAGCGCGTATTGAAAACCTCTGCCAGTGGCTGAAGGATTCGAGCCCGGACATCGTCTGCCTGCAGGAGATCAAGACAGTCGACGAAGGTTTTCCGCGGCTGGAGGTCGAGGCGCTCGGCTATCATGTCGAGACCCACGGGCAGAAGGGTTTCAACGGTGTCGCCATCCTCTCAAAGATCAGGCCGGATGAGGTGACGCGGGGGCTGCCCGGCGGCGACGGGGATGAACAGTCGCGCTTCATGGAAGCGGTGTTTTCCGTGCCGGGCCACGGCGCTCTCCGCGTCTGCTGCCTTTATCTGCCGAACGGCAATCCGGTCGATACCGAGAAATATCCCTATAAGCTCGCCTGGATGGAGCGCCTGCGCAAATTCGCGTCGGATCGCCTCGCGCTCGAGGAGCCCCTCGTGCTCGCTGGCGACTACAATGTCATTCCGGAGCCGCATGACTGCTTCGATCCGAAGGTCTGGGAAAGCGATGCGCTGTTCCTGCCACAGACGCGCCAATCCTTCCGTCAGCTCGAACATCTCGGCTTTATCGATGCCGTGCGCGCGACAACGGATGCGGTGAAGCTTTACTCATTCTGGGATTACCAGGCCGGAGCATGGCCGAAGAACAATGGCATCCGCATCGATCACCTGATGCTCTCACCGGAAGCTGCCGATCGACTCACTGCGACGGCAATCGAAAAGCATGTGCGCGCTTGGGAAAAGCCTTCCGACCACGTCCCGGTCATCGCGCATCTCGATTTCGCCAACTAAAGCATTCCAGGAAAAGGTCTCGCGGTTTTCCGTCCGGACTGCACAGGAAATAAAGAGACAGAGCGTCTTCGCGATCCGAAGGAAAGCGGAAAGGCTTAGACGTCAGCCTAAAACAAGAGAGTTCGGCAACCGCCCCCATCGCGGCAACGGGGCAGTGAAAGCCGGCAATCAGTCAGAGCCGGCGACGTCAAGCTGATGGGCCATGGAGACCGCCACGCGACGGTCGTTCTCATTGGCAACGGAAAATGCCTGCTCCTGCAGGTCTTCCATCCAGCTGCAGTCCTTCGGCTTGCACTTGTCCAGTGCCGCCGTCATGAAGGCGAGACCCCGGATGGATTGACCTTCCTGGAACAGGATATTGCCGAAGACGGCCATGGCACCCGGATGGCCGCTCTTGCGTGCCTGGTTCAGCCACTTCTTGGCCTGCTGCACATTGGTGGCGCCGCCCTCGCCCGTCAGCATCATCTGCGCGAGCTGAAACTGCGCTTCAGGAACGCCGAAGGTGGATGCAACCTGGAAATAAAGCTGGCGGGCCTGATTGAGATCGATCTTGACCGGGCTGTTGGCAATACCGGTCTTGTAGTAGCTGGCAAGCGCAAGCAGCGCGTTGATAAAGAAACCGGTATCTTCCGAACCCGGCTCCACGCCCTGCTGGGCGATCTCGCTATAGATCTTGAACGCTTCGAAATCGTTCTGCGTCACACCGTCGCCATCTGCATACATGTTGGCGAGAGCCCAGCGCGAGCCCGTATGGCCCTTTTCGGCGGCATAACGATAGGCTTCGACCGCCTCTTCCTTCTGCCCGTTCTTGTAGGCCTTGAAGCCGAACTTGAAGAGGTCGAACGGACCCGATTCCTTGGTGACACCGGCATTGATATCGAATGCCTTGGCTTGACCTGCCAACACCACTGCCGTGGCAAGGGACAGGCTGAGCATCATGACTCTCGCTGATATGAACTCGGACTTAAACATAACAGTCGATTTCTTTCGCTCCATTCGGGCCTGTCACGGCGCTTGCATGAACGCCGTCAGTTTCGCGAATGTTTTCCCTGATGGCGCATGAGACTGGATCATCCTTTGCAAAGACGGTTCCCATGGCATTCAACCGAGGCTGTTTGCCACAATTGCGAGCATAGCTTGCAATTATGTCCAAACCAGCATTCGTGCGGCCGTTATCGCATCCCATCGCCGAACCCGCGCTCTCATTCGCTTGCCGAGGAGTGAGATCGAACGTCGTCAGGCTGACGGTTTCCCTTGGCGGACAAAGACTTTTCCCCTGCATCGGAAGCATCACGGCCCCGATCCCGGATTGTTGCTTATGCCAAAGTGGAAGTTCACCCATCGATCGTTTACGCACTTTCTACAAGGCCAACCCCTGTGCCCACGTAATCGCTGCTCCCCATTTGTGGCGGGAAATGGACAAATTGTAATCTCATCACGTGGCTGCAATGTCTTGAAATAGAGTGTTGCTAATTCGTCACAAAGATTTGACCGACCTTGTGACTTCCTTAACCATAAATCCGGCAAAGAGGCCGGTTTGACGCTTCGATCCATCCAAGCCAGGCAAAGAAAAGCCGCGGGACTTGTCCAGGCCCGCGACCTTGTCGATATGATGAGGCGATAGACGATAAGCTTGTCAATCCAACGACTTATCGTCAGAAGCTGACTTTCACCGACGTCTGAAGAGCGGCGACCAGGTCATTGCCGAAGCTATAGGTCGCATCATCGCCATAGACGATGCCGCCGCGGGTGACAGGCCCGGATTTGCCTGATGTCATGAGGCCAAGCGCGCCGCCGAAGTTGAACTGAACGTGCTCCGTCGCCTTGTAGGCAACACCTGCGCCGAGTGTCCATGTGTCGGAGTTCATGCCGTAGCCGTCGCTCGTACCGCGATCCCAGCTCAGGCTGATCGCGCCGCTCCATTTGTCATTGAATTTATGCCCGATACCGCCCGTGATGGTCCAGCCGTCGCGATACAGAAGGTCAAGCGAGGTCAATTGGGTCGGACCGCCGGTCCTGCAGGCTATGCTGCGGGTCGAGGTCGGGCAAAGGGCGATGCTTTGCAGGACGCTCCAATTCGTCCATTTGACCGAGCCGAAGGCCAGCCAGTCCGGCGCGATGCCACTCTGCACTTTCCACTCCAGCGAGTCCGGGGCGTCCGCAGACCCGAAGACGGAGGTGACCGAGCCGAAGAACGGCCGAATCGGCGGCAGCTCGGTCAGATCCACACTGCCCTTGAGATTGTCGTACTTGACCCGGCTGTTGTAGACGAGACTCGTGCGGAAGGCATATTCGGGGATTTCATAGGCCAGGCCGGCGCGCCAGCCCCAGCCGTGACCGTCCACATCGAGCGAGCCGACGCCGTCGTAGACAGAGGAAAGCGGAGCCGGGATGGCCGAGACGAGGCGTGATTTGAAACCGCTGACCTCCTGGTAGAAGCCGCCGCCGATGATGCGAAATTCGCCCGGACCAGCATCGAACTTGTACGAGCAGGTCGCTCCATAATTGTTCGTGCGGACCTTCACCTTGATTTCATTGTTGGCGCCAGCCCAGTTCTTGCCCTCATAAAGATACCCGCCGAATGGCTGGGAATAGTCGGCCATGCAGTCGATGTTGTCGGTGATGCCGATCTTGAAGGCGGCATAAGGCATCGCGTAATTTTTCGAGGCATCGGTCGAGTGGCTTCGGTTATTGAGATTGCCGTCTGTCGGATCGATGTCTTTCGCATTCTTCAACTTGCGGTCCGGCATGACATAGGTAACGCCGGACTCGAAGACATAACGACCCTTGTCGAAGAGCAAGTCGATGTCATAACCGGAACGATCGAGGCCGCCCGCAAAGGCTGCGCTCGCAAAAGACGTACCGATGACGAATGAAACTGCGCTCCTCAACGCAATAGAAAATGCCATTGTAACTCCCCCACGTGTGCATTCGCTTTTTCGATTGTTGCGACGATCACTTGAATTGGCAATGCGGCCTACAAGAGATGAAACCCGGTAAAAGAGTGATTGATTTACGTAAGAAAACGAACTGCGCCGCACAAAAACTGTGCAATTAGGTAAATTTTTCCTTTTTAATGTCATTTTCTTCCCTGCTTAGATTTTTATTCTTCGCGGCAATAATCCTGTTACAATATGACAACAGCTCTGCTTTTCACGAACAGCGAGCGGATTTCCATGTAATATGTTTTGCCTGTGTGAAACTGGCGGTGGATTAGGGCGCACGGCTCAGTTCATCGACATCGAATCAAAGAAACAAACAAGAAAGGCACGCAACGTAAGCCGCGTGCCTTGCATCAAATTTGAAAGCATGTCGTGCAAAGGCGTACAGCGATTTGCGATTACGACATGCACAAGATCAAGAACTTAGGCGAATCTGAAAGATCCGCGATACGCTTCAGTTCTCTCTTTCTCAGCTCGCTTCACTGACCCGCGCCAGTGCCACCTTCAGGCTCGCCTGTTGCCCTTCGAGTTCACCGAGGCGCTCACGCTCGGCGGCGACCACATCCGGATTCGCGTTCGCAACGAACTTCTCGTTCGAAAGCTTGCCGTTGATGCGCGCGATCTCCTGGTCGTTCTTGGCGATCGCCTTTTCAAGGCGCGCCTTTTCGGCCGAGAGATCGATGAGGCTGCCGAGCGGCAGGCAGACGGTCGCCTCGCCGACAACGATCTGTGCCGCACCTTTCGGCGCGGTATCGGCAAGCGAGACCGCTTCCACACGCGCCAGCCGCTTGATGGCGGCGTCGTGACGGAACAGTCGCTCCCGAGTCAGGCTGTTCGCATCGACGACCACCAGCGGAGCGGTCGCTGCCGGAGGCACGTTCATTTCCGAGCGCACCGAACGAATGCCGGAAACAAGGTCGATCAGCCAGTTGATTTCATCGGCGGCAACATCATCCGCATAGGAAGGCGTCGGCCAATCGGCATGGCAGATCAGGCCGTCGCGCTCATTGCCCTCGCCGGCCGTATGCGCCCAAAGCTCTTCGGTCATGAAGGGCATGAACGGATGCAGCAGCTTGTAGGTTTCTTCGAGAACATAAGCAGCGCAGGACTGGGCTTCCGCCTTGGCGTTCTCGTCGTCACCGTTGAAGATCGGCTTCAGCAGTTCAAGATACCAGTCGCAGAACTGGTTCCAGATGAAGCGATAAAGCGCGCTTGCTGCATCGTTGAAGCGGAAGCTTTCCAGCGCTTCGGTAACGTCGCGCTCGGCACGCGCCAGCTCGGTCAGGATCCAGCGATTGACAGTGAGTTCGGCTGCTTCCGGCACGAAATGCGGGTCGCTCTTGGCGCCGTTCATCTCGGCAAAGCGCGTCGCGTTCCAGAGCTTGGTGCCGAAATTGCGATAGCCGGCGATACGGGCCGGATCGAGCTTCACGTCGCGCCCCTGCGCCGCCATGATCGCCAGCGTAAAGCGCAGGGAATCGGCGCCGTACTGGTCGATCAGTTCCAACGGATCGATGACGTTGCCCTTGGACTTCGACATCTTCTGTCCGTTCTTGTCGCGCACCAGCGCATGGACATAGACCGTGCTGAATGGCTCGACAGGCTCGCCGTTCTCATCCTTCATGAAATGCAGGCCCATCATCATCATGCGGGCAACCCAGAAGAAGATGATGTCGAAGCCGGTAACGAGGACATTCGTCGGATAGTAGCGCGCCAATTCCGGCGTCTCATCCGGCCAGCCGAGCGTCGAGAACGGCCAGAGCGCGGACGAGAACCAGGTATCGAGCACGTCTTCGTCGCGCGTCAGGATTTCGCCCGGCTTGAAGTTCTCCAGCAGGTCCTCGACATAGGCCTTCATCGGCCCCTCATGCGAGAGATAATGCTGGATCGCCGCCTGCAGCGCCTCTTCTTCGGTCTTCTCAACGAAGACTTGACCATCCGGTCCATACCAGGCGGGAATCTGGTGACCCCACCAGAGCTGACGCGAAACGCACCACGGCTGAATGTTTTCCATCCAGTCGTAATAGGTCTTGTCCCAGCTCTTCGGAACGAGCTTCGTGCGGCCGTCGCGGACGGAGGCGATCGCCGGTTCGGCAAGCGTCTTGGCGTCGACATACCACTGCTCGGTCAGGCGCGGCTCGATCGGCACGCCGCCACGGTCGCCATGGGGAACCATGTGCTTGTGCGGCTCGACCCTATCCAGCAATTCGGATTCTTCGAAAATGCGGACGATGATCTTGCGCGCCTCGAAGCGATCCTTGCCTTCCAGCTCGTCCCATGCGCCATGCAAGGCGGCCGGATGATCGAGACCTTCGAGGAAATCCTCGTTGTCCTTGATGGTTATGGTGGCTTCCGGGGTCAGAATATTGACGACGCGCAGACCGCGGCGCTTGCCGACTTCGAAATCGTTGAAATCATGCGCAGGCGTCATCTTCACCGCGCCCGTGCCAGCCGTCGGATCCGGATATTCGTCGGCGACGATCGGGATGCGCCGACCGACGATCGGCAGGATGACGTGCTTGCCGATGATCGACTTGTAGCGTTCGTCGCTCGGATTGACCGCGACGCCGGTATCGCCGAGCATTGTCTCGGGACGGGTAGTGGCGACAACGAGATAGTCGCGCGTCTCCCATTCCGTCGGCTTGCCCTCGTCATCGAAGGCAATCGGATGCTGATAGGTGACGCCCGGCTCCAGCGGATAGCGCAGGTACCAGAGATTGCCGTTGACCTCGTGCTGCTCGACCTCGATATCCGAAATCGCGGTCAGCATCTTCGGATCCCAGTTGACCAGCCGCTTGTCGCGATAGATCAGGCCTTCCTTGTAGAGCGTGACGAAGACTTCGAGAACGGCCTTGGACAGGCCCTCGTCCATGGTGAAGCGTTCGCGCGACCAGTCGCAGGAGGCACCGAGGCGCTTGAGCTGGTTGAAGATCAAGCCGCCCGATTCCGCCTTCCATTCCCAAACCTTCTCGATGAAGGCTTCGCGTCCCATGTTGTGGCGATCCGGCTGCTGGCGTTCGGCCAGGCGACGCTCGACGACCATCTGCGTGGCGATGCCGGCATGGTCCATGCCAGGCTGCCAGAGAACGTCCTTGCCGCGCATGCGCTCGAACCGCACCATGATGTCCTGCAGCGTGTTGTTCAGCGCATGGCCCATGTGCAGCGAACCCGTCACGTTCGGCGGCGGAATGACGATGGTGAAGGTTTCCGCACCCGGCTTGGCGTTCGCGCCGGCGCGAAAGGCGTCGGCCTCATCCCATTTTTGGGCGATCTTCGGTTCGACGGCGGCGGAATCATATGTTTTGTCGAGCATTTTATGACCGGATCTTGAGGATTGGATGATGCGGGTTGTAAATAGGATGGCTGTGGGCAAGTCAATAAAAAAGCCGCCCCGGAGCCCGGAGCGGCGGATCTACTACCCGAAGCTCAGGCTGTCAGCGGCGCGGGCCGCGGGCCACTCGTTCGATTTCCTCGCGCACGAGGCGCTCGACGAGGGTCGGCAGATTATCGTCGAGCCATTCCTGCAGCATGGGGCGCAGCATTTCCTGAGCCAGTTCATCGAGGGAGCGGCGCGGGCCGCCATCGACGATGGCGGCAAGCTCTTCAAACGAACGGGTAACCTGCGCGCCGGCTGCTTCAGACATCAGCGGCGATGCAGACACGAGCTGCGCCGGCGGCAGGGACGCTTCCATTTCCGCCGCAACGGCAGCGGTCGGCTCCGGGGCAGCGACCGTCGGCTGCAATTCTTCCCTTCCGGATTCGGCACCGACCTCTGCGGCAGCCTGCGTAGCCAGTGAAGCTGCCGGCGCTGCGATATCGGCAATGGTTTGCCGCAGCGGCACATCGGCTATCGGCTCGACATGGACTTCGGCAAGACGCGCGGCCATGGCCGGCGGCAATTCACGCGGCTGCGGGGGCTCGCGCCCGGCATTCAGCAATGCAGCGGCGTTGCGTTCGGATGCAGCGCGCACGCGCGCGGCGACATCCGCCAGCGACAAGCCGCGACCGGCACCATCCGGCTCGGCAACGGGCATTTGCGAGTTTGCGGCGACGAAACGCGGGTCCTGCTCCGCGGCACGGGCGCGATCCGCGGCAGCGAACTCTTCATCCACGGTCAGCGGAATATCGTCGTCGCGCATGCTGGAAGCGGCAAGATGAGGGGAGGAAATCGGCTTGGTGCCTACAGGCTCGTTGCTTTCGATGATCCTGCGGATCGATGCCAGGATCTCTTCCATGGACGGTTCACGCACTACATTTGGCTGAGCCATATTCATCCCCGTTTTCCATATTCAACGACCGGAAACGCGCCAACACGGCACCCGAATCAGGGCCACCCTAGATGACTGCCTTCGGGAAAAAAATCACCGTCAAAGCACTAAACCCGGTGATGCACAGTTTTGTTACGACCACGACGAATCGCTCCATCGCCTGCGATTCTGCCACAGGCGACGGCAATAAAAAACAGGCGCCACGAGGCGCCTGTCGCAAGCTGGATTATCAGACCGTTCTGAAAATCAGAATACGAATTCCTTGGCCTTGGCAAAGCCCGGCAGCGGCTTGATCGATGCGTTGAAAAAGACGTTTTCCGAGAAGGCGCCGCGTTCGCGCATGAAAACAGTGGCGCGGGCGGCATGGCCATAGCCGATGACCGTGATCAGGCGGCCGTCTTCGCCGAGTTGGTCGAGCAGTCCCTGCGGCAGCTGCTCGATCGAGCCATCGATAAAAATCACGTCATAGGGGGCATTGCCGGCGTACCCCTTTTCCAGATCACCGGTGACGACCGTGACATTGTCATAGCCGAGTGCGGCGATATTGGCCTTGGCCTGAGCGGCAAGTTCCTCATCGCTTTCGAGGGCGACGACCTTTTCGGCGAGCAGCGACAGGATGGCGGCTACATATCCAGTGCCGCAGCCGACATCGAGAACCTTGTCTTGCTTGGTGATGACGCCAAGCTGCAGAAGCTTTGCCAATGGCGATGCCTCCATGAGAAAGCGGGCCGGCTTGCCGGCCGACGCAGCGGCGATCTCGATGTCATTGTCGATATAAGCCAGGAGCTTTGACTTCTCCGGCACGAAATTTTCGCGCGGTACCGTCAAAAAGGCGTTCAACACGGAATGGGAGGTGACATCCGTCGTCCGGATCTGGTTCTCGACCATCTTCACGCGCGCTGCTTCGAAATCCATCTTGTCCTCTTGCGCCCTTCATGCCCGAACGGGCCTGCTCTGCTTTCTGTTACGCGTGTCTTAATCGCCTGACGCCACGCTTTCAAGGCATTGCGGCAACTGGGGCGGAGATTCATGGCCAGGCGTCGCCCGCGCACAACAAACGGCGCCCTGGAATGCGGGTCCGACCTCTCGACAAATCCCGTTGCCGACGACATCGCGCTGCTCGCCGTGCTTCAGATCGAAGCATCCGTTAGTAAAATGTTAACTTCCCAGGACCACGCTTCATAACCTGGAACCGCCTGAGTGTGGTCACAGATCAACCTTCCGGCCCGAAGCCTTTCGGGTTAAGACTAAATTCGAATAGAAGGTGACTGGGATGCCCGTCTCTCTCGTTCTTTTCGTTGCAACCTCGTTGCCGCTCGTGGTCTTCCTGGCTGCCAGTCTTTCTTCCATGATGTAGGTTTCCGAATGAGGCTTTCGCTCTCCCTCGCAGCGCTTCTCCTTCTTCTGCCTCAAGGCGCATCGAGCGAGGAAGCACCGCAGGAGGCGACGCCCATCATCGGACACGTCGTGACCGGCAAACAGCTCGACGAATGGTGCGAAGAGGATCGCACGCTCGCTTCGGCCTATATTCAGGGCATTCTCGACGAAGCACAGCGGACGAAAAACCTGACAATCCGTGCCACCAAGCAGACGCCGAAGAACTCGTCCCGCTACGAGCGCTATCTTCAGCAATTCGTCGGCGCTTTCTGCCTGCCGCCCGATCTCAGCAACACAAAGGCAACCGCGATCGCCTGCAAGTGGATGGCGGAACACTCATGGCAGCTCGAACGCCCCGCCAGTTCGCTGATCGCACGCTCCTACAAATTCGCCTTTCCATGCCTCGAGGAATAGGCATTCCCAGTCCCTGCGGCTTCAACTCCCATAAGCAATTGAATCTTCCAAAATCCCACCCCAGCATGAAGACCCGTGGAACAATGCCTTTGCTTTGGCCCACGTCACCGAGGCACGCCACATCTCATTCCCGTTGACAATTAGTAAGTAAAACTTATAATTAGGACGCTGAATTTGATTGACCTCTAGTCCAGCGAAAGGCGGCCCAGTTTTTTCCCTAGACTGGACCGCTTTTGCTTTTCCGGACGTGACGATCGCCGCAACACCCAGCTGCGCCTCACGATATTTCCGCCGCCCGGTCTGCAGAAATGCCATCTCCCCTGTACCTTAAGCGTCATTTCAGTTTCAAATGCGACGCTGCGGTGGGGGGAATCTCTATGGAATTGCCGAGGTCGCGGTGGTCTACGCTGACGTCGTGCGAGCGCAACAAGCTCGCTCGGCTGGTCATGGAGATGCTGCTGCCAATCTTCGCAGTTCTGACGCTGCTTAGCGTCGCGTTGCTTATCCTGACGACATAATGCGAACAGGTCGCCACTGACACGTACAGCAATCCAAAACGGTGGTGTGGATAACTATGCCCGCCGAACGAACGGCAAATGGATCGGTTTCAACCACCACATGCTTTAGAAATCGAACAGAACATTTTTCAAAAATTGCCTCTTGCGGTTTTCTTTGGATCATTCTAAATCCGCGCCACCACAACGCAAATTGTTTCCTGATGGCCTCGTGGCGGAGTGGTTACGCAGAGGACTGCAAATCCTTGCACCCCGGTTCGATTCCGGGCGAGGCCTCCACTCTCCCTTTATATCGATAGGCCGTGAAATTCGGGGCGCCTTTTGAAGACGCGGCCATTGGCTGCCGCTTTGCCTTCTTTGACCTGCGGCCATAGCCGGAACAGTCCGCTCACTTTCGGGTGAGCCCCCAGCCAGAGGCGCCAGTCCATTCAGGTAGGTTATAGGTACCTGCGGTAGATGCTAAAATCAGCGCTACCGGTTTGGACGCCACCCCCTAACCGGACAGTGCCGCGTCCGACGAGAATACGCCCCCAAAGTAATGTCGTCGGACGCACCACAGCCAAGCCGGCTCGGAAAACGCCCTTTCCCCGATTTCTTTCCTGGAGAATCATTTCCGCAATCGCGGTTCAAAGCCTTAAATTTGTAGGAGGGCGTAGTGATTGCTCATAGTCGATCGACCAGAATCGGTGGGCAGCATAACTATGATCGTACGACGGCAGCCCTCTTCTCTATATCGGCCGCTCGCATATTCCTTTCACCCACCAACTCCCGCCGTTTCCACGCTTTAAAAGCGGATGTCGTGCTGACGATATCAAAAGCGGCCGTAGTCGGTCCCGATCAACGAATTGCGTCATTTTTGCAACAACGTCCATTTTCAAGTAGTGCGCATATAGTTCGTAACTCTTAGTATCTTGCCAAATCAGCGAAGCAGGTTCACGAAATAGTTCGCGAAGCTTATTACTTCGCACCTACTGAATAGGGAACATGAACGGGATGGGGTTGGGCACGTCGTTTTCGGCGCGATATCTCATGCCCAATCAAGAAAGATTGGAGTTACTATGAACATCAAGAGCCTTCTTCTCGGCTCCGCTGCTGCGCTCGCGGCAGTTTCCGGTGCTCACGCGGCCGACGCCATCGTCGCCGCTGAGCCGGAGCCGCTGGAATACGTCCGCATCTGCGACGCTTACGGTGCTGGCTACTTCTTCATTCCGGGCACGGAAACCTGCCTCAAGATCGGCGGCAAGGTTCGTACCGAAGGTGAATGGTACAATGCTTACAACCGCGACAGCCATCAGGGCACGCTCTGGCACACGCGCGCCGAGTTGAACGTCGACACCGCGACCGACACCGAATACGGTCCGCTGAAGACCGAAACCATCGTTCGTTGGGACTGGAACGACGGCGGCTCCACCTCCACCAACCTGCTATGGTCCTACATCAGCCTCGGCGGCTTCACCGTTGGTAAGAAGGACTCGCAGTACAACCTGTACATCGGTTACGCCGGCGACGTCATCAACGACGACGTGATCTATGACGGCCCGTACGAACTCAACCAGTTGACCTACGAATATGATGCGGGCAACGGCTTCTCGGCAGTGATCTCGCTTGAAGATTCCAACTCCGCCACGACCGGTTCGGCATCCTACGGCGCAAGCTGGTGGACGGACGACCGGACCAACCACTACGCTCCCGACGTCGTTGCCGGTGCCGGCTTCAAGTCCGGTGCATGGGGCTTCAAGGTTGTCGGCGGTTACGACTCGATCGTCGAAGAAGGCGCCATCAAGGCTCGCGTCGATGCCGATTTCGGCGCATTCACGGCCTTCTTGATGGGCGGTTGGAACACCGACGGCGACAAGCTCAACAAGTATGCCGGCACGAACCAGGACGTCTCCGCTTGCACGGCACCGAACGGCACCGTCAATGCATCGAAGTGCGGCTGGGGTGACTGGGCCGTTTGGGGCGGCGTCGGCGTTCCGTTCAACGACAAGCTGAAGTGGAACCTGCAGCTTGCCTACAGCGACTCGAAGATCTTCGAAGCAACCACGAACCTGAAGTTCAATCCGGTCAAGAACCTCCTGGTCGAGCCGGAAGTGACTTATGTTCACTATGACTATGCCCACGACGACACCGTTTCGGGCATCCTGCGCTTCGAACGCAACTTCTGACCTGATCAGACTTGACCTCCGATCAGAGAAGGAAGGGGTCCGGCTTTCCCTGCCGGCCCCCTTTTTAACGGCAACTCCTGGAAATTGCAGAGCCATCCTGCGATCAGCACGCGTGTCACAAGGCTTCCGATCAACCGGAGAAGGGAACCTTGTCGTCACCGTGGCGTTTTTCGCTGAAAGGGACGTGGCTGAATATAGGAGTTACCGCCTTGAAACATCTCGCCTCAATCGCCTTGACCGCCGCGCTTGCCTTGGGTTCCGTACTATCGGCTGCCCTGCCCGCCGCGTCTACAACGCTTGGCAGTTCATCGACTGCTTCGAACGTCATCCTGGTGCAGGAACGCGGAACACGCAGATATCCAGATTACGACCGCCGGCCTTATTGGCGTGACCGTGATTACGACCGCCGCCATTGGCGGGAGCGCCGCTGGGAACGCCGCCATTGGCATAACAGATGGCGGGACGACAGATGGCGGGACGACCGTCGTTATTATCGTCGGCACCATAGCGGCGTAATATTGGAAATCCGCCCCTGATATCCCGGCGCCGCTTCCCGCTAAGCCACAAGGCAAGATGAAACGGACACGCAATCCTTCCGACTGCACCAAAAGAAAAACGGCCGCTGCTGAGATATCGGTAGCGGCCGCTTGTTTTCGGATTAGCCTACGCCATTCGCGCTGTCCGGACAATCAACTGCAGCGCAAGTCACTTGCTGTTGCGGCAAAAAATCGAGAATGATGTGCGCGCCGATTTTCACCCGATAGCAGAGCGGATGGGCAGAAGGCGCCGGAGGCGTTCATCGCGAAGATAAAGCCCGCTCCACGCCATGACTCCCAGAAGCAAACTGATAAGTTGTGGCGGCGAGCCGATCTCTCCAAGACGGAAATGCGTGCAGATTGCGCCGCCAAGAAAGCCCGTCATCAGGATTGCGCCGAGCACCGCCGTGTGCGGAACTGCGTAAAGAACCGCACAGACGAGGATGATCAGCCCGACTGCTCCCGCCTGATTGGCCGAAAATCCGGTTGCGGTCATCTCCGCCGTAAGTGCGGCGGGCGAAAACAAGTTGACGGCGGCGTCGGCCGCAAAAGCAAGAGTCACGATCGCCGTGAGCACCCATCCCGCCCACGAAAGCGACGCGTAGCCGCCTTCCAGGCGACTGCATTCTCCACCATGCCAGATCTCCCCTGCCCCCTTGCGGTCCCAGCCGGTGCAAAGAGCACGCGATGCTGCCACGACTTGGAAACGCTGGCAATGAGAACGGTTTGAAGGGGAAATCTGGATAGAAGACAGAGGTCGAGAAACTGCCGGCGCGAAGCATGTGCAATAAAACTGCCAAACTGCGCTGCTAGAGCTTTGCCGTTCAGAGGCTGGCCAACCGCCTGCACGAGACAACGACCATCGCTCGGCAAAACGACGACGCTTTCGCCACTATCTCTATGCTGCAATATTTATGGAAGAAAGTGGCTCCCCGGGCCGGATTCGAACCGGCGACCTGTCGATTAACAGTCGAATGCTCTACCGCTGAGCTACCAGGGAATGCGCTTGGCGCGGTGTGAGTGGGCTTCTACAAATGCTTTCTCGATTTGCCAAGCGGTTTTTTCAAAAAAATCGAATTCTCTTGCATTATTTCCCCGCCTCACCATTTCCTGTGGATGACCGATCAGAGCCGAACGACCGAAAATGCCGATCGAAATGGCCGGGAAACCCGCCGTTTCGGCATTGATCCCGCAACACGCGAGCTTGTTTTCGGCTCCTTGAGAATTCCCCTGCCGCGGTCACGCCTTGCCCGCCTGGGTGTGGGAGTTGCCCTCATCTTCGGCGGCCTGCTCGGCTTCCTGCCGGTGCTCGGTTTCTGGATGCTGCCCTTGGGCTTCATCGTGCTCTCGCACGATATGCCCATCGTTCGACGCTGGCGCCGCCGCTTCGCCGTCTGGTGGGCCAAGAAACGCCGTCCGGCGGACTAGTCGCTCGCTGCGCCGATCGCGCGGGCTGGATTGCCGACAACGGTCGCACCGGCTGCGACGTCCCTGGTCACGACCGCGCCCGCGCCGATGATTGCGCCATCGCCGATCGTCACGCCGCCGACAAGGATTGCACCACCGCCGATCCATACGCTGCTGCCGACGGTGACCGGCCGCGCGATTTCGATACCCGCACCGCGCAGCTCGCGATCCTTATGGTGCTCGGCACAGTAGATATGGACGCCCGGTCCCAGCATACTGCCATCACCGATGCGGACGCTGCCGCTGTCGAGAATGGTGCAGCCGGCATTCATATAGACCCACCGGCCGAGTGAGATGTTGATGCCATAGGAGCAATGGAACGGAGCCTCGATGAAAACATTCTCGCCGGCATCGGCAAAGAGCGCCGCCAGAGCCGGTCCGATATTGCCGCGCTCGACAGGCGGCATCGTATTGTGCTGATGCACTGCTTCCCGGGCCTGCCAGCGCAGACGGTCGAGCTCGGGATCGAAGCAGCAATACCATTCTCCCGCCGCCATCTTCTGCCGCTCGCTCAGGTTCATTGCTTGCCTCTTCGCATGCTTCTCCGGATTCGTCTCGAAGCGATCATGCATCACCATTCGGGCAGGCAGCAAGCGCCTCGATTAGCGTTGACTCAAATGCCTGATCGTTCAAAGATTGGTTGCCCGAAATCCCTGATTTCGGCCGGAAATGCCCGGCAATACGGGATTCTTGCCCTCAACAAACTGTCACACAGCTTGTCTATAACCCGCGCTACCGCGGACTTGCGCAAGGCCACCGGTTCCGAGCTTTCAAAAAGGAAATAGGGATTATGTCGAAACTTAAAAACTACATTTCGGCCGCTGCTGCCGGCGTCATGAGCGTAGCGCTGGCTTTGCCTGCTGCCGCTGCTCCGGCCAAGTTCGATTTCTGGTTCGGCCTGTCGGGCGACCTGGAACGCGTCGTACAGACGCTCTGCAAGAACTTCAACGATTCCCAGAAGGATTACGAAGTCTCCTGCGTCAGCCAGGGCAATTACGACGCCGCGCTGCAGAACACCATTGCCGCCTTCCGCGCCAACAAGCAGCCGACGATCGTCCAGGTCTATGACGTCGGCACCGCCACCATGATGCTTTCGGGCGCTTACTACCCGGTCAGCAAGCTGATGTCCGAAAACGGCTACAAGGTTAAGTGGGACGACTATTTCCCGGGTATTGCCCGCTATTACGCCACCTCCAAGGGCGAACTGCTCTCCTTCCCGTTCAACTCCTCGACCGCCCTGCTCTACTGGAACAAGGACGCCTTCGCCAAGATCGGCAAGACCGCCGCTCCGAAGACCTGGGAAGAAGCTGCCGAAGACATGAAGGCGCTCAAGGGCGCCGGCTATGATTGCCCGATGGCGATCAACATCTCCGGCAATGAAAGCTGGCAGCTGATGGAGCAGTTCTCTGCTATCCACGATCAGCCGGTTGCCACGAAGAACAACGGCTATGACGGCCTCGATGCCCGCCTGACCGTCAACAAGACGAAGTTCGTCAAGTACGTAACGGACCTCAAGGGCTGGTACGACCAGGGCCTCATCAAGATCAAGTCCAAGGACCTCGGCCAGGACATGGTTCAAGCCTTCGCCGCCGGCGATTGCCAGATGATCATGACCTCGGTCGGCGACCACGGTACCGTTGGCAAGACGCAGAAGGCCGGCATGAACTGGGATGTCGCCGAGCTTCCGGTCTACGCCGGTACCGAGCGCAAGAATTCGCTCGTCGGTGGCGCGTCGCTCTGGGTTCTCTCCGGCATGTCGGCTGACGAATACAAGGGGGCTGCAGCGTTCCTCGACTTCATCGGCAAGCCCGAAACGGCTTTGTTCTGGTCCACCAACACCGGCTACATCCCGGTCAAGAAGTCCGGCTTCGACTTCATGAAGTCCTCCGGTTTCTATGACAAGGCTCCCTACAAGGGCCGCGAAGTCGCCATCGCCAGCCTCACCGCTTCCGAGCCGACCCCGATCACCCGCGGTGTCCGCCTCGGCAACTTCACGCAGATCCGCGCCGAATTCGGCAACCAGATGCAGGCCATCTTCGCCAACAAGGTCAGCGTCCAGGAAGGCATCGACAACCTGGTCAAGAACGGCAACGCCGTCCTCGACCGCTTCGAAGCCACCTACAAGGGCAAGCAGCTGCCGTAAGCAGCGCAAGCTCGCGACAGACAACGTCCGCCGGGATTCCCGGCGGACGTTCGTTATGAGAGCAAGCGTGGCATCGGGATACCAAGCCGGAAGAGACAATGGAAAAGCGTATAACTTTCAGCAAGTGGAGCGTCGGCATCCTGTTCGCGGTGCCGCAACTGCTCCTCATCTTCACCTTTTTCTATTGGCCGGCCGGTCAGGCGGTCTTCTGGTCGCTGACGCTGCAGCAGCCCTGGGGCGGCGGCAACATCTGGGTCGGGCTCGACAATTTCAAATCGATCCTCGCTAATACTGATTACTGGAACTCAGTCACGATCAGCATCATTTTCGCGGCCATCAGTACCGGTATTTCCATGGGGGCCGCGCTGATACTCGCTGCTTTGACCGATCGGCAGCTGCGGGGTTCGAAAATCTACCGCGTGGTACTGATCTGGCCCTATGGTATCGCGGCTCCCGCGTCTGCAATGGCCTTCCGCTTCATCCTGGCGCCGGAGGCCGGATTCATGTCGGTCGTCAACCACTATTGGCCAGGTTTCTGGGATCCGGGCCTTGACGGTACGGCCGCAATGGCCTCGATCATCGCCGCCTTCTCGTGGAAATATATCGGCTACAGCTTCATTTTCTTTCTGGCGGCCTTCCAGGCCATCCCGCGTTCGCTGATCGAGGCGGCCGCCATGGACGGTTCCGGCGTACTGCGCCGGTTCTTGGACATCCAGTTCCCGCTGATCACGCCGACGATCTTCTTCCTGCTTGTCATCAACATCACCGAAAGCTTTCAGGATTCATTCGGCATCGTCGACATCATGACATCGGGCGGCCCGCACAACTCGACCAATCTCATGGTCTACAAAATCTATTCAGACGGCTTCAAAGGCCTCGATTTTTCCGGTGCGGCAGCACAGAGCATCATCCTGATGCTGCTGATCATCGTGCTTACCGTCTTCCAGTTCCGCTTCATCGAGAAGCGCGTTCATTACCGTTGAGGCTGATATGGTCGAGCGCACCCCCATCCTTAATTTCTTCACGCACCTGATCCTGTTCATCGGCTTCGTCGTAGCAGTCGGACCTTTGGCCATAGTCGCCATAGCCGCGTCCCATAATCTCGCCGATGTCAATAAAGTGCCGATGTCGCTCATCCCCGGCTCGGACTTCTGGGTCAACATGAAGACGGCGTGGACGACTGCCAATCTTGGTCCCAAGCTGCTGAATAGCCTGATCTTTGCGGGAGGCGTCGCGGTAGGAAAGGTGGCCATTTCGGCGATCACCGCCTTCTCACTGGTCTATTTCCGCTATCCGGGCCGCAACATCCTCTTCTGGCTGGTCTTCATAACGCTGATGCTGCCGCTCGAAGTGCGTATCGTGCCGACCTATGCGGTCATAGCGAACGTCCTGTCGCCCTATCAGGGACTGCTCGACATCACTGGCATCAGTTGGCTTGTCGAGAAGCTCACGGGCGTTCAGATCTCACTGGATTTCGGACTGCTTAACTCCTCTCTCGGTCTGATCCTGCCGCTGATCGCAACGGCGACCGGGACCTTCCTCTATCGTCAATTCTTCCTGACGATACCGGACGAGCTGACCGAGGCCGCGCGCATGGATGGCGCCGGAGCGCTGCGCTTCTTCATTGATATCCTGCTGCCACTGTCGCGCACCAACATGGCCGCGCTCGGCACCATCATGTTCCTCTGGGCCTGGAACCAGTATTTGTGGCCACTGCTCGTTACCACCGATCCAGCTCACATGACTGCGGTCACCGAACTCAAGCAGCTCATCCCAAACATCGGCGGCCTTCCCGAGTGGCACATCGCCATGGCCGGCACGCTGATCGTCATGCTGCCGCCGCTTGCCGTCGTCGTGCTGATGCAGCGCTGGTTCGTTCGCGGCCTGATCGCAACCGAGAAGTAAGTGCTCCTGCACCATGCTCGGTGCAGTCATTGCGAACCAGTCTCCTCTCTCGGCGCGCGGCGGTGCAAGCACGTGCGAGGCAAGTCGACACTGCAAGGTCGCTCTCTCCGCGAGGGGAGAACGACCTTGCGGCAACGATTTCGCTTCATACGCGATTGGAGAGAGCGCTGGCTCGCAATGGCCGAAAATAAAAGCCCGGAAGTCGGGAAAGACTTCCGGGCGCACCTGTTGAAAAGTTATGTTTGAAAATCAGCTCGCTAGCACCTTCAGCGGCGTGACTGTGGCGACGGTATCGAGCCGCAACCCGGTATCCTGGGCGAAGAGATGGGTATGCTGCTGCGGCAGCTCCAGCGCGACCGACTGACCGGTCTGACCTGTCGTGTGATCGGCAACGGCGACCGCGAAGCTCGAACCGTTGATATCGCAATGAATGACGCGGCCGGCGCCGAGTTCTTCGACAAAATCGACCGTTGCCGGGATAGCGGCCGGCGTGCCTGCGGGGACGAGACGCGCATGCTCGGGACGGACGCCGAGGGCAACCGGCTGACCGGCGTGGCGCTTGCCGATATTGGCGTCGATAGCGATCGGAATGCCGTCGAAGATAAACTGTTCGCCGTTGGCAGCAAAAGTGCCTTCCAGGAAATTCATGGCTGGCGAGCCGATGAAGGAGCCGACGAAACGGGTGCGCGGCGTGTTGTAGACCTCGAGCGGCGTGCCGACCTGCTCGACATTGCCCTTGTACATGACGACGAGCTTATCAGCGAGGGTCATGGCCTCGACCTGATCGTGGGTGACGAAGACCGATGTGGCCGACAGGCGCTTGTGCAGTCGGCGGATCTCGACACGCATCTGCACGCGCAGCTTGGCATCCAGGTTGGACAGAGGCTCGTCGAAAAGGAAGACCTTCGGCTCGCGGATGATAGCGCGGCCCATGGCGACGCGCTGACGCTGACCGCCAGAAAGCTCGGCCGGCTTGCGGGCCAGGAAATCTTCGAGGCCAACGATCTTGGCAGTTTCCTTGATGCGGCGCTCGCGTTCGGCGCGCGGCACACCGGCAACCTTGAGCGCATAGCCCATGTTGGCGGCGACATCCATGTGCGGATAGAGCGCGTAGTTCTGGAAGACCATGGCGCAGCCGCGCTCGCGCGGCTCGAGCTGGTTGACCACCTTGCCATCGATGATGATCTCGCCCGAGGTGATGTCCTCAAGGCCGGCGATCATGCGCAGCAGCGTAGACTTACCACAGCCGGAAGGTCCGAGGATGACGACAAATTCGCCCGATCGGAAATTCAGGTCGACGCCGTGAACGACCGGATTGCGGCCATAGGCCTTGCGAACTTGCTCGATGCGGATTTCCGCCATTTTTAATCTTCCCCGCCTGTCCATTCTCGGCACGTCAATCGGGTGGACTGCTAGCGAATTTGCATTACAGAACAGTGACAAGCATTCCTTATACCACAGAGGATAGCGAGTTTTCCTTACGCGAGTTGCGTGTGGCATTCGCTTATGTAACGCGCGGTAGCGAAACCATTCGATGGTCGGCATCGTACGGGGGTTTCCCCATTACAAGGCATGCGACAAGCAACAGAGGATAGGCGATCGGCCAGGACCATGACGACATCGACAAAAGAGCCGAATCCCATCCTGCTATGGTTTCGCAAGGATCTCCGCCTCGACGACAACCACGCGCTACAGGCGGCGGCAATATCGGGCCACGCGGTAATTCCCGTCTATATTCGCGAGCCGGATGCAACGGAGCGTGGCCCGCTTGGCGGAGCGCAGGAATGGTGGCTGCATCATTCGCTCACCGCCTTGCAAACCGCCCTTGATGCACTCGGAAACAGGCTCATCCTCCGCCAGGGCGATGCGCTGACGGTGCTCGAAAAACTTATTGAGGAAACCGAGGCTGAAGCCGTCGTCTGGAACCGTCGATACGATCCGGCTGGGATCGATGTGGACATCCAAATCAAGAAGGCGTTGCGGAGCAAGGGCATCGAGGCCAACAGCTTTGCCGGCCAGCTGCTGCATGAACCGACACGCCTTCGCACGGGCGCAGGCGACCATTACAAGACTTACACGCCATTCTGGCGTGCCTTCGAGCAATCCGGCGAGCCGCCGTTTCCGATAGAAGCGCCCGCAAAGCTCCTCGCACCCAGCCGCTGGCCGCAATCGGACGCGCTCGCCTCTTGGTCAATGCTGCCCACAAAGCCCAACTGGGCAGCAGAATTCCCTGACATTTGGACGCCGGGCGAGACCGCGGCACATGAGAAGCTCAAGGATTTCGTCGATGGCGCCATCGATGATTATGCGGTCGGCCGCGATTTTCCGGACAGACCGGCGACCTCCCTGCTCTCGCCGCATCTGGCGCTTGGAGAGATTTCGCCTGCCCGTCTCTGGCACGCGACGCGCGGACTATCAGGCAAAATCTCGGCGGATAATATCGTCCGCTTTCGCAAGGAGCTTGTCTGGCGGGAATTCTGCTACCATCAGCTCTTTCATTTCCCGAAGCTTCGGACAGCCAATTGGAACAATCGCTACGATGATTTTCCTTGGCTATCCGATGCCAAGCTGCTCACACGCTGGCAACGCGGGCAAACCGGTTATCCGATCGTCGATGCCGGCATGCGGCAGCTGTGGCGCCATGGCTGGATGCACAATCGCGTTCGCATGATCGCGGCCTCCTTCCTGATCAAGGATCTGCTGATCGACTGGCGCAAAGGCGAAGCCTGGTTTCGGGATACGCTCGTCGATGCCGATCCGGCGGCTAATACGGCAAACTGGCAGTGGGTTGCGGGCTCCGGCGCCGATGCCTCGCCCTTCTTCCGCATCTTCAATCCGGTGCTGCAGGGTGAGAAATTCGATCCGGATGGCCGCTATGTCAGGGCTTTCGTGCCGGAGCTCTCCAAGCTCGAAGGCAAATATATCCATCGACCGTTCGAGGCGCCTGATGACGTACTCAAGCGTGCAGGCATAGAACTCGGCAAGCACTACCCCCGGCCGATCGTCGATCATGCCATGGCGCGGCAGCGCGCACTCGCTGCACACGCATCGCTTAAAGACGATGGATAGGCGCTATTCGGCCGGATGCGCGGTAATATGCGGCCCGACAGGCCGGCGCTTCCTGCCGCTTCCCAGAAGATATCCGAGCACCCGGAAATAGAGGCTATAGGGCAAGAACTTCAAAAGCTTTGCCCGGAAAACCAGGCTCTTCGGGAAGCAGATGTTGAAGGCCGATGATTTCAATCCGGCCGATATCGCCTCGGCCGCCTGCTGCGCCGATACTATATCGGGCATCTCGAACTTGTTCTTTGCCGTCAACGGCGTATCGACGTAACCGGGCGTGACAAGCTGGATACGGATGCCCATGCGATCAAGCTCGAAATTCAAGCTTTCGGCCATGTTGATGAGTGCGGCTTTGCTGGCGCCATAGGCAGCGCCCCCGGGTAGGCCGCCATAGCCGGCTGCGGAAGATACGAGGGCAACCTGGCCGTATCCCCTGGCGCGCATATGTCGGACCGCCGGAACGAGGCAATTGACGACACCATGAAGATTGACGGCGAAACTGCGCTCGAACGCCTCGTGATTGAGGTCTTCGCCGCGCGCGGGCAGATAGATGCCAGCGTTCAGGATCGCCAGGGCGACCGGGCCGTGCTGATATTCGATGGCTGCAACGGTGTGCTCCATATCCTCGGCATTGGTCACATCGCCGTCGAGCACGACGATGCTGCCGGCAAGTGCGCTTGCCTCTGCCTGCAAGGCCAGAAGCTTGTCATGGCTGCGGGCAGTCACGGCAACTTTATAGCCTTCATCCGCCAGTTTCAGCGCAAGCGCGCGGCCGATACCGGAACTCGCGCCGGTAATCCAGACGACTCCATGTTCAGGACGTGCGATGAACGGGCTCATGGCTCTTCTCCTTGGCTGGCGGCCGCCTGAATCAAACGCTTTACCGAGGCCGCCCGTGGCATTTTAGAAATAACGTATCATTGTGGCCGCTTTCGGCCTGTTGGCGGCCCAGCGAGGGAAACAATGTCACCGAATGGAGACTGGCGCGCCGTGTGGCAGACTTCGGCGGACGAAGGTTGCCAAGTCGAATTTTGCGGCGCGAACAAATAGCGAGGAACAGAATTTCTTGCCTATACCGCCTTGTGAAGGGAAAAGACCGTTCTTACAGTAGTTGCGAACAGAAGGCAGATTCCAATGACCGTCCATCCGTCCGTCCTCGAAGCAATTGGCAATACGCCGTTGATCAAGCTCAAGGGCGCCTCCGAGGCGACGGGCTCGACCATTCTCGGCAAGGCCGAATTTCTCAATCCCGGCCAATCGGTGAAAGATCGCGCCGCGCTCTACATCATCCGCGATGCCGAGAAGAAGGGGCTGCTGAGGCCCGGCGGCGTCATCGTCGAGGGCACGGCCGGCAATACCGGCATCGGCCTGACGCTGGTTGCCAAGGCGCTCGGCTATCGCACCGTCATCGTCATTCCTGAGACACAGAGCCAGGAAAAGAAGGATGCGCTGAAGCTGCTCGGCGCCGAGCTGGTCGAGGTTCCGGCTGTCCCCTACAAGAACCCGAACAACTATGTGAAGGTCTCGGGCCGGCTAGCCGAACAGCTCGCAAAGACCGAGCCTAACGGCGCGATCTGGGCAAACCAGTTCGACAATGTCGCCAACCGTCAGGCCCACATCGAGACGACCGCCAAGGAAATCTGGCACGATACTGATGGCAAGATCGACGGCTTCATCTGCTCGGTCGGTTCCGGCGGCACGCTCGCGGGCGTAGCCATGGGGCTGCATGCCTTCAACAAGGACGTCAAGATCGGTATTGCCGACCCGGAAGGCGCGGCCCTCTATGAATTCTACAAGAACGGCGAGCTGAAATCCTCCGGCTCCTCCATCACCGAGGGCATCGGTCAGGGCCGCATCACGGCGAACCTGGAAGGCTTCACGCCCGATTTCGCCTATCAGGTCACCGATGCCGAAGCGCTTCCCTACGTCTTCGATCTCGTCGAACACGAGGGTCTGTGCCTCGGCGGTTCGACGGCCATCAATATTGCCGGCGCGGTTCGTCTCGCCAAAGATCTCGGTCCCGGACATACGATCGTGACCATCCTGTGCGATTACGGCAATCGCTACCAGTCCAAGCTCTTCAATCCCGACTTCCTGAAGTCGAAGGGCTTGCCGGTGCCAGGCTACTTGGAAAAGCGGACTGAAATCGCCGTCCCATACGAAACAACAGCGTGATCTGATGACCGTCAATGCCCTCTATCGTGACGATTTCTATCTCTCGACCGCCGAAGCCGTTGTCACTGCAATCCACGAGGACGGGGGCATCGAGCTCGATCAGACCTGCTTTTACGCCACCTCGGGCGGCCAACCGGGCGATACGGGTTTCCTGGAGCGCGGTGACGGCTCCAGGATCATGCTCGGTCAGACGAAACATGGGCCGATCAAGGACATCATCATTCACGTCCCCCTCGAAGATCAGCCCCTGCCCATCCTCGGCGAAAAGCTGGTGCTGCACATCGATTGGGCGCGCCGCTACAAGCTGATGCGGATGCATACGGCCTGCCATCTGCTTTCGGTGGTCTGCCCCTATCCGATTACGGGTGCTGCGGTCGGCGAAGATGAAAGCCGCGTCGATTTCGACATGAGCGAGACGATCGACAAGGATGCGGTGACGGCGAAAATGATGGCGCTCGTCAATGAGAACCATCCCGTTTTCGTCCGCTGGATCACGGACGAAGAGCTGGTTGCCAATCCAGGCATCGTCAAATCCAAGAATGTGCGCCCGCCCATGGGCCTCGGCCGGGTCAGCCTCGTCTGTATCGGCGAAGATTCGGCCATCGACAGCCAGCCCTGCGGCGGCACGCATGTGTCGGAGACGCAGGAGGTCGGCGCTATCCACATCGCCAAGATCGAGAAGAAGGGCAAGGAAAACCGGCGCTTCCGCATTCGCTTCGGCGCACCGAACGACGAGAATTGACCGGGCAACGCCTATATCCTTATCCCGATATCCCGATATCAAAACCAAGAGACATAAGCAGGGAGAGATCATCATGACAGCGGACAAGAGCCGTTTCGTCGTATCTGCCGACTGGCTGCAAGGCGAGCTGGGAGCCAAGGACCTTCGCATCCTCGATGCATCCTTCTATCTGCCGGCCCAGAAGCGCAATGCCGATGCCGAATATGCCAGTGGCCATATTCCCGGTGCGATCCGATTCGATCAGGACAAAATTGCCGATCATTCGACCAACCTGCCCCACATGGTCCCCTCGCCCGAATTCTTCGCGTCCGAAGTCGGCAAGCTCGGCATCAGCGACAGCGATCGCATCGCGATCTATGACGGTCCAGGCCTGTTTGCCTCACCGCGCGTCTGGTGGCTGTTCCACATCGTCATGGGGGCGCCAAATGTGTTTGTACTCGATGGCGGTCTGGACGGCTGGAAGGCCGAAGGGCGGCCGCTGGAGACGGCAACGCCTAGCTTTGCTCCCGCAACTTTCAAGCCCAAGTTCAACGGCAGCCGCGTCGTTTCACTCGAAGAGATGCGAGAAATCGTCGACAGCCGTTCGCTGCAGATCGCGGATGCCCGCAGTGGCGGCCGTTTCGCAGCTACGGAGCCGGAGCCCCGCGAAGGCATGCGCTCGGGCCATATGCCGGGCGCGAGAAGCCTGCCATCCGGCGTCTTTGCCACGAATGGCAAGTTCAAGTCGCTGCCGGAATTGAGGGAAACCATCGAGAAGGCCGGCATCGATCTCGACAAGCCTGTGGTGACGACCTGCGGATCCGGCATTACCGCCGCCATCATCACGCTGGCGCTCGAATCTCTCGGTCACGGCAACAACAAGCTCTATGACGGCTCCTGGTCGGAATGGGGCAGCCGGGCGGATACGCCCATCGTCACCGGTCAAGATTGAGCATCATGGCCGTGAAGACGCCCTCCTCCATCAAGGTTCACATCACCCGCCTGGAAATGACCGCGCCGCCCAAGGCCAGTCTGCCGGTGCCGGTCAATATCCAGACCGCGATCATGCGGACGCCTGGCATCCCGCTGCCCTTCTACCGCTATCTCTATCGCCAGGTGGGCGCCCGCTGGCATTGGGTGGAGCGTCTACGCCTCTCCGACGAGCAGCTGACGGCCGTTCTTCACGATCAGCGCAACGATATCAGCGTACTTTACGTCAACGGCGCGCCGGGTGGATTCTTCGAATATTTCCGCCAGGATGAGGAGACGATCGAACTCAGCCATTTCGGCCTTATCGAAAACGCGCTCGGTCTCGGCATCGGCAAATGGTTTCTGCTGCAGTCGCTCTACGCCATCTGGACGCTGAACCCGCAGCGCATCGTGACGACCACAAATAATCTCGATCATCCCAGGGCATTGCAGCTCTATCAGATGTTCGGATTCTCGCCGATTTCGACCGGCGAAGGTATCGTTCGGCCGCTGAGCGACAAGGAACTGCTTGAGCTCGCCAAGAAAGGCTAGGGCACTGAAGCCGCAGGAATCGGGTGGCTTCGCACCTCTCTTCGGCGCATCACATGGCAAATCTCAAAAGGAGCTTTGCCATGCCTTCCATCGCCTTTGCAGCCATGCCCACGTCCGATGCCGAAGTTCTGTGGAACGGTGGCACAGATGCCTATGGTCATCGGCCGGAGACCATGATTTCCGATGGCCCCGGCCATCCCTGCCGCCATTGTCTGCGCAATATCGATGCCGGCGAAGAGCTGTTCGTCTTCGCCTATCGCCCCTTCCCGGAATTGCAGCCCTATGCGGAGACGGGTCCGGTGTTCCTGCACAAGACGCCGTGCCAGCGCTATGAGGCAGTAGAAGTGCTGCCGCCGGTGCTGACGACCAGCAAGGATTTCATCGTGCGCGGCTATGGCAAGAATGACCGGATCGTCTACGGGACCGGTGCCGTGACGTCGACCGGCGACATCCCGGCCTACGCAGCTTCGCTACTTGAGCGTCCAGACATCGCCTATGTCCACGTCCGCTCGGCACGCAACAATTGCTATCAGTGCCGGATCGATAAAACAGGAGCGCCGGCATATGCGGATGCCGGCGCCTCCATCTGACGTGCGCGCGATGGGCTTTACGCAACGTTCAGAATGCTTTCCGCAGCAACGGCCTCGTAGCCGAGCGCCTCGGCCACCGGCCGGTTCGTGATGCGCCCTTTGTGGACATTGAGGCCATTGCGGAGATGCTTGTCTTCCGCGATGGCGCGCAGGCCACGATCGGCCAAGGCGAGGCCATGATAGATGGTGGCGTTGTTGAGCGCATGGGCCGAGGTCACGGGAACGGCACCCGGCATATTGGCAACGCAGTAGTGCACGACGCCTTCCACCACGTAGGTCGGATCGGAATGCGTCGTCGCATGCGAGGTCTCGAAACAGCCGCCCTGGTCGATGGCGACATCGACGATGACCGAGCCCTTCTTCATGCCCGACAGCATTTCGCGCGTCACCAGCTTCGGCGCGGCGGCGCCGGGGATCAGCACGGCACCGATGACGAGATCGGCGGAAAAGACCTCTTCTTCCAGCGCCTGGATGCTGGAGTAGCGGGTGTGAACACGACCGTTGAAGATATCGTCAAGCTGACGCAGGCGCGGCAGCGAGCGATCGAGGATGCTGACGTCGGCACCGAGGCCGGCTGCCATCTTGGCCGCATGCAGGCCGACAACGCCGCCGCCGATAATCGCTACCTTTGCCGGCAGTACGCCGGGCACGCCGGCGAGCAGGATGCCGAGGCCGCCATTGGCCTTCTGCAGAGCGGTTGCACCCGCCTGGATCGACAGGCGGCCGGCGACTTCGGACATCGGCGCAAGCAGCGGCAAGCCGCCGCGCTCGTCAGTCACGGTCTCATAGGCAACAGCGGTGACGCCGGAGGCGAGCAGGCCCTTTGTCTGTTCCGGATCAGGCGCCAGATGCAGATAGGTATAGAGAAGCTGGCCTTCTCGGAGCTGCGCCCATTCAGACGGCTGCGGCTCCTTGACCTTTACGATCATATCGCACTTCTCGAAAATATCCTTGGCGCTTGCGGCGATCTTGGCGCCGGCAGCCGCATAGGCGTGGTCATCGGCACCGATGCCGGCACCGGCCTTCGTCTCGACCCAGACTTCGTGGCCATGGGCGATGTATTCGCGAACGGATGCCGGCGTCAGCCCGACGCGGTACTCGTGGTTCTTGATTTCCTTGGGGCAGCCAACGCGCATTTCATTCCTCCTCGAATGCTTTTGCGTCTTTCATTTTCTCCAAGTGAAATCAGACCACCTCCGTCCCGCAATGTCCTTGCAAAGACGATTTGCTTTGCGGTCATTTTTCGTGATTTATTGCGTCAATGGGAGTTTTTTCGAAAGTTTTTCGAATGTCCGACCTCGATGCCATCGATCATTCGATTCTGCGGATGCTGCAGCAGAACGCCCGGATCACCAATTCGGAACTGGCCGAGAAGGTCGGGCTTTCGCCCTCGGCCTGTTCGCGGCGGCTCGATATTCTGGAAAAGAGCGGCGTCATCGACGGTTATCACGCGCATCTCTCGCACAAGGCGCTTGATTACAAGATGATCGCCTTCGTGCACATCTCGCTGTCAGGCCAGTTCGCAAAGACGCTTTTGGAATTCGAAACCGCGGTGAAGCGCTGCCCCAATGTGCTGTCCTGCTACCTCATGTCTGGCGAATATGACTACATACTCCGGGTCGCCGCGCGGGACCTCGAGGACTACGAGCGCATCCATCGCGACTGGCTCTCGGCCCTGCCGCACGTCGTGAAGATCAATTCCAGCTTCGCGCTTCGCGAGATCATCGACCGGCCGAATGTTGGCCTGTGATCTTCGTCAGCGGATATCCAGCAGCAATGCACGATGATCGGACACTTCTGGCTCCGCGACAGGATCGAAATGGATGACCTCGACATTCGACGTCACGAGCATGTAGTCGGCAAAACGCGGCTGCTTCTTGTAATGCGAGGTGCGCGTGTCGTCATGTCCCCTTGAAGTGACGAGATCGACAAGCCCCAGGCCGGCAAGAATCTCGAAGGTCTCGCTATCCGGCAACACGTTGAAGTCACCGCAAACGACCAGCCTGTCGCCCTCTTGCCGAACCTGGCGAATGATCTCGACCAGCGCGTGCGCCTGATGGCGCCGGGCCGGCGTATCGCCCTTGCCTTCCAGATCTCGCAGGCCATGCATATGAGCAATGGTTATAGGATAGCCGCGCTCATAGTCGAAGAGACGGATGCAATGGGCATTGCGGGAGCGCGGATGCGGTCCATAACCGTCAGCTGAAAACTCGCCGTGAACGAAGCCGGCTGCCTGGCCGATGATTGGACGGGTTTTGCGCACGAAAGTCGCCAGCCCGAATTCAGAGTCCAATCGCGTGTCACCGTCGAAGAGATCGCCCCGCGCGACGGGGAGGAAGAAGGCATCGTAAGCCGGCAAAGCAGCCTTCACCTCCTCGAAAAGATTGGCGCGCTGCGGAAGCTCGACACCATGATCGCGATAGACCAGCCACTCAGATTGTGCGTCGTGCGTGCGGACCACTTCCTGCAGGCACAGAACATCTGCATCGACGTCGGCGACATAGGGTATAAGCGGATCATGCAGCCGACCGCCCCATGCATTCAAAGAAACGATGCGCATATTCTGCCCCTCTCAAATTCATATTGCAGCCGCGTTCGGCACTGATTTGCGGTATCGATTCGATACGGCTGCCTACAATTTTAGCGATTACTCTAAGCATCCCTCAATGCAAACCTGCTATCCAGAGCAGGAAAAAATGCACGAGCCGGGATAACGTCATGCAATTCTCTTCGAAATCTCTCGTTCAAGGCAATCTAAAAATCAAGACGAGGGGTTCGCCGCGCCATCACGCTCGGCTGATGGGCCAGGTTCGCTATTTCACCAAGCTCGTCGCCGGCCGCGTGGTCAATATTTCCACCAGCGGTATCGCGCTCGATCTGCAGTCGCCGCTCTATGCGGCCGCCGGCAGCAAGGTTCGCGTCGAATGCGACGATATCGGCTTGCTGGATGGTTTCGTGCGCTGGGCTCACAACGGCCGCATCGGTATCGAATTCGATCGTTCATCCAACGCCTCGGCTAAGGTCGCATCCTATTTTCGCTTTTTCCACAAGGACATAAAGCCGGTTCTCAAACGTTGATGGCATGCCGGCACAAGCCGGCTACGATCCACAATAAGCCTGTCACATTCCTGGTGCACACCTTCAAAAATCGTCCTAATCTCCCTCGCCCGAGAGATGATCGACGGACCATAGCCCCATCGTTGAAGGAGTGTCTTATGTCTTCCATTCTGGATTTGCCCAGCATGTCGCGCCGTTCCCTGCTGCAAGGCCTCAGCGCGACCGCCGCACTGATCGTGCTGCATCCCTTCGCGGCGCGCGCCGCCGGTAATCAGGCACATCTGCGACTCATGGAAACGACCGACATTCACGTCAACGTCTTCCCCTACGACTACTATGCCGACAAGCCGAACGACACGATGGGCCTGACGCGGACGGCGACGATCATCGACAATATCCGCGCCGAAGCCACCAACTCGCTCCTCATCGACAATGGTGACGTGCTGCAGGGCAATCCGATGGGCGATTACATGGCCTATCAGCACGGCATGAAGGAAGGCGACGTCCATCCGGTCATCAAGGCGATGAACACGCTCGGCTACTCTGTGGGCACGCTCGGCAACCACGAATTCAACTATGGCCTCGATTTCATGTTCAAGGTGCTGGCCGGCGCGAATTTCCCGTTCGTCTGCGCCAACCTGACCAAGGGTCAGCTTGCTTCCGACCCGACGAAGGACGACCTGTTCTTCAAGCCCTATCTGATCCTCGAAAAGAAGATCAAGGACGGCTCCGGCAATGAAAGCCCGATCAAGATCGGCTTCATCGGCTTCGTGCCGCCGCAGATCATGCTCTGGGACATCAAGAACCTCGAAGGCAAGGCGCAGACCCGCGATATCGTCGAAGCCGCCAAGGCCTGGGTTCCGGTCATGAAGGCCGAAGGCGCCGATATCATCATCGCCCTCTCCCATTCCGGCATCGACGGCAGCGGCCCGAGCGAGAAGATGGAAAACGCTTCGCTTTACGTCGCTGCGGTCGACGGCATCGATGCCGTCTTCACCGGCCACCAGCATCTCGTCTTCCCCGGCCCGAAGACCTGGGATGGCATCAAGGACGCCGATCCGGTCAAGGGAACGCTGCACGGCAAGCCTGCCGTCATGGCCGGCTTCTGGGGCTCGCATCTCGGCCTCATCGACCTGCTGCTCGAAAAGGATGGCAAGAGCTGGAAGATCGTCGACTTCACCTCCGAAGCACGCCCGATCTACCATCGCGACGACAAGAAGAAGGTCATCGCTGACGTCACCGACAAGAAGGAAGTCGTCGAAGCCGCCAAGGCCGAGCATGAGGCGACGCTGACCTATGTCCGCACGCCCGTCGGCAAGACGTCTGCGCCGCTCTATTCCTACTTCGCGCTGGTCGCCGACGATCCCTCTGTGCAGATCGTCAGCCAGGCGCAGATCTGGTACATCAAGAACATATTGAAGGAGACGCAGTACAAGGACCTGCCGGTTCTTTCGGCTGCAGCACCCTTCAAATGCGGCGGGCGCAACGGCGCCGACTATTATACGGACGTTCCCGCGGGCAATATCGCCATCAAGAACGTCGCCGACCTCTATCTCTATCCGAACACCGTCCAGGCCGTTGTTATCAACGGCGCGCAGGTCAAGAACTGGCTGGAAATGTCGGCCGCGATGTTCAACCAGGTACAGCCGGGCGCCAAGGACGCGGATCTGATCAACAGCAGCTTCCCGTCCTATAACTTCGACGTCATCGACGGCGTGACCTACCAGATCGATGTCTCGCAGCCGCGCCGCTTCGGCGATGACGGCAAGGTTCTGAATGCCGATGCAAACCGCATCCAGAACCTGCAGTTCGATGGAAAGCCGATCGACCCCGCACAGAAGTTCCTGGTCGTCACCAACAACTACCGCGCCGGCGGCGGCGGCAACTTCCCGGAAATCACCGCGGACAAAGTCGTCTACCAGGCGCCGGACACCAACCGCGACGTCATCGTGCGCTATGTCCACGAGCAGGGCACGATCAATCCGACCGCCGACGGCAACTGGACCTTCAAGCCGCTGGCGGACACGACCGTGCGGTTCCAGAGCTCGCCGAAGGCCAAGGATTTTCTCGATCAGGTCAAGAGCGTGAAGATCGAAGACGCCGGCGAAGGTGCTGACGGCTTCCGCAGCTACCGGCTGGTGCTGTAAGCATTGACCACCCCTTCTCCCGGCGGGGAGAAGGTGCCGACAGGCGGATGAGGGGGGATGCCAAGAACACGAAAGCTGATGGATTCGAGGCGCTTCCCCCCTCATCCGACCCTTCGGGCCACCTTCTCCCCACTGGGGAGAAGGAGCTCACGATACGAAAAAGCACCTTACGCACCTGGCCTCCCTTTATTCAGGGAGAGGACTTCTTCACTCGGCCGCCAGGCGCTTGTCGTCTGGATGGAACATCTCGACAGTGGACTTGAAG
The DNA here is from genome assembly GCF_014193575.1 of Rhizobium sp. BK289. Taxonomy (NCBI): domain Bacteria; kingdom Pseudomonadati; phylum Pseudomonadota; class Alphaproteobacteria; order Hyphomicrobiales; family Rhizobiaceae; genus Rhizobium; species Rhizobium sp. BK289. The sequence continues at coordinate 263,718 of NZ_JACHZO010000009.1, forward strand.
TCCTCCTGACTCGGGCATCGCGACAGACGATCACGGAAAGCCTCGATCATCCAGGCAGCCGCAGGGCCAGGGGGATTATCCACCTTGCGGATGGCATAGAGTGGATATTCGCTCTGGTCATAGGCATCGAGAGCCAAAGGCACCAGCCGTCCCTTCTGCAGATCCTCCATGATGAACGAGGCCGGCAGGCCGCCCCAGCCAAGACCACCGCGGATCAGCTGATGCTTGGTGGCGATGTCGCTGAGATGCCAGATCTTGTAGGACAGGACGTTGAAATCCTTGCCATTGGTGAGGTTTGACGCGTCGGTGACGACCAGTTGCACCTCTTCGCGCACGTCGGCAAGCGTCAGCGGCCGTCCCAGCAAAGCGAGCGGATGCGTCGGAGCTGCGACCGGCATCATGAAGGAATGTCCGATGCGCTCAATGACCAGGGCATCATCCTGCTTCAACACCGAGCCGCCGATACCAATCGTCGACTTGCCGCTGGCAACCAGCTCCAGCATCGAACCGAGTTCGCCGGTGTCGAGGCGCAGGGAAACATAAGGGAAGCGATCGCGGAATTCCCGCAACACATCGACGGTGGCATGCACCGGCACCATGACGCTGATGGCAACAGCCACCTCCGCCTCGAGGCCGCTCTTCAGGCCTTTCACGCGTGCGCGCATTACCTGCAGATCGGAAAGAATGCGACGCGCATCCTCCAGCATCACCCTGCCCGCATCCGTCAGCCTCGGCTGGCGCGAGCCGGAGCGCTCGAACAGCGGCATTTCGAGCTGGGCCTCCAGATTGGCAATCGTGTAACTGATGACCGACTGCGCGCGGTTGAGCATCCGCGAGGCGGCCGAGAAACTGCCTGACTCGGCAACGGTCAGAAAGACCTGCAATTGGTCGAGGGTGGGATTGGGGAGCATCTGCCATCCATTCTATCGATAATTCCAATCCATATTATCACAGTTTTTCTCGATAGCACTGACGACTTATTTATGGAGGCGAACGTGATCGGACTCTCCCAGCCGATTTAGCAACTCATTGAAAAGGAAAACGGATATGTCCTCCATTCTGCTTCTGACCTCCAGCCCGCGTCCGGACTCGCTCTCCACGAAGATCGCCACCGAACTGGCCGAGAAGATCAAGGCCAACAATCCGGGTAAGACGCTCGTCAAGCGCGACCTCGCTGCCGACAACCTGCCGCACATCGATGGCCCCTTCACGGTCGCCATCCGCACGCCGGCTGACGCCCGCACGCCCGAGCAGCAGGAACTGGTCAAGGTTTCCGACGCGCTGATCGACGAGCTGCTGGCAGCCGACACCCTGGTCATCGGCACCGGCCTCATCAACTTCAACATCTATTCCTCGCTGAAAACCTGGATCGACAACGTCGCCCGTGCCGGCCGCACCTTCACCTACACGGAAACCGGCCCGAAGGGTCTGGCGACCGGCAAGAAGGCCTATATCGTGCTTGCTTCCGGCGGCGTCTACTCCGAAGGCCCGGCTGCCCCGCTGAACCATGCCGTTCCCTACCTGAAGTCGGTTCTCGGCTTCATCGGCATCACCGATGTCGAGACCGTTTACATCGAAGGCGTTGCTTTTGGTCCGGAAGCTGCCGAAAAGGCCGTCGGTGCCGCCCAGGCCCGCGCCTCGGAGCTGGCTCTCGCCGCTTAATCGACTGCAGCCTTCAGACATTGACAGGCGGCCGGCATCAGCCGGCCGCTTTGCTATTCCGCCTGTGGCAACTCCTTCACGAACGACCTCACGGTTTCCAGAATTTCATCGGAAAGAGCCTCGTCATTTGACACGCGCGCAAGGCCGAGCGCACCGGTCATCAGGCAGGAAGCGATGATCGCCTTGCGTCTGGCTTCGGCTGTCTCCGGTTTCGGCATGCGCGCCGTCATCGCATCGAAATTCCTCCGCAAGCCTTCCGTCGCAACAGCGCGGACCGTATCGCTGCTGCGCGCCATATCCGCCGTCAGCGCCGCATAGGCACAGCCCTCACCGCAATGATCGCGGTGACGCTCGCTGAGATAGGTATCGACATACTCATCGAGCGAGATGCTTTTGGGATCAATCCCCTTGTCCTCCTGCTGCCGCCGCCATGATCCGATCGCCGACTCCACAGCTTCCGCGACCAATTCGTCGCGAGAGGCGAAGTGCTTGTAGAAGCCGCCGACGGTAAGCCCCGCTTCCTTCATGAGGTCGGCAACGCCGATCCCTTCCAATCCCTCCTCGCGCAGACGCTTGGCGGCGAGCGTCACGATGCGTTCATGCGTCTTCTGCTTCTCCAATTGTGAGCGGCCCATCGAAAATCCTCTCATGCCTGGCTTGACAAAATGGATTACGATCATAATCCTTATAGATAACGATCATAATCCAGATCGTGTCAAAAGCCAACAGGAGCTACGAACATGCGTCTCAAGAACAAGGTTGCCGTCATCACCGGTGGAAACAGCGGCATCGGACTGGCCACCGCCCGCCTCTTCCTCGCCGAAGGCGCCAAGGTCGCCATAACAGGCCGCAATGCCAAGACACTGGCCGCGGCAGCCGAACAGCTCGGCGGCGGCGTGCTGGCGTTGCAGGCCGACACCACCGATATTCCTGCCATGGAGAAGGCGTTTGCCGAGGCCGCGGAGAAGCTTGGAAAATTCGATGTGGTCTTTGCCAATGCCGGTATTGCCGGCGATACTCCGCTCGGCAAGACCACGCTTGAGCAGTTCGAAACCATCGTCCGCATCAATTTCACCGGCGTCTTCTTCACCGTGCAGGCCGCCTTGCCATATCTGAACGATGGCGGCTCCGTCATCCTGAACGGCTCTGTGCATGCCGTGCTCGGCATTCCCGGCGCCTCGGCCTATGCCGGCACGAAGGGCGCGGTTCGCGCCATGACCCGCAATCTCGCCTCCGAACTCGCGCCCCGCGGCATCCGCGTCAACCAGGTGACGCCCGGCGCCACCAAGACGCCGATCTGGGAACCGCGCGCCAGCACGCCGGAGGCCCTGGATGCGCTGCAGGCCCGATTTGGCAGCCTCAGCCCGCTCGGCCGCATGAGTGAAGCCGACGAAATCGCGAAAGCCGCGCTCTATTTCGCCTCAGACGATTCCGCCAACGTGACGGCGATCGAAATCACCGTCGACGGCGGCGCGATCAACGCTCCATCCGGCGCGAAGATATTCCGCGCGGCTTGAGCCTCGCGAATTATCAGCCATCAATTTTCAATGAGTGTTATGGGCCGCCAAAGCAGATGCAGAGGCGGCCTTGCATCTGATGCATGTTAAAGGAGTTTGGCTGCTTCAGACCTGGCGGACTTTTTCGCCGTCGCCAAAGAGGCCGGCACCGTTTTGATCGATGATCTGCTGGCCCTTGCGGAAGGTCGATTCCACTGCATCGTCGGACGAGGTGAAGACGTCGGCGCGGATGAAATTGCGCACCAGGATCTCGCCATTCACATCCTTCTCGATCCGGCCCATGAGCCGGAACTGATTGCCCTCGCGCTGCGGCGTCGCATAGATCGTGCAGCCGGCATGCACCTGGGGCTCGACGCTAACCGTCGAGCCGCCGGACTTTTCAGTGCCAGCCTGCGATGCGCCACCGGTAAAAATCGAAAGGATATTTGAAAAGAACGAAGCCATGGATCGCCTTTAGCATGAAGGTTGCGGGGTCGCAAAGTCAAATGATCAGGTTTGCCAGGATCTCGTTTTCGGTGATGTCCTCATAGCCCATGCCGGAACTTTCAAAATTGGCGATAAGCTGCTTGAAATTATCCGGATTCTTCGTCTCGATGCCGATCAGGATGGAGCCGAAATTGCGGGCGCTCTTCTTCAGATATTCGAAGCGGGCAATATCGTCTTCCGGCCCGAGCATGTTGAGGAAATCGCGAAGCGCGCCGGGGCGCTGAGCCAGCCGCAGGATGAAGTATTTCTTCAAGCCCGCATAGCGCATGGCGCGTTCCTTGACATCAGGTAGGCGCTCGAAGTCGAAATTGCCGCCGGAGACGACGGCGACAATGGTCTTGCCGCGGATGGCGTCGCGATCGAGCTTTTCCAGCGCCGTGATCGCCAGCGCGCCGGCCGGCTCCAGCACGACGCCTTCCACATTCAGCATATCGGTGATGGTGACGCAGATGGCATTTTCCTCGATGAGCTTGACCTGCTCGGCCGCAAAACCCTTCAGCGCGGCGAAGTTCAGCTCGCCGATGCGGCCAACGGCGGCGCCATCGACGAAATTATCGACCTTGGCAAGCGTTACCACCTGCCCCGCCTCGATGCTGCGGCGCAGGCTCGGCGCTCCCGCCGGTTCGGCGAAGGTGAAGGCGTTACGGGCAAGCGTATCGGAAAAATAGCCGGTGATGCCAGCTGCCAGGCCTCCGCCGCCAACAGGCAGGAGGACATGATCGGCGACAACGCCATCAGGCAGTTGCTCGGCGATCTCTGCAGCAACCGTCGCCTGCCCTTCGATGATATCGGCATGATCGAAAGGCGGCACCATGACGCCATTGATCTCATCGACATGCTCGCGGGCCGCCTGATAGCATTGATCGAAGAAATCGCCGAAGAGCCTGATGGTGATGAACTCGCCGCCGAAGATGCGGGTCTTGTCGATCTTCTGCTGCGGCGTCGTCACGGGCATATAGACGACGCCCGGCACACCAAAATGCCGGCAGACGAAAGCAAAGCCCTGGGCATGATTGCCGGCGGAGGCACAGACGAAAGTCCTCCCCGTGCCGCCCTCGGCAATGACCTTGCGGAAGAAATTGAAGGCGCCGCGGATCTTGTAGGAACGAACCGGCGTCAAATCCTCGCGCTTCAGCCAGATGTCGGCACCATAGCGGGCGGAAAGATGCTCGTTCAGCTGCAGCGGCGTTGCGGGAAAAAGGCCACGCATGGCCTCGGTGGCTTCGAGAACAGTCTGTTTGTCCACGGCTTGTCCGTCCTTCTTCAATCCATCCCCGCTATGGCACAGGAAAGATGAGTAAAGAAAGCCTGTTTAGCGCGCTTTCGGACCTGCCGGAACGAGATTCTTCCCAATGATGCCGTCCACCTCTTCATCCCCAAATTCTACGAGTTGACAGTGCGGCTTCGCCTGTCTCCAATGCGTGACAGCCATCATGATGATGGTTAGAGGCCCGTCCAACACCGATCCGTCGGCTTAGGCGGGCTTCGCCTGGGTCAGTCAGGCAAAGCCATAGAGATCAAACTCTTCCCACAAAACATTTCCTTGACTGAATCGCTCAAGTGCTTGAAGGGAAAAAGCACGCGGACGTGGCGAAACTGGTAGACGCAAGGGACTTAAAATCCCTCGGCCTTTGGCTGTACGGGTTCGACCCCCGTCGTCCGCACCAAAAAGTCAAATTCCATCAAGCCCAAACGAAAAAGGCGCAGCTTTTGCCGCGCCCCTCTCAATCGATATGCAGAATTCAAATCAGGCCGTGAGCTTTGCCGCGATCTTGGCGACGTGCGCGCCCTGATATTTTGCGGCTTCCAGTTCGATTTCCGATGGCTGGCGCGAGCCGTCGCCGTTGGTGATCGTCGAAGCGCCGTAGGGCGAGCCGCCCTTGACTTCCTCGGTGCCCATCTGGCCCTGGAAGGCGTAAGGGAGGCCGACGACGGCCATGCCGTGGTGCAGAAGGGTCGGGATGAAGCCGAGGATGGTGGATTCCTGGCCGCCATGCTGGGTCGCGGACGAGGTGAAGACCGAGCCGACCTTGCCGACCAGCTTGCCGCCAAACCAGAGACCGCCGGTCTGATCCCAGAAATTGCGCATCTGCGAGGCAACGGTGCCGAAGCGGGTGCCGGCGCCGATGATGATGGCGTCATAGTCTGCGAGTTCGTCGGGCGTTGCGACCGGGGCTTCCTGATCGAGCTTGAAATAGGAGGCCTTGGCAACCTCTTCCGGCACCAGTTCCGGAACGCGCTTGACGGTAACTTCAGCTCCGGCCGACTTTGCGCCTTCCGCGACGGCATAGGCCATCTTCTCGATATGACCGTAGGAGGAATAATAGAGAACCAGAACCTTAGCCATGAACGTCTCCTGTTTGTTGGACGCGTTGATTGTGGTGGCAAGTTTTATCAGCGATGCGACAACAGCGCAGCCCCCATGCCCGGAACGCACTGTTCATCCCCTGTAGACGAAAAATTCATTTGCGTCGCTTCCCGATGATTGCGCCCATGCGAAATCGACCGTTTGCATTCGCGGAAAACGGCGCTACCTATTTCGAACTTTTTGCGAACGCGCCGATGCGCATTTTCACGGATGTCCTCATGTCAAACGATACCATTGTCACAGCCGCCATGCTGGCCATCGGCGACGAACTGCTCTCCGGCCGGACGAAGGACAAGAATATCGGCCATCTCGCCGATGTCCTGCTGCTGGCCGGCATAGACCTGAAGGAAGTCCGCATCGTTGCCGATGATGAGGATGCCATCGTCTCGGCGCTGAATGCCCTACGCCCCCAGTACGACTATGTCTTCACCTCCGGCGGCATCGGGCCGACCCATGACGACATTACCGCCGATGCCATCGCCAAGGCCTTTGGGGTGCCCTGCGAGCACGACGCCGAGGCCATGCGGATCATGGGGGAAATGTATGCGCGACGCGAGATGGAGTTCACCGAGGCGCGCCAGCGCATGGCCCGCATGCCTGTGGGATCGAAGCACATCGCCAATCCGGTCTCGACCGCTCCCGGCTTCAACATCGGCAATGTCTATGTCATGGCCGGCGTGCCGCAGGTCTTCCAGGCCATGCTCGACAATGTCATACCGACGCTCAAGACCGGAGCGCGCGTTTTGTCGACCGCCATTTCCTGCCCTTATGGCGAGGGCGAGATCGGCACGCCACTCGGGCTCATCCAGAAGGCACATCCGGACACGAGCATCGGTTCCTATCCGCGCTATGTCGGCCAATCCTTCTCGACGGAAATCGTCGTGAGGGGCCGGTCCGCCGAATTAATTGAAAATGTCGCAGCCGAGGTACGCGCGATGATCGAAGACATCCGCCAGTCGAAAGCCAAGGAAAATCAATCGGCTGAGGCATAATACTCAACGAATGGCTGCACTCCTTGCGGAACCAGAGGCGATCGAAGCGCATTAATTTATCGCGGAATGCAGATATAATGCTGAGATCCAACCCTCCGCATGGGAGATCACGTCATGTCGTACAAGACCCTATTGACCGTTCTCGACAATCCCGGCAACACGCGCATCGCCGCCGATTTCGTGGCAGCGCTGGCGAAGGAGCACGACGCTTGCGTTGTCGGTCTTCATGCGGAAATCGTCTCTACTGTGCCGCTGGTGGCGCCGATGGAAATTCCTGATCCCGTCGCCGTGCAGGCTCTTCAGGATGCCGCTCATCATCAGGCGGTCGAAATCGAGCGGCTGTTCCGCGCAAAGATGGAAAGCGCCGGTCTCGACTATGAATGGCACAGTTTTGCCAGCACGTCCGGCTACGGCACCGAACCACTGATCGAAAGCGCCCGCAGCGCCGACCTGCTGGTTGCCGTGCAGCCGGACCCATCCAAATATGGCGACTCTCAGGTTGACGTCGAAACCTTCCTGTTCGACAGCGGCCGCCCGGTGCTTCTGATCCCCTATATATTGACCGCTCCGAAGCCGATCCGCCGCGTCCTGATCGCCTGGAACGGATCGAAGGAAGCGGCGCGTGCAACGTTCGATGCCCTACCCTTCCTCAAGGCTGCAGATTCGGTCGAGATCCTCTCGGTCAGCACATCCGAGAAAGAATCCCACCCGTCGAGGGAAACCGGCGTTCGCATCGCGGCGGCGCTGACGCGCCATGGCGTTCGCGCCAAATTCGTGACGGCGGCCTGCACCGGCAAGTCGACGCCGTCGCAGGTCATCGAAAACCGCCTGGCGGATGACAGTATCGATCTGCTTGTTATGGGTGCCTATACGCATTCCTGGCTGTGGCAAATGATCTTCGGTGGCACGACGCGCACCCTGCTGCAATCGATGACGGCGATAACGCTTCTGGCCCGCTGAGCCGCCAAAGCGCGAATCAAACGGTTTCGGGTGCGGATGTGCACCGATTGCGGGCTTTGCGGCTATTGCCTTTTGCCGGCAAATCCAGCAGAAAGCAGCGACCGATGACAGAATTCCCGCCAGGGAACCGTTCGCGTGGTCGACGGAGCATGGTCCCGAAAAAGCACATGGCTTTTTCCCGGATGAGATCCTGTTCAAGCAGATAGCAAGCGAATCGCGTTCCGGATTTGGTTCATGGTCCGCGCCCGCCGCGGGGTCTGCTCAGGGTCGCCGGCATTGCCGGCGCGTCATTATTCCATGCCCCGGAGCTTCTGCCATGTCCCTGCCCGATAAAGCCTTTCCCGTATCCTGGGATCAGTTCCACCGCGATGCGCGCGCCCTTGCCTGGCGGCTCGCCGGTCTCAACCGCGATTTCAAGGCAATCGTCTGCATCACCCGCGGCGGCCTCGTGCCGGCCGCCATCATCTCGCGCGAACTCAATATCCGCCTGATCGAGACGGTCTGCGTCGCCTCCTACCACGACTATTCCAGCCAGGGCGAAATGAACCTGCTGAAAGGCATCGCGCCGGAACTGACGGTCAATGGCGGCGAAGGCGTGCTCGTCATCGACGACCTGACCGATACCGGCAAGACGGCCGTCGAGGTTCGCAACCTGCTGCCGAAGGCACATTTCGCCTGCGTCTATGCCAAGCCGAAGGGCGTGCCGACCATCGACACCTTCATCACGGAAGTCAGCCAGGACACCTGGATCTACTTCCCCTGGGACATGGGCTTCACCTATCAGGAGCCGATCGCCAAGGGTCACCGCGGTTAAACCGCCATTTCGCGTTGCGAATCACTCGCTGATTCTGCTGCGCGTCGAAATCGAACCGGAAGACGGTAATAGAGGTGGGCGCTGCGGCGCCCACTAGATTTAGTAGGCGTCACAATAGCGAGAATGCGTGGGATTCAAGGGTTTCGGCCCGAATCGTGATGCGCCACAGCATGATTTCGCTGCCTTGCCAATGGTCTCGCGGTCACGGACACAAATTTGTCGTTTTCGACACCCGCAGTGATGAGGCTTGCGCCGTCATCGATCCCACAAAGGGCGAGCATCTCCCATCAAGCTCTTGATTCTTCTACTCTACTGACGTTTCCCCACTTTCCACAGGCGAGCCCACAAGATATTGTGGTTAGCAATCCATTACAAACCACCCCTTGACGGAATCGGGTCTTTCAAAGTTAATGGACGACGTTGCGGCGGCGACTGGACCAGGCGGGTTAGTGAGGGCTGGTTCTCAATTCGAAATCGGATCTTGATTCAAGGCGATTCACCTTTGCCGGTGGCCGCCGCGGGGGTTTTTGTGCCGATCTCGATGCCGTCGAAAAAATAGATGCGGGGACTGGCGGCAATAAGCTGTTAATACTATATTTAGTGTTTGCGGCCACCATCACCACAAGATACAGGAAACTCATCTCCGGGTGACACCTCCTGTCAGAAAGCGGATTGAAGACTGGCTGCGCGTTGAAATCGCGATGCCGGAATGAGAATTTTTGCGCCCTGCTTTCATGCGGGCGCACACCAACGAATGAGGATTGGGATTATGCGCATCGAACGTCGTTTTACGAAGGCCGGCCAGTCACCCTATGCGGATATCGAATTCCGCAAGGCGACCAGCGAGATCAAGAATCCGGACGGCTCGATCGTCTTCCGCCTCGAAAATATCGACGTGCCCGCGCAGTTCTCGCAGGTTGCCGCCGACATTCTCGCGCAGAAGTACTTCCGCAAGGCCGGCGTGCCCGCCAAGCTCAAAAAGGTCGAGGAGAACGACGTTCCTTCATTCCTGTGGCGTTCCGTGCCCGACGAAGCTGCCATGAAGGATCTGCCGAAGGAGCAGCAGAGCGGCTCCGAAACCGATGCGCGCCAGGTCTTCGATCGCCTTGCCGGCACCTGGACCTATTGGGGCTGGAAGGGCGGCTACTTCTCTTCCGAGGAAGATGCTTCAGCCTTCCGTGACGAGCTTGCCTATATGCTTGCCACCCAGCGCGTCGCTCCGAACTCGCCGCAGTGGTTCAACACCGGCATGCACTGGGCCTATGGAATCGATGGCCCCGGCCAGGGCCATTTCTATGTCGATCCCTTCACCGGCAAGCTCACCAAGTCCAAGTCGGCCTATGAGCATCCGCAGCCGCATGCCTGCTTCATCCAGTCGGTCGAGGACGATCTCGTCAACGAAGGCGGCATCATGGATCTGTGGGTTCGCGAAGCCCGCCTCTTCAAGTATGGCTCCGGCACCGGCTCGAACTTCTCGATGCTGCGCGCCGAGGGTGAAAAGCTTTCCGGCGGCGGCCGTTCATCGGGCCTGATGAGCTTCCTGAAGATCGGCGACCGCGCCGCCGGCGCCATCAAGTCGGGCGGCACGACGCGCCGCGCCGCCAAGATGGTCGTCGTCGACATCGACCATCCGGATATCGAGGAATACATCAACTGGAAGGTCAAGGAAGAGCAGAAGGTTGCCGCTCTCGTGACCGGCTCGAAGATCGTCGCCAAGCACCTGAAGGCGATCATGAAGGCGACGGTGAATTGCGAAGGCGACAATGACGATTGCTTCGATCCGGCCAAGAACCCTGCCCTGAAGCGCGAGATCCGCGCTGCCAAGAAGGACCAGGTTCCGGAAAACTACGTCCAGCGCGTCATCCAGTTCGCCCGCCAGGGCTACAAGGATCTCGAATTCAAGACCTACGACACGGACTGGGATTCGGAAGCCTATCTGACCGTATCCGGCCAGAACTCCAACAATTCCGTCTCCATCAAGGACGACTTCCTGCGCGCCGTCGAGAATGACGGCGAATGGCACCTGACCGCCCGCAAGGACGGCAAGATCATCAAGACGCTGAAGGCCCGCGACCTCTGGGAGTCCATTTCCTACGCCGCCTGGGCATCGGCCGATCCGGGCCTGCATTTCAACACGACGATGAACGACTGGCATACCAGCCCGGCTGCCGGCCCGATCCGCGCCTCCAATCCGTGCTCGGAATACATGTTCCTCGACGACACGGCCTGCAACCTTGCTTCGCTGAACCTGATGACCTTCAAGGATGCAGCGACGAAGCGCATCAACATTGCCGATTACGAGCATGCCGTCCGCCTCTGGACCGTCGTTCTCGAAGTCTCCGTGATGATGGCGCAGTTCCCCTCGCGCCGTATCGCCGAACTCTCCTACGAATACCGCACGCTCGGCCTCGGCTACGCCAATATCGGCGGCCTGCTGATGTCGTCGGGCATTCCCTATGACTCGGACGAAGCCCGCGCCATCGCCGGCTCGCTGACGGCGATCATGACCGGCATCGCCTATGCGACCTCGGCTGAAATGGCATCCGAACTCGGGACCTTCCCGATGTTCAAGCCGAACCGCGAGAACATGCTGCGCGTCATCCGCAACCATCGCCGCGCCGCCTATGGCGAGACCTCGGGCTATGAGAACCTGTCGGTCAATCCGGTGGCGCTGATCCATTCCGACAATCCGGACCAGGATCTCGTTGCCCATGCCAAGGCCGCCTGGGACAAGGCGCTGGAACTCGGCGAAAAGCACGGCTACCGCAACGCCCAGGCAACCGTGATCGCGCCGACCGGCACCATCGGCCTCGTCATGGATTGCGACACGACCGGTATCGAGCCGGACTTCGCTCTCGTAAAGTTCAAGAAGCTCGCCGGCGGCGGCTACTTCAAGATCATCAACCGTGCCGTTCCGGAAGCGCTGCGCGCTCTCGGCTACTCCGAAAGCCAGATCGCCGAGATCGAGGCCTATGCCGTCGGCCATGGCAACCTGAACCAGGCTCCCGCCATCAACCCCTCGACGCTGAAAGCCAAGGGCTTTACGGCTGAGAAGATCGATGCCGTCAACGCCGCTCTGAAGAGCGCATTCGACATCAAGTTCGTCTTCAACCAGTGGACGCTCGGCGCCGACTTCCTGAAGGGCACGCTGAAGGTTTCCGACGAGCAGATGGCCGATATGAGCTTCAACCTGCTCGACCATCTCGGCTTCTCCAAGAAGGACATCGAGGCCGCCAACATCCATGTCTGCGGTGCCATGACGCTGGAAGGCGCGCCGTTCCTGAAGAACGAGCACCTCGCCGTCTTCGATTGCGCCAATCCCTGCGGCAAGATCGGCAAGCGCTACCTCTCGGTCGAAAGCCACATCCGCATGATGGCGGCCGCTCAGCCCTTCATCTCGGGTGCGATCTCCAAGACGATCAACATGCCGAACGAGGCGACCGTCGAGGATTGCAAGAACGCCTACATGCTGTCCTGGAAGCTCGGCCTCAAGGCCAACGCTCTTTACCGCGACGGCTCCAAGCTCAGCCAGCCGCTGAACGCTTCGCTGATCGAGGATGACAGCGACGAGGATGCGCTGGAGGAATTCCTGCAGGCGCCGGCCGCCGCGCAGGCCGTCACCATCACGGAAAAGATCGTCGAGCGCGTGATCGAGAAGGTCGTGCGCACGCAGGAAAAGCTTCCCGGTCGCCGCAAGGGCTACACCCAGAAGGCCAAGATCGGCGGACACACGATCTTCCTGCGCACCGGCGAATATGACGATGGCCGTCTCGGCGAAATCTTCCTTGACATGAACAAGGAAGGCTCGGCTCTGCGCGCCTTCATCAACAACTTCGCGATCTCCGTCTCGCTCGGCCTGCAGTATGGCGTGCCGCTCGAGGAATATGTCGACGCCTTCACCTTCACCAAGTTCGAGCCGGCCGGCATCGTCACCGGCAACGACGCCATCAAGAACGCCACATCGATCCTCGACTACGTGTTCCGCGAGCTGGCGATCTCCTATCTCGGCCGTCACGATCTTGCCCATGTCGACACCTCGGACTTCAACAACACGGCGCTCGGCCGCGGTGTTTCCGAAGGCAAGGCCGATGTCGTCTCCAAGGGCCTGACCCGCGGTTACAAGCCGACACTGGTTCCGACCAGCGGCGAACGTCCGGCAGCCGAAGCCAAGGGTTCGGCATCTGGCGCCCCGGTCCGCGGAGCCTCGCTTTCGACCGTGACCGCCTTTGCCGGCAACACGGCGCGCAAGCTGGAGCCGGCGAGCGCGGTCTCGACCTCCGAAGTCGTCGCCTTCAAGCGCGACTATGAGGAGCGCGCGAAGGAATTGGCCGAAGAGATTGCAGAGGAACTGGCGAACGAAACCGCTGAAACCACCGGCCTCTTCACCGACAAGGCCGCAAGCGACGCGGCAACGGCCAAGACCGAAGCCAAGAAGCTCGAATCCGAACGCCGCGCCCGCTCCATCATGCAGGGCTACACCGGTAACATGTGCACGGAGTGCCAGAACTTCACGATGGTCCGGAATGGAACTTGCGAGAAGTGCGACACGTGTGGAGCTACGAGTGGCTGCAGCTGAGCATCTGATCGCACACGGAACGCGCCATTAGGTTGTCATTGGCCATTCTGATGTCATTAACGTGACCTTTTGGGCGGACAACCAGGCATCCTTTCCGGGCACTTCGGTGCCCGGAAGTACTTCGCGGAACAAGACAAGAATCAACTATGATAGAAATCGAACGTCGGGTGACAGGCGCCATACGCCAACTTGCGTTACCCGAAGATACTGGCGCGCCCCAATTACGCACCGAGTGCGATTCATGAGCCGATCCCTTGGTATTCGGTCTTCAGGAATCTGCATCAATGCAGCGAATTGAATTGCGAGGCATCCCGTTCGTTCAGCTCGCGCCATTGCAGAGGCGTCAGCCCCTCCCAGTCACGAAAGGCGCGATAGAAGGAACTGCGATCCTGATAGCCTAGAAGACATGCGACCTCGTCGATGTCGGTGGATGGGTTGGACAGGAGTTGCCGTCCGAGTTCCTGGCGCGCTTCCGACAGAAGCTCGCGAAAGGTCTTGCCCTCATCGGTGATGCGCCGTTGCAGCGTTCTCTCGCTCATGTTGAGATCCTGCGCTATCTGCGACAACTCCGGACGTCCGCTTGCAAGCGATCGCTTCAGGACAACTTTCACCTGGTCGCCAATGGAACTGCGGGCCTGCAGTTCACCCATGGCGGCAGCAAGCGCCGGCGTGAGGATTTCCAGGAGCTCCGGATTGTGGCCCGGAAACGGCCGGTCAAGATCGGCCGATTTCAGGACGAGCCTGTTCTGCGGAGCACCATACTTCACAGGACACCCGAAAAAGAACTGATACAGATCGCTCTTTGGCCCGGAGCGCATGAACTCGACCCGAATCGGCGTCAGAGCTTGGCCGGTTCCGCGGCGACCAAGCTCGATCAGGAAGGCGAAGGCAACGTCCGTGGCGATCCTGGGCTCAGGCTCGGTCGCGTAAATCCAGTTGCTTGTGATCGAGACTTCGCCTTTATCCTCATGGAGACTCAGTTGCTCGGGCGTGCAGAGCCGCTTAAAGCGCGCGACCCGGTAAAGTGCATCGCGATAATCCCTGGCGTGAAAGGCGGCCAAGGTCGATGGTGGATGAACCGCCGTATCCGCCTCGCGGACAAGCCGAAGTCCGAGCGCAGGCTCCGGCATCAACTCTTCGAGCGCCCTGAAGATCGCAAAATACTGCGAGGTCGTCACCATGCCATTCTCGCCCAGATACAACGTGGCGGGCAAACCGGCCTGACGCAGAACCGCAGACGGTGGCAAGCCGATCCGCTCGACCGCACGCCAGAAGGCCTGCGGCACCTTGCATTTATCTGCTGGCATCACACTCATCTCAGTCGACCCTCTAAGCCCGATCTCGCAGAAGTGCGCTCGTCTGTCATCCGCCTCGGGAAATGTTAGCGCATCTGGCTCATGATGATGCGATCAAACATCCGATCACCGAGCCATTTGCGGATCGCAATCATCGGCTTGGCATATTTGCCGGCGACATAGCGCGTCCGCGGCCTTCTCGCATGCACGGCAGCCGAGACGACATCCGCGATCACTTTCGAATCCGTGCCGCGCCCATGGCCATAGGTCGCCCTCGTGGTCTTGGCGACGGCTTGCGAGACCTTGGCATAGGGACCTGCCCCGGAGCGCTTCACAAGGCCGTCGGCGACCACATCGCCAAATCCTGTCTCGATCAGGCCTGGTTCGATGACAACGACATCGATGCCGAACGGGGCCAGTTCCAGCCGCAGGCTATCCGACCAGCCCTCGAGCGCATGCTTTGTGGCATGGTACCACGCACCGAGCAACGTATAGATCTTGCCGCCCATCGAGGTGATGTTGACGATGGTGCCGGAGCCCCTCTGGCGCATCGCGGGCAAGAGAAGCTGGGTCAAGCGCGCCGGGCCGAAGACATTGACTTCGAACTGATATCTCGCCTCGTCCATGGCGATGTCTTCGACTGGTCCATACAGTCCGAAGCCTGCATTGTTGACAAGGACATCGACGCCGCCGCTTTCTGCGAGAATGATCCCAACGGCCGCCTTGATCTCGTCGTCGTCCGACACGTCCATCTGCAGGGCACGTGCACCAAGGCGTTCGAGATCCAGCATCTTGTCGATGCTGCGCGCCGCCACATAGACCCTGAAGCCATCGCTGATGAGGCGCTTGGCGATTTCCTTGCCCATGCCGGAGGATGCGCCGGTCACCAGCGCTGTTTTCTTGCGTGTATTGCTCATATCTGCCTCTCTGTTCGCAAGATCACAAATAGAAGCTCGCTGGCGGCAGATCATTGGCGGAACATGCCATCACTGTTGCGGATTACGCCAATCGTCAAATGGACGCAAAAGGAACAAGCAGCCGCCGTTCCAAGCTCATCACTGAAAGCCCAAGCGGGCCAACCCTATTGCGGCCGAAACATGTAATTCAGTGATCGGGCTGCCTGAATGGGTGGACAAAGGCCGACGGAATCGTCAACCGATAGGCCAACCACATGAAGGCCTCCGAATTCATCGCAGTAGGCCCTCCGCATCCCAAATGCCCGATTTCGGTCACGAAACCGGCGGGAAATCATCCATTTTCATTGGAAGTGTTGCTGCCAGCAACATTCGGTCCGCCGGCCCTCCAAATCATTCTGCGTGAGTGTCCGGCCTTTCGACTCATTCCCTATCGCTCCATCGGTCCGCAAGGTCCCGGCGATGGCATTTCAGTCGCGCGAGGCACCGCTTTGAAAACCGGCAGCGATATCACGAGCATTCAATATCTGCGGGCCATCGCCGCAATTTCCGTTCTTTGCTTCCATGTCTGCGAAACATACGGCCTGGACTTCAAGAGTGGTGCGGCGGGTGTCGACATATTCTTCGTCATCAGCGGCTTCATCATGTGGGTCACGACCGACGGACGATCGCTCGGTCCGCAGGAATTCATGTGGCGCCGGCTCATCAGGATCGTGCCGCTCTACTGGATTGCGACGGCGGCAACCTTCATCGTCGCCGTGCTGAAGCCGCAATTCTTCTTCGACGCGAATTCAAGCATGGAGAACTTGATCGGCTCGCTGTTCTTCGTGCCCCTCATGAAGGACGAAGCGCTGCACCCGGTTGTCGAGCAGGGATGGACCTTGTCCTACGAGATGTTCTTCTATCTCATCTTTTCGATTTCACTGCTTCTGCCGGAATTCAGGCGGCTATGGCTCCTGATGGCAGCCTTCGTGACCATCGTGATTGCGCACTACCTGCTGCCTCTCGGCTACTTCAGTGTTTTCACACAACCGGTCATTCTGGAATTTGCTGCCGGCATCATCATCGGGCACCTGTGGAAACAGGGCTTTCGGCTGCCTTTTTCCGCCGCTATCGGCTTGATGATCGTCGCAGTCGCGTTGCTTGTGGCGAGTGACCCGCTGATCCACTTGGAACGGGCTATCCGCTGGGGCATACCGGCAGTGTTGCTGTTGTCAGGCGCTGTTTTCGCGGAACGGGAACGAGGCGTGCCGCGGCTGGCATTCCTACATTTCCTGGGAGATGCGTCCTATTCCATTTACGTTTGGCATGTGCTGATGGGTGTCCTGGCAACGGCGCTGCTGTTGCGTATCGGGGTGCCTCACGGCACGCAGCCCGTGTTCATTGCATTGGGTTCGCTCGCCTTCACGATCGTTTGCTACCTGTTCATAGAACGGCCGATCCTCCGGAAAACGCGATCCGCACGTCCGCGGCCGGCATATCGGGGCTGACGCATAAGGGACGAGGTCGCTCGCTCGAAGAATGCTACCGCTGCGTTCCTGGCGCTTTAGACGTTCCCGCGACGACCGGGCAGGATTGTGGAATTGGTCGATCGAACAAGACAGAAATACTGCAATCGGATGTGAACATCGCCTCGTCGTCATGCCCCACGCCGGGCACCTCGACGACCTTCTGATCGAGTTCGGACGGATGCCGCTTTTTCATATAGTCGAAGTAGGTCAGCCCGCGTGCGAGCCGGTATGGTCCTTGCGCCATTGCCCCGCAGGAGCGATCGATGAAATGGGTGTAGGGGTTCGTGTCCGTCTCCCCCAGCAAGTAAACGACATTACGCGCGGCATATCTCGTTTCGAGCAGCTTAGGGTCCTGCGAGGACACATATGGCGGCGCGCCGGCAAGCCCGTAACGCCATTGCGTTGCCTTCGGGCATGAGGCCAATGCCGCCTGCTGATCCGGCAACGCCGGTCGCTCATTGTCGAAATAGAGGTAACTCGACGGATTGGCGACGAGGTAGCGGACGGAGATGCCGGCACTCGCCAGGCTTTCCGCTTCGCGCCCGACCACCGCATAGCGCTGGACCAATTGCGCTCCCGCCGAGTGCCCCATCACGACGATAGTCTTCAGCGATGGATACAGGCGACGATCACTGAAATGCCCAAGCAAGGCATCGAGCGTGGCGAAGGAACTGATCGGCGCCGGCTGGCGCGCGGCTTCTCCGCCCTTCCACCCGTTTTGCGTCCAGGCCAGGGTCTGCGCGGACAGCGAGAATGCCTTGACATCCGGCCTGATCAGGAACTGCGGCGCGACAACCATCGTCCCCTTCGCCACATCGCCCGCCTTCGCCAGCAGCTTCTCCCCGGTCGCATAATAGGCATCGGCGTTTCTAAGCGTACCGTGGATCACGACCAGCACCGTCGTCACCTCGGGTGCAGCCGTGTCGATCGCATGATCGGCGTAGACGGGCAGCTCCCCCTTCCCGTCCGGCGTGTCGATGAACACGCGCTGGTCCGCGATCTGCTTGACCGGCTGATGGAGCTTTGCATGGCGGGAGATTGCGTTTGCAGACCACGCTTCGGATGATCCGGTGGTGGCGATCAGCATCACACTAAGCAATAGAATTGCGATATCTCGTGAGATACTCATAGGCAAGCTTTGCTGAAAGCGGACGGAAAACGCGGGCATGGCTGAATTCCTCGTTTCTGTTTGAGGAGCCAGCAATTCGCCAGATATAATCAAGCGCCAGCTGATCTTTCACGGTCCCGTCTGAATAAACGTCACAACAGACTGGAATCCGTCGCATCGCTGAGAAATTTCATATCCATTGCGTTGAGCCAGCTGTAGGAACATGCCGCCGGCAGCGACGATTTTTCATTGCACAGGAACCTTCCCGGTATTGCCATCGGGCGTCGGCACTCCCCGCTTCGACGACACGTCAACCTATGCGAACGAAAGAACGCTGTGATCGCCGACCGTCGCGTAACGCCAGTGTCCAGAGTGAATCTCATTCGGCAAAGTCCGATCCAAGAAGCTGCGCAATCTTGTCAGTGTCTCCGGCTGTTCGGAAAAAGTGGTCAGAAAAAGCTTGTTCTGAAAGATCAGAAACGGCGCCAGCCGCCGATTGGCAATCTGCATATATCGATAGAATCCCTCAGTCACTGTCGGCCAATGCACACCGAGAAAATCGTCGAGCAATATGATGCCGCCGGGAACGAGCAGCTCCTGGGCGATCTCCATGTCATTCATGACGTGTGCGACTGTATGGCCTCCATCGACGGACATCAGGCGCACCCCGGTCACACCCAGTCGCTCACGCGCGGTCGCCGGTGTCAACGACATGCTGTCGGCCGAGATCGCCGTTACACGGGAGATATAGTCGGGAAAAAGCTCCTGCAGGTGCTGATTGAATATGGCCAGCGATCCCTTACCGCTGTGATCGAGATTCTTCTGCTGATCCTCGAACAGATCAACCGCAATACAGCGTTCGTTGTCCCGTGATGCGGCAGAGAGCAGGAAGAACAGTTTGCCGTGATGGACGCCAATCTCCAGGATGTCGCCTTCTATCTTGCGTGTATCGTGCAGCTCGCGAACAAATTTCAGGATGTGCGGGATTCTGTCACCAACCCATCCCTGAACTTCACTCCATGAGCGCCTTAGAGCCGCATCCAGGACATCGACCTCGCTTGCTTCCGCAACCATTTGCATATGTGCCCCCTTATCGCACCCGAACTGCAGACCAACTGGTGCCTCGATAAAGGCGCCCATCGTTCGGTTTCCCCGCATCCCGCCTCCAACCAGACACGACACCGGCGGGCACAATATCCGCGTGGCTCAATGGGGACGCCAGCCTGAAACCGCCCGATCTGTACGAATTGGGGCGCTCGCAACATATCTTCGAAAGAAGTGCGGCTGCTCTGAATCCATCGGTCCGGCAGCAAAACCATGGAGCTTGCGCCAAGTGCCAAAAGCTGCGAGAGAGCGCACGACCCTTGGCATAAGGCGCCAAGACTTTCTTCGGGCCTCGCGTAATCATGATTCGTATCGAGAATATCAGCAAGCAGAACAGTCATCGCATCCTCTTCATCGAGGCGTCCGCTGCGCTCAACAGGGGCGAGAGCGTCGGTCTTGTGGGGCCGAACGGCGCCGGCAAGACGACGCTTTTCCGGATGATCACGGGGCAGGAGCAACCCGATGAGGGGCAGGTTTCGGTCGATAAGGGCGTTACCATCGGCTACTTCAATCAGGATGTCGGCGAGATGGAGGGGCGCAGTGCCGTGGCGGAAGTCATGGAAGGCGCCGGGCCGGTCAGCGCGGTTGCCGCCGAGCTTCGCGAGCTGGAAGCCGCGATGAGCGATCCGGACCAGGCGGACAGGATGGATGAGATCATCGAGCGCTATGGCGAGGTGCAGGCGCGCTATGAAGAGCTCGATGGCTACGCTCTTGAGGGCCGCGCCCGCGAGGTGCTTGATGGCCTGAGCTTCAGCCAGGAGATGATGGACGGCGATGTCGGCGCGCTGTCTGGCGGCTGGAAGATGCGCGTGGCGCTCGCCCGCATCCTCTTGATGCGCCCCGACGTCATGCTGCTCGACGAGCCGAGCAACCATCTCGATCTCGAAAGCCTGATCTGGCTCGAATCCTTCCTTAAGGGCTATGAGGGCGCACTCCTGATGACCTCGCACGACCGCGAGTTCATGAACCGCATCGTCAGCAAGATCATCGAAATCGATGCCGGCAACCTGACCAGCTATTCGGGCGACTACGAGTTCTACGAGCAGCAGCGTGCCCAGAACGAGAAACAGCAGCAGGCGCAGTTCGAGCGCCAGCAGGCGATGCTTGCCAAGGAAATCAAGTTTATCGAGCGCTTCAAGGCACGCGCTTCGCATGCTTCGCAGGTGCAGAGCCGCGTGAAGAAGCTGGAAAAGATCGATCGTGTCGAGCCGCCGAAGCGCCGCCAGACCGTCGCCTTCGAATTCCAGCCGGCGCCGCGCTCGGGCGAAGACGTGGCCGTATTGAAGAACGTCCACAAGAAGTATGGCAGCCGCACCATCTATGAAGGGCTGGATTTCATGGTGCGGCGCCGCGAGCGCTGGTGCATCATGGGCATCAATGGCGCCGGTAAATCCACACTCCTGAAGCTGGTTGCCGGCTCGGCGCAGCCTGATGAAGGCAGCGTTGCACTCGGCGCCAGTGTGAAAATGGGATATTTTGCCCAGCACGCCATGGATCTGCTCGATGGAGAGCGCACCGTATTCCAGCAGCTCGAACATGATTTTCCGCAGGCCGGTCAGGGCTCGCTACGCGCGCTCGCCGGCTGCTTCGGCTTTTCCGGCGACGACGTGGAAAAGAAATGCCGCGTGCTGTCGGGCGGCGAGAAGGCTCGGCTCGTCATGGCGATCATGCTCTTCGATCCGCCGAACCTGCTGGTGCTGGACGAGCCGACCAACCATCTCGATCTCGACACCAAGGAAATGCTGATCGAGGCGCTGTCGCAATATGAGGGCACGATGCTGTTCGTCTCGCACGACCGGCATTTCCTGGCCGCACTTTCCAACCGCGTGCTGGAACTGACGCCGGAAGGCATCCACCAATATACCGGCGGCTACACGGAATATGTGGAGCGCACCGGGTATGAAGCGCCGGGATTGCGGAGCTGATGGTCATGCCGCTCCGCATTATTGCGTGTCGGTGGAGGGTGCAGCACCGGCATTGATCACGGCAACGGGCGCCGCCCTGCCCCGCACGCGGATTTCGATGCGGCGGCGCGTTTCGACGGCGCCACGCTGGCCCGAGGTGACGGTGTCGCCGGGCAGGATCAGCTGTGCGGCAGACATCGGCAGGATGGTGGCATCTTTCAGCTTGGGATTGGCCTTAAGCACATTGGCGACGGCAATGGCGCGGGCAAGGCCAAGCCCGGCATTGTCGGCGGGTAGCAATGCCGATACCGGCAGCTTGCCGTCCATCGCGCCGATGATCGTATCATCGAGATTGGATTTTTCCCGCGCCAATGGCTGTTCGTCCGTATGGCCGATGACCTCGACGATATTGGCGCCGTAGAGGCTCAGATTGCTGGCGATTTCGTCCGTGATCGTCGTGCTGAGCAGCTGTGAAAAGGTGCCCGTAAGCTCGGCGCTTCCCGACTGGAAATAGTTCTTCTTGGCGTCGTCAAGATTGATGATAGGCGGCCAGTCGTGCATGCCCTTCCCGCCTCCGTTTCCAGCCAGAAGCCTGTTGATCTCATCGGGCGCCGCCTTTAGCGAGACGTCATGTTCTTTCAGAACGGCGGCTACCTTGGAAAGCGATTGCAGATCAGCCGTCGTCGCGCCCTGATCCGCCATGCTGTCGAGTGCCTCTTTCGCCAGCACCAGCTCTCGCCATTGCTTGTCCACCACGGCCTTGTCGGCAGCGGAGAGATCGCCGGAGACGACCTTGGACTGGAGAAGCACGATCTCGGCCGCCTGCTCGGCGCGCTTCTTCTCCAGCAAGGCCACCTGCTGTTCAGCCTTTTCAAGCTTGCGCTCGACCTCATAGCGCTTGTTTCTCTCCGACGAAATCAAGGCGGCGGCCACGAGCAACAGGCAGAAAACCAGAAGCAGCATGGATTCGGCCATCGTCAGGCCAAGGATCAGGCCACGATTATAGCCCTTGTGCTCCAGTTTCGGCGTGCTGTCCGGGCCTCCTGCTACCATAGATGCCACCAGCGTTTTCGCGGCACGGCCTCGGGCTCCGCAGCGATGTCGCCATCGGCCATTGGTTTCGGCAGTGGTGCCTGCCCCATCGCTTCGGCCACGCGACCGAGCGCGAGCTCGATATTGCGCAGCGGCTGCAACTGCGCCTCCGACATCTCCTTGATGGCGGCAATCGCCGGCGCCAACTCGGCGCGCACGACATCCTCCGGCGCGCGGATCTCATCCAGCTTCTTGCCGACATTTTCGACGGCGGTGCCGAAGGTCCCGATGATCTCGGACAGCTGCGAGGTCGTCGCCGTCAGCTGTGCGGCCGCGTCGTTGATTGGCGTCACCGCCTGCTTTGCCAGCATTTCCAAGATCTTGTTGATCTCCTGACCGTTGCGTTCGGCCTGCCGTGCGATCTCCTCGAACCCTTCCGACAGCATCTGGTTGCTGACGCGCCGGTAGTGTGAGAATTCGCGCGAGGAGGAGTCGAGTTCAGTGCGCACGCGCCGCGTCATCTCGGCAAGCTCGTGGCGGACGCTGCGCTCGATATCGATCGGGTCGCGCCGCATCTGGTTGAAGAGGATGCGCAGCGTCACGCCGGCAATGGTCGAGGTGACGGCGATGCCGAAGTTGCGGACGATGGTCTCGATCGATGTTTCACCGGCGAAGAGATAGAGCGATACGCCGAGGCTCGATAGCGTGAAGAGAAAACCCATGTAATAGAGGTTGTCGCCCGCCTGCTCGTTGTGCAGCCGGAATCCGGCAACGGCCAGCGATACGATGAAGTAGATCCCCATCAACACCAGCGGCACACCCGTCACGATGGGCAGTGACCAGCCCATGAGCTTCGACGACCAGATGAAGATCATGCCGCCGATGGTGATGGAGGCGAACAGCACCATCGGCCCATAATCCCGGATGAGATATCTGGCGTCGGTATTGGCCATCAGCGTATCCCCTCCAACCGCACGAAGCCGCCGAAATCACCGTTGCTGTTCTTGATCCATTGCGCCCAGAAATTCGCAAGATCCTCCATGCTGAACTTCATGTTGGGCCTTTGAAAGGCAAGGATCTTGACCGTGGCGCCATTCAATGAGGTGCGAAACTGGTCGTTTGCTGGGCTGTGCTGGTATTTCTGGTAGGAGACGCCGTCCCGGTAGTTCGAGAAGGCGGCCGTGTGCTCGATCATGTCGGAAGCGATGTAGAGGCGCTTCGGCAAGCCGACCGGTGCATTGGCAAAGACCTCGAGATTGATCTTCTGGATGGCGGCCATGATCGGCGACAGCCTGCCGGACTCGCCCGCGGTCAGCTTGCCGGCGATATCGGCGAGCGGCTTCTGAAAACCCTTTTCCCATCGCGCCTGCGCCAGGCGCGGGTTGCTGGTCCATTCGTCGACGCTCGCGCCGCTTCCGGGGTTGCAGCCGTGGAAGGTCTGAATCAGTTCACCCTCCTTCTCGGTGAGCGCATAGATATCGATCGCGCCGCCGATCGGCACATCCGCAACGATCTTCTGGAACTGGTTGCGCAGATCGAGCGCCGTCGTGTCCGATATCGGATCGGTGACATCGAGCAGAATGGCGGTTTCCGCCTTCGGGCCGTCCACAGGGCAGAGCGACGCCTGGTCGATGGCGACATTGCCGCTCGCCTTGTAGCGCAGCCAGCCATAGGCCCCGACGATCCCGAGGGACAGGACGGCGAGACAAACCGTTGCGATGATGAGACCGGCGGATCCGCCGCGCCGGCTACGCCGCTTGCGTCGAGCCAAGGATGCTCTCCGGGAATAGATTATCGAGTTGGTGGTATTTTTCGATGGCGCGCTCGAATTCATCGCCGATCCGCTTGATCTGCTCCGAAAGCTCCGTCTGCGCACCCTGGATGCGCGAGCCCAGCACCTTGTCGTCCCATTCCTCTTCGCTGCGGATGACAGGTGTCAGGCGCTCCATCTTGTAGGCGGCATTGAAGTAGGATGGCTCCGGCTCGGTGCGCCCGGCCCGGTTGGCGTCGCGGTAGGAGGTGAGCAGCACATTGGCGGCCCGCTCGAGATGGTTCTGGTGTTCGGCAAAAAGGCCCGCGGTCCTCGCACGATGCGCGATGATGGCAGCCGTTTCCTGCCGGCGCAGCGAGAGGTCGCGGATGATCTCCTCGATCTTGCCGTTGTGCTCGTCGCGGATCTCGCGGAGATCCTCGATCAGATCGAGCTTGCGGTCGATATAATTGTCCCTCGCCGCATCGAGCCGCTTCTGGACGCCGGCGAAGCCCGGATAGGGGTCGGTCAGATAGCAGCCGTCGATGAAGGCGACGAGCGAGAACATCAGGCCGATGGCAAAGAGCATCCAGGAGTTCAGCTCCTGCAGTCCGAGAGGCGCCGTCTTCAGGCGCTGAATCACCTCGGCACCGGCTCCGCTCAGGATCGTCGCTGAGACCTCGCGATAATGTGCCAGCGCGATGTTGATCCCCAGGGCGACGGCGACATAGGCGACGAGACCGAGCAGGCCAAGCAGCTTCAGCGCAAGGGATCGATGCACGAGGAAGCGGACGCAGAAGAAGGAAAACATCAACGCTGTGCCGATGTTCAGGATAGCGAAGGCAGCCGCCTCCGTCACACCGCCAACGATGCCCTGTTCGCTTCCCTTGGCCAGAAAGCTACCGTTCATCACCATTTCGATGAGCACGAGGAAGACGATCAGCGAGACCTTGAAGCCCCATGCCGCACGGCTGGAAACCTTCGCGGCGCGCTGCAGCTTATGCCTGGCCTTGAAGCCCACCATTTCATCCTCGGCCGTCTTCAGTTTGCGGCGCAGGCCGTGAAGCTCGTCGACGCCGCTTGCCACCTCCGCCTTGAAATCGGAGACACTGGAAGCGTTTGCCTGGCGGATCAGCCCGAATTGTCCTTCGAAATCGAGGTTGCGCAAGCGGCTGTCGAAGGTCTGGAACTGGTCTTCGAGGATCTGGTAGGAACTCTTCTTCTCCGCTTCGACCCAGGCGACGATGCGCTGCTCCGTCTCGTCAAGCGACTGGGCATCCGGCGGCGGCCGGTTCTGGCGCCCGGCGGCAGCGCCCTTCTCCTTCAGGTCGAGGGTCGCACTCAGCTTTTCGATATCCACGACGGGAAACACATCCGTCGAGGCACGGAAATCATGGCTGGTCTCCCGAACGCTGTCCCAGAGACGGTTGAGGGCTTCGAAACGCAACGATCTTCCCCGGCGAATTCATCAACTTAGAAAGGACAATTGAGAAATCGATATCGCACCGGTTGTCCTTGGTCCAGAGCGATCTAGCGGAGGTTAGGATGCGATTGTGGTAAAGACTAGCCCGAGCGCGTGATGATCGGAAAACACTCATGCTGATCGCGGCAATCATCCATTCGAACCAGGCTTCCAGAAGCCGGCGCGTTGCAGCCCTTCGCGATAGATATTGCGCTGCCATTGCTCCTTAAACGGCACGACGGAAATCCAGCGATCGATGCCGGCAGAAAAGCGGTTTCCTTTGCCGGATTGATTTCACTCACGCTCCGGCGAGCATGGTGAAATTTCCATAAGCGTGTAGTTTGGAGGAAGGTTCGGCGATTTTCAGTCTCAATTGCCTGAAGCCTCGAAGACCCTTCGCCAAATCGAAAGCGCGACATATCTTTTCCGAGCACGTGATCTCATTTGGAGCATCAAGCATGACATCCTCTCCCTTCAAGAACATCTGTGTCTACGGCGCCGGCGCGCTGGGTGGCACCATTGCCGCAAAGCTCGCTTCCTCTGCAGGAGCGCAGACGCAGGTCTCCGCCGTCGCACGCGGAGCTCATCTGGAGGCCATTCGCACTGGCGGCATACGCCTCTGGGAAGCCGGCGCGGATAGCCCTCTCGTGGCGCGGATGACGGCAACGGCCGATGCGGGCGAGCTGCCGCCGCAGGATCTCGTCATCACCGGGCTCAAGGGCCATCAGCTCGCTGCAGCTGTCCCCGGAATTGCAAAACTGCTGCATTCGGGCACTCGCGTCGTCATGATCCTCAACGGCGTGCCGTGGTGGTATTTTCACCGGGACAGGCAGAGCGGCCATGCGGAACACCAGATGGAGGAACTCGATCCGAACGGCGATCTCCGGCGCCTGATCGGGCCGGAGCGCGTGATCGGCTGCGTTGCCTATCAGGGAGCGGAAGTCGTCGTCCCCGGCGAGGTCAAGCTCGCCAACAACGGCCATTTCATCCTCGGCGAGCCCTCCGGCGAGACGACCGCAGACATCGAGGCCATCGCGGCACTGCTGCAGAGAGCGGGCGTCAACGTCTCCGTTTCCACACGCATCCGCGACGATATCTGGAGCAAGCTGATGGGCAACGCCGCCTTCAATCCGATCAGCGCGCTGACCAGGGGATTGATGTCCGACATCATGGATGATCCACCGCTGGCAGCCATGGTTGGCGAGGTAATGAGCGAAGTGAAGGCTGTCGCTGAGGCTTTGGGATGCCATATCGCCATGTCGATCGAAGAGCGCCTCGACCGCTCGCGTCAGATCGGCCCTGTGCGCACCTCGATGCTGCAGGATCTGCTTGCCGGCAAGGCGCTGGAAATCACGCCTCTCGTCGGTGTCGTCGTTTCGCTCGGCAAGCTCGCAAATGTGCCGACGCCGGTCTCGGCAACCATCCTGGCGCTGGTGACGCAGCTCGACCAGAAGAACCGGCAGGATTCTGCCTAGCAGGCAGTCGATTATCGCCAACGCCATCTTCCTTTCCGGCGGCGGGCCACGAGCCAGCTGCCGGGGGAAAATCCGGGCTGCCGGCCCTTTATATCTCACTTACTTCTTCGCCTTTCACCTCGAATGGATTTCCTATGGGGGCCGGCGTTACGCTTGCGGTGGAATATGGAGATAGATCCCATGCTCGACACGCACGCGCCCAGTCTTTCGGAATCCATCCGCGTCCTCGTTCATAACAGTGACGAGAAACATCACCGCGTTAAGGTATCGGCCTTGGGCGTAAAAGGCCGGCGCCAGCGCCCGCTTGACAATCATCAGATCCGCGAAAGGCGCACTTTTCAGGCCATGTTCGCCTTCGGTCTGCTTCTCGGCGGCCTGGAGCTTTTCATCGTACTGCATTACCTCTGAGACGCAGCCGACATGAGCAGTCCGACTTTTCAGAGACGCATCGGCGGTGCGATCACCGCGCTTGTTACCCCGTTTCACGATGACGCTTTCGATAGCGTCGCCCTGATGGCGCATGTGGAATGGCAGCTACTGAGCGGCATCGACGGGCTGCTGGTCTGTTCGTTGACCGGCGAAGGCCCGACACTGACAGAAGCCGAGCGCATCCGCGCCATTGAAATCTGCATCGAGCTTTCCGAAGACAAGGTGCCTGTCATTGTTGCAACGGGAACCAACGATACGGCGACGACCATCAAGGAAACCATGCAGGCGCAGCGACTTGGTGCCGATGCCGCCCTCGTGACGGTGCCCTACTATTCCAAGCCGACGCAGAAGGGTGTGCGTCACCATTTCGCGCAACTTGCAGCGCAGACCGAGCTGCCGATCATCGTCCATAATCAACCATCGCATACCGCGATCGACCTCGCGCCGGCAACGGTCGCGCAGCTCGCGGAGATTCCGGGAATCATCGGGATTGCCGACGGCAGTAGCGACATCTCACGCGTCGACCTCTGGCGACCCCTTCTGCCGGAGCGATTCGGCCTGTTTACCTCGAACGATGCCAGCGCACTCGGCTTCAAGGCCGCGGGCGGTCATGGCTGCTTTTCGGGAGCTGCCAATATCGTTCCGCGGCTCTTTCAATCGATGCAGCATTCGGCCGCCTGCGGCAACGTCAGCGCTGCCCTATCCATCGACGAGCGCCTGCAGCCGTTATTCAGCGCGCTGACCCGCGAAAGCGAACCGGCGACGGTCAAGCACGCCTTGTCACTGGCCAGGGATATCAACGCGGATGTCCGCCTGCCCCTGGTCGGCGTCACCAGCGAGACGGCTATGGCCATCCAGACAGCAATCACACCGTTTCAGCTCGACGGAAGCGGCCGGTTTGCCTCGCGCCATGCCTCTCGCCTGGGGTTGTGAGATCGCGCCATCCCTATGAGATTTTTATATTTTTGCCGTTTCAGGCAAATGGAAAACCTAGCAACTCCCTCATAGATTCAACAGCGTAGCACCGGAAATGATCTTATCGGAGCAGCGGTGCCGGTGACACTGAAAGGAACCACGATGTCACGCCATACGCATGCCGGCCTATCCGCCGACCCCCTCCAACGCCCTCGCATGGCCGCCCTCGCAAGAAGCGAGTGGCCCATCTCCTCGGACGCATTGCTGAACGGGCTTCGTTCCGTCGCTCCGCGCCTCGGGCTTGTCCTCCTGATTGCCGGCGCCCTGCAGATGGCGCTGCACCTGACCGGACACTGAGCGAAACCGAAGAGATTCAAGAGGAAACATAGACATGGCAAACGCACAGCATATTCAGCGCCGTTCGGCTCACAGCCCGATTTCGTCGGCTCCGGCCCGCTTCATCATCGGCCGCGACCGCCGCGGCAGCTGGATCGTTCAGGACCGGCAAGGCCTTGTCGGCGGCCTATTCCGCAACGAGGCAGCCGCCCTGCACTTCGCCGCCGAGGAATGCAACCACAATCCGGCCGATATCTGCCTGGCACCCGAAGGCGCTATACTCGATCTTAACGACTTCGCCCCAGCCTCGTCCAATCTGCACTGAACCTACCTCACGCAGGCTTCGCACTATCCCGCCCAACGCTTCCTTAACTCGCCTTCAGTTAAGCTCTCGGCCAGATATCCAACGAGCAGAAAGCCATGTCGAAGCCTGCCTTCCGCTACAGCCATTACGATCTCGGGGAACAGCGCTCCGGAGCGGTGATCGAAATCACCCTCTCGGCCATCGCCAATGTCAGGCTGATGAACGGCTCGAATTTCGAGCGCTTCACGGAGACGCTCAAGCACCAGTTTCTCGGCGGCGTCGCGAAGAAATCACCGATCCGGCTCACCATTCCGGAGCTCGGGCACTGGCATCTCGTCGTCGACATGGAAGGTCACAAGAGCCTGGCGGAATCGAGCGTGAAGATGGTCGATAGGATAACAATGCCGCGAATACAGAAAGCGCCGCAGGATGTCGCCGGCAGGTGATGTCGGCTAGAGTCTTTCCGCCTTTCTTCGAATTGCGAAACGCTCTATCTTTTTGTTTTCACGCAATTCCGGACGGAAAACCGCTTCGCACTTTTCCTGGAATTGCTTTAGCGTTCGCCGCGTTCCTTGCGCAGCTTCGACCACCAGTCCAGCCGCTTGCGGATCTCGCGCTCGAACCCGCGCTCCGGCGGATCGTAGAAGGTCTGGCGACCCATCTTCTCCGGAAAGTAATTCTGGCCTGAAAAGGCATCCGGCTCATCATGATCGTAGCGATAACCGTCGCCATAGCCTTCGGTCCGCATCAGCTTGGTCGGTGCATTGAGGATATGCTTGGGCGGCAGAAGCGAGCCGTTTTGCTTGGCGGCCTGGGTCGCGGCTTTGAAAGCCGTGTAGACGGCATTGGATTTTGGCGCTGTGGCGAGATAGACGCAGGCCTGGGCCAGCGCCAGCTCACCTTCCGGTGACCCCAGATAATCATAGGCGTCCTTGGCGGCATTGCAGATGACAAGCGCCTGCGGATCGGCAAGCCCGATATCCTCCACGGCCATGCGCACCAGCCGACGGCCGAGATAGAGCGGATCCTCGCCGGCATCGAACATGCGGGCGAGATAATAGAGCGCGGCGTCCGGATCGGAGCCTCGGACCGACTTATGCAGCGCCGATATTAGATTATAGTGACCGTCCTGCGCCTTGTCATAGACCGGAGCGCGGCGCTGGACGATCTTGACCAGCATGTCGGGATCGAAAAGCTCGTCCTTGCGCGCGGCGCGCCAGACCTCTTCGGCCAGCGTCAGCACCGAGCGGCCATCGCCATCGGCCATGCGGATCAGGCTGGCGCGGGCATCCTCCGTCAGCGGCAGCGGCTTGCCCTCCACCGTCTCAGCCCGGCGCAGCAATTCTTCCAGGCTTTCCTCATCATGAGAGCGGAACGTCAGCACACGAGCGCGGGAGAGAAGAGCGGCATTGAGTTCGAAAGACGGATTTTCCGTGGTTGCGCCCACTAGAATGACGGTGCCATCTTCCATCACGGGCAGGAAGCTATCCTGCTGGGCGCGATTGAAGCGATGGATCTCGTCGACGAACAGCAGGGTCTGGCGGCCATCCATGCGGCGCAGTCTTGCCGCCTCGAAGACCTTTTTCAGATCGGCGACGCCGGAGAAGATCGCCGAAATCTGCTCGAAGGCGAGACCGGCTTCTCCCGACAGCAGGCGAGCAACCGTCGTCTTGCCGGTGCCGGGCGGCCCCCAGAAGATCATCGATCCCAGCGAGCCCGCTTCGATCATCCGGCGCAATACGCCATCCTCGCCGGTCAGATGTGCCTGACCGGTGACTTCTGCCAGTGTTTGCGGCCGCAGACGGTCGGCGAGAGGCCGCTTGTTGGCGACCTCCTCCGGTATCCGCGGTGCAAACAGGTCATCGCTCATCGGAAGAACTGCCTGATACGCTGGCCGTCACGCTCGATCTCGACGCGCCAGAAGCTTGGGTTTGACATGACGGTCCGCTGAAGAATCTCGGTCGTGTTGATCGCCACGCCATTGATGGAAATGACGATATCACGCGCGGCAAATCCCAGTCGATCGGCCGGCGAGTTCTGCTTCAGGCTTTCGATGACAACGCCCGTGGAATCCGGCGGCAGATGCAGGTCATCGGCAACCCGCGGGGAAAGATTGGCAACGGTTGCGCCGGAGAAGGGATTGTTGCCCTCGATCACCCGCTCATCGCGCGGAATGGATTCCGGTGCTGCGGCAAGCGTCATCGTGGTCTGATGTTCCTTGCCGGTATCGAGCACGGTCAGCGACACGGTCGCGCCGAGACCGGCCGTCGTCAGGCGATAGCCGAGCGCATCCGGATGCTCGATGGAGATATTGTTCAGCGCCGTGATCACTTCTCCCGGCTTGAGACCGGCCTTGGCCGCCGGGCCGCCATCGACCACCTTGGTCACCAGCGCGCCGCGCACCTTGTCCAGGCCAAGCGCTTCGGCGACATCGGATGTCACCGGCTCGAACGTGGCGCCGATATAGGGCCGCTCGAAAGACTTGTCGCCACGATCGGCTGCGGCAAGGAAAACCTTGACCAGGTTGGCTGGAATGGCAAAGCCGATACCATTGGAGCCGCCACCCTGGGAGAAGATCGCCGTATTGAGCCCGATCAGCTCGCCGGTCATGTTGACGAGCGCGCCGCCAGAATTGCCGGGGTTGATCGAGGCATCGGTCTGAATGAAGAAGCCGACCTCGTTCTTGACCTGGTTGCGGGCAAGCGCCGAAACGATACCGCTCGTTACGGTCTGGCCCACACCGAAGGGATTGCCGATCGCGAGCACGAGATCGCCGACCTCGATGCCGTCGGAATTGCCGAGCGGCAGAACCGGGAAAGTCTCGTTCTTCGACTGGATCTTCAAAACGGCGAGATCGACGCGATCGTCCTTCAGCACGACCTTGCAGGGAAATTCGCGGCCATCCGAAAGTGCGATCTTGATATCGTCAGCGCCGTCGACGACGTGGTTATTGGTGATGACGGTACCATTCGCCTCCACGATCACACCCGAGCCAAGCGAAGATTGCTTCTCGGTGCGATTCGGCATGCGCTGTCCGAAGAACTGCTCGAAGAAGGGATCGCCGGCGAAGGGAGACTGGCGCTGCACGACGCGCTCGGCATAGACGTTCACCACGGCACCGGCCGTCTGCTTAACCAGCGGAGCGAAGGAAAGCTGCATCTGCGTCTGGCTTTCCGGCAGCGTCTTTGCCGTTTGAGCCTCAGCGGAAAGCGGCATCGCCATGACGAGAGCAATCATCGAAACGGCAGTGCGCTTCAGGAGGACATGCATGGAAATTTCCCTTTTTAATTCTCTTTAAACAACGTTGTAGCGCCCGACGCTAGAAAGAAAAGAGGGCGGAAGCATGAAGCATAAATGGAGGTTTGCGGCGATAAAAAACAGGCTCGCCGAACAAAAACGTGCTGTCATGCATTTCGCGTTGGGAATCGTCAAAGGGAGCAACATATGCGATCGAACCATCTTGCCGCCGCCACTTTCCTCATCTCATTGGGCATGGCCGGCATCTCCCACGCCGCCAGCTTCGATTGCGAGGCACAGAACCTGAAACCGGACGAGAAGACGATCTGCGACGTGAGGGCCCTCAACGATGCCGACGTAAAGATGGTGACGACCTTCGACCTGCTCTCAGGCCTTCTCGCCATGGGCGCACGCGGCACGATGCAGGACCAGCAGACGGAATGGCTGAAGAAGCGGCAGGCTTGCGGAGCTGACGTGGCTTGCCTGACTACGTCCTATGAGGAGCGCCTGAAGGTGCTGAACGACACCTACAAGCAGATCAATCGGCCGCTGTAAGAGCTTGGTCTGCTGTGATTCAGAGGCTTGCCCCAACAGTCCCCTCGTCCCGCCTGCGGGGAGAGGGCTAGGGTGATGGGCAAGCGCAGCGACAGCCAAACTCCGTCGCTGCGATAAAGCTCGAAAGCCCCTCATCCGTCCTCTCGCGGCCGAGCTATGCTCGACCGTTCGAGTCCACCTTCTCCCCGCTGTGCGGGCGAAGGGGTCTAGTTACTTCCCACCCAGATCGCGAACCGCGCCGCGATCCGCGCTGGTCGCAAACGCGGCATAGGCCTTCAACGCCGTGGTGACGTTGCGCTTGCGCACTTCCGCCGGATGCCAGCCTTTGGCGTTCTGGGCTTCGCGGCGAGCAGCAAGTTCCTTGTCGTCGACGCGCAGGCTGATGGTGCGGTTCGGGATGTCGATGTCGATCATGTCGCCTTCGCGCACCAGGCCGATCGTGCCGCCGTTGGCTGCTTCGGGCGAAACGTGGCCGATCGACAGGCCCGAGGTGCCGCCGGAGAAGCGGCCGTCGGTGATGAGCGCGCAGGCCTTGCCGAGGCCCTTCGACTTCAGATAGCTCGTCGGATAGAGCATTTCCTGCATGCCGGGGCCGCCCTTCGGGCCTTCGTAGCGGATGACGACGACGTCGCCGGCCTTGATCTCATTGCTGAGAATGCCCTTGACGGCAGCATCCTGGCTTTCGAAGACCTTGGCGGGGCCGGAGAACTTCAGGATCGATTCATCGACACCGGCCGTCTTCACGATGCAGCCATCGAGCGCCAGATTGCCCTTGAGGACGGCAAGACCGCCATCCTTGGAGAAGGGATGCTCGACGGAGCGGATGACGCCCTTCTCGCGATCGGTATCGAGTTCTTCCCAGCGGGCGTTCTGGCTGAAGGCAACCTGGGTCGGAATGCCGCCGGGAGCCGCGCGGAAGAATTCGCGCACGCTTTCGCTGTTGGTGCGGGTGATGTCCCAGCGATCGATGGCGTCGCCGAGCGTTTCGGCGTGAACCGTCGGGCAATCGCGGTTGATCAGGCCGCCTTTGTCGAGCTCACCGAGGATCGACATGATGCCGCCGGCGCGGTGCACATCTTCCATGTGAACGTCGTTCTTCGCCGGTGCAACCTTGGAGAGGCACGGTACGCGGCGCGAGAGCGCATCGATGTCGGCCATGGTGAAATCGACTTCACCTTCATGCGCAGCGGCAAGAATATGCAGAACCGTGTTCGTCGAGCCACCCATGGCGATATCGAGCGCCATGGCGTTCTCGAAGGCCTTCTTCGATGCAACAGAGCGCGGCAGGATGGATGCATCCTCCTGCTCGTAATAGCGGCGGGCAAGATCGACGATCAGGTGGCCGGCTTCGACGAAGAGGCGCTTGCGGTCGGCATGGGTTGCGAGCGTCGAGCCATTGCCAGGCAGCGACAGGCCGAGCGCCTCGGTCAGGCAGTTCATCGAATTGGCGGTGAACATGCCCGAGCACGAGCCGCAGGTCGGACAGGCGGAGCGCTCGATGACCTGGACATCCTCATCGCTGATCTTGTCGTCGGCAGCGGCAACCATGGCGTCGACCAGATCGAGCGCATGCTTCTTGCCATGCAGGACGACCTTGCCGGCCTCCATCGGGCCGCCGGACACGAAGACCGTCGGAATGTTCAGGCGCAGCGAGGCCATCAGCATGCCGGGGGTGATCTTGTCGCAATTGGAGATGCAGACCATGGCGTCGGCGCAATGGGCGTTGACCATGTATTCGACGCTGTCGGCGATCAGCTCGCGCGACGGCAACGAATAGAGCATGCCATCATGGCCCATGGCGATACCGTCATCGACGGCGATGGTGTTGAATTCCTTGGCAACGCCGCCGGCTGCCTCGATTTCACGCGCCACGAGCTGGCCGAGATCCTTGAGGTGGACGTGGCCGGGCACGAACTGGGTGAAGGAGTTGACCACCGCAATGATAGGCTTGCCGAAATCGCCGTCCTTCATACCCGTCGCACGCCAAAGGCCGCGCGCGCCGGCCATGTTGCGGCCGTGGGTGGTTGTTCTGGAACGATAAGCTGGCATGGTGTCTTCCTCGTCATCCTGGAAATTGTGCGGCGTCGGGCATCGGCCAAGGGTTTCAGGCCAAAGAGCGCCGGCAACTCCGCTTTTTGGAATTGTCCTAATCCAATCGTGCAGTACTGTCACTATCAACTCAAGCGAATCCGGTACGCTGTCGGGCAAGGGCCGCGTCCGGGCAAACAAGTCGCTCGACCAAAGTTGGGAACGAAACGGCCCTATGACAAGCGCACACAAAAAGTTGCTTTCACTTCCAAAGAAATGCCAGCCTAAGAGTGTAACAAAACCCGTGTCCGTTGCGTATCGCTCATATCAAGCTGCTATCGCATAAAGGAATTGTTCCATGGCCGCCTATCGCCCGCCGAAAATCGCATCCTCCGAGATCACACCCCGCTCGATCTATCTGAAGCGGCGCGAGTTCCTGACGGCCGCAGCGGCCGGCATCGGCATGGCGGCAATCGGCGGCAATGCGGCGCTGGCCGAAGCCCTGACGGCGAGCAAGAGCAATTATACGGTCAATGAGAAGCTGACGCCGCTCAAGGACGTCACCACCTACAATAATTTCTACGAATTCGGCCTCGACAAGTCCGATCCGGCCAGCCTCTCGGGCAAGTTCAAGCCGCGCCCCTGGACGGTCAAGGTCGATGGCATGGTCAACAAGCCCGGCACCTTCGACATCGACGCGCTGATCAAGGAATTCCCGCCGGAAGAGCGGGTCTATCGCATGCGCTGCGTCGAAGCCTGGTCGATGGTCATTCCATGGGATGGTTTCCAGCTCTCGGCCTTGCTCGACAAGGTGGAGCCGCAGGGCAGCGCCAAATATGTGGCCTTCGAGACAGTGGTGCGGCCGGAAGAAATGCCGGGGCAATCGGGCCTCCTGCTGCAATCTCTGAACTGGCCCTATGTCGAGGGCCTGCGCCTGGACGAGGCGCGCAATCCGCTGACGCTGCTTGCCGTCGGCCTCTATGGCGAGACCCTGCCGAACCAGAACGGCGCGCCGATCCGCCTCGTCGTGCCGTGGAAATATGGCTTCAAGGGCATCAAGTCGATCGTCCGTATCACGCTCACCGACAAGCAGCCGCTGAACACGTGGCAGGCAACCAACAGCCAGGAATATGGCTTCTACGCCAACGTCAATCCGGCCGTCGATCATCCGCGCTGGAGCCAGGCGACGGAACGGCGCATCGGCGAAGGCGGCTTCTTCGGCTCCAACCGTCACCCCACCCTGCCCTTCAACGGCTATGCCGATCAGGTCGCCCGCCTCTATAGCGGCATGGATCTCAGGGTGAATTTCTGATGGCCCTCTCCTTCGCTCTCCCAAAACGCTGGCAGCCCGCCTCCGTCTGGGCGCTCTACTTTGTCGGGCTTTTACCGGCGGCCTGGGAATTCTATCTCGGCGCGACGGATCAGCTCGGCGCCGATGCGGTGAAGACCTTCGAACTCTTCCTGGGACTGTGGGCGATCCGCTTCCTGCTGCTGACGCTTGCTGTCACACCGCTTCGCGATCTCTTCGGCTGGAACTATTTGCGCTATCGCCGCGCGCTAGGCCTGCTTTGCTTCTACTACGCGCTGATGCATTTGACGGTCTATATGGTTCTAGACCAGGCGCTAGATGTACAGGCCGTCATCGACGACGTATTGAAGCGGCCCTTCATCATGTTCGGCATGGCCGGTCTCGTCATGCTGCTGGCGCTCGCCGTAACCTCGAACAATTTTTCGATCAAGCATCTCGGCAAGAAATGGATCTGGCTGCATCGCCTCGTCTACATCATCGCCGCCTGCGGTGCCCTGCACTTTGCGCTATCGACCAAGGTGCTATCCGTGGAGCAGTTCATCTATATCGGCCTGCTGATCGCCATGATCCTTTACCGCTCCTATCGGCCGATCATGATGGAAAGGCGACGGGCGGCGCGCAAGCCGGCCGCGGCCTCTAGTTCCAGAGCGGCCTGAGAACGGCCGCTCTACCTTTCAAGCTAGCACTACTTTGGCAGAATTGAATTTGGGGTCATTAGGAACCTGATACGGCAGTGAGGACATCGTTGTGGTGGATGGTGGTTTGAGAGCGCGG